>URMZ01000001.1 GCA_900549025.1 uncultured Collinsella sp.
GCGCTGGTTCCCGGTTCCACCGGGCCGCGCGGCAAGGAGATATATTGCCAGACCGCGAAGCCCTGTGGGACGTCAATTCCACTCTTCACAAGTCCTACATAACATATTGCTTTCTATAGGTAATAGAAAAACTGGTGCGGATCTTCCGCACGTATCAGATGATGACCCTTTGGTTCAGGAATATATAGAGATCGGTCACCTGTAAGTGTCTATCTGCCCGCGCTTTTGCTATATAAACCAGCGCTTCAGATAAAAAGAGGGAGCGCCGCGCACAACGCGACACTCCCCTAGCGATTCAAGAGAATCTATTAGGCCTCGAGAGCCTTCTTGGCGATGGTGGCCAGCTCGTTGAAGGACTCGATGTCCTCGTAAGCCATCTGAGCCAGGACCTTGCGGTCGAGCTCGATGCCGGCAACCTTCAGGCCGTGCATGAACTGAGAGTAAGAGATGTCGTTCAGACGAGCAGCAGCGTTGATACGAGTGATCCAGAGAGAACGGATCTCGCGCTTCTTGTTGCGGCGATCACGATACTGATACTGCAGAGAGTGCTGGACCTGCTCTTTAGCATGCTTGTAAGTACGCGAAGCGGCACCGTAGTAACCCTTCGCACGGTGCATAACGGTACGGCGCTTCTTCTTGGCGGCAACAGCGCGCTTAATACGTGCCATGTTCTATCAACTCCTAGACGGTAAAACGAAAAACGGGAACGCGAACTTAGGCGAGACGCGACTTGATGACCTTGCGGTCGGCAGCGGCGATCTCGGTCTCCTGACGGAAGCCACGCTTACGCTTGGTGGACTTCTTGCTCAGGATGTGGCTCTTGAAAGCCTTGGCGCGCATAAGCTTGCCGGTACCAGTCTTGCGGAAACGCTTCTTGGTGCCGCTGTGGGACTTCATCTTAGGCATGAAATACTCCTTAATCGGTTACAGAACACTAGTTACTTGGTATCGCTTGCCGCTTTATCCTCATCGAAGGCGCCCTTAATCGGGGCGAGCAGCATAAGCATGTTACGGCCTTCCATCTTAGGCTTGGACTCGACCGTAGCGTAAGGCTTGAGATCCTCGGCGAGACGCTCGAGAACGTTAAGGCCCTGCTCCGGGTGAGCCATCTCACGGCCGCGGAACATGATGGTGATCTTAACGCGTGCGCCCTTCTTGAGGAAACGCAGAACGTGGCCCTTCTTGGTCTCGTAGTCGCCAACGTCGATCTTGGGTCGGAACTTCATTTCCTTGACCTCGACCTTGGACTGGTTCTTACGAGCAGCCTTGGCCTTCATGGCCTGCTGGTACTTGAACTTACCGTAGTCCATGACCTTGCAGACCGGCGGCTCCGCGTTGGGAGCGATCTCGACCAGGTCGAGACCCTGATCGTCGGCGACACGCTGGGCATCGCGGATGGCGAACAGGCCGAGCTGAGAGCCATCGACGCCAATCAAACGGCACGAAGATGCAGTAATCTCGTCGTTGATGCGGGTGTCATCAGACTTAGCTATTTTCCCTACCTCCATTCATAAAAAAATAACCCAGCGCTTCTCAGCAACCAGGTCGTACACATAGGCTTCCTCGATTTGAGGAAGGGAATCTAAGTTGTATGACCAGTCAGCTGCTCATTGGCGCTAAAAGGTGGGAACCCTCGGGTTCCTCTTTAGGGCATTGCGGGAACAACGCCTTGCGAATAATAACACGTACAGCGCGTTATCACATTACGTACACGAAAAAGGGGCCTTGACCCCCTTGAACGTTCGCTTGCATGTATGGTGCCCGAGGCGAGACTCGAAGGGCCTTCGCTTCGCGAAGCCCCGGGCTTCGGACGCGCGGCGCCCTCGCCACGCTCCGCTACAAACAGGCCGCAGGCCTGTTTGCTTAACGCTTCGCGCGCTCACGCGAGTTCGGCACGAAAAAGGGGGGCCGCAACCCCCTTGAACGCTCACTTGCATGTATGGTGCCCGAGGCGAGACTCGAACTCGCACGTTGTTGCCAACGGTGGATTTTGAGTCCACTGCGTCTGCCAATTCCGCCACTCGGGCACGTAATGCGTGAGTTAGTTTATCACAGCTTTCTACCGATTAGTCCGAAAATGGAACTTCGAGCATTTCGATGAGTTCGACCGTGCGTAGCATCTCGCGCTGACGGCATCCGCGACCGTCGACCGAAGCCTCACCCATCTGGTTATCGTAAGGGTCCTCGCGCATGCCGTCGAAAGAGGGCTCAAACTCTGCCTGGAATCGATTGTTGGCCACCATACGCCATGGGTCGAGATTGCCAAAGTAGTGACGGCGGCGCCACTCCTCCCCCATCCTGCGAGCAGAAGATCCAAATGACACGTCGGCGTTGAGCCAACCGGTCTGCGGCGTATAGAACTCTGCCCAGTCGTGCGACCCCACCGAATCGGGCGCAACGTAGAGGCCGCTCTGCCAACGGGCAGGCACGCCCGCGATACGGCACATGGTGATAAACGTGAGCGCCATAACGCCGCAATCGCCGCGGAGCGAATGCGCGCAGTCATCGGCAATAGATCCCAAAAGCAAGTACGGCGGCTGATAGCGATAGTCGATATACTGCGTCAGGTAATCATAGATAGCACGGGCGCGATCGAGCGGATCCTCGAGTCCGCCAACAACGCTGGCCGTCAGCTGCTGCAGATACGGCGTAAATGCAATGTGCGGACGGTCCTCGGAAATATCCTCGGGCAGAGGCGCGTCCATACGCGGATGAACTGGAAGTGTGCCACCGTAGACATCACAATAAGCAGCATCGATGTGATAACGATAAGTCACCGAGAATGAGCGCTCACTCGAAGAAGACCACGAGGCGGTACGCGCCGAAGCGTTCGCGGGAGCAACAGCACCCTCCGGCGTCATGTCGAGAATCTCGACCTGAGACTGTTGGCGGCAGGTGGCGGCAACGGGTAGCCAAGCGCGAACGGTCTCCCCCTCTAGAGCGCCGGGGACAGACAAGGACGCCTTAAGCGTAATAACGCGAGTCAATCCGTTTTGTGACTCCATCTCCTTGAGCATCTCGTTGCGCAGTGCAATTCCGTCCGTAGGATCGGGACGCATGCCGGGAACCTCTTTGGGATATACGCGAAGCGAATCGAGGAAGTTGTCGAGAACGAACAGCTCGCCATCGATAAAGCGCCAGTCAATACGCTTACGGTCAATCAGATCGTCAAACTGCTCCTCGGTAAACTCAGGCCACTCCTCGCGAATCATCGCAATAGCCCGATCGCGCGACACCGAAAAATGAAGCGGCGTCTCAAGCATGCGATACCGCTCGGCACGAACGCAGGCAGCAAGCGAGGGATCGGGATTCTGCCCCAAAAGACGATCACAAGCCGCAACAGCCTGCGTCAAATATCCAGCATCCTTGAGACGAAGAATCTCGGGCGGCAGTCCAATATCGAGATGGCGAAAGTCATCGCAGCAAACATCAACAGAGCAACCAACAGGACCCTCGTCAATAACCTTCCCATCCGAAGGCAGCACATTAATAACAGCCATACCAAAACTCCAAGTCACTAGAACGCTTGAAGCCCATTGTAGCGAGATAAAAAGAAAGCCCCAACAAGGGAGCCATCAACGCCGCCGAACGGTACCTATTAAAAAGTGAATTCAGCCCAGTAACCCTGTAGCGAGTTAACAAAGGAGGCCCCGTTCACCCGGAGCTTTTCCCATTGCGCGACTTCTGGCGAAGCCAGTAGCCATCTTAATTCAGACTCGTAACCCTGCGGCGTTAAACGAAGGAAGCCCCGTCCCCCGGAACTGTTTCCTTGGCGCGACTTCTGGCGAAGCCAGGTGAGCGCAAAGGAAACAGTGTAGGGAGACGGGGCTTCCGGCGGGAAGTTTAGCGACGCTTACGCCTTGTTGACGGAGCCAAACTCCTCCATGAGCTCCTTGGTGCGGGCAACGATGTTGTCGCGACCAGGCTTGAGGAGCTTGCGGGGGTCAAAGCCCTTGCCCTGCTGATCCTTGCCAGCCTCGATGTACTCGCGAACGCCCTTGGCGAAGACGAGCTGCAGATCGGTGTTGACGTTGATCTTGGAGATACCCAGGGAGATGGCCTTCTTGATCTGATCCTCGGGGATGCCGGTGCCACCGTGCAGGACGAGGGGCAGGTCGCCGGTCTGAGCCTTGATCTCGCCCAGGCGCTCGAAGGAAAGGCCAGCCCAGTCGGCAGGGTACACGCCGTGGATGTTGCCGATACCGCAGGCGAGGAAGTCGACGCCCAGGTCAGCAATCTGCTTGCACTCAGCAGGATCAGCGAGCTCGCCGCTGGAGGTCACGCCGTCCTCGGTGCCGCCGATGCCGCCGACCTCGGCCTCGATGGACATGCCCTTGGAGTGGGCAAGCTCAACGAGCTCCTTGGTGCGGTCGAGGTTAAGCTGGAAGGTCTCCTCGTGAGAGCCGTCATACATGATGGACGTGAAGCCGGCCTCGATGCACTTGAAGCAGTCCTCGTAAGAACCGTGATCGAGGTGAAGGGCGACGGGAACGGTAACGCCCGTGGCCTCGACGGCAGCCTTGACCATGTCGGCGCAGACCTTGAAACCGCCCATCCACTTAGCGGCACCAGCGGTGCACTGAAGGATCAGCGGAGACTTGGCCTCCTCGGCGGCCTGGAGAATAGCCAGGGTCCACTCGAGGTTGTTGGTGTTGAAGGCACCGAGACCGTACTTGCCGGCCTCGGCCTTCTTGAGCATGTCTGCTGCGTTGACGAGCATAAAAGAAACCTCCTGTAAGGTTGCTCCGATAACGCCTGAGATTTTACCACGACATACCCGAGCATAAACGTTCGTTTGTTCACGAATACCATCCGATTGGACAAATTTTGACCGTTTGCCCCACAGAATCGACCCACTGGGGAAAATAGCTTGACGATTGAGCGGTCTTCGTGGTTCGGACGACGGCTTCGAGCCTACATCTGCATAAACGGGTTCTGCATAAGTTCGCGCGCCATCGTGGTCGAATCGCCATGGCCCGTCAAGCAAACGGTATCGGGCGGAAGCATCTTGGCAAGTTTGGAGAGCGAGCGCATAATCGCCGCCTCGTCACCGCCGGAAAGATCGGTACGACCGTGGCTGCCCGGGAAAAGCGTGTCGCCCACAAAGGCGATGTTCCCCCGCTCGGTCGCGGCGAACAGGACGATGCCGCCCGGCGTATGCCCCGGCGTCTCGATCACCTGCAGGCAGACGTCGCCCACCTCGATTGTATCGCCCTCGGCAAGCAAACGCGTCGGCTCACCCGGATCGGGTGTCTCGATACCCCACATGGCGCGCTGCTCCTCGATATTTGCGCGAGGTACCGTCACGTCCTTAGCGCACAACTCATATAGCGCGCTGTCGCCAACGACAGCTCGAACCCCGGCAACCCCGCCAACATGGTCGGCATGACCGTGCGTGCAGACAGAGCCGAGTACGCGCACCTCGGGATGCGCGGTGCGGATATGCTCCACAAGACACTCGCCCTCCCACGCCGGATCGACGATTAAGCACTCGTCATTCGAAATCACGGCGTAACTGTTGGTCTGAATGGGGCCGTTGACGAGCGCCTCAATCGAAGCCGCACCTCGGGGTGTCAGGTCCAAAGTCATATCGCCCATGCGCATACCCTCCTTCTAAAATACGTTCGAGGCACCAAACGATGCCTCGAACGTAACCAATATCTATGATGCTGAGAGGCCCTCGCACCTACACACGGCGCTTGAGCTGAGCTCCGCCTTCGCCGGGCATAAGACGGCGAGCGTCGTAGACCGAATCGACACTGCTGATGGAAGCCAGCAGCGGATCCAGACCACTCGCGTCCGAGATCTCGACCATAAAGCGCAGGGTTGCAATACCCTCGCGGTTGGTCGACGTGGCGGCAGAAAGGATATTGCCGCCCGCATCGCCAATGGCAATGGTGACATCCTTGAGCAGGCCCATGCGATCCAGGCACTCGACCACGATCTCGACCTGGAAGAGGGTATCGGCAGCGCCGTCCCACTCCACATCAATCATGCGCTCGGGATGTTCCATAAGACCCTTGACGTTAGGGCAGTTGGCGCGATGCACCGAAACGCCACGACCGCGCGTGATGAAGCCGACGATGTCGTCGCCCGTCACGGGATTGCAGCAATGAGCCAGACGGACCAGCAGGCCGCTGTTGCTCTCGCCCTTGACGATAATGCCGTTACTGGCGCTCTTGCCGCGCTTTTGCGGCTTGCGGTTGGAGCCGCGAGCGGGCTGCTTCACGACCTCGGCAATGGCTTCGGCCTTGGTGAGCTGTTCCTCGGGCTTGGGGTCCAAGATTTGCTCGACCTTATTGCCCACAGCGCGCGGGGCAACCTTGCCGGCGCCGACGGCGGCAAACAGGTCCTCGAGCTGCTTGAAGTTAAACTGCTCCGCCACGGCGTTGAGCGCACGCGTCGAACGCGGCGTAGAAATGCCATAGCCACGCTTACGCAGGTCCTTGGCCAGCATATCGCGACCAGCAGCAGCGTCGTCGTCCTTGGTCGCAGCGGCAAAATAGCGGCGGATCTTTGACTTGGCGGAAGGTGTCTTAACGATCTTGAGCCAATCACGCGACGGCTTGGAACTCTTATTGGTCAGGATCTCGACACGGTCACCCGTTTTAATCTCGTGCGTGAGCGGAGCCACCGCACCGTTGATTTTGGCGCCGACGCAATGGTTTCCCACCTCGGTGTGAACGGCATAGGCAAAGTCGAGCGGCGTGGATCCGGCACGAAGCGCCATGACCTCGCCTTTGGGCGTGAAGACAAAGATCTCCTGATCGAACAGATCGACCTTCAGCGAGTGCAGGTATTCCTTGGCATCGGTGATCTCGTCGGAAGCCGCCCAATCGAGCGAATGCTTGAGCCAGTTGATCTGGTCGTCCAAACGTTGAGCGTCATTGGTCTTGGAAGCAGACGATCCGCCCGACTTCTTGTATAGCCAGTGGGCGGCAATGCCGTACTCGGCCTGCTCATGCATCTCGTAGGTTCGAATCTGAATCTCGAGCGGACGAGCCGTGGGGCCGATGACCGTCGTGTGGAGCGACTGGTAGTTATTGACCTTGGGCATGGCGATATAGTCTTTAAAGCGACCGGGCATGGGGTGCCACAGCGTATGCACCGCGCCGAGCGTGGAGTAGCAATCGCGCACCGAATGCGTGATGACACGCAGTGCCACCAGGTCGTAGATCTCGGAGAATTCCTTGCCCTTGCGCTTCATCTTTTGGTAGATAGACCAATAGTGCTTGGAACGACCGTTAATCTGGAAGTCCTCCAGGCCAATGCGGTTGAGCTCGTCGGTGAGTGTCTTGATGGTCTCAGCCAGATAGCGCTCACGGACCTCGCGCGACTCCGCCACCATGCGCGCGATGCGCTGGTAGGCATCGGGCTCCAGGTAGAAGAAGGACAGGTCCTCGAGCTCCCACTTAATAGAGCTCATGCCCAGGCGGTCGGCCAAGGGCGCGTACACGTCCATGGTCTCGCGAGCCTTAAACAGGCGACGATCCTCGCGCAGGGCTGCCAGCGTTCGCATGTTGTGCAGACGGTCGGCAAGTTTAACGATGATGACGCGAATGTCCTTGGACATGGCGAGGAACATCTTGCGCAGCGTGAGCGCCTGCTTCTCGTCCATGCTGTCGACTTCGATATTGGTGAGCTTGGTCACGCCATCGACGAGCTCGGCCACCGTATCGCCAAACAGGCCGGAAACATCGGCGAGCGAGGTCTCGGTATCCTCGACGGTATCGTGCAGCAGCGCGGCGCACACCACATCGCAGTCCATCTTGAGATCGGCCAAAATGATGGCAACCTCGACGGGATGGTTAATGTACATCTCGCCCGAGCGGCGCTTTTGGTTGCAGTGCTTCTCGGCGGCAAAGCAGTAGGCTTGCTCCACCTTAGAAAAGTCGTCCTCATTCATATATTTGAGGCACAGGCGCTCCAGCTTGTCGTAGCTGTCCGCCATAATCTCGGGCGGCAGCTCATCGGCATGCTTATAGTGCTCCATCTCCGAAAACGGCTGGAGGGTGGAATCATGGGCGGTACGGGCTGCGGCATCCATCGAGGTCCCCTTCCCCTAGGCCCGCGGTACGATCGGGCGGTTAACTTTGGCTAGCATATCAGAAGCGCACGAATCGAGCGCCCAGCTCCGGAAAGCCGAGAACTCCATGCGCGAGCGCAAGCCCTCCAAATAGCGAATTGACCTGCTCAATTGCACGCGGCCGGGGTTTTCGGCCATCGCGATACGACGAGTGTCGTCAAACCCCGAAACGCGACAGAAACCAAGCTCTTCGAAGATTCCCAGGCCGCTTTCCACCGAGCGCTCGTCGACCGGCGTGCGGGCATCGATGGCAAGGCACATCTGCGCGATGTCGATATCGCTCGCGCTAAAGGAATCGTCCCCCGTCTTGCCGCGGTTGGAGCGCCACATGGTCTGCAGCGCGCGATAGAGCGTGACGAGCTCGTCGCGCTCGGGCGCATAGCAGTCGAGCAGGCGCTCGTTAATGCGGGCGTCGCGCGACGAATAGAGCAGATGGATCACGGCGGGCTGGCCATCGCGACCGGCGCGGCCGCTCATCTGGTTAAACTCAATGCCGCCAAACGGCATGTGATAGAGCACGACATGGCGGATATCGGGCAGGTTGACGCCCTCGCCAAAGGCAGATGTCGAGACGATGCAGCTGAGGCTTCCGTCTCGGAATGCTTCCTCCACGCGACGGCGATCAGAACGCGCAAGCCCCGCGTTATAGAACGCGATATGGGTTGCACAATCGGGCACACGCTTGCGCAACGTCTTGGCGAGCGCCACGGACTGGTCGCGCGAATTGACGTAGATGACGGTCTTTTCCCCCGTCGCCACGATTGACACCAGGCGGTTCTCGCGGCTCGCAAGATCTCGGTCATCCTCGAGCTGCAGGTTCTCGCGCACCGTCTCGTCGACCACCGTGCGAGTGATCGGCAGCATGCGAGCAAGCTCGGCCACAACCGGAGCCGTCGCGGTGGCCGTCGCAGCCATAACGACCGGGTCGCCCAGGGCTTTGAGGATATCGGGCATGTCGAGATAGGCGCTGCGGTCGCCGCCCTTGGCAAGACCGGCGTGGTGCGCCTCATCGATAACGACAAAGCCGATGCGGCCCGAACGCGCGAAGCGGTCACGGTGGATAGATAGGAACTCGGGCGTCGTGAGCACGATACCGGTGCGGCCCGAAGCTAGGCCGGCGAACACGTCATCGCGTGCGGCCTCCACGGTCTCGCCGGTCAGCACGCCAACGCCAATGCCAAGCGATGCCATCGTCGACGAGAGGTGATAGGCCTGGTCGGCAACGAGCGCGCGCAGCGGATAGACAAAGATGCTCGCACGCCCGCGAAGAACCGCCTCGCGCGCGGCATGCACATGAAAGATGAGCGACTTGCCGCGCCCCGTTCCCATAACGGCCAGAACACTTTGGTGATCGGCCAGGGCATCGAGCGCCTCGACCTGCGCGCGGTGCGGCTGGTTCGAGCCGATAAAGCTATGGATAAGCGAGCGCGTGAGCTCGGTATAGGAAAGCTGGGCGAGCGTCTCGCGCTTACGCGACTCCAGGCGCAGGCCGGAATCCGCCGGCTGCACGCCACGACGAAGCTCGCATGCCGGATCGTCGATGCTGGGCAGCGTGGTATCGCGGACCAGAACATCCTTGATCATGAGCTTGGGCTTCACACGACCCTGCCAATGCTCGGCAACGGCCTCGAACACCAAATCGACAGCGCTATCGCAGTTGATGAGCTTATCGATTTGCGGTACACGAAACATGATGGCCGGCACACTCGCGGCGCCATCCGTCGCCACGAAGCGCATGTGCTCGCCGGTCTTACCCACCACGGCGCGATCACACATCGTCACGCCCTCGGCAGCCAGCAGCGGCACCTTATTACCCTGGCCAAACGGCTCAAGGCGGGAAATCTGCTCGATGGTCTCGATATTTAGCTCGGAGAGGTCAACGGTGGCGGCAACCTCGTCAGTGTCCTCAAAGTCCTCGGCGGGAAGCTCCGATAGCACGGCGGAAAGGCGACGGCGGAACTCATCGAGCTTGGACGCCTCGATGGTCACACCCACCGCGCCGGCATGTCCGCCGCGACGAATCATCAGGTCGGAACAGCGCTCGATGGCGTCAAACAGGTTAACTTTGCCCACCGAGCGACCAGAGCCGCGCGCGATACCGTCCTCGATCGAGAACAGCAGCGCCGGCACGTGGTAGCGGTTGGTCAGACGGCTTGCCACGATGCCCTTGACGCCCTCGTGCCAGCCTTCGCCGCCCACGACGATCGCGCGTCCGCCGTCATAGGTCTCCTCGACCTTTGCCATGGCATCGCGCGTGAGCTCCGCCTCGATCTCGCGACGTTGGCGGTTGATTTCCTCGAGCTCAGCCGCCAGTGCGCTTGCTTCGATGGGATCGCGGGCAAGCAGCAGGTCGAGCGCCAGCTTGGGATCGGCCATGCGACCGGCAGCGTTTAAGCGGGGAATGAGCGAGAATGACAGGCCATCCGCCGTAATGCTCGAAAGGTCCGCCTTGGCGAGCGCGGCAAGCGCGATATAGCCGGGGCGAGCGGTTACGCGCATCTGCTGGATGCCCTCGGCAACCAGCGCGCGGTTCTCGGGCGTGAGCGGCATCATGTCGGACACGGTGCCCAGCGCCGCGACCTCGATTAGCGAACGCCAATACGACGGCTTGCCCAGGCGCTCACCCAGGACTTGCACCAGCTTGAGCGCCACACCAGCACCGGCAAGCTCGCGCGAGGGGCCCTCGTCTTCGAGCTTGGGGTCGGTCAGGGGCACACCCTGCGGCACCTGGTCGGACGGCTCGTGATGGTCCGTGACCACCAAATCGATCCCCAGGCTCTCCAGATAGGAAACCTCTTCCTTGGCGGCAATGCCGTTATCGACGGTCACGATCAGCTGGGGGCGAGCGAGCTCGTTAACGCGGTCGAGCGCCGCGCGCGAAAGACCGTAGCCCTCATCAAAGCGATGCGGAATAAACGGCGTGACATCGGCGCCAAACGTGCGCAGCGCCTCGGTCAACAGGCAGGTCGACGTAATACCGTCAACGTCAAAATCGCCGAAGACTGCAATGTGCTCGTGGTTGCGAATAGCACGCTCGACGCGGTCGGCAACGACCGACATGCCCGGGATAATGAGTGGGTCGGCCCAGTCGCGATCGAGCGAAGGCGTCAAAAACAATTGGCCCTCTTTGATGGAGCCAATGCCGTGCGCGACCATAATGCGCGCCACCAGCCCAGGAATGCCCAGACCAGCCGAAAGTTCCTTTTCGAGCTCGGGGTTTTGCTGAGCGACCGCCCAGCGATGCGTCGTCTTAAGCGATGACATAGGCACCCACCCCCGATAGGGGCAGGTCGCCGCGATACCTCTCACGGTTCATAGCGATGAGTCCTCTGTGTATGCCCGCTTCGGCAGGCAGATCTGTTGAACTGATTTATTATACCGTGCAGCGCGGACGCAAAACGCCGCGGTGCGCCGCGGTTTCGGCAAACGATGGCGGTAATGCCCTCGAAATAATCGAGCGTTTCAGCCGCACGGACACATGTGAGCGTCTAGCATATCCAGTCAAAACGGATTCACGAGCAAAGGGAGTCACAAGAGCATATGAAGCAATGGGTTGGACTGGGCAAGTTTCTCGCGGGGCACATGCAAATCATCGTTCCGATTTGCGTGGCGCTCGGCGTGCTCTTTCCTCAACAGATCGGCGTTCTCAAGCCCATCGTTCCCACCTTGTTTGCCTTTATGACGTTCCAAGGTGCGCTCAGCAACACCTTTCACCAGGTAGCCGAGGTGTTCCACCGTCCGCTGCACCTGATTGTGGCATTGTTGGTCTCGGCGGCGCTTATTCCCATCGCGGCCTATGCCATGGGATCGTTGTTCTTTGGTTCCAACCCCAACCTTGTCTGCGGCATCGTGCTCGAATACAGTGTGCCCGTGGCAGTCACCGCTTTTATGTGGATCAGCATGTTCGGCGGCAACGGCCCGCTCGCGCTCACCATCATCCTGACTTCCTCGGTCATCTCCCCTGTGACGATTCCGCTTACGCTCAAGCTCCTGCTGGGCGCCACCGTTTCGATCGACGTGCCGAGCATGATGCAGAACATGGCCTTTATGATCGCCATCCCCGCCGTGCTCGGCATCGTGATCAACGAGCTCACGCGCGGATGGGGGCACGAAAAACTCTCCCCCGCGCTCTCGCCCGCCTGCAAGTTCATGATGATGGGCGTTATCGCCTCCAACTCCACCGCCATGAGCGAGTACGTGCTGCACATGAACGCGGTGCGCTTGGAAGTCGCCCTCTTTATTTTGGTCTTCGCCATCAGCGGCTTTGTCGTCGGCATTCTGGTCGCCCGCGCGCTGCATCTGCCATATAGCGAAACGACCACCATGTGCTTTACCTGCGGCATGCGCAATATCTCTTCGGGCGCCGTCATCGCCACGCAATACTTTCCGGGCGAAGTTGTGTTTCCCGTCATGTGTGGAACGTTGTTTCAGCAGGTGCTCGCCTCGCTTATCGGACACTTCTTTGAGCGTCTGACCGGCGAGGAGCGCGCCGCCCAGCGCAAGCGGGTCGAGGCCGGCCGCGATGCAATGGCGCGCTAAACCGTCCGCAGTGTGCGGGCGCTCACTTTACGATGTGAGCGCCTCCAGATGTGCGCGGAATCGCTCCGCATCGACATCGAGCGTGGTCTCAGCATTGACCTGAGCCAGCCGATACCCGACAAAGTAGGGTGAAACCACCCAGCGCGGAAG
Source organism: uncultured Collinsella sp. (assembly GCA_900549025.1). GTDB lineage: Bacteria > Actinomycetota > Coriobacteriia > Coriobacteriales > Coriobacteriaceae > Collinsella. The sequence continues at coordinate 12,776 of URMZ01000001.1, forward strand.
CGCCTTGGCAATGGTCCGGCCGTCCATGTGGTAGAAGAACAAGTTGTACGACTCTGCGCGACCACCATGGTGCTCGTTCAGGATATAGCGCAGAGCTACCTGAATCGCATCGGCGAAGAGGTCCGTCTCGGCTTGGTCTCGCGCGCCATCGCTGGCGGCGATTCCCTGCGGGGCTGAAACATTGACCTCAAAGAACCCCATAATCGGTTCGGTTGAGATGTTGACCGCAACCCTTCCCCTCTGCCAAACATCGATGCCTTCAAAGTTGGCTGAGGTCAGCGCCGCATAGCCGTCCTCCTGTTCCAAGCCCACAATCTGCATGTGTGGATGGACGAGGCTGCCGCCCGAAAGCGGACCCTTGTTCTTGTACATGAGCACGCTTCGATACTGCTGCGAATCGATCATCTGCTGCCAGCAATCCAGAGCAAACCTCATCACATGGTGGAGTTCATCCGGCTTATAGGTCACCAGGTCGGCATCGTGATCGGCCGACTCGATCAGCACGGTTTGACGGGTGGCGCGCAGGGTCTTGAACTTATTCTCGAGCCAGATGCAGTCACCGTCGCGCTGGATGATGTTGGTGAGCCCCTCCGTGTTGCAAAAGGGACACGCGGTACCGGGGCGACGGTTGTCGTCGGGCTTGCCGCTCGCCTGCTGAACATCGAATACCAGCGCCACGGGTTATACCTCCAGCGGCACGATCTTGGTGCCATGGAGCTCGGAGACGTCTAGCGCCGCCGCGACCGCGTCGCGATTTGCCGTAGTGATGCCGCCGCCGGGAAGGATGGTCAAACGATCACCCGCATACTCGATTAAACGAGCCAGGTGATCGAAATTATCCTCGATCGACGTACCGGCAGCGCCGCCATGCGTGAGGATGCGCGTAACGCCGCAGTCGGCAAGTGTATCAATCGCATCGAGCTGAGCCTCGGGCGAGAGCTGGTCAAATGCCATGTGGAAGGTGATGTCGATGGGCTCACGCTTACATTCCTCGGTCGCGCAGCCCGCAGCCATCACGAGGGCGCCAAGCGTAAGTTCGTCGAGCGCCCATCCGCCAGCGCAGGGCTTGCAGCAGCCAAAGACCAAGCCGTCAACGCCGGCGCTTACGGCAAGGCCCAGGTCCATCTCCATCATACGCAGCTCGTCCTGGTCGTAGTGAAAGTCGCCGCCACGCGGGCGAATCATGCACATCATCCGTGCATCGTGCTCGTGGACATAGTTGGTCGTAGCGCTGATAACGCCGGCCGAAGGCGTGGTGCCACCAACGGCAAGGTTGTCGCACAGCTCGATACGCCTTGCACCGGCATCGATAGCCGCCGGCACCCGCTCAAAGTTCTCGGCACAAAACTCGTACACCATAGATAGACCCCCAAAGACAGCAGATGTTTTCCGACGGGCATTGTCACACATCCCAATGAAGTTGCGGTGGAATAGGGACTGTTTTGGCCTCTGGAGCCTTCATTTAGTCCCTATTTCACCGCAACTTAAAAAGGGGCGCTGACCGGGATAGTCAGCGCCCCTTTGTTGAATGGATTAACCACCAAGATAGGCTTTGCGGACGTTATCGTCGTGCAGGAGCTCTTGGCCCGTGCCGGTCATGGTGATCTTGCCGGTCTCGAGCACATAGCCGCGCGTGGCGATCGAGAGCGCCATCTGTGCGTTCTGCTCGACCAGAAGCACCGTGGTGCCGGCCTTGTGCAGGTCCTCGACAATCTGGAAGATCTGCTCAATCAGAATCGGCGCCAGGCCCATGGAAGGCTCGTCGAGCATGAGCAGCTTAGGGTTACTCATAAGAGCGCGGCCCATAACGAGCATCTGCTGCTCGCCACCTGAAAGGGTGCCGGCGACCTGGCGACGGCGCTCCTTCAGGCGCGGGAACTGCTCGTAGACGCGCTCAAGGCCCGGAGCGACCGTGGACTTGGGCTGTGTATAGGCGCCCATCTCCAGGTTCTCCTCGACCGTCATCTGCAAAAAGGCGCGACGGCCCTCGGGCACCTGTGCCAGGCCCTTGCCCACCAGCTTGTCGGCAGGCGTATGAGTAATGTCCTCGCCCATAAACTTGATGGAGCCGGTCTTGGAACGCAGCAGGCCCGAGACGGTTTTAAGCGTCGTAGACTTACCGGCACCGTTCGCACCGATCAGAGCAACGATCTCACCCTCGTTGACGTTAAAGGAGATGTCCTTGATGGCGTGGATGGCGCCGTACCAGACGTTGATGTTGTAGACGGAAAGCATCGGCTCTGCCATTTAGTTCTCCCCCTTATCCTGCTTGCCCAGATACGCCTCGATAACAGCGTCGTTGTTCTGGATCTCCTCGGCCGTGCCCTTGGCGATGACCTTACCAAAGTTGAGCACGCAGATGCCCTCGCAGATGTTCATAACGAGTGACATATCATGCTCGATAAGCATGATGGCAATGCCGAAGGTGTCGCGAATCTTGACGATGTTCTCCATGAGCTCTGCGGTCTCGGACGGATTCATGCCGGCGGCAGGCTCGTCGAGCAGCAGCAGCTTGGGATTGGTGGCAAGTGCACGGACGATCTCCAGGCGGCGCTGAGCGCCGTAAGGCAGCGAGCCGGCCTGTTCGTTTGCCAGGTGCTCCATATCAAAGATGGACAGCAGCTCCATGGCGCGCTCGTGGGCGGCCTTCTCGTGCTTCCAATACGTCGGCAGGCGCAGCACGCCCTCAAAGCCGGAGTAACGTTCCTGGTTGTGCAGGCCAACCTTAACGTTATCCTCCACCGTCATGGTGTTGAACAAGCGAATGTTCTGGAATGTACGGGCAATACCCATGCGGTTGACCTGATAGACCGACTTGCCCGAGGTGTCCTCGCCGTCGAGCAGGATGGTGCCATGCGTGGGCTGATACACCTTGGTGAGCAGGTTGAAGACCGTGGTCTTGCCGGCACCGTTGGGGCCGATGAGACCGGCGATCTCGGTCTTGCCGATGGTCAGGCTAAAGTCGTCGACTGCCTTAAGGCCACCGAACTCAATGCCCAGGTGGATGCACTCGAGCGCCGGGCGCTCGCCCAGGTCGCGGTCGGGAACGATGGCGCCAGAAGGATACGGGACCATCTTGCCCTTCTTGAACTCAAATTTACTGGGCATCGGCTGCCACCTCCTTCTTGGAAGCAAAGCGGTCCTTGACGCGACCGAAGAACGCCTTGAGCTGCGGGTTGTTGGTAAAGATCATGACCAGGATCAGCACGATGGCGTAGATGAGCATGCGGTAGTCCGAGAACTGACGGAGCAGCTCGGGAAGCACCGTGAGCAGCGCCGCCGCGATGACGGAGCCGCGCATATTGCCCAGACCGCCCAGGACCACGAACACCAGGATGAGAATGGACGTGTTGAAGTCGAACTTGGTGGCGGAGAGCTGCGAGAAGTTACCGCCGAAGAGGGCTCCGGCAGCACCGGCGAGGGCAGCGGAAACCACGAAGGCGATCATGCGGTACTCGGTGACGGAGATGCCTACGGACTCGGCTGCAATCTTGTTATCGCGCACGGCCATAATGGCACGGCCGGTACGGCTGCGAACCAGGTTGAGCACGATCACGAGTGCGACCATGACCAGGATGGCACCGGCGAGGAAGGTCGAGTACGTCGACACGCCCGAGGCGCCCTGGGCGCCCTTGATGATGGCGGTGCCGTCCTCGAGCAGGTGCAGGTCGTCGATCGTGGAGTTGCCCGTGATGTTAAAGATCACGTGCAGGCCGCGGGAGTCGACGCCCACAATGAGGCAGGTGACGATCTCTTTGATGATCTCGCCAAAAGCCAGGGTCACGATGGCCAGATAGTCGCCGCTCAGGCGCAGGACCGGGATACCAATCAAGAAGCCCAAGATGGCAGCGGCGATAGCGCCGACCACAATGCTGATGATCAGGCGCACCGGATCGGAGGGAACGGCGCTCTCCAGCGCGACAGCGGTAACGATGCCCGTATAGGCGCCGACGCTCATAAAGCCCGCGTGGCCCAGCGACAAGTCGCCCGCGATGCCGACGACGAGGTTAAGGGAGATGGCCATGACGATATAGGCCGTGATGGGAACCAGCTGACCGGCGATCATGCGCGGAATCATATGGTTAGACTGCATAAAGAACACGATGGCGAATGCCACGATGCACATGGCGTACGTGACAAAGTCGTGACGCGTCTGCTTGTCTTTAAGAAACTTCATAGCGCTCACCTACACCTTCTCGGGGACGTACTTGCCCAAGAGGCCGGCAGGCTTGACGAGCAGGACGATGATCAAAACACCAAAGACGATGGAGTTGGCAAGGCTCGTGGAAATGTAGGCCTGCGCCATCGCTTCGATGATGCCGATGAGAATGCCGCCGACAAAGGCGCCGGGGATGGAGCCGATGCCACCGAAGACGGCGGCGTCGAAGGCCTTGATGCCAGGCATGGCACCCGTCGTGGGCTGCAGCACCGGCGAGTAAGAGCACAGCAGCACGCCGGCGATGGCGGCAAGGGCAGAGCCGATGGCAAACGTCATAGAGATGGTGCGGTTGACGTTGATGCCCATGAGCTGAGCGGCGGCCTTGTCCTCGGACACGGCACGCATGGCTTTGCCCATCTTGGTCTTTCCTGTAAAGAACATCAGGCCGGCCATGATAACCAGGCAGGCGACGATGGTGACGAGCGAGACGGCGCTTACGTTGAACTTGGCCAAGAACTCCGGCACCTGGAAGGTGACGAGCGAAGTGAAGTTCTTGGGCGTGGCGCCCCACAGAAGCTGCGCGGCGTTCTGCAGGAAGTAAGACACGCCGATAGCCGTGATCAGAACGGCCAGCGGGCCCGCCTGACGCAGCGGCTTATAGGCCAGACCCTCGATGAGAACACCGAGAACCGTACAGACCACACAAGAGAGAACTACAGATGCCCAGCCCGGGAGGCCGAGATACGACGTGGCGCAGAACGAGACATAGGCACCGACCATGATGACATCGCCGTGAGCGAAGTTGAGCATCTTGGCGATACCGTAGACCATGGTGTAGCCCAACGCGATGATGGCGTAGACGCTGCCCATGGACAGGCCGTTGACCAGGTATTGGATAAAGACCGTCATGTTCCACATCCCCCTTTCGAATAGGTTTCCAGTTAATGTATGAAACAGGGACGTTACATCGTCCCTAGATACCAAGCAAGCAGGGAAGGCCAAAACCTCCCCTGCTTGGGATCAAAACCGCTCTATGTAAGGCGGCTTATTAGGCCTGTACGTACTTGCCATCGGTGATGACGTACGCCGTGGGCTCCTTCTGGACCTGGCCCTTATCGTTCCAGGTGAGCTTGCCGGTCAGACCGTCAACGGTAATCTTGAGCATAGCCTTGGACAGCTTCTCGGCGACCTCGGTCGGATCGGCGTCGACACCAAGACCGGCCTCCTTGACGGCCTCGGCCACCGCGTGCACGCCGTCGTAGGCGTCGGCGGCAAACTGGTCGGGGGTATCGCCGTACTTATCCTTGTAAGCGTTAACGAAGTCGGCGTTCTTCTCGTCGTCGGCGGAGAACGGGGTCATGAGCAGCAGACCCTCGGCAAGAGAGGTATCGAAGCCCTCAACGCCCAGGATGCCGTCCATGCCGTCGCAGCCCATCATCTTGACGTCGTAGCCCATGTCCTTGGCGTTCTTGAGCAGGACGGACGCCGGGGTGTAGTAGATCGGCGCAAAGATCATGGTGGCGCCGGCCTGCTTGGCCTTGGTCAGCTGGTTGGTAAAGCTCGTGGCGGAGTCGTCCTTAAAGGTCTCCTCGTCAACAATCTCGAGCTTGGACTCAGCGGCCTGGGCCTTAAAGGAATCTGCGATGCCCGAAGAATAGGCGTCGCCGGAGTTATAGAACAGCACGAACTTCTCGTCCGCATACTTCTGCGCCAGGAACTTGGCAGCGTTGACACCCTGGTTGGGGTCGGTGAAGCAAACCTGGAAGACGCAATCCTTGCCGTCGGTGACGTCCTCGGAGGACGCGGACGGGGTGATCATGAACGTCTTGGGGTCGTTACCGCACTCTGCGGCAACGGCAACCGACGCACCCGTGGTGGTTGGACCGACGAGGGCCTGCATGCCCCAGTCGAGCAGGGTGTTGAAGGCGTTGACGGCCTTCTCGCCATCGGCCTGGTCGTCCTCGGCCTTGCTGGCAAGCGGCAGCTCCTTGGTCGAGAAATCCTTGCAGCCAAGCTCGACACCCTGGGTAACGGACTTGCCGTAGGACGCGTTGGCGCCGGTCAGCGGGCCGATGGTGCCGATCTTAAACGAAGCGTCGCTCGAAGCGGAACCGCTGTCGCCGCCGTTGGAGGAGCAGCCAGCTAGAATGGACATCGCCCCCAGACCTGCTGCGCTCGCGATAACGCTCCTGCGATTCATAACAGGGTTCAATGACTTACCGGTGAGGCTCGACATGCGGCTCTCCTCTCAAATCTCGTCGGGTTTCGGTTACCCGACAGGCCATCCTTCGCCGTGTTCGGCGTTCGCAAAATAGTAGACGCTTTAGTTGAGAAAAGTGGCGATTATTTCAACTTTTCTTTTGTTTTGCCCATTTATCCATAATTCTGCGTATTCCTGTCGGTTTATGCAGTTTAGCCACTTTATTGTGTGAAAGTAATGTTTCCGTTCTGTTACAGGCGTCCTTGCCCTGAATAAAACGGCCCCACCGGTGTCGTTATATGCACTTAGGCGGCGATGTACTTGCCATCCTGAATCACATAAGCTGTAGGTCGTATGTAGCGAGCATGTTTCCAATGTTTCCGCAGCGTTTCGGGGGTGCCGTTTTGTGCGACTCCTGTTGCCTGGCGAGCACGCGCCCTCGGTTCACGCTAGAATGCACTCAACCTTTAAGCGGTTAATCCATCCATAAGATGCACGAAGGAGCTATCTATGAGCGAACCCCTGCGCACCGTGAACGTCGGTCTGATCGGTCTGGGAACCGTCGGCGGCGGCGTGGCCCGTCTGATCAAGAGCCACCACGATGAGTACCTGGCAGCCTACGGCATCGACCTTAAGCTGACCCGCGCCTGCGCGCTTGCTTGGGAGCAGGCCGAGGCAGCCGGTATTGAGCGTGAGGCCTTTACAAGCGACTGGCACGATGTCGTCACCGACCCCGCCGTCGACATCGTCGTCGAGCTGATCGGCGGCGAGCATCCCGCAACCGAGATCTTTACCACCGCCTTTGAGAACGGCAAGCACGTCGTCTCTGCCAACAAGGCCCTGCTGGGCCGTCATGTCGAGACGCTCGCCGAGAAGGCGCGCGCATGCGGCGTGCAGATTAAGTGCGAGGCCAGCTGCGGCGGCGGCATCCCCATCGTGAGCACGCTCGAGCACGACTTGGTGGGCAACAAGATCCTGACCATCGCCGGCATTCTCAACGGCACCACCAACTACATCCTGTCGCGCATGGACGCCGAGGGCGCCGATTACGCCGACGTGCTCGCCGACGCCCAGGCCAAGGGCTACGCCGAGGCCGACCCGTCCGCCGACGTCGACGGCTTCGACGCCGCCAGCAAGACGGCGATCCTCGCCTCCATCGGCTTTGGCACCCGCGTGACCACCGATGATGTGTACCAGCAGGGTATCCGTACCATCGGCGCCGAGGACATCGCCCAGGCCCGCGAGCTCGGCTACACCATTAAGCTGCTCGGCATCGCCCGCAACACCGACGCCGGCGTCGACGTTCGCGTGCACCCCACACTGATCCCCGCCGATCACATGCTCGCCAAGGTCAACGGCGCCATGAACGCTGTCTACGTGGTAGGCGACGCCGTGGGCGAGACCATGTTCTACGGTGCCGGCGCAGGCTCCTTCCCCACCGCGAGCGCCGTCGTGGGCGATATCCTGTCGCTCTCCGAGCAGATCAGCCGCGGCGTGGCTCCGCTGCCCGAGATTGAGCCCTATGGTCACAACCTCGCCTTTAAGCCCATGGACGAGCTCCAGACCAAGTACTATGTGCGCCTGAAGGTCGCCGACCGCGTGGGCGCCCTGTCCGAGACGGTCGATATCTTTGCCAAGCATAACATCTCGATCTCGCTCATCAACCAGGTCGAGGACGGCAAGTCGGGCGTCAGCGATGCCTGCTCGGTCATCTTCCTGACGCACCGCGCGCTCGAGAAGGACGTCCAGGCTGCCGCCGCCGAGCTTGGCAGCGTCGACTGCGTGGCCGAAGTCGCCAACGTCCTGCGCATCGAGGACGTCGAGGCCTGGACCGAAGGCGTCATGGCCAACTAGTCCGATTCTCGGCAAATCAAATAACGCATGAGGGGCTCCCGTCCGATTGGATGGGAGCCCCTTTTAGTTACATCTTTTGCACGAAGTGGTCGACTAACGTTTGAACAACTTGACCGTTCGTCAACAACCGTGGATACCGTTTGCCGATATGCGACGGCAGCTGTATTTTGCCGCCGCTATGCTGTGCCGTGTATGTCCGCCCGCGATGAGAGGAAGCACCATGTTGCTCGAGGGCAAGAAAGCAATCATCACCGGAGGCACGCGCGGTATCGGCTATGCGATCGCCTGCCGTTTTATCGAGGAGGGCGCTGCCGTCACCGTCTTTGGCTCGCGCCAGGAGACTGCCGACGCGGCCGTTGAGAAGCTGACAGCCGCCTATCCCGACGCCAAGGTCTGGGGCCGTTCCTGCGACCTCACCTCACTCGAGGCCGTGACCGAGGCCTTTACGCAGGCCGCAGCCGACATGGGCGGTCTCGATACGGTCGTCAACAACGCCGGCATCTCCCAGCGCTCGCCCCTTTTGGATTACACGGCCGAGGAGTTTGCAAAGGTCATGGACCTCAACGTCGTCGCTGTCTTTAACGGTCACCAGGCGGCCGCCAAGATTATGACCGAGGCCGGCCACGGCGGCACCATCACTACCACGAGCTCGATGGTCGCCAAGTACGGCCAGCCCTCCGGCGTCGGTTACCCCACGTCCAAGTTCGCCGTCAACGGCATGGTCCAGTCGCTCTCGCGCGAGCTCGCCCCCATGGGTATCCGCGTCAACGCCGTTGCCCCTGGCGTGACTAAGACCGACATGGTCGCCAACCTGCCCGAAGAGGTCATCAAGCCCATCGTCGCCACTATTCCGCTCGGCCGCATGGGCGAGCCCGAGGATGTCGCCAACGCCTTCGTTTTCCTAGCGAGCGACATGTCATCCTATGTCACGGGCGCCGTGCTCCCCGTCGACGGAGCCGCCCGCTCCTAAAGGTCGCAAGCCACGACTTCGAACCTCAACGAGGCCCAACGCAAAAGGCGCGCTGCCTGCATCAACCGCAGGCAGCGCGCCTTGTTCTGTTTGCAGGGGAAGCTGCGTCCCGGTATTTCAGCTCAGAACGGGGCACGGTTTCCCCAGGACCTCCTTGCGGAAACTGCACCCCGTTTTGAACGTCGATTCTGGGGTACCGTTTCCGCAATGGGCCTCCTGCGGAAACGGTATCCCACTCCGGGCGCCCATTCCGGGACACAGCTTCCCAACGGCTCCTGTTTCGGAAACCACATCCCATTTTGAACCTTCAGACTGGGACGCGCTTTCCGGCAGGGGTCCAAAGCGGAAACTGCATCCCGCTCTGAGCGTCCGTTCTGGGATGTAGCTTCCCGATGGGGGCCGATGCGGAAGCCGCGTCCCGTTTCGAGCCTTCAAAGCGGGACGCGGCTTCCCCGAGAGGGTATCGGCTACCTGCCGTCGTCGTCCTGTGCTTCATCGCGCGCGTAGAGCTCCAGCATGCGGCGGCGGTATTCGCGCACGGCGAGCTTGGCGCGCTCCAGGCGGCGACGCTCATGCGGAGTCAGCTCGGACGTGTCGATCTCGTCTCCATAGGTCTTATCGGCAAGCAGGTGCGCCGCGTCCACGATGCGGGCATCGATGTGGCCGCTCGCCGCCTCGGCGGAAAGACGCTCGGCAATCGTATCGAGCGTAGGCAGGCCCTCGAATACGCGACCATGGCCATGCGAGGTCAGCAGCTCGTGCTCGCGTGCGAGCAGGCTCGCCAAATCGTGATGGGCACGCAGGATGTCGAGCGCATCGGATGGATGCTCGGCAACCTCTGCCACGGCGCTGACCGGCGCGGCGTCGACCACGCGGTAGAAGAGCTGCGCGAGCAATGGCATCAAGAACACCGTGATGGCACCGGCGGCAACCATGACCGACGCAATATCTTGCGACAGCGCGCCCGCGTTGACGGCCACGCTCGTTACGGCAACGATGATCGGCAGCGCCGTGGTGCAGTAGAGCGCCACGGTAATGCGGCCATACGCCGACACATCGCGCGTCACGGGACAAAAGCTCATAGAGACGAGAATGGGCACGGCGCGAATAATCAGCAGCGCCACGATAAAGCCCACGAGCAGCCCGGGGCGCGACACCACGGCCGTCAGATCGATCTTCGCGCCCGATACGGTAAAGAACACCGGAATCAAAAAGCCGTAGGCCAGGCCGTCGAGCTTGGTCTCGAGCGTATGGTTGCCCTCGGGGATGATATAGCGCAGGACAAAGCCGGCGGCAAAAGCGCCCAATACGATATCGAGGCTAAAGATGGCCGAGAACGCCACGAGCGTGACCAAAATAAGCACTGTCAGGCGTACGAACGTCTGCGACGTGGTATCGGCGCGCTCCTCGACAAACGCAAAGAAGCGGCTGCCGACGCGTTTGGAGCGGCTGGGGACCACGGCAAGCAGCACACACACGGCGGCAAATAAGCCCAAGATCAGCAGCGTCTCGATGCCCGTACGGGCAGACAGCAGTACCGACATGGCGAGCACGGGGCCGAGCTCGCCCCACGTACCATAGGCAAGAATCGAATCACCGACGCGCGTTCCGGCAAGCAACCGCTCGCGCAAGATGGGCATGAGCGCCCCAAGCGCCGTCGAGGTCAAGGCGAGCGTCACGGCGATACCGTCGAAATGGCTGACCGAGAACCACGGGGTAAAGCGCACGGCAAGCCAGGCGATACAAAATGTGACAGCCCACGTGGCCATACCGTAGCGGCCCTCGACGCCCGTGATGTTCTTGGGATCGATCTCAAAGCCGGCAAGCAGGAACAAAAATGCCAGACCGAGCTCTGACACGAGCGAGACCTCGGCATCTACATGGATGACGCCAAGCATATGGGGTCCCAGCACCGCGCCGAACACGAGCAAAAAGACCGTTTCGGGAACGGGCTTTCCGGGAATCGCCGAGGCGATGAAGGGGCTTGCAAAGGCCACGAGCGCGATGATGGCGAGTGAAACGAATGCCATGTGATGCCTTTCTCTTGTTTGCGCATCACTGTAGCACCCTCGCCGTCCTCAACGCGCCGCGAGCTGTCGTATCATAGTGAGGTTTACAAACATGTGGCTCAAGGCGACCGCAGGGCAGACCCCGCAAACCGACCGCTGCCGCATACCGTACCGTACGCCCAACCGATCAGGAAGGCAGGAACCAATGGTCTCTCGTATCTACGTGGAGAAGAAACCCGGGTTCGACGTCGAGGCTCAGCAGCTCAAGGGCGAGCTGACCGAGATTCTCGGCATCAAGGACATCGAGGCCCTGAGGATCATCAACCGCTACGACGTCGAGGGCATCGACGAGGAGCTTTTCCGCTCCTGCGTGCCGACCGTCTTTAGCGAGCCCCAGGTCGATGTGACCTACGACGAGCTCCCCGCAAGCGATGGCGCCGTCTTTGCCGTCGAATTCCTGCCTGGCCAGTTTGACCAGCGCGCCGACTCCGCCAGCGAGTGCGTGCAGCTCATCAGCCAGGGCGAGCGCCCCGCCGTGCGCTCCGCCAAGGTCTATATGATCTCGGGCGCTCTGGACGAAGCCGCCATCAAGGCCATCAAGCACTACGTGGTGAACCCCGTCGAGGCGCGCATCGCCTCGCTCGACTTGCCCGAGACGCTGTACATGGAGACCCCCGAGCCCCAGCCCGTCGAAGTGCTCGACGGCTTCCGCGAGCTCGATGAGGCCGGCCTTGCCGTCTTCATCGCCGATCGCGGTCTTGCTATGGACGAGGCGGACATCGCCTTCTGCCAGCAGTACTTCCGCGATGAGGACCGCGACCCCACCATCACCGAGATCCGCGTGATCGACACCTACTGGTCCGACCACTGCCGCCACACCACCTTCGGCACCGTCCTAGATGACGTGACGATCGACGACGCCGTGGTGCAGCAGGCCTTCGACCGCTACATGGAGATGCGCCACGAGCTCGGTCGCGACGCCAAGCCCGTCTGCCTCATGGACATGGGCACCATCGGCGCCAAGTACCTCAAGAAGACCGGCGTCATGACCGATGTCGACGAATCCGAGGAGATCAACGCCTGCACCGTCAAGGTGAAGGTCGATGTCGACGGCGAGGACCAGGACTGGCTGTTCCTCTTTAAGAACGAGACCCATAACCACCCGACCGAGATCGAGCCCTTCGGCGGTGCTGCCACCTGCGTGGGCGGCGCCATCCGCGACCCGCTCTCGGGCCGCAGCTATGTGTACCAGGCCATGCGTGTCACCGGCGCCGGCGACCCCACCGTCCCGGTTTCCGAGACGCTCGAGGGCAAGTTGCCGCAGCGCAAGCTCGTAACCACCGCTGCCGCCGGCTACTCCAGCTACGGCAACCAGATCGGCCTTGCCACCGGCCAGGTCAACGAGCTCTATCACCCCGGTTACGTGGCCAAGCGCATGGAGGTCGGCGCCGTCGTGGGCGCCACCCCGGCAAACCACGTTCGTCGCGAGTGCCCCGCCCCCACCGACAAGATCATCCTGCTGGGTGGCCGCACCGGCCGTGACGGCATCGGTGGCGCCACTGGTTCCTCCAAGACCCAGAACACCGAGTCCATCGAGACCTCGGGTGCCGAAGTCCAGAAGGGCAACGCCCCGGTCGAGCGCAAACTGCAGCGTCTGTTCCGCCGCGGCGATGCCTGCCGTCTGATCAAGCGCTGCAACGACTTTGGCGCCGGCGGCGTCTCGGTCGCCGTGGGCGAGCTTGCCGACGGCCTGTATGTCGACCTTGATACCGTGACCAAGAAGTACGACGGCTTGGACGGCACCGAGCTCGCTATTTCCGAGTCCCAGGAGCGCATGGCCTGCGCCGTCGCCGACGGTGACGTCGAGGAGTTCATGGGCTACGCCGCCGAGGAGAACCTGGAGGCAACCGTCATCGCCGAGGTTACCGCCGAGCCGCGCATGCGCATGGCATGGAACGGCGTCGCCATCGTCGATCTGTCCCGCGAGTTCCTCAATTCCAACGGTGCGCCCAAGCACCAGGTCGCCCACGTCTGCGCCCGCAGCGTGTGGCAGCCCAGCTGGGCCGGCACCACGCTTGCCGAGCGCATGACCTCGCTCGTCACCGATCTTAACGTCGCCTCCAACAAGGGCCTTTCCGAGCGCTTCGACTCCACCATCGGCGCCGCGACCGTGCTCATGCCCTTTGGCGGCAAGACGCAGCTCACCCCGAGCTCTGCCATGGTCGCCAAGTTCCCCGTGGACGGTGAGACCACCACGGCGAGCGCTATGGCATGGGGCTTTAACCCCTATCTGATGGAGGCCGACCAGTTTGCGGGCGCCTACCTGTCCGTGGTCGAGTCCATCGCCAAGCTCGTGGCCGCAGGCTTTGAGCACAAGCGCGCCTACCTCTCCTTCCAGGAGTACTTCGAGCGTCTGCGCACCGAGGCTGAGCGCTGGGGCAAGCCCATGGCAGCCGTCCTGGGCGCCCTTATGGCCCAGGTCGACCTGGGTGCCGGCGCCATCGGCGGCAAGGACTCCATGAGTGGCTCGTTTGAGGACGAGGCCGGCGAGCTCAACGTTCCGCCGACCCTCATCAGCTTCGCCGTGGCCGTGGGCAAGGCGGCCCGCGCTGTCTCCCCCGAGTTCAAGGGCCTCACGCACCGCGTCGTCCGCATCGCCCCCGCCACCTATGGCCAGGACTACCGCCCCGACGCCCAGCAGCTGCTCGCCGCGTTTGACGCCGTCGAGGCGCTCACTGCTACCGGCGACGCCCTGGCCGTCTCCACGCCCGGCTACGGCTGCGGCGCCGAGAGCCTCTTTAAGATGTGTGTCGGCAACCAGATCGGTATCGAGCTTGCCGAGGACGTGGACGTGGAGAGCCTCTTCACCCCGCTCTATGGCAGCTTTATCGTCGAGCTCGCCGAAGATGCCGAGCTGCCCGAGGTCGCCGACGGCGTTGTCGTCGAGCCCCTGGGCACCACCGTCGAGGGCTATGTCATCGATACCGGCTCCGAGGTCATTGAGCTCTCCAAGCTCCAGGAGGCCTGGGAGAGCGGCATCGAGGGCGTCTTTGCCTACCGCAGCGCCGGCGAGACCGCCGAGGTCGAGACCATCGACTTCCGTGCCAAGGATATCCACGTGTACGGCGGCGCCAAGATCGCCCGCCCGCGCGTGGTAATCCCCGTGTTCCCCGGCAACAACTGCGAGTACGATAGCGCCCGCGCTTTCCGCGCCGCCGGCGCCGAGGCCGACACCTTCGTGATCAACAACCTCACGCCCGAGGCCGTCGCCGAGAGCACCCACGAGCTTGCCCGCCGCATCCGTGCAAGCCAGATCGTTATGATCCCCGGCGGCTTCTCGGGCGGCGACGAGCCCGACGGCTCTGCCAAGTTCATCACGGCGTTCTTCCGCGCTCCCGAGGTCACCGAGGCAGTCCGCGACCTGCTCAAGGCTCGCGATGGCCTGATGCTGGGCATCTGCAACGGCTTCCAGGCCCTGATCAAGCTCGGCCTGGTGCCCTACGGCGACATCGTCGACGCCACGCCCGATGCGCCCACGTTGACGTTCAACACCATCGGTCGCCACCAGAGCCGTCTGGTGCGCACCCGCATCTCGTCCAACTTGTCCCCGTGGCTGTCGCAGTGCAGCCTGGACGACCCCTATACCGTCGCCATCAGCCACGGCGAGGGCCGCTTTGTCGCCAATGACGAAGTGCTCGCCCAGCTGATCGCCAACGGCCAGGTCGCCACGCAGTACGTGGGCGAGAACGGCAAGCCCAGCATGGACCTTTCCGTCAACCCCAACGGCTCCGCACTCGCCATCGAGGGCATCACGAGCCCCGACGGCCGCGTCCTGGGCAAGATGGGCCATGCCGAGCGTCGCGGCGACAACCTGTACCGCAACGTGCCCGAGCATGTCCCCGGCGATAAGTTCATGCCGATCTTTGAGAGCGGCGTGGCCTACTTCGCTTAAACCTTTCCCATCGGGTACAATCCCTTCGGGTAACAACACCCGCCACCGGCACATCCGGTGGCGGGTTCTTTTTTGCTTCGCGCATGTAGGAAGGACATCATGGAAAGCCGCAAGCCGTATCTCGCCACCCTGCCCGGACTCATCCTGGGCTGCCTCGTCTGCTGTGCACTCTGGGGATCGGCCTTTCCCTGTATCAAGATCGGTTACGCACTCTTTGGTATCCCAGCGCACGATAGCGCCTCGCAGCTGCTCTTTGCGGGCTTGCGCTTCACGCTTGCCGGCGCCCTGGTTATCGTTGGGATGAGTGCGGCCCAACGCCGCCCCCTCATTCCGCAGGCTCGCGACATCAAGCCCATCTTTGTCTTGTCGCTCTTCCAGACTATCGGGCAGTACTTCTTTTTCTATCTGGGCCTCTCGCGCGCCAGCGCCATGTCGAGCTCCATCATCGAGGCCAGCGCCAACTTCCTCGCAATCCTCTTTGCCGCCCTGGCGTTTCGCACCGAGAAGCTCAATACGGCCAAGGTGCTTGGCTGTGCGCTGGGCTTTGCCGGCGTCGCGCTCGTCAACCTTTCGGGCGCGGATGGCACCTTTGGCTTCAGGCTCGATGGCGAGGGCTTTATCCTAGCCTCCACCGTCGCGGGTGCCCTTTCGACCTGCCTGATTGGCATCTTCTCGCGTGAGCACGACGGCGTCTTGCTTGCCGGGTGGCAGTTCTTAGTCGGCGGCCTGGTCCTCACCGCCATCGGCTTTTTGATGGGTGGCGCGCTCTCCCCCACGGCGATTGCCCCCGCCATCGCGCTCATCATCTACATGGCGCTTATCTCCGCGGTCGCCTACTCGCTGTGGTCGCGCCTGCTTGCCGTCAACCCCGTCAGCCGCGTCTCGGTCTTTGGGTTTATGAACCCCGTCTTTGGTGTGCTGCTGAGCGCGCTGCTGCTCGGCGAGGGCGCTGGCACGAGCCCCATTACCGTCATCGTTGCCCTGCTGTTGGTTTGCGGCGGCATCATCATCGTAAACAAGCCCAAAAAGGCCTAGCGAGCTCACCTTTTTAGGGAGGGCATTCGCATACTTTAGCTTAATGGAGCACACTGGTTCTCGTTGATTTCGTACCGAGTCGCGGCGGCAGACGCCCGTCTTGCCGCACCGCGCCTGGGCATTATGGCCGGTGGCCCCCCACGAACGCAAAAGGGGCGCACGACCAAACACGGTCGTATGCCCCTTTTCTAGCGTATTTGTACGCCGGCTTTCTTTTTCTCGGCCTTGACGCGATAGAGCTCCGCATCGGCAGCGCGAAGTAAGTCTTGCCAGGTATCAACACTATCGCCGACCCGCGCGCAACCGATGGACATCCGCAATGCATACGGCACCTCGGCATGCGCGAGCTCGTCGTTGATTGTCGCGCACAGATGCATGATATCCTGTTCCGCCGCTGCCTTTTGGAGCACCACGAACTCATCGCCACCATAACGCGCGATAAAGCCACCAGACGCCGAGCAGACATCCTTGAGCGCCGTCGCAACAACCTGAAGAGCATGGTCGCCCTCCACATGTCCATAGCGATCGTTAATCTGCTTAAAGCCGTCAGCGTCCATCATAAGCAGATATACATCTTCGGCCTGATCCACATTTGAAAAGAGCGACAGCATATAGGTCTCAAAACGGTTGCGGTTGTTGAGTCCAGTCAACGGGTCAGTCGAGATCAGTTGCTCCTGGCAGATGATATAGAGCAGCAACATGCTAATCATTATGCCGACACAAAGGCCAGGCACCGAGTATACGATCTGAAAGGTACCGCCCACCAGGGCCGGAATGGCGAAAAATGCCAAGGTTCGATAGATAGCCTTCGTCTGCAGGCTCTCGACCCTGCGAGATTGCACAAACGCATGCAGGGACGTATGTATAACGTAACAGTAGCTGACAATGGGCTGGATCATATAGGCAAAGCCGCGACGATACACGCCCTGCGAATCGATATAGAACAAGGCGTGCGTCCAGTAACTGGTAAAAGCCAGCACGACCACCAGAGCCGTAGGCAACGTTACAAGCACCACCCTATAGCGCGAGGTCACAAGGCGAGAGCCCTGCATCGTCTCGGAATAGATAAACCAAATGAGACACGCGATGGCAAAGAGCGAAAACGAAACCGCGTTGGAAATCCAGTTGGCAGCAATACCCAACGTGCCGTCCGCACCATCCGAAAGCGTCCAGATCATATCGAATAATATGTACGCGGCAGAGGTGTAGCCAAGCATGCTGAACAATAGCTGCAGGGTGCTCGAGAACAAGGAGCGACGACTTCGCGCGGCAAGCCCGATAAGAACAATCATGCATAGCAGGAATATCTCAATCTTGAGTGCCTTAACCACTAGACGCCATCCCTTCAATATCCGAATGGTCAGAATCGCCCAATTCGAATCAGGGCAATAAACACCCCTTTACTCCGCAGGGGCAAAGGGAATCATAGCAAAGCGCCCGAACATCACTGCAAAACAGTTTCTGTTCGGGCGCTCGGACGGCGCGAATTGCACGCCGGAATCAATTATCGGTAACGGCCGTTACTCGCCGTCGATGTCGGTCGCGACGGCCTCCTCGATGGCCTCGACACCGGCAGGCGACAGATCCTCCTTGCCCTGGCAGAACTTCTTGTCGACCCAGCCGGTCAGAATCGGAGCCATGATTGCCGTGATGATAACGGCAGTGGCAATCTGGGCGTACGCGGTGGGCGCAAACTCGGCGTAGCGCGGCGCGACCTCGGCGAGAGCAACCGGCGTGGTCATAGCCGTGCCGGCGATGGTGGAACAAGCCACGGCAGCCTTGCCGTTACCACCGCACAGGCGCTCGAACGCAAAGGTAATGGGACCGACGACAAACAGCGTGACAAGGCCCAGCAAGATGCCGGAAATACCACCAGTGATAAAGCTCGACAGGCTCATGGACGCGCCAAGCTGAAATCCGATGACGGCAATCGCAGGGTTGGCACCGGGAACTAGCAGGTTCTTGATAAACGGGAACAGGTTGCCCAGAACCATGCCGATAACGAGCGGCAAAATGGAGCCGATGATAGTACCGACAGGGATGTTGGCAAGGCCCGAAACACCAAGGATGATCATCGTGACGGCGGGGCCGGCCGTAAAGAACAGGATACCGACGGCGCCCTGCTCGGACTCATCGCCGAACTCGCCCATGATGCCCGTATAGAGCGCCATGTTGCAAAACGTAATGCCGCCGATGATAGACACGGAGCTCAGACCCAGGAAGTTATCGTTAAAGAAATATGCCACGCCTAGGCCGAGAGCCGCTGCGACGACCAGCTTGGGAATCAGCACGACGATGCCGGTCTTGATGGCGCCCGGCGTGGACTTGAAGCTGATGCCGGCGCCCACAAACAGCAGGATCGCGGCGACGATGGTATTGGAGCCACCGCGGCAGGCAGCCGTAAAGAAGCCGCCGATCTCAAAAACCTGCGGGCAGAAGGTGTTGAGCAAAAGACCGACGATCATCGGATAGATCATGATGTCGCCCGGAATGCGCGGGACCTTGAATTTCTTTTGCTCGTTGGTGGTTGCTTCCTGTGCCATGAAACCCCATTTCCGCTGACGGGGTACAAAAGCCCACGTCACGCTTTGCTACAGTAAAGTTTGACCATGGTACCAGAAGAAATAGACCAGCTCGGTGAAAAATCCGACAAGTTGGGATGGAACGAGATTCGGCGCCCGCGACGCCACCCCTATATAAGGCTCAAGACAATATAGAGTACGATGCCCGAGACGCAGCACCACAGCATCGATTTTGTCTTGACCGCCACGACCACGACGCCGGCGGCCGCAATCCAGGGAACCAAGGCAGGCCAGAGTCCCGCGTCGAACGCGCCGGGGCTCACCAAGTCGTTGGCGACCAGCGCGGCAAAGGCAGCGGGCGGGATATAGCCCAGGGCCTCGGTAATGCGGGGCGACAGGGTCCGCCCGCGCAAGGCGAACGCCGGCGCGATGCGAAAGAACGCGATAGCAGCCCACGACGACAGCCACAGAACCAAGAACTCGTTAACGGGCATCGCGGGCACCTCTTCCGTCAAATACAGCATCGCACGCCAACGCAATGGCAATGCCGGCCACGACGCTTGCCAGCACGGCAATATTCGTGAGGCCCAAGAACTTGCATACGGCGACGGACACCGCGCCCGAAACCGCCGCGACAACGTTGCCGCGCGACAGCCGCTGCGAAAAGAGCAGGCAGATAAAGAGCGAGGTGCAGACAAAGGCTGCAATGGCGGTGGGAACATCGACAACGGCGCCGACGATGGCGCCCATCGTACACGAAACGCCCCATGTTGCGATGAGGATCACGTTGAGCACAAAGGACTCGCGCGGGCCCCAATCCTCCCCTTCAACCAACTTGGCAAGCGAGATGCCATATGCCTCCTCGGTAAGTGTCGCGGCAACAGCCAGCGTCTGACACTTCGAGGCACCCCTCAGATGCGGCGCGATCGATGCCGAGTAAAGCGCAAAACGCGAGGAGACGGCGGCGACGCTCGCGACGATCGATGCTGCAGGCACACCCGCCAGCCACAGGTTGCAGATCATAAACTGCCCGCTGCCCGTCACAAACGTGCTGCTCAGAGCAAAGACCATCCAGGGCTCCATTCCCGTCTGCCCCATGATCATTCCGCACGGCGCGCCTATTGCAACATAGGTAAGCATCACCGGCCAGACGGTTCTAACGATTTTGAGCACCATACGCTTCTCACCCTGACAAGGTCTCCGAGCCGCATGTAGCGATACGGCAGAATCATCATCCGACAGCAACCGAGTTCACCTACAATTGCCACCGGATCGAAAGACACAACTTTTTAGGAAGTCATTATGACAGCTATCGATCGAGACCGGGCGCGCGCGGCCTTCAAAAGCTACACCGATGCCTACGACGCCACCAACCCACGCATCGCGCTCAAAATCGAGCATACGTACCACGTGGCCGAGGCATGCGATGCCGTAGCGCGCGAGCAGGGCTGGTCGTCAGAAGATATTGACCTGGCATGGCTTTGCGGCCTGCTACACGATATGGGCCGCTTTGAGCAGCTGCGACGCTGGGACACCTTTAAGGACGCCGAGAGCATGAGCCATGCGGCGCTGGGCATCGAGGTCCTCTTTGGCGAGAATCCCGCCGATGCACCCGCCACGACAAACATCCGTGACTTTATCGAAACCGGTGCGCATGACGAGCTCATCCGAGCGAGCATCGCCTATCACAGCGACTTTCGCCTGCCGGCACAACTCGACGAGCGTACACGGTGCTTCTGCGATATCGTGCGCGATGGTGACAAGATCGACATTATGCGCACCATCGCCGACAGCACCGTCGACACCATCCTCAAGGTGGACGAGAAGACGTTTCTCGGCAGCCGTTTCTCGTCGCCGACACTTGCCGTTTTTGACGAGCACCGCTGCGTCGCACGCGATGAACGCAACGAGCCCGCAGACTACCTGGTGGGACTCATCTGCTTTATGTTTGAGCTCGTCTATCCAGCGAGCCGCGCGCTGGCGCGCGAGCAGGGCGATATCTACCGCCTGCTCGACGCACCCTTTGGCATTACGCGCCCCTTTACCAATCCCGCCACGCAAGCGACCTGGGAGCGCCTAAAGGACGAGATGCGCGACTGGCTGGCGCGTGCCTAGCGCTCAAGCTGGGCCAGCAGCTCCTCGACGACCTCGACGGCGTCCCCAACAACCTTGTACTGGGCAGCACCAAAAATGGGGGCATCCGGGTCCTCGTTGATGGCGATGATGCACTCCGCCCCACCGATGCCGGCAAGATGTTGGATGGCGCCCGAAACACCGATACTCACGAGAAGCCTGGGCGAAACCGATACGCCCGTCTGGCCAATCTGGTGGCGATACTCCAGCCAACCCGCCTCCACGACGGGACGCGTGCAACCAAGCTCGGCACCCAGGGCATCGGCGAGCCTTCGCATCAGGGGCAGATTCTTCTTGGAGCCAATGCCGCGGCCCACCACGACCAAGCGCTCGGCATCGGCAATCGAAGCCTGCTGCCCCCACTCCTCGGCGGGAATCGAGATCTCGACACGGGCCTTAACGTCTTCCGCAAGCATCACCTGGGTGATCGTGCCGGAGCGGCCGTAGTCGAAGTCGTGAGCCTTAAAGATGCCGGGACGAACCGTTGCCATCTGCGGACGGTGGTTGGGGCAAATGATGGTGGCCATCAAGTTGCCGCCAAACGCCGGGCGCGTCTGCTGCAGTAGGCCCGACTCCGCATCCATCGAAAGCACGGTGCAGTCGGCCGTAAGACCCGTCTGCAAACGCACGGCAACGCCGGGTGCCAGTTCGCGACCAAAAGCGGTCGCACCATATAGGATGGCCTCGGGTTTGCGTTCGGCTACCAAATCGCAGATCAAGCGGGCGTAGACCTCCGCATCGTTTTGGCGCAGGCGCTCGTCGCGACAGGCCAGGACTTCGTCGGCGCCCGCGCAAACCAGATGCTCCAGGTCCCCAAGCGAGCCCTCGGGGCTTATGCCGACCAGTGCCACCAGACGGCAGCCGCGAGCATCGGCAAGCTCGCGCCCCTTGCCCATGAGCTCGTAGGCCACGGGAGCCACGGCATCGTGCTCGTCAGTCTGCACGAAGACCCAAATGTCTCGATATGCATCAAGGTCCACCGTACCAGCGGCCTCATCACGCTCGATCGAGATAGCGTTGACGGGGCAGGCGTCGACGCACCCACCGCATAGGATGCAGCCGTCGGTTACGCGGGCGCATCGGCTGGGTCGCTCGCCTTCCACTACGATGCCGCCCGAGGCACAGGCGCGAACGCAGCGACCGCAGCCGATACAGGCTTCGCTATCGATAATCAGTCCGCTCATCTATGCCATCCCCTCGATAATCTTGGCAAGCTTTGCCGCCTGCTCGGACGCCGTCCCCTCAACGGTCTCGCACGTTTGGTCACGGTCGGGCACAAACGAGCGCACGACCTGTGTCGGCGACCCGGCAAGGCCGCAACGCGCGGGGTTGGCGTTCACGTCGGCGGCACTGACCACGCGCGCGTCCGCCTCCTCCGCCGCACGAATACCGGCAATACTTGGCATACGCAACTGGCCAATCTCCTTGGCAGTCGTCATCGCGCACGGCATCTCAAGATACACCGTCTCCTCGCCGGCATCGCATCCGTGAACGAGCGCCAGCGAGCCACACGTCGTAAAGCCCGCGCTTTGCACGCAGCTCACGTCGGTCACGCAGGGAATCTCAAAGGCACCGGCAAGCTCGGGACCGATCTGGGCCGTATCGCCATCCACCGCCATCTTGCCGCAGATGAGCAGGTCGAAGTCCTCGTCGAGCGCTTCGATGCCGCACTTGAGGGCGTAGGTGGTTGCCAGGGTATCGGCACCTGCAAAGGCGCGATCGGTCAGCAGCAGCGCGTCGTCGGCACCGCGGGCGATGCAGTCGCGCAGCAGTGACTCGGTCGCGGGGATGCCCATCGACACCACCGTCACGCGCACATCCATGCCAAAGCCGATAAAGTCGTCCTTCAGCGCCAGCGCGCATTCCAAAGCACTCGCGTCAAAGGGATTAATGACCGCCTGCTTGCCATCGCGCACGATGGTATTGGTCTTGGGGTCCATCTTGACCTCGGTGCTGCCCGGCACGGCCTTGACGCACACCACCATATGGAAATCGCTCATCTTCACGCGCCCCCTTTCTGGACGAGCTCATCCAAGAGCTTCTCCGAAAACAGGTTACCGCGACCCAGCTGCCCGTCAGGATCGAGCTGGAGCTTGAGCCGCGCCGACTCGACCATGGCCTCGTGACCGTACATCGTCTCCAAGAAGCCCGCCTTGATCTTGCCGACGCCGTGTTCTGCGGAGACGGCGCCGCCCATGACCGTGACCTCGGAAGCCCACTGGGCAAAGAGTTCTCCGCCGCGGCGATAATCCTGCGCATCGCGCGGCAGAATGTTCACATGCAGATGGTTGTTACCGATGTGCCCCCAGGCGGCAGATTCAAGCCCACTTTCGGCCAACGTGCGGCGATAGAGGGCCACGACATCGGCCAAGTGCGCGTTGGGCACCGACATGTCCGAACCCAGTTTGGTGATGGTGGGATCCATGCGGCGGCGCTCGTCGATGAGCATGTTGACGCTCTCGGGCACCGCATGGCGGAAGAATCGCTGACACTCGCGATCGACCTCGGTGCGCGCGACCCATGTCGCATCGTCACTGCCGCCCGCAAGCTCCAGTACCCACCCCAAGTGATACAGCTCCTCAGTCGCCTGAACTTCGTCGTCGCAGTCGAGCTCCACGTAGACACAGACCTTGGCCTCTTTGTCGAGCGCAGGCAGCGAGGCGAACGCGGTCGACTGTTCACGCTGACGACGCAGGATATCCAGGGCGCCCGCATCGAAATATTCGATGGCAGCCGCATGGGACAGGACGGGACGCACAGAATCGGTGAAGGACACGGCCTTGTCTTCGCTGTCAAAGAAGCAGCTCACGCCCCAAACGACCGCAGGTGCCGCTTGCAGGGCAATCTCGAGCTCGGTGACAACGCCGAGCGTGCCGCAAGCGCCGATAAACAGATCGATGGCATCCATATCGTCAGCAACGAAATAGCCTGAGGCATTTTTTGTCTTGGGCATGGTATAGCCGGGAAGATCGAGCTCGAGCGTACGGCCCGCTGCCGTCACGAGCGACAGGTGGCGGCCCTGGGCAAAAGCCTCGCCGCGCTGAAGCTCAAGCAAATCGCCATCAGCCAGCGCGACGTGGAGTCCCGTGATATGTGGGCGTATGGGGCCGTAGGCGTAGCTGCGGGCACCGGAGGCGTTACATGCCGCCATGCCGCCCAGACAGGCAGACGCCTCGGTGGGATCGGTGGGAAAGAACTGCTCGGGGGCCTCTTGAAACTCATCGTAGGCCTTAAGCGATGCCTGGTCCCAGCCAGCGGTCGGCAGCACCTTCTTGCTCAGCTGCTTGCGCAGCTCCGAGAGCACAACACCCGGCTCCACGCGCAGTAGAAAGCGGCCTTGTTCATCGCGGCGAAGGCCCAAGTAGCGATTCATACGGGAAGTATTGAGGATATGCCCGCCGTGGGGCACGGCGCCGGCGGCAAGGCCGGTTCGGGCGCCCTGAACCGTTACCGGAACACACTCGGCATGGAGCTTTCCCAAAATGGCGCGGACCTCGTCTTCCGTTGTCGGAAACGAGATGCTCGAGGCCTCGCCCGATGCGCGAGACTCATCGCGACCATACTCTTCGAACTCGTCGGTGAAGGGTTTGATGGTTACAGACACGCGAACTCCCCCTTTAGCTAACTACAGTGTTTGCAGGGAGATGTTACCGCATCGTTTCGTCGACGTGTTCGAGACCGTCTCCATAATTGGCGATTTTTACGTTCGCGCAATTCGGCGAGCGGCTGGATTTCCTCGGCAGACGATGCTTTTAACACATATGGCCCCGCCGTCACTGACCGCGCGATTGCCGCTCGAAAAAAGTTGGAGTATTTTTTGCCGCCTTTTACCTGCGGAGACGCCAATCCGTCAAGCATTTGGTCAGCAATTGGTCAAGTAACGGCTGATACGGTCGGCGTCGACAGCCAAAACCGATAGAAGTTTTGGCCCAGAAGCAGGGAGGTTCCCATGGCATATTACTGGCCCCAGTACGGCATCGCCATCGAAGTCGACGACGATCCCCATCTCCTACCTTTCGACGAAGAGGCATTCCCCGATACGACGGTCTACCACGTTACCACCGATGTGATCTGCGACCCCGAGTCGTTCTCGGCGCTCGCCCGCCACATCGCGCATATCCACGACATCGAGCTCCCTCCCGACTTCGAAGAACTCGTCTACTCGCGCCGTCTGATGCTTCACATGCTCTTTGGAGCGGACCCGTCCACCTTTGCACGCATCTATACCGCCAAGGATGCCGCATGAGCGCGAAGAAGCCGCCCCACTTTGCAGGCCTGGATCGTCGCAAGAAGCTCATCGTTGCCTGCTTGGCCATCGTCTGTGCCCTTGTCGCCGTAGGACTATACGCTTGGCAGTCGCAGCCCGTACCCGAGGCGGGCGCTTCGGTTACGACGGCCGAGGGCAAAACGCGCCAGGAAATCCAAGATGAGCTCGACGCCATCGTCCGCGACAACATGATGACGATTTCGGTCGCGCCGGTCGCTCAGCTGCAGGAGGACGGCAAGCTGCGCGTCAACGTGCAAAACGTCCAAGACAATAAATTTCCCCAGCGATTCCGCGTCATCCAAAACGACGAGACCATGTACGAATCCGGTGTGGTCGAGACCGGCAAGACAATCGAGACGTGCCCCGCCGGCGGCATCAAAGAAGGCGAGGCGTACATCGAGATCCAGGCACTCGATGCCAAGACCCTCGACAGCCACGGCAATCCGACACGTGTCAAGGTACGGGTTGAACAAGCCGAGAACTAGCTTTCCGGCCGACGCAGCACCGCACGCAATTCACCAGCATTCGTCCAATCATCGCGGGGACGGCCCGCGGCGAATAGAAAGGAACGACCATGAACATCACCAGGAACATGAACGGAGCCAGAGCGCTCGTCGTGGGCGCAGGGCTCGCGCTCGCGCTCGCAATGGGCGCCGCCCCGACGCCAGCTATGGCGGCCGGGCGCGTTGGAACCACGAAGGTAATGGTCAGGACCGAGATCGACAACGTTGAGTTCAAAGTTCCGACGGTTATTCCCTTCGTCGCCAAGGCCGACGGCACGCTTCAGGGCCCCTCAGAAGACGCGACCACCATCGACAATCATTCGGCCTACGGCATCCATGTCACCAACATGAAGATCGACGCCATGAACACCTGGACCATTGCCGCCGACGCCAAGGCCGGAACCGCGCAGAACTCCATCGACTTTAAGGTCGGCCCCGACGGCGCACTCCAGAACGCCAGCGCCGCAATGCAAGGAACGGGCCTCGATCTTTCCAAGAATGCAGCCTTCGACATGGGCTACCAGGGCATTGCCGGCGGCGCGGACAAAATTAAGCTCAAGACAAGCGGAAACGTCGCCCGCGTCACGCGCGACATCTTCCGCGTAACCGGCGAAGGCGATCAGGTTGCAACGATTACCTGGACGGTCGAGCCCGGTGCGCACACGGCATAAGGCCGTCGCCCTGGCCGCCGCCGTCAGCATCCTAGCGTTTGGGCCAGCCATGGCCTTTGCCCAGCAAGAACAGGCGCAGGCCGCCACGCAAGTGACGGTCGACCTCTCGGAGCTCGACCGCGGCGACCGCGAGGAACCGCTGGCGCAGACAGGCGACAGACGATGGCTCTTGGCAGCAGGCGCCACAGCAGCAGGCGCGGGAACCGCCGGCCTCGGTCTGCACATCAAACGCAGCCAGAAACAAAACACGGACAGGCCGCATTAAATTAGTTAAGGAGACTCCATGGCATCGAAGAACCTTTTGCCCGTCGTCGCACTCTGCGGCGCGCTCGCAACCGGAACGCCTGTCGCCGCTTGGGCGACTCCCGTCATGGCAGACTCCTTACCAGCAGCCCTAAGTTCCGCACCAAATCCGTCGAGCGCCATTGCGTGCAAGCGTTTTTCGATCGCACAGGCCGCAATCTCGACCTCGGGATGCCTACGTCGTAATACGGACGGCTCGATAGTCGTGGATATCAATCGTTCGAACAAGGCAAACGGCTCCCAGGCGGGGTGCGCCGTCTGCACGTGGCGCTCGGTTGTGCTCGATGCGGATGGCGATTCATGCAATTTAGAGCTGCGCATCGACATCGCTTCGGTCGATGACTCGGCGAACGGAGCGAAGGTCGCCTTCGACGGTACGTTTTTCGAGAAAGGAGGCGGTATATGTCTGGGCTGCGCCGCCGCGAATGCAGACGATGCACAGCCCACCCTCTCATTCACGGCATCGTTGCGGCTGACCAAAGCCGGCACCGATGCCATCGCGGCGGGAGAAGCGTCCCTGCTGTTCTACGCCGTCAGCGCCAAAGACACAGACGCTCATTTCGAGAAGCCAGCCGGATCACTCAGCCTTACACGAGGGATAGAGGCAGGCCCTATTGAAATCGATTCCCACGCGCAAAGCAGGCAACGTATTCTTGCCGACCCGGCACTTCTCGAAATGGAGTGGAACGGATCCGGAGCCATCGGAATTCTCCCCTCCGCGCTTGACGCCAAGACGCTCCCCCCAAACGACGGACCCATCAACGCAACCATACAAGAAGAGAGTGCGGACAAAGAAGCAGGTGCGGGCGACATGCCGTCGCCGACAAACAGCATTCCAGCTTCTTTCGAAGCACCGAATGAGCCCGCTACCGATCCAAACGATCCCGAGCTCGCGGACAGTCTGGGGCTTGCTGATCCTCAAGAGATCGATGAAGGTAACTGCTGCGTGCTTGCCGCGCTCGACCACACAGAGGTCATCGACGCTGCGAACATCGAAGTTGCCGCCGCCAATCAGCCCGTCCGCAAGTCGGCCATCATCGCATTTCCCGAATCCATCGAAGTCGTCTTTTTGCCATCGGGCGAGGTCGTGGCCCCAACACTGCTCACCTTGTTGGGCGCCAAGAATACTCGAAACGAAATTAAAAAGGTCACGGTTGTCGACCCTGCAACCACCGCCAAGCTGCGTCTATACGCCGTTGCCCCAGACGGAGGCAAGACCTTGGAATTCGATGGCGACACACTCCTAGCCTGGCGACGTCTGGACATTATGCAAGACGTCTCGTATCAGATCGAACTCGAAGGGTTTGATCGTGCCCGCGATGCCAATATCATTGCCGCGGCTATTGAATCCCCACAGCGGTTTATGACACTGCGCTTTGAATACTATCCCTATGTCCCGACAACCACCTGAGGCTTAAATGCTGCGCGTCGTTGCTAATGCCACTTATATAACGTATTAGATGAGTCGCGATGTACCTCGCATTCCACTCTGCTACGATTGCCACGTTGGCATCAATACGGGAGGGCTCATGCCGGGCTTGGGAACAATCATCAACGTTGTGCTTTTGATTGCGGGCGGTCTTTTGGGATTAGCGGGCGGTCGCTTCATTACACCGCGCATCCAAGACACGCTCATGAAAGCATCGGGGCTGTGCGTCCTGTTTATCGGCCTGGGCGGCACCATGCAGAAGATGCTCCTTATCGATGGGGAGGCGCTGGCGACCACTGGTACCACCATGCTCATTGTCTCGTTCGCCCTCGGCTCGCTCATCGGCGAGGCCGTCAACTTGGAAGCCGCCATCGAGAACCTTGGCGAATGGCTCAAGCGCAAGACTGGCAGTGAGGACGATAACGAGTTCACCAACGCTTTTGTCTCGGCTTCACTCACCGTCTGCATCGGTGCCATGGCTATCGTGGGATCAATCCAAGACGGCCTGCTCGGCGACTGGTCCACGCTCGCCCTCAAGGGAGCGCTGGACTGCATCATCGTCTGCACCATGACGGCCTCGCTTGGACGCGGCTGTATTTTCTCCGCCCTGCCCGTCGCCGTGTTCCAGGGGACGATTACGCTGTTTGCCGGCGCGCTCTCCCCCATCATGACCACAGCAGCCCTCAACAGCCTTTCGCTCGTAGGATCCATGCTCATCTTCTGCGTCGGCGTCAATCTCATCCGTCCTCAGACCTTCCGCACGGCCAATATGCTTCCCTCCGTCGTCATCGCCGTCATCTACGCCCTCCTGTTCTAAATCTATCAACGCAGCGGTATCTCGAACATCTGTTTGATGCTGTGCTATGATATGAGGTCACCGTAGCTGCGTTCGAGAGGAGGAGCGGTGGCCGACCAGGACATCAAGATGCTCATCGAGCGCATTATGGCCGAGGCCCGGACCCATCAGTCCGCCCGCTTCTCAAACGAAGTCTACGCAGACGAGCCGATTCTCAAAACCGGCCGACAGATGCAGAATTTCCTCCCCGATCAGTACCGTAAAATGCGCGAGATATCGCGCTGGCAGGATGACCCCAAGGGCGGCGCGGGCCGTTGGCTTTCGGAAGCCGAGCTTTTCTACCGCCAAGGCCTGCTGATGGCCGACTTTGAAGACGACTGCCCCTACAACGGCACCTTTAAGTCGTACTTTCCCACCTACAACGCCATGAGCGATCGGCAGCTGCTCGGCTATTTTACCTGGCGCGCCCAAGTGCGCCGCGGAACTGTCGAGGAAACGTCTACGTCCTTTGCCTTTCTGTATCTCTATGAGCTGATTTGCGGCATTGGCGTAGATGACCCGCTCGATGGTTTTAACAAGATCAAGGCTTTTTGGGATGCCTATCGCGCCTTCGAGCCCGGCATCGATCGGTTTGCACGCGTGTGGTTGCAGGATTACGCCGTATTCCATGGGCTCGACCCCAAGCTGCTTCGCGACTCTAAAACCGTCATGTTCGATAACGCCCTTATCGAGCTGCGACGCGCGGCACGAGACCTTGTACCAGCACCGGCACCGTCCGGCCAGACCCCCAAGCGTCGCAAAACCTCCGAGCCCACGCTCCCCCTTCCGCCCGATGAGGTGCGCGAGGAGCGACTCATAGCCGCCATCAACGCCCTCTCCACGTACAACCTAAGTAACTCGCGGCTCGACCGCAGTCACCACCGCGATCTGCGCCACGTGGCATGCGCCGTGTATGTCCGCATGGCGCGCTACTATGACACGCACCGAAAGACCGGCATCGTAGCGAGCTTGTTTGGGGAGGAGACGGCCATGCCCTACACCATGTTTGCCTCGGCCGTATTCTTTGCGCCCGAGCGCCACGAGGACTGCGAATACCGCCTGGATCCTATCCATATCTACCGTTGCCAAAACGGCTTTTGGGAATGCATGCGTATCCACGGTAGTAGGCAAAAGAGCAGCAAGCTCGGTGAAATGATGCGCGCCTGCGACCAACGCCTGCGCCTGGCGCTGGACCCCGCCCATCCCCTTAAGGAAGAAAAGGTCCCCAAATATCTGGCCAAGATTATCGATGACGAGATTGTGGCATGGCTTTCGTGGGACGCTGCACACCAGCCTGTCAAGATCGATATCGATCTGAGTCAGCTGGGGCACATTCGGAGCGCCGCTGCGCAAACGCGCGAAGCGCTTTTGATCGACGAGGAACGCGAGGACGGCGCGTCCGCAGAAGCCGAGGCAGGGGACTCTGGGCAACCGGAAGCCGAGCCCGTAGCCGACGCGACGGTCGAGGCGGTCGCGGCACCCATTCGGCAGGACGAGGCCGACGAGCCGACCATATCCACCGAACAGTTTGGTGTCGTGGCACCGCTTCTCGCGCCGACGCCCGCGTTCGCAGCGGCAGCGCCCGCTGACGCCACGAACGAACTCGCGCCTGCCGCAAACGCCTATCTCAGCGCACTGCTCGAGCACAACGCAGTACAGGCGGAATCGGCGGTAGTGCAATCGGGGCAGAGCGAGGACATGCTCGTCGATACCATCAACGAGGCGCTCTTTGACCTGGTGGGTGACACCGTCATTGAATTTGGCGCGGCAGGACCGCAAATTATCGAGGACTACGAAGCAGACGTGAGAGGATACCTAGACCATGAGTGATACCGCACCCGCAGCACCCCGCGTGCCCAAGCGCGTCGCTGCCGTCATTCTCAACTCGCTCAAGGGCGGCGTGGTCCCGCGCATCGGCCTTCCCTATATCACCGTGGGACGCGAGGTCGAGATTCGCGCCCTGCTCACCGATTTGAGTCTCATCGCCGACGGCGGCGCAAGCTTCCGCTTTCTGGTCGGTCGCTACGGCGCCGGCAAGAGCTTTTTGCTCCAAACCATCCGAACGCATGCCATGGGCGAGGGATTCGTCGTCGCCGATGCAGACTTATCCCCCGAGCGCCGTCTGCAGGGCGGGCAGGGGCAGGGCCTTGCCACCTACCGCGAGCTCATACGCAATATATCGACCAAGACGCGCCCCGAGGGCGGTGCGCTCAACCTTATTCTGGATCGCTGGGTTGCCTCGTGTGCCGACGTCGACGAGTCGGTCGTCAATGCCCAACTGGCCCCGCTCGAGGAGATGGTCCACGGCTTCGACTTCACCCGCATGCTTCGCCGCTATCGCACGGCCGCATCCGAGGGCGACGAGGAAGCCATGAGCCGCGTGACCAAATGGATCCGCGGCGAATACCGTACCAAGAGCGAGGCTCGCGCCGAGCTGGGCTCCTCGACCATCATCAGCGATGACGACTGGTACGACTACGTTAAGCTCATTGCGCGCTTTTTGGTCTGCAGCGGCTACAAGGGTATGCTGGTGCTCATCGACGAGCTCGTGAATCTGTATAAGATTCCCAACGCCATCACACGCCAATACAACTACGAGAAGATCCTGACCATGTACAACGACACGCTCCAGGGCAAGGCGCAGTACCTGGGCATGATCATGGGCGGCACGCCAACCTCCATCGAAGACCGCCGCCGTGGCGTGTTCTCCTACGAGGCCCTGCGCAGCCGACTCGCTCAAGGCCGCTTTGCACGCGAGGACCTTAAGGACATGCTCGCGCCCATCATCCGCCTGCAGCCGCTCACCTACGAGGAGCTGCTGGTGCTCATCGAGAAGCTCATGCAGATCCATGCCGGCTACTTTGGCTGGACGCCCACGCTTACCGAGAACGACTTGGTGGACTTCCTCAAGATTGAGTTTGGCCGCGTGGGGGCCGACACGCATCTGACGCCCCGCGAGGTCATCCGCGACTTTATCGAGCTGCTCGATATCCTGTGTCAGAACCCCGATGCAAATGTGGCCGAGCTGCTGCAAAGCGTCGGTGGCGACGCGCTGGCGCCGGCAGCTGCAACAGACGACACCGGCACCGCAGACGACGACCGCAACTTCGCCGAATTCACCATCTAACCTACCAAAAAGGAACAGGTTTATTTTGGCAGGTTTTATCTGGGCAAGCGTTGAAGCAGTAATGCAGCAAGCCGTTGCCAGCCGCGTTGAGAGATTCGTTTTTGAGAGGAGGCCCCGTGAACGCCTTTGACCGATATGCCCCGTTTATCCAGGATTTCATTTACTCCCACGATTGGGAGAGTCTGCGCTCCATCCAGGTTGCGGCGGCAGATGCCATCTTTAACACACAAGACAATGTGCTCCTAACGGCATCCACAGCTTCCGGCAAAACCGAGGCAGCCTTCTTTCCCATCCTGACCGAGTTTTGGGAGAACCCGCCCGCAAGCGTGGGCGCCCTCTACATCGGCCCCCTCAAAGCGCTCATCAATGATCAGTTCGTCCGCCTCAACGACCTCTGCGAAGAGGCCGATATCCCTGTCTGGCACTGGCATGGCGATGTCTCGCAGTCGCACAAGGCTAAGCTCATCAAAAAACCGAGCGGCATCTTGCAGATTACGCCCGAGTCACTCGAAGCGCTCCTAATCCATAAGCACATGGCAATCCCGCGCATGTTTTGCGACCTGCGCTACGTGGTCATCGATGAGGTCCACTCGCTCATGCGCGGCGACCGCGGCGGGCAAACGCTCTGCCTTATCGAGCGGCTCTCGCGCATGGCCGGCGTGCAGCCTCGACGCATTGGCCTTTCGGCCACCATCGGCGACCCCGAGCGCACGGGTGCTTTTCTCTCACAGGGAACGGGGCGCGACTGCGTTATCCCCCGCTTTGAAGAACCGCGCCGCGTGTGGCGCATCTCCATGGAGCACTTCTACAACTCGGGCCCCCAGGCGCAGCAGCGAGGATTCGAGAGCTCGGGTCCTCAAGAGGCCGAAGTACTCGCGTGCGAGCGCATCGAGGCGGCGGCATCCGCGGCGCTGCCCGCCGGCGCCCAAGACATGCGCCACAGCGGACAGCTCACACAGGAGGAGCGCCGCCAACGTCGCGAGCAGGCACGGGGCAAGGCCGCTTCCAAAGACCGTCGCACATCCTCAGCCCCCGAGGGTGAAGTCGACATCCCGCAGGCAACCGAACAGGCACTGCTCAACCCCACCGACACCGCACCCGACAACGCCGACCCCGGCATGGGCTACATCTTTGAGCACACGCGCGGCCGCAAGTGCCTGGTCTTTGCCAACTCGCGCGAGGAGGCAGAGGCCGTATGCTCCATGCTGCGCAGCTACTGCGAGAGCCGGCACGAGCCCGACCGCTTCCTTATCCATCATGGCAACCTCTCGGCATCGCTACGCGAGACCGCCGAGGAGCTCATGCGCGACGAGGAGCAGGCGCAGACAACCGTCACCACCTCCACGCTGGAGCTCGGCATTGATATCGGTCGTCTGGAGCGCGCGTTCCAGATCGATGCACCGTTTACCGTCAGCTCCTTTTTGCAGCGCATGGGGCGCACAGGCCGCCGTGATCTTCCGCCCGAGATGTGGTTTGTCATGCGCGAGGAAGAGCCCGAGCCGCGCACGATGATGCCCGAGACCATTCCGTGGAAGCTCCTGCAGGGCATCGCGCTCGTACAACTCTATCGCGAGGAAAAGTGGGTCGAGCCGCCCGAGCTCGATCGACTCCCCTACAGTCTGCTCTACCACCAGACCATGTCGACGCTTGCCAGCACCGGCGAACTCACGCCGGCAGAGCTTGCCCAGCGCGTGCTCACACTCAGCTATTTCCATCGCATCTCGGCCGATGACTATTGCATACTGCTGCGCCACCTCATCAAGATCGACCACATCCAGGTCACCGAGGGCGGTGGGCTCATCGTGGGCCTCGCGGGTGAGCGCATCATCAACAACTTTAAGTTCTACGCAGTGTTCCAGGAAAACGAGGAGTTTACCGTCCGGAGCGAATCGGCTGAGCTGGGCACGATCGTTAATCCGCCCCCGCCCGGTGAGCGCATCGCCATCGCCGGACACTGCTGGATTGTCGAGGAAGTGGACTGGAAGCGCCACACTGTCTTTGCCACGCAGGTCAAGGGCCGGGTGCCGGCCTACTTTGGCGACTGCCCCGGCGACATCAACACGCATGTGCTCGAGCGTATGCGCCAAGCGCTCAACGAGCATGCGGCATATCCGTATCTTATGGGTAACGCGCGGGCCCGTCTGGCGCAGGCTCGCCATACGGCCATGCTTTCGGGTGCGGGAACTAAACCGCTCATCAACCTGGGCGGCGATACCTGGGTGCTCTTCCCTTGGTTGGGCAGCTACGCCTTTCTGGCGCTCGAACGTATGCTCAAGATTAAATGCGCCGCGGAGCTTGGCCTTCGCGGACTCGACCCATCACGCCCGTACTTTATGCAGTTTAAGATGAAGGCCGACGAGGAGACGTTCTTTGAGGTGCTCGCCGCCGAGGCCGAGAAGGACTTCGACCCCATCGAGCTCGTCTATCCCGGCGAGGTGCCTTATTTCGATCGCTACGACGAGTACGTTCCCGAAGAGCTCGTACGCAAGGGCTTCGCCGAAGGCGTACTCGACATCGAGGGTATGAAGCAGCGCGTCCTCAGCTGGCGCGACCACGCCTAAGACCAGTCTTTTTGGGACGGGGAGATTTACTTGTCGTGAAGGACGGTGCCAAGGAAGTCGGCGTCGAAGGGCACGGCTTCGGCAAAGGCGTAGTCGCCGTCGCTGGCGATGAGCAGGTAGTTTTCCTCGCCGCCGAACTCCGCATCGCCACATGGGACCACCCAGGCGTGGGCGAATACCTCGAGTGCCGTGGCAGCGCAGTCGCGCAGGAACGTCACGTCGCTCCCCTCGTTTGCGCTCACGATATTGGCAACGTAGACGCCGCCGACATTTAGGCTGCCCCACACTAAACGCAACGCCTCAACCGTCGCCAGCTCGCGCACGGGCTCGGCACCGCCAAAGCAATCGCTCACGACCACGTCGTAGCGACGATGGCCCACGCTCGTCACGCCCAGATACGAGCGAGCCTCGGCGGTAATCACCCGCAAGCGGTCGCCCACCGTGCGCTCCAGTTCGTCCAGATAGAACCAACGACGTGCCAGACGCGTAATCTCGGCATCGTACTCAATGACGTCCATGCGCAAGCTCTCGTGCGACATCAGAGCGAACTTGGGATAGGCAAACCCGCCGCCACCCAGCATGAGCATACGGTCGATACCATGCCCGTAAGCATCACGCATTGCGTCCTCGGCCTCAAACACATCGTCAAATGCACGATAGTACGCAAAGACGGGCTCTGCCCAACGCTCGCCAATGCAGCTTGCGCTTTGGTAGACGCCGCCTTGCACCAACACGCGAATCTCATCGCCGCCCTCATCGTGCACGCGTTTCACACGCGCCAACCCATTGCGGGTTCGCGCAACCTGCAGACAGGCAGCACGAACAGCGACGGCGGCCGCACCAAGCGCCGCGGCTCCCAGAGCAACGCCGGCAACGACACCAGCAGAAACACTCGGCTTGTTCATCTAGAGCTCCTTTTGCAGATAGAGTCCGTGGTCATAAAAACCCAAATGGCGATAGTACTCGCGCGTACCAATCGCGCTGATCACGTTGATGCGCGCATAGCCGGCATCCCGGGCGATCTCGCACGCACGCTCTACGAGCAAACGCCCCAACCCGTGATGCTGCGCCGCCTGGCCCTGGTCGCCCACGCGTGCCGCCATGCCATACACGTGCACCTCGCGAATCATCGCCTCGTCCGGCGTCGTCGGCAACTCGTCCGCATGCGCGGCAACAAACGAATGGTCGGGCAGCGACAGGCGCAAAAAGCCCGCGATCTTGCCCCGCGGCGTCACCCACTGCAAAAAGCGTTCGCTCGTCACCGGTGTCTCGTATGCGACCTCATCAAGAGATAGCTCATCCAAGTCGGCACCCGCCGTGCTGATCTCGCGATAGCGAATCTCGTGCACCGTCGCGCCTTCTCCACGAGCCGCCAGGCGGTTCTCAACGAGCTGGCGCAGGTTGGGCTTCTTGTTGCCCACCATAATGTCGTCGGAGCTAAAGTCCCGAATCATACGGCTGATGCGACAGAACGCCGGCGTCACCACGATGTCGTCGGCCAACACATCGAGCAGCTCTTCCTCGGTATAGGGGCGCCACTCGCCGCGCTCATAGCGGCCCACCAGACGCGAGCCCTCGATGAGCGCGCACGGGTAGACCTTGACCTCGTCGGGCATAAAAGCGCCCTCGGTCATAAAGCGCTCGTAGTCGCGCTTGTCCCCCTCGGGCGTAGCGCCCAACAAGTTGAGCATAAAGTGCGCGTGGATCTTAAAGCCAAACAAGCGCGCAAGCGAAAACGCCCGCTCGATCTGCGCCACCGAAATGCGACGTTCGTTGATATCGAGCAAATGTTGGTCGAGACTCTGAATACCCATCTGAATCTTGGTGCAGCCCAGGCGGCGAATGAGCGTGAGGGCCTGTGGCGTTACGGCATCGGGGCGCGTCTCGATAACGAGTCCCACCACGCGATGCTTCGCCGTCTCGTTGATGCGCTGCTGACGCTCAAGCTCCTCCATCGTTGCCGTCTGCCACTCGGCAACCTCGCCCCATGGCGTACCGGGGCCGTACAGACGACGCACCGCGCGGTTATAGCCGCCCACGGCAGTATCCACACGCCCCTGCTCGTCGGCAACGCCGGTAGCAAGCTCAGCCTCGTCTGTCGCAATGCCGGCAGCCCGATAGCGCTCGCGGCGCTCTGTTACCACCGGCGGCAGGGCATCGGCGGGAGCGTCATCGAGCAGGCGCCCTGCCTCGGCACGGCTGATGCCCGGACGCGCCAACATGGGGTTGGCCGCCACGCCGGCGACGGCATCGTCATTGAGCGCACGGAAAAGCTCCGACATAAACCACGTTTGATACCCTTGCGGATAGTCGCTCCAGGTGCCACCGAGCACGATGAGCTCTATCTTGTCGGTCGCATGCCCCATCTGCGAAAGCGCGGTCAGACGAGCGCTCACCTGCAGATAAGGGTCGAAGCAGTTTTGCTCCGCACGGGCGCACGCCGGCTCGGCATGCAGATAGCTTTTAGGCATTCGCAGATCGTTGGGGCAAAACAGGCAATCGCCCGAGCACGGCCAGGGCTTGGTGATGACGGTAATGGTCGCCACGCCCGAGGCCGTGCGACGAGGCTTCATACGCAGCACCTGCAGCAGTCGACGTTCCAGCTCGGCATCGACATTCCACCCAGCCCAACGAGCCGGCTCCTCACGTTTTACCCGCTGGTAGAACGGCAGCAGACGGCGCTTGGCCAAATCGCGTTTGTCGGCACCTTCACGGCGCGCCTCGGCATGTATCAGTTTGACGAGCGCTTTGTCGTCCACGGTCTCGCCGCGACGCAGAGCCTCGAGTATGTTCAAGATAATCTGTTCCATGACCCCATTGTAAAGGCAAAGGCGCCGGAGCCCGTCACGGCTCCGGCGCCTCCATCAAACAGCGCAGCTATGGTGTATAAGTCTTCGATAACCGCCCGTCACTCTGAATCAAATGACATGTCGCCCGAACCGACCTCAAAACGATACGTGGCAGACTTGTCACCGTTATCGAATTCAAGATTCAAAATGGTCTCGCCGTCGTAGCCAAGCGGAAGGAAATCGCTCTCGAAGTCGCCGCTGCCCAAGGTGAGGCTCGCCTTAAAGCCCGTCGAGTTCGGAACCGTCATCTCCACATCGCCCGAGCCCACACTCACGTCCATCGACTTCGCGGGGGCCTGGTAAAGCTCGAACGTCACATCGCCCGAACCGACCTCAGCGCTGAGCGCATCAGTCACGCTGCCCGTAAACTCTACATCTCCCGCACCCAGGAAAAGGTCGAAACCATCACAGATGACACCGGCAATCTGCAGATCACCCGATCCCACGTGCGCGTTGACTCCCTTCAGATGTTCGGCAACACGGCGCGGCAGCTCGACCGTAACTGAGCGATCGATTGCCTTACCGTCATCACTTCCAAACTGGGCAACCTTGAGCGTCGAGTCCTCGACGGATGCGATGTTCTGCGTCGCGGCCTTGGAGGCATCCATACCATTGGCAACGCGTCCCCGCTCGATAACGTGAGCCTTGTTGCCATCAACAACCTTGACGTCCACCGTAGCCGCATCGATATCGAAATCGAGGTAGCGAAACTCATCAGCATCAAAGGTCGTACACGAAAGCTGCTGAGGCCGAGCGGAATAGTTACCGCTATCCAAGAGATCATCGTCGTCAAACATATCGTCAAAATCAGACAAATCGCCGGATAGAATAGCGGTCGTTCGCACCATATTGGAATGAGCCAATAGCCGCGAGGCACCAAATACAAGCCCGATGATGAGCACAAACGCTCCGATGCCAACACCCAAGCGTACCTTGGATTCATGCGAAAGCTTCATCATTCATCACCCTCTTTGGCACATGGCTCAGCGGTGGCCGCGGTAGCCACGTCAGCATCAACCGAAGCGGAAACATTCTGCACCTGAGTCCTAGCCGTCACCGGTGCCGGACCAACCTGAATATCACCGCGCGCCCAATCGCCATCGAGAGCACGCGCCACCCAGTGATAGATAGGGATCGTAAAGAAGATGAGCGCAGCAAAGGGGCCGGCGCCAAACGGGAACATCAGCAAAAAGAACAGTAGCCAGCACACGGCCCAATACGGGAACGATTGGAACGGGCCCTTCACCGGAGTCGAGCCAACCGCGCCGCCACTCGTCACCTGCGCCGTAGCGGCATTGGCGGCCTGCGCACTCCAGCTTGCCGCTTGTGCCGCCTTGGCCGCAGCATCACTCGCCTGTGTTGCCGCCTCGGTGGCGCGCGCCGCCGCCTCATGGGTGCGGGCACGTTCCGCCGCCTCGGCCTCGCGCTGACGGGCGCGGTCCTCGTTCTCAAACTCGATATCGTCCTCGATCTCGTCGCTCGGATTGAGCAGCTCGTCCAGGCTCACACCATAGAGCTTGGCGAGCGAGATCAGGTTCTCGGTATCGGGCGAGCTCTCCGCGCGCTCCCATTTGCTGACCGCTTGGCGCGACAGTCCCAGCTTTCGTGCCAGCCCTTCTTGGCTAAAGCCCTTGCTACGACGAAGGTCGGCGAGCCGCTGCGCAGTTTCTACATTCATGGTTCCTCCTATGTGATGCCAGCCGTGCCGCCGGACCGTTTTTGTTCTTAAGGCGCCTTGCACAGTTAAAAATCTATCCGCCACCGCAAAAGCATGCCACCTATTCTAGTGAGATTTTTGACAACCGGCGGTTGCGGGCACATATGAGCTGCGGAAATGTGTCCAAACAGAGCAATGACCCGCAGCTCGGTTGTCCCCGTTGCGGCGTTAACGGTAGTATGGTCGTACTGTTTATTCCGCACCGCCAACGGAGGGAGTCCCGCGCCGTGAACCGCGATTTCGCCTCATCGCTCATCCAGCTCAACAACACGTTCTATCGCGAGCACTCCGCCTCCTTTTCCGATACGCGCCAGGCCCCATGGCCCGGCTGGGTGCGCACCATGGACATCGCGCTCGGGCAGCTCGACGTCGCCACGATCGAGCATCCCGTCCGCGTCTTCGATCTTGCCTGCGGCAATATGCGATTCGAGAACTTTGCCGCCGGCGGCGCACTTGCCGCCAAGGGCGTCGACGGCGCAAACCCCTCGGCAGATGCCAACTGCCCGTTTGAGTTCTATGGCGTCGACTCGTGCCAAGACCTGGCCATCGATGCTCGCGGCCACGCCCTGCGCATTCCCAACCTGCACTTCCAGGAACTCGATGTGCTCGACGCCCTCATGAAGCTCAACCCCGCCGAGACACCCGACGTGCTTTTCGACGCCCCGCTCGCCGACATCTCGGTCTGCTTTGGCTTTATGCACCACGTGCCGTCGTGCGAGTACCGCGTACGCGTGCTCGACGCCCTGGTGCGGCAGACGCGCCCGGGCGGCATCATCGCCATCAGCTTTTGGGAGTTTATGAACGACGAGCGCATGGCGCGCAAGGCCGTTCGCGCCGAAGCCCGCGCCGAGCTCACCCCGCCGTTTGTGGGTTACGATTCTGCGCAGTTTGAAGCCGGCGACCACCTCATTGGCTGGCAAAACGACCGCCACGCCTACCGCTATTGCCATCACTTTGACGATCAGCAGATCACCGACCTGGTGCGCGGCGTGCGCACGTTCTACAAGAGCGGCGAGGTCCCCGTACGCGAGCTTGAACGTTTCCATGCCGACGGCCGCAGCGGCGAGCTCAACCGTTATGTGATCCTCAAGCGTCTGTAGGTATCGGCGACTCGCCGCCGAGCCGCACCGTATCTTTCGGGCACATCGTGCCCACCCCTTCCAACCCATTACCGGAACATGCAGTTATGCGTTCCATACTTATGACCAAGGAGCCTCATGGGAGCCGTCCACGTTCGCACACCTAAGAACTTTGTGCTCGAGGAGCGCCTGGAGCGCTACGCCGATGCGATTGAGACGAACCCCGAGGCCTATGCCGGAGATTGGCGCGGGGCTTGCGCGCCCGCAGGCGGCAAGCCCTTCGAGCGCCTTCACCTGGATCTGGGCTGTGGCAAAGGAACCTATCTGGTCGAGCGCGCCCACCGCGAGCCCGACACGCTCTTTATCGGCATGGACCAGGAGCCCATCTGCATCGCCTATGCCGCGCAGAAAATCTGCGAGCAGGAGCTGACCAACGCACTCGTCCTGCCCCGAGGCGCCGCATCGCTGCCGCAACTGTTTGCCGCAGGCGAGCTCGATGCCATCACCATCAACTTTCCCACGCCGCAGCCCAAGGCCAAGTACGCCAAAAAACGACTCGTCCATGTCGACCATCTGACGCTCTACCGCCCACTCTTTGCAGCCGGCGCCACCGTCACGCTGCGAACCGACAGCAAGCCATTGCGCGACTACGCCCTGGGGCAGTTTGCCGCGGCCGGCTACGATACGCTTTGGGTAAGTGACGACGTACGCCGCGACCATCCCGAGCATCCCGAGACCGAGTACGAGTGCCGCACGCGCGAGATGGGTGCCGTCGTCTACGGCATTTGCGCCGCACCCGGCGCACAGCCCAGCGACAATCAGCTCGCGACGGGTCGCGCGCAGGAGCAAAGCCTTGCCTGCTACCTGCCCGACAACCTCGATGAGCTCACCTATGTACCTCTGGGCATGAAAGAAGCCGTCGCGAACTTTAAAAACCGCGCCCGCAAAGGCAAGAAGCGCCTGCCACAAGAGTCCTAGGGGCCTCTGATGGTCGCGGCGTCAGCAAACAAGCGCAAATAGGCGCCAGCAAACGACCCTCAAACCTAAGTGAGTAGACTTTTTTGCAATAGCCAAGCACAACCCGCATAACGAAAACTAAAACCGCAGGTAGATCCCTTGCGCAAAAGCCATGTGCTCGCGATATCGCAAAAAGTCTACTCACTTAGCTGGCAACTGCACCAAACAGCTGGACAGAACGCCCATTTCCTGCATTTTCTCGCGCGCTGGCACCCCGCGCCGCCGCTACGCCATAATAGTTGGCGGACAAACGCGAGAGAAAGCAACCACATGGCACAGACTACGACAGATACCGCCGCCAGCACCGTCTCCGGCGCCGGCGCCGCCAGCTCATTCTCGGGCGGCACGGGAACCGAAGCCGAGTTCGGCTCGCTCGGCGCACTCTCCCCCACCTGGTGGGAGCCCGAGGATGGCAGCGAGCCCGAACCATGGCTCACGCCCGACCAGGCCTTCGAACGCTTCTTTGAATGGACGAGCAATCGCGGTATTGAGCTGTGGGACCACCAGGAAGAGGCCCTCATGGATCTAGCCGCCGGTGACCATGTCATTTTGGGGACACCGACCGGATCGGGCAAGTCGCTTGTCGCGCTGGGCATGCTCTTTATGGGCATGGCGCAGGGCAAGCGCTGCTACTACACGGCCCCCATCAAGGCTCTGGTCAGCGAGAAGTTTTTCGACCTTGTGCAGGTGCTCGGCCGCGATAACGTAGGCATGATCACCGGCGATACGCATATCAACACCAAGGCGCCCGTCATCTGCTGCACGGCCGAAATCCTTGCCAACGACGCGCTGCGCGAGGGCGAAGATGCCGATGTTGGCTGCGTCGCCATGGACGAGTTCCACTACTTTGCCGACCCTGATCGCGGTTGGGCCTGGCAGGTGCCGCTGCTCACCCTGCCTCACACGCAATTCATGCTCATGAGCGCCACGCTCGGCGATGTCACTGCCATCGCCGCCTCACTCGAGGAACACACCGGCGCTACCTGCGACTTAGTCGTCGATGCCCCACGCCCCGTGCCGCTGAGCTACGACTACGTGACGACCTCGCTCGAGGGTACCGTCGAGCTCGCCATGCGCCGTGGAGAGGCCCCGCTCTATATCGTGCACTTTAGCCAGGATGCCGCCCTTGCGACGGCGCAGTCGCTTGCCAATTTCGGCATCGCCAGCAAGGAGCAGCGCGAGGCCATCAAGGAGGCGGCCAAGGGCACGAGCTTCTCGACGGCCTTCGGCAAGATCCTCAAGCGCTTGCTCGGCTGCGGCGTCGGCGTGCACCATGCTGGCATGTTGCCGCGCTATCGCCTACTGGTCGAGCGCCTGGCGCAGCAGGGCCTGTTGCCCGTCATTTGCGGCACCGACACACTCGGCGTCGGCATCAACGTACCCATCCATACTGTGGTGCTCACCGCGCTCACCAAGTTCGACGGCTACAAGATGCGTCGCCTGCGCGCCCGCGAGTTCCATCAGATCGCCGGTCGCGCCGGTCGCTCTGGCTTTGATACCGAGGGCATGGTAATTGCCGAGGCACCCGAGCACGAGATCGAGAATGCCAAGCTTATGGCCAAAGCGGGCGACGACCCCAAAAAACTCCGTAAGATTAAAAAGAAAAAGGCCCCCGAGGGCTTTGTCACCTGGAACAAGCAGACCTTTGAGCGTCTGATCGAGACGCAGCCCGAGACACTCAAGCCACGCCTGCGTATCACGCACTCCATGGTGATTAGCGTGGTCGAGCAGGGCGGCGACGCTCGCGCCCGCGTGCACGACCTCATCGAGACAAGCCTGCAGACGCCCGAGGAAAAGGCAAAGCTCGAGGTTCGTGCCGACGAGATCTTCGCCACGCTCATCGACTCCGGCGTCGTCGTTCGCACCGAGGTGCCGCCCGCGCCCGACGCTCCGGCTGACGCCGCGCCGGACATCGACTACGCGCTGACGGTCGACCTGCCCGAGGACTTTGCGCTCGATCAGCCGCTCTCGCCGTTTTTGCTTGCCGCCCTGGAGCTGCTCGACCCCGAGAGTGAGACCTATACCATGGATCTGATCTCGATGGTCGAGGCTACGCTCGAGGACCCCAAGCAGGTGCTGCGTGCACAGGAGCGCGCCGCGCGCGACCGCGCGATGGCCGAAATGAAGGCTGACGGCGTCGATTATGAGGAACGCCTGGAGCGCATCCAGGATGTCACCTACGAAAAGCCGCTCGAGGACTTGCTCGATGCCGCCTTCGACAAGTACTGCCAGGAAGTACCCTGGGCCAACGACTATCAGCTCTCGCCCAAGAGCGTCCTGCGCGATATGTTGGAGAGCGCGAGCGATTTTAAGGGTTACATTCAAAAGCTCGGCATCGCCCGCTCCGAGGGCATTTTGCTGCGCTACCTGGCAGAGGCCTACCGCTCGCTCGACCGCACCGTGCCCATCGAGAAGCGTGACGAGCGCCTACGCGACATTATCTCGTGGCTGGGCTTTGTGGTGCGCTCGGTAGACTCGAGCCTGGTGGACGAGTGGGAGAATGCCGGCAACCCAGCAGCCCTCGACGCCGCGCCGCCGCAGGGCATCGACGAGGTCGTGGCGGACCGTCGCGGCTGCACGCTGTTGGTGCGCAACGCGCTCTTCCGCCGCGTGACCCTTGCCGCCCGCGAGCACATTCGCGACTTGGGCGAGCTCGACGACGACTGGGGCATGAGCGAGATCCGCTGGCAAAAAGCACTCGACGCTTACCACGAGCAGCACGAGGAAATCCTCACCGACGGAGATGCCCGCAGCGCCGCGATGTTTTCCATCGACGAGTCCGACGAGAAGACCGCGCACGTATGGCACGTGCACCAGATCTTTGCCGACGAGGATGGCGACCACGATTTTGGCATCATGGGCGATGTCGATCTGGACGCCACGCAAGACGGCGGCGAGGTCATCTTCAAAAACTACCGCGTCGGCTTTATCGAGGACCTGCTCGAGGACTAGCCGTACATACTGGAACGAAATGAAGTGGGGCCGCTGGCAACATCGCCAGCGGCCCCACTTTTGCACTATATGCTATGCCTTACTCGGCATCCTCGACCTCATATGAATCCGCCTCGGCGGGCTCATCGTTTGTCTCCGTCGCAGCCCCGCGCGCCTCGTCAAACGCCGCCTTCATGGTCTTGTTACCCCAGGTGAGCTTGCGAATGGTAAGATCGTCGGCCTTCTTGTTGGCCAGGCGCAGATTGTTCTCGGAGGACAGCAACGCCTCCTTGGTTTTCTGCAAATGGCTAATCGTCTTGTCGATCTCATCGATCGCCGTTTGAAACTTGCGGCTCGCGATCTCGTAGTTGCG
The DNA here is from genome assembly GCA_900549025.1 of uncultured Collinsella sp. Lineage (GTDB taxonomy): Bacteria > Actinomycetota > Coriobacteriia > Coriobacteriales > Coriobacteriaceae > Collinsella. The sequence continues at coordinate 57,272 of URMZ01000001.1, forward strand.
ACCGAAATCATTCTTGAACTTTTCCATCTTGGCTTCGAAGTTCGTAACGTCGATATTCTGCTGTTTGTACTCCGCCAGCTCCTGCTTATAGCGAAGCGAACCCATGGCGGCGTTGCGAAGAAGCGTGATCATGGGAATAAAGAACTGCGGACGGATCACGTACATCTTCTCGTAGCGATAGCTCACGTCCACGATGCCGGCATTGTAAAGCTCGCTCTCGGGCTCGAGCAGCGTGCAGAGCACTGCATACTCACAGCCCTTCTGGCGACGATCGTGGTCGAGCTTCTTAAAGAAGTCCTCGTTCTTGTGCTTGGTCGCAGTCTCGTCGTTCTCGTTTTTCATCTCGAACATAATCGAAATGACCTCGTTGCCGCTCGCGTCGCACTCGCGGAAGATAAAGTCGCCCTTGGTGCCCTCGGACGCATCGTTATCTTTCTCAAAGTACGCGTTAGGAAACGCCGTCATGCGTAGGCGGTTAAACTCGGTCTCGCAGTGCTGCTCGAGCGACTCGCCCACCATCTTGGTGGACAGGCGGATCTTCATTTCCTTAAGGCGCTCAATCTCTTCGTCCTTGTAGCGGATCAACTCGTCGCTCACGCGCTTGGCCTGCGCGAGCTCAAGCTCGTGGGCTGCCTTGGCCTGTTCCTCACGCGAATCGCGCACCGCCAGCTCACTCGTCAGCTTGGCACGTGCCTCATCGCGCTCTCGCTCCGCCGCGGCGACCGCCTCCGATAGGTTCATTTTGGCCGTCAGCTCCTGCTCGCGCAGCTGGGCACGCAGGCCCTCGGCCTCTTGCTCGGACTGAGCCTTTGCGGCGGAAAACTTCTCTTGCACCTTCGCGCGATAGTCAGCAAGCGCGCGCTCGGCCTCGCTGCGAGCGGCATCGAGCTCACGCTGCGACTCTGCCGCGGCAGCGGCAAGCGCCATCTCCTGGGCCTTGTCCGCCGCGGCAAGCCTGGCCTGCAGCTCGGCAATCTGAGCGTCGCGTGCAGCTAAATCGTTTTGAGCAGCGTTGCGCGCCGCCGACTCGGCAAGCTTTGCTTCGTCATCTTTGCGCCCAAGCTGCGCACGCAGGCTATCAATCTCACGCTGGAGTTCGGCATTCTCTTTTTGAGCATTGGCTCGTGCCTCAACCGCCGCGCGCTGGCTTGCACTCTCGCGCTCTGCGGCAGCGCCCTCGAGCTTAGCGCGCAGCTCGGCAAGCTCAGCATCGCGCTTGGCAACCTCTTGCGCCAGTTTCTGATCCGCAGTGTTCTTCTGCTCGACAAGCTGAGCATTGCGCTGAGACTCTGCCTGTTGCAAGGCAGCCGTCGAACGCGAGCGCTCAAGCTCCAGCGCCTGCTCACCCTCACGCTGGACTGCCTTCACACGCTCATCCAGGTCGCGCGAGAACTCGGCATCGCGCACCTGCTTGACGATATCCGCATAGCCGGATGCATCGACCTTAAAAACTTCGCCGCAATGCGGGCACTTGATCTCGTTCATAGCAGCTCCTCGATGGACGCAAATATCAACCGGCTACACTCTACCGCGCCGCGCGGACAAAAAAGGCGCCGCCGCCATAATGGCAACGGCGCCAGAACCACCACAAAGGTGCCTGTCCCCTTTGTGGTGGTTTGTGTGGTGGTTCGAGCATTACAGTCCAAAGAAGCCCAGGATTTGATCCCGACTTACGGGCTTGTACTTGTTGGCATCGAGACCGACATCGTAGCGAAAGATAGGGCGTTCGCGGTCGCGGTTGCGCACGTTGGTGCGGTCTCCTCTGCTGTGGATATGCCCGTGTAGCATGATGGCGCCACGCGCCTTACCATTCCAGCTGAGCATGGGGTAATGGCTCATCACCAGACGATGGCCCTTGGCATAGCCGGGAGCAATCTCCAGGTAATCGCGCACGTCTTCCCAAATCTGCGGGGTGTCGGGATCTTCCCAGTCGCCGTCATGGTTACCGCGGATGAGCGTCACGTTCTGGCATTCGATACGCTCGCGCAGGCGCACCGCCTCCGCCAGGGGCAAACGATAGGTAAAGTCACCCAGAATATAGAGGCGGTCGTCCGCAGCCACGCACTCATTGATGGCATCGATGACCTTGCGGTTCATCTCCTCGACCGAATCAAACGGCCGATCCATGTCGTGCAAGATATTCGTATCGCCCAGGTGCAGGTCGGCGGTAAACCACATCATCGTCTGTGTCCTCATTTCGCAACGCGTCTAACACGTGCCTAGTATACAGACGCTCTGGCGCGTCGGTTAGCCAAAGAGCCCGCCGAACAGTCCGTGGCGGCGCTTGTCTTGCTTTTTCGAAGCGTCACCCTGAGTTTTCTTGTCCTGCCGTTTCCTACGGCCCTGCTCCAACCCATCGTCATCGAGTAGCATATCCCACCCAAACGGATCGTCTGTCAGATCGAACAGGTCATCGTCATCAAACATGGCAGTCTCCCATACCGATTAGCGAGCATCCACCACATAGAGCCCAACGCGCACCTGATGCCACGGGCTGCGCTCGGGAGCAACCTGTTGCACGCGGGCCTCAAATACGTCCTCGTGGCCGTAATACATCATCAAGGACAGCGGGCCGACCTCGTTTCCCGGAACATAGCCAAGCTTGGTGTTGCCGTAATAGATCGCAACCGCCTCAGGGTCATGGGGATTATCGCGCTCGGCACACAGCGTCAGCTTATCGCCCGCTTTAAGATCGCCCAGGACCAAGGCGCCATCGGCATACTGAAATCCTGCAATGTGAAATGACAGAAGAACACGTGAAGGCTCGTACATAGCAGCTCCTCTAACAGCCGGATAAACCGGTGTGTAACCTTATTGAGAAGTCTACGGTCCCGTGCGGACACAAATACATCCTGCCTGCGTCCTTCAATCGTTTGCCTCAACGCTTGCGCGACAGAACGCTTGCAGATAAGATAGGAACACGGATGGCACCCGTTGCCGCGGGTCTTGCCAACTCCGATACACGTTTTCATCGTGAGAAGTGGCCGTCTTCGCTTACGCGGGGGCGGCTATTTCATTCGGCCGATAAACAGACCGAGTTCGATAGCCGCAATCAACAACGCCAATAACGAAATAACATCGCTTACGTTCATACCAAATCCCTTCTAAAGGGAGTTGGCCCATCCGTGCTCCATAACAGTAGTCTAACGCAAAATGCAGGTAATAGGAACACTTGTTCGTATTACCTGCGCCCTTTTCTAATGCACAAACATGCGCACGAACTTGTGCTTCCAGCTTGCGTAGGGCGCATACCGAAACGGCACGTCCAGCCAAGTTGCCTTGTTCACGATACTCTTCTTGTGGCTAAACGTATCGAAGCTCTCGCGTCCATGGTACTGCCCCATACCGCTCGCGCCCATGCCGCCAAAGCCCATATGGCTCGTAGCCAAGTGCATGATCGTGTCGTTGACACAGCCACCGCCAAAGGGCACGTAACGCACGAAGCGCTGCTGAACTGCGCGATCCTGACTAAAGATATACAGGGCCAGCGGCGTCGGACGATCCGTAATAAACGCTTCGGCCTCGTCTAGGCTCTCAAACGTCAGCACCGGCAAGATGGGACCGAAGATCTCCTCCTGCATCACGGCGTCATCGGGGGTCACGCCGTCCAAAATTGTCGGCTCGATCTTCAGCGAAGTCTCCCGCGCGGTGCCTCCAAGCACGACCTTATCGGGATCGATCAGCCCGCGCACGCGCGCAAAATGCTTGGCGTTGACGATATGCCCGTAATCCTCGTTATCGAGCGGATGCTCACCAAACATACGGCGGACCTCTTCCTTGATGAGGCCCAGCAGCTCGTCGTGCACGCGCGTATCGACCAGCAGGTAGTCGGGCGCCACGCAGGTCTGCCCCACGTTGAGCCATTTGCCAAAGGCGATACGCCGTGCCGCGACCTTCAAGTTTGCCGTCGCATCCACGATGCAGGGGCTCTTGCCGCCCAGCTCAAGCGTCACGGGCGTGAGGTTTTTACTCGCGCGCTCCATAACGAGCTTGCCGACCGAAACGCTACCGGTAAAGAAGATCTTGTCCCAGCACTCATCGAGCAGCGCTTCGTTTTCGGCGCGCCCGCCCTCGACAACCGTCACCAGGCACGGATCAAATGCCTCTTCACAGATTTGCTTGAGCACCGCACTCGATGCCGGAGCATAGGCACTCGGCTTGATGACCACGGTATTGCCCGCGGCAAGGGCGCCGGCGAGCGGCTCGAGTGTTAGCAAAAACGGGTAGTTCCACGGAGCCATGATGAGCGTGACGCCATAGGGCACGGCTTGCGTTTTGCACACACTCACGGCGTTGGCAAGGTCACACGGACGCAGGCGCGGACGACTCCATCGAGCCACGTGAGCGATCTGATGACGAATCTCGGAAAGCGACGTGCCGATCTCGCACATATATGCCTCGTCATGCGACTTTCCCAAATCGGTCTTGAGTGCATGGGCAATATCGGCCTCGTGCGCCCGTACCGCATCGCGTAAACTCACGAGCGCGCGACGTCGGGCATCAACATCAAACGTAGCGTGCGTTTTAAAGTAAGTGCGCTGATCGCCGACGATGCGCGCAATTTCCTCGGTGTTCATGGCACCCTCCTAGTTCTCGTCCTCAAACATATCACCCGCGACGACCTCGTACATACGCTCGAGCTCCAAGCGGTCCATCAAAAGCGGAACGGGGTACAGCGGATTGGCCTCGGCATCGGCATGCGCCGCCATCTCGGGAATGTCGGAGCGGCGAATGCCCGAGACATATTTGGGGATTCCCAGGATCTCGTTCATGCGGTCGACCCAATCGATAAAGGCCTCGGCCGCAAGACTATCCTGCGCGGTAGCCGGCGCAATGCCCGCCATGCGAGCAAGATCGGCAAGCTTGGGGGCGGCGGCGTCACCATAAGCGCGAAGCATGTGCGGCAGGATGATCGCGTTGGCCAAACCGTGCGGAATTCCGTATCGGCCGCCCAGACTGTGCGCGATGGCATGCACATATCCGACATAGGAGCGGGTAAACGCAACGCCCGCCTTATACGCCGCCGAAAGCATATTGCGACGAGCGCGCATGTCGTCACCATGCTCATAGGCCTCGAGCAAATTGTCGTGGATAAGCTGCACCGCCTGTCGCGCCATCTTGCGCGTATAGGGCGTGGTGCTTCGCCCGATAAAGGCCTCAACGGCATGCGTCAGGGCGTCCATGCCCGTCTGCCCCGTAATGGAAGCGGGCAAGCCGCACGTAAACTCGGGGTCGTGGACTGCAAAACGCGGGATGAGCACAAAGTCGTTAATGGGGTATTTGTAGTGCGTCCCGTCATCGGTAATTACCGCCGCAAGCGTGACTTCGCTTCCCGTACCGGCGGTAGTGGGAACGGCGATGAGCAGCGGCAGGCGACGATGAATCCGCAGCAGGCCGCGCATCTTGTTGATGGGCTTGTTTGGCTGCGCAATGCGTGCGCCCACGCCCTTGGCACAGTCCATGGCCGAGCCACCGCCAAAGCCGATAATGGCCTGGCAGGCGCTCTCTCGATACAGGGACGCCGCTTCTTCCACGTTTGAAACCGTGGGGTTTGCACGCGTTTCGGCATAGACCGTAATGCCAATCCCCCTGGATGCGAGCGCCGTCTCGAGCGGTGCCGTGAGCCCCAGACGGGTAATGCCGGGATCCGTCACGATAAGGACCTTCTGGATCGAGCGCTTTTGAAGCACCGCGGGCACATCCTCGGCATGCTCTAAAATGCGCGGCTCGGTATAGGGCAGGATCGGCAATGCAATGCGAAAAACCGTCTGATATGTTCGGCACCAGGCACGACGGGCTAGATGCATAAAGGAAACTCCTTCATTTGTTGATAGGTCAACATTTGCTCGCCCGATTGTACTCAGCGGCGGTCAAAGACGGCCTGCCAATCGTTAATCAATCAACATCTTCATATCTCAAAATTGTTTTATTAAAAATCATTCCTAATAGGCTTCACATTTGGTTGCATTTATGGATAATAGAACTCGTCAAGACGCACGTCCGGAGAGGGCCCTTACGGGACCGGACGAGCGCGCAATCGCCATCGATCGAAAGGATCGAATCATGAAGTTTGTTTGCCCCGTTTGCGGTTATGTGGAAGAGTTCGACGGCGACCAGCTGCCCGAGGATTTTAAGTGCCCCCAGTGCGGCGTTCCCGGTTCTCGTTTCCTGAAGCAGGAGGAGGGCCAGCTCGAGTGGGCCGCCGAGCACGTCGTGGGCGTCGCCAAGATGGAGGGTGTCTCTGAGGACATCGTTGCCGACCTGCGCGCCAACTTTGAGGGCGAGTGCTCTGAGGTCGGTATGTACCTGGCCATGGCTCGCGTCGCTCATCGCGAGGGCTATCCCGAGATCGGCCTGTACTGGGAAAAGGCTGCCCACGAGGAGGCCGAGCATGCCGCCAAGTTCGCCGAGCTCCTGGGCGAGGTCGTGACCGACTCCACCAAGAAGAACCTCGAGATGCGCGTTGAGGCCGAGAACGGCGCCACCGCCGGCAAGACCGATCTTGCCAAGCGTGCCAAGGCCGCCGGCCTCGATGCCATCCACGACACCGTGCACGAGATGGCTCGCGACGAGGCCCGCCACGGCAAGGCTTTCGCCGGCCTGCTCAAGCGCTACTTTGGCTAAGCCAACCGCCTGAGACATAACCTCAAGCTCGATGAGGCCCGGACCGTATTGGTTCGGGCCTTTTTCGTGCCTCACGAACTTGTTAACGCCCTGAAATAGGACCGCCTTCGGCATCGGCTTCTCGTCAAAAACTAAGTGAGTAGACTTTTTGGAACTTGCCGAGCACACCACCCATATTGCTTTATAAAGCCGCAGGTAAATGACTTGTTGCAAAACGGCCTGGTCGCCAAAGTGCCAAAAGTCTACTCACTTAGAACCGCAGCCGTCCACGATCGAGCCATTTTGTGTCTAGCGGGCATCTTTCCGTCGATTACTCCCAATTTTGTCCAGTCAATGAATAGTTCAGACCGGAGTAATGCCTCAGCCCTTTGCTCATCCGAGCTTTTATCACGATATTCAGCATCGAGCATCCTGCATACGGCCTTAACGATCGCGCGGAATCTATCCTCATCCGATATCTGTCTGTGTGTAAGGAGAAGCACATCGTAGCCCATGGCCTGAAGGGCCGTCATGCGGTCAGCGTCACGCAAGCCATCCCCTGCGCGTCCGTGCGAGGCCTTTCCCTGACATTCAATGGCCACCTGTCGCCTACCGTCCGGCGAAGAAAGAAGTAGGTCGATATATACACGGGACTTTCCCACAATCGCTCGAGCACTTGTGCTTAGTATCACTTCAACATTAAGCTCTATGCCACAAAAACCTTCGCCTCCCAGGGACCGCGGCAGTGCAAGCAACAAATTCGCCTCGACCTCAAAAGGCGATGCGGCACCCAATGGAACGAGTTGCGACACCTCCCTAAATCTATTGCCGTAACGTATCCCGCAAACATCTGAACAAAAACGGTGAAGGTCTCCGCCCAAAACCAAAGCGTCTCGACGCCATAAATTTGAGGCGGTGCCGTCCTCGGACGGACAGCGCACCCAACCGAACGTTGTCGAAATCGCGCCCGAATCAATTGCACGCGAAAGCTCCGCCTCAAGTGCCGCCGGCAGGGCACACACCGCAAACAAGCCACACATCTCCGCCAATACCAAAAGAAGCTGAAGATCCGTCAGATGCCGCAACATGATGAATGCCGTCAGTAGAGGAGACGTAATCAAAAACCCATGCTCCGTTTCCAGCACGGATTCCCTGGGAAGCTCACCAAGGAACAGCCGCTGCCTAATGCTGGCAGGACAAGTCCGTTTGTTTCTCGTCCGAACCAATGTATACAACGGAAAACCGAGCGCGACCGCAGCCGTCGGGTTGCGGGCGAGATCATATCGCTGCCGGTCTTCTTCCGGTCGTGGAAGCGGCGGACACAAAGCGCGGACTTGAGGAGGCAAACGCCAGTACCTAAAAGCCGATATGTCACAAAGTAGATCCTTCATAGGCACAGGAGAACACGAATTTCAACCCAGTCAGTCACGCATTGGCGCGAACGCACCAAAAATGGCGCCGAACGGACTGCCAAGTTTTCAACAGCCCTCCCCAACTGGCCAAAAGCTTGTCGAGAGCTGGACGAAGCCCTGTTGAAAACCCCATTTTTTTCTCATGCAGAAGCTTTACGCGGCAAGTGAGTAGACTTTTTCGAACTTGCCGCGCAGGCCAGTCATCCTGCTTCTCAAAACCACAGGTAGATAGCTTGTTTCAAAACGACCCGGTCGCCAAAGCGCCAAAAGTCTACTCACTTAGATTGCAGAGCGCCCCCATTAGCTGCAATTCCAAGGTATTAAGCACTTCCGGACTCAGGTCGTCATACTGGACAAGAATTTGAGTTGAGTTTTCAGGGACAGATGCGCCATCGGCACACCAATAACAGTCACTGATATCGATAAACGGAATACCCGAGCGCGTGAGAGCCCGCGCAAAAGAGCTTCCGCCCGTTCCGCGCTCCGCAACCACAGTGCAGTAAAGACCCGCGTCTGCATGCTCGATCGAGACTTCCCCTGCCGGAAACGCCTTCCGCACAAGCGCCGCCAGGCCATCGCGCGCCTCGCGAGCGCGCACGCGCACGCGGTTCACATGTCGCTCGTAATCACCCGATTCCAGTAAACGCGCCAAAGCAACCTGGTCAACAGAGCTCACCGACGAGGCGTAAAAACCAAGGTTGCGCCTAAACCGCTCCATTAGTTCATCGGGCAACACCATGTACGCTAGACGCAACGCCGATGACAGGCTCTTCGAAAACGTGTTGGTGTAAATAACCGACTGGGCGGCATCGATCGATGCGAGCGCGGGAATCGGCTTGCCGGCAAGGCGAAACTCACAATCAAAATCATCTTCGATGAGATATCGACCCGGCCGTTCGGCGGCCCAGCTCAGCAGCGCATAGCGACGCGCAATGCTCGTCACAAGACCGGTGGGATACTGATGCGACGGCATAAGGTGAAGGATATCGGTCCCAGTTTTCTGCAGAGCGCTCAGGTCCACGCCGTCATCATCCAACAGGATATGTCGAACTTTGCAACCCATAGCCTGATAGATGCGCGTCAGACGCAAATAGCCCGGATCCTCAACCGCATACACCTTGTCCGCGCCAAGCAGCTGAACCAACATGGTATCGAGCAGCTGGGCGCCCGCACCGATAACAATGTTGTCGGGGTCGACATTCATACCCCTCGTCCCGCGCAGATGATGAGCAATTGCGCATCGTAGCCGAACGGTGCCCTGTACCGGTGCGGGCGAAAAGATCTCGCGCTCGTCTTCGGATGCCAGCGTCGCCCGCAGTGCGCTTTGCCAAAGCCGCGCCGCCTCCAAAGCGGAAGGAGAAAGTGCGTCGAATTGCTCGACCCGCCCGCGGACATCATGCGCGCTGGGGTCCACAGAGACGGCATCTCGGTCGATGCCCTCCGAAGCCAAAGGCAAAACCGGTGCATCCGGAAGCTTGCAAGCGTAGTAGCCACGCCGCGGCTTTGAGCAAATATAGCCCTCGGCAAGTAGCTGGCTATATGCATTCTCGATAGTAATGACACTGATTCCCAGATGACTGGCAAAGGCGCGCTTAGACGGCAAATGCTCCCCCGCCACAATGCGTCCAGCTACGATATCATCTCGAATTTGCTGGTAAACATACTCATAGAGCGATGCTTCGCCGCGTTTTTCCAAATTGTAGTCAAGCATGAGTTTGCCACCTGATCTTATCGAGCTGTTCAATCTGGTATTAGTCTGACCTTATTATTATCTCGAAAACTGAGTATTTCGCCATACCCAGCTCCCAGATAGGATGTTCCGTCAAGCAATGCACATGCCAACCAAGGGAGCAACCATGCCAGAACAGACCAGCAAGGCCGATCGCGTCAAACTCAATCGCGAGCTCGCGCAGATGCTCAAGGGCGGCGTCATCATGGACGTCACCACGCCCGAGCAGGCACGCGTCGCCGAAGAGGCGGGCGCCTGCGCCGTCATGGCACTCGAGCGCATTCCGGCCGACATCCGTGCCGCAGGCGGCGTCTCGCGCATGAGCGACCCCAAGATGATCAAGGGCATCCAGGAGGCCGTCTCCATCCCCGTCATGGCCAAGTGCCGCATCGGTCACATCGTCGAGGCGCAGGTCCTTCAGGCCATCGAGATCGACTACATCGATGAGTCCGAGGTTCTCTCCCCTGCCGATGACGTCTATCACATCGACAAGACCCAGTTTGACGTGCCGTTTGTCTGCGGCGCCCGCGATCTGGGCGAGGCGCTGCGCCGTGTTGCCGAGGGCGCCACGATGATCCGCACCAAGGGCGAGCCGGGCACGGGCGACGTCGTCCAGGCTGTACGCCACATGCGCAAGATCCAAAAGCAGATCCGTGACGTTGTTGCTCTGCGCGACGACGAGCTCTTTGAGGCAGCCAAGCAACTGCAGGTTCCGGTCGAGCTGGTGCGCGAGGTCCATGCCACGGGCAAGCTTCCCGTTGTGAACTTTGCCGCCGGCGGCGTAGCGACCCCTGCCGACGCCGCGCTGATGATGCAACTGGGCGCCGAGGGCGTCTTTGTCGGCTCGGGCATCTTTAAGAGCGGCGACCCCGCCAAGCGCGCCGCCGCCATCGTCAAGGCCGTGGCAAACTTCACCGATGCCAAGCTCATCGCCGAGCTTTCGGAGGACCTGGGCGAGGCCATGGTGGGCATCAACGCCGACGAGATCGAAATCATCATGGAGGAGCGCGGACGCTAGTCCGGCAGAAAGGATCGCACATGAGCTATTATGCAGACCAAACGGTCGCCGTGCTGGCGGTCCAAGGCGCATTTGCCGAGCACGAGGCAAGACTATCCGAGCTGGGCGCGCGCTGTATTGAGCTGAGGCAGGCGGCTGATTTGAAGCCGGACTTTGACCGTCTGGTACTTCCCGGCGGCGAGTCTACCGTTCAAGGGAAGCTGCTTGATGAGTTGGGCATGCTCGAGGAGCTTCGCACCCGCATTGTTGAAGGCATGCCCGTCCTGGGCACCTGCGCCGGCCTGATTCTGCTGGCTCACGACCTTGCCGCCCATGACGATAAGGGCACGCCGCGCCTGGCAACCATGGATGTACTTGTCGAGCGCAATGCCTACGGCAGGCAGCTCGGCAGCTTTCGAACCAAGGGGCAGCTAGCCGGCATCGACGGTGAAGTGCCGCTGACGTTTATCCGCGCGCCCCGCATCGTCGAGGTCCACGGCGATGCCGAGGCCCTGGCCGAAGTCGATGGCCGCATCGTCGCCGCCCGCCAAGACAACCAGCTCGGCGTAACCTTCCACCCCGAACTCGACGAAGACACCCGCCTCCACGAACTGTTCCTACAAATGTAGGCAGAACAGAAACGAGAGTGGATAATCTCCCACTTTGAGCCTGAATGCGAGCCCAAACTGGGAGATTATCCACTCTCATGCTATGTAGTCGTTGGGGACGTTCTTGAATGACTAGTCAAACAAGAACGTCCCCAACGACTAGTCATTTAAGAACGTCCCCAATGACTACAAGGAGTGTCCCAAACTGCCGGCAGAAAAGGAACGTCCCTAACTGCCGCATCCGGAGCAAGACAGCGCCGCAGGTAGAGGACGGACAGCGAGCGGGTCGCATTTGAGGCAAGGTGACGTGAAACGAGAGGGCGCTGACCTTCTGGTCGCGCCCTTGAAGTTGAACGTCAGATTGTCCAAATGCGGCCCGCGCAGCGTCGGCCCGTTACGGCGTTTGGTAAAACGCCGTAACTAAAAACGGTTACCGCGGAAGCCGCCGCCGTTGCGGCCGCCACCGCGACCGCCGCGGTCGTTACCACGGTTGCCGCCGAAGCCGCCACGGTTGCCACCGCGATCGCCATAGCCACCACGGTTGCCGCCAAAGCCGCCGCGACCGCCACGGTCGCCGCCACGGTCACCAAAACCGCCACGGCCGCCACGATCGCCACCGCGACCGCCACGGTCGCCGCCACGGCCACCACGATCGCCAAAGCCGCCGCGACCGCCACGGTCGCCGCCACGGCCACCACGGTCGTCACGGCCGCCGCGAGGACCGCGATCCTCGTCCAGGCCCATGGCGACGAGCGGAGCGATAACCTTATCGAGGGCGGCCATCAGCTCGGTGGCCTCCTCGTAAGAAAGCTCGGGCAGGAGCTTCTCCTTCTTGTTGGCAAGCTCGACCAGGCCCTCAGCGGCATCCTCGGCGGCGAAGACGACGATCTTGCGCATATCGCCCTCGGCGTCGTCGATGCGGCCGACCAGATCGGCAGCCTCGGCCTCGGCCATCAGGCCATCAAGCTCACGGAGGCGCATGCCCAGCAGGTCGGACATTTCCTTCTGCTCCATCTTGGGCTTGAGGTCAAGAAGCTTGATGGCGCGCTCGATGTTCGCCATGCGCTCGGCCTTGGCCTCCTCCTCCTTGGAAATAGCAAAGCGACGGCTACGCAGCAGGCGGGCGGCCTTCTGCATCTTGTCCATCAGCTCCTCGTCATCGTAATCAACGGCGGCCTCGACAACCTCGGCCTCCTCCTCGGCGGAAACCTCGTCAGCAACCTCAACCTCGGCAGCTTCGGTCTCCACGGTCTCGACTGCCTCGACCTCGGCAGCCATGGTCTCGTTCTCGGTCTCGTTCATGATCTCTTCGTTCTCGGACATGAGACTCCTTCTTGGCCCTCTCGGGCATCATCGCCCCATTCGCGGGGCCCGTCGCGCACTCTTTGCGCTTTAAACAATCATGCCTCTCGGCAAAACGTCCATTAGTTTATGGTGTCGCCATCCAATCTAGCTGCAGAATCTATGTGCACACATTAATGCGACATGTGTGACTCGCGACGAGCGTACACCAGCGACGCCACGAACCCGACCACGGCAATTACAGCCGCTACACGCACGGCAGCTGCAAATCCAATCGCCTGGGCAACGTCTGTCGCAGCGCCAGCGGCGCCGGCGGTCGCAGCAGAACTCGAGAGCAGACCGATAAACAGCGACGGGCCAAACGATGCGGCAATCATATTCCACGTGTTAAGCAATGCCGTTCCGTGAGGATGTTCAGCGGCGGGTAGCGTCTCCAAGCCGGCCGTTTGCGAGGGGCTCAGCACCAAACCGACTCCGGCATACACCACAACGGTCAGCGCCACGACGACGCCGATGTTCATGCTTGCCGCCGTCATCGAGATGGCAGTCTGCCCCACGGCAATCAGGGCAAAGCCGACCGGCAGCAGCGGCCATGCGCCACGGGCGTCCATCACGCGTCCGCCCACAATCGAGGTCACGGCGTTGCAGGCAATTGCCGGCAAAATGAGCAGGCCCGCAACAAGTGCGGTCATGCCGTATGCGCCCTCAAAATAGAGCGGCAACAAAACACTCATCGAGAACGTTGTCATCATCGACACCACCACAAGCAGGCACGCAGGCCAAAAACGAACGCTCGCCATGGGACGCACGTTAAGCACCGGATGCTCGAGTTTGAGCTGACGGGCCGCAAACAGGCCGAGCAGCACAATGGCGGCGAAAAGCGCCACAATGCCGGCAATCAGATTGGTCGAGAACTCGCCTACGGAATACACAAATGCCGTAATGTCGGCGGCGAGCAAAACAACCGACAGAATATCAAGCGTGGTGTTCGAGCGCTCTCCGACATTCTGAACAAGCTTTACGCCCGCCGCAGCGACCACAATGCCGCCCACCAGCGGCACTACGAACACCGCCCTCCAGCCAAACAACGTGCACATAAGACCGCTGATTACGGGTCCAAACGCCGGCCCTAGCGTAATGCAGGCACCGCCCAGGCTCAGATACAGACCGAGCTTCTCGCGCGGGGCGCAAGACAGCACCACGTTCATCATGAGCGGAAACAAGATGCCCGATCCCGCAGCCTGCAAAATACGACTTGGCAGCAAAACGCTAAACGACGGAGCGATCAGACACAGGACTTCGCCGGCAACCATACATCCGCATGCGAAAAACAACAGCTTGCGCGTCGAGAAACGGCCGGACAGGAAGGCCATGATGGCCGTAAAGATCGACGTCACGATCATGTAGCCCGAGACGAGCCACTGCGCCGTGGTGGCACTCACCGAAAAGGCTGCCATAATGTCGTGCAACGCCACGTTAATGATGTTCTCGTTAAACGCGGCAACAAAGGCTGCAATATACATTACGACGAGAATCGCCGCAGTGGCCGATGGCGCTACTTGAACTTGTTGCTGAGATTTGCTCCCCATGCATTTCCTTCCTCTTGGAACGACAGTCGCATCGCCCCAGAGGAACAGTCCAGGGCGAAAAATGAGCCCTAGACTTACGCCAGACGCCGTACACGACGAGCCTGGCAACATGGTCCAACGTCGAAAGATTGTAACGCGGACGTACAGCTTTCCTTCCGCGCTATTATTAAAAGTCCACGAAAGCATAAGACATGAGGAGCCCGCCATGATTAAGCCCATCATGAAATCCGAGTTCTTTTTGCGCCTGCCTTCCGAAGACGCGGGCCCCGATGACGCCGCGACCGGGCAGGACCTCCTAGATACACTACACGAGCATGAGCACGAGTGCGTGGGCCTTGCCGCCAACATGATTGGCGTGCGCAAACGCATCATCTGCGTAAAGGACGGCAACAGGGCGCTGCTGATGTACAACCCTCAAATTCTTGAGCAGGTCAATTCCTATCAGACGAGCGAAGGATGCCTCTCGCTGGCCGGTGAGCGTCCCTGTACCCGCTATCGCCGCATCAAGGTGGAGTATTTGGACGAGAACTTTGTCCACCGCATCAAAAACTTCTCGGGCTACACCGCCGAGATCATCCAGCACGAAATCGACCACTGCAACGGGATCGTGATCTAGTTCCGCCGATTCAAGAAAGCTCCCTGCAGCAAAACAACTGCAGGGAGCTTTTCATAGTGCGGAACTTCTATCCCACTAGCTCTGGTGGTAATGGTCGAAGAAATCGGCGAGGTCTTCGAGGGACTCTTTGAGTACTTCCATGCGCGGCAGGTACACGATACGGAAGTGGTCGGGCTCAGCCCAGTTGAAGCCGCCGCCGCGCGTAATCAGGATCTTCTTCTCGTGCAGCAGGTCAAGGGCGAATTGCTCGTCATCGGTGATGTTGAACTTCTTCACATCCATCTTGGGGAAGATGTAGAACGCTGCACGCGGCTTAACCACCGAGATGCCGTCAATCTTGTTGAGCGCCTCATACACAAAGTTGCGCTGCTCGTAGACACGGCCGCCGGGACGGATGTAGTCGTTAACGGACTGATGGCCACCGAGTGCCGTCTGAACGATCGACTGAGCCGGCACGTTGGAGCACAGGCGCATGTTCGAGAGCATGTTGACGCCCATGATGAAGTCGCTCATGCAGCGCTGGTTGCCCGAAAGCACCATCCAGCCAATACGATAGCCCGCGATCATGTGCGACTTGGAAAGGCCGCTAAAGGTGACGCAGGGCAGGTCGGGGGCGAGCGAGGCAATCGAGACGTGCTCGTAGCCGTCCATGCACAGGCGGTCGTAGATCTCATCGGCAAAGATCATCAGCTGATGCCTACGTGCAACCTCGACGATGCCCTCGAGCACCTCGCGCGGATAGACAGAACCCGTGGGGTTGTTGGGGTTGATGATGACGAGGGCTTTGGTCGCGCTCGTAATCTTGGACTCCATATCCTCCAGGTCGGGATACCAATCCGCCTGCTCATCGCACAGATAATGTACGGGATGACCGCCAGCAAGGGTTGCGCACGCCGTCCAGAGCGGATAGTCGGGGCTGGGGATCAGAATCTCGTCGCCATTGTCGAGCAGCGCGTTCATCGAAAGCTGAATGAGCTCGGACACGCCGTTGCCCGTGTAGATATGCTCCATCTGAACGTTGGGCAGGCCCTTGATCTGCGAATACTGCATGATCGCCTTGCGCGCGGAGAACAGGCCACGCGAGTTGGAATAGCCTTCGCAGTCGGGCAGCTGCTGGCGCATGTCCTTGATGACCTCATCGGGTGTGCGGAAACCGAAGGGCGCCGGGTTGCCGATATTGAGCTTGAGGATGCGCTCGCCCTCGTCCTCCATACGGGCGGCCTCGTCGACGACGGGACCGCGCACGTCATACAGGACGTTATCGAGCTTGGTGGATTTAGAAAAAGTACGCATGGTGGTGCTCCTTGCAATTTGAGCTGAGGGATGGGGTTCGGGCTTGGAATCGTTGCGGGGTGATGATGCCTCGCCTTGATCGGCGTCGCCGGCAAGCAGCCAGGTAACATCGACCTCCAAAATACGGGCGAGCAGCTCAGCCACATCGCGCCGCGGGATCGTCTTGCCGCTCACATATTGGCTCATCTGACTCTTGCCGAGTTTTTTGCCGAGCATCTCCGATGCGCGGATCACGTCCGACTGGCGAACGTCGCGATCGGACATAGCCTGTCGCAGGCGATCGCTAAACGTCTCTTGGGCCACTAGAACCTCCTTGCTGGCAAAGTTCAATTTATAGAACACGAATTGAACCATGGTTCAATTTAGCAAGCAGTATAACGCGGCACCTCATTCGATAGTTCAATTTCATAAGAAAATGTACCGGACTCCGAGATTTGCCCAAAGCGGACAATAACATGCACGCGTTTAGAGGTATTCAAGGAATCGAGCAGCGGCAAGCGAAACGTCAGCCGTTCGATATATGGCGTTGATCTGCCGATGAGGATGTCCCTCGAGTGGGCGCACGGCAACATCGAACTGACAGCGGCGCAAGATGAGCGCGGGAAGAATGCTCACGCCCAGGCCGTCCTCGACCATAGCCATAATCGCATAGTCATCCCAAGTCGACAGCTTGGAGCACACCGTCAGCCCCGCCCGACGGAACAGCGGCGTAATCTCATCATCGGTGCCGCGTTCTAGCAGAATAAACTGCTCGTTGGCTAAATCGGCAAGAGAGACGACCTCCGCCGTGGCAAGCAAAGAGTCTGTCGGCACTACCGCCATCAACTCGTCGCGCACCAAAGACCGCGATGTCATGCCATTTTCTCGAGGCTCATACGGGATAAAGCCCAGATCGCAGCGGCCCTCTGCCACCCATTGTTCGATCTCTGAATAGTCGCCCATCAGCAACTCATAATCGACGTCCGGGTGATCGGCGCGAAAGCGCGCAATCACCGGCGGCAGCACGTGGGTCGCCACGCTCGAAAACGTACCGATGCAGATCTTGCCACGCATGAGCCCTCGCATCTCGTCCACGCGTCGCTGCAGGCGGCCAAACTCTTCGCATAACGCCTCGACTGCCGGCATGACCTGCCGCCCGTCGGCAGAAAGCACCACGCCCTCGCGGCTGCGATCAAGCACCTTAAAACCCCAGTCTGCCTCAAGGTCGCCCACCATGCGGCTCACGCCCGACTGCGAATAGCTCAGGCGCTCTGCAGCACGCGTAAAGCTGCCGGCACGCACCGTCTCGAGCAGCACTTGCATCTTTTGGAAATTGGTCTCCACGGCACGTCCCCACCCTTGCATGAGTTTTTGTCATGTTTTCCATGCATTATATTCGCTTTTCTTCTAAAGCCAGTTCACCCATAGTGAACATGTTCGGATATAGAGGGGATGTCAGCGCATGAACAACGGACTGTTTACGTACTTAGCAGCATTGCTATTGTTTGGCTCCAACGGCATCATCGCCGCCGCCATCGCACTGCCGAGCTCCGATATCGTGCTACTGCGCACGTTTTTGGGCGCCCTCTCGCTTGTCACTATCCTTGCCATCACCCAACGCCATAAACTGCAGGCGCCATCTCGTCCCCGCGAAGCCGCAGCACTCCTTCTCTCGGGAGCCGCGCTGGGCGCCAGCTGGATTTTTCTGTTCCGCGCCTACCAGACGATCGGCGTCGGCGTATCCTCGCTGCTGTACTACTGTGGCCCCATCATTGTCATGGCGCTCTCCCCACTCATCTTTGGTGAAAAACTGACCGGCAGCAAAATCGCCGGGTTTATCGCCGTCGCCTGCGGTGCTTTTCTCATTGCAGCACAAGGTCTAGGCGGCAATATGCCCATTGCGGGTATCGTCTGCGGTATCGCCTCGGCATTTTGCTATGCGCTGATGGTCATCGCTAGCAAGGGTGCGCCGCACATCGAAGGTCTCGAGAACTCCGCGCTCCAGGTGAGCGCCGCTTTTGTGACCGCGCTGGTCCTCACGCTCATCACGCAGGGCGCTCCCTCATTCCTGTCCGCCGGTGTCGCCGCCAGCATTGATTGGCGCGCCGTCGTCATGCTCGGCGTCGTCAACACCGGACTCGGTTGTCTGCTCTACTTTAGTGCCGTCGCCAAACTGCCCGTGCAGACCGTCGCGGTCGTCGGCTACCTCGAGCCGCTTTCGGCCGTCGTGTTCTCGGCCGTCCTTTTGGGCGAAGCCATAACACCGGTCCGCCTGATGGGTGCCGCGCTTATCATCGGCGGCGCGATTTTTTGCGAACTCGCCGGCAAACGTGCAAGCGCCAAGGCTGGCATCGCCCAGACAGCGCGTGCTTAATAGCCCTGCTCTGAAATGCTACCTGCGTATATGAATAATCCCCAGATGGGGATTATTGTCTAAAACACCCCGATGTGCCAAACTGCTCTTATATGTATAAAGATGGCATAAAGGTCTACTGCTCTTGGCAGAGACCGGATGTCTAAGGGAGTCCACGTGGCACACAACAAGCTGGAGGCAAGCCTCCAAGACCAGCATAGTCAGGGCGGGCATGGCGCCATCCCCCTCTCCGCTGGCATGTTGCTCGTAACGCTCGGCGTCGTCTATGGTGACATCGGCACGAGCCCCATGTACACCATGAAATCAATCGTCGCCAACAACGGCGGCATCGGTACCGTCAGCGAGGACATGATCCTGGGCGCGCTTTCGCTCGTCATCTGGACCATGACGCTCGTGACCACGGTCAAGTACGTGGTAATCGCCATGAAGGCCGACAACCACAACGAAGGCGGCATCTTCGCCCTGTTCAGCCTCGTACGCAAGGTGGCACCATGGCTGATTCTGCCCGCCATGATCGGCGGTGCGGCACTGCTTGCCGACGGCATCCTCACCCCCGCCGTCACGGTCACCACAGCCATCGAGGGTCTGCGCACCATCGAATGGGGCCATGCGCTTTTGGGTGACGGCCAGACTAACGTCATCATTATTACCATCATCATTATCTGCGGCCTATTTGCCATGCAGCGCGCCGGTACCTCGTCGATCGGTAAGCTCTTCGGCCCGCTCATGACGCTGTGGTTCCTGTTCCTGGCGGGCGCCGGCCTGTTCAACATGCTCGGCAACCTGTCCATCTTGCGCGCGCTCAACCCCATCCGCGGCATTATGTTCCTGTTCTCGCCCATCAACCATTCGGGCATTATGGTGCTCGGCTTTGTCTTCCTGTCGACAACCGGTGCCGAGGCACTCTACTCGGACATGGGCCACGTGGGCAAGGCAAACATCTATGCATCCTGGCCATTTGTTAAGGCGGCCCTTATCCTCAACTATCTGGGTCAGGGAGCTTGGCTACTCGCCAATAACTCCAACCCCCAGATGCTCGCGATGGATATCGTTAACCCGTTCTATATGATGCTTCCCGAGCCCCTGCGCCCCTTTGCCATTGTGCTTTCGGCCGTGGCGGCCATCATCGCCTCGCAGGCGCTCATCACCGGCTCGTTCTCGCTGGTATCCGAGGCAACGCGCCTCAACCTTATGCCGCACCTGCGCATCCACTACCCCAGCGACACCAAGGGTCAGCTCTATATTCCGCTCGTCAACAACATCATGTGGGTCGGCTGCATCTTCATCGTGCTGCTGTTCCAGAACTCCGAGCGCATGGAAAGCGCCTATGGCCTCGCCATCACCGTGACCATGCTCATGACCACCACGCTGCTGACGAGCTATATCGCCGGCATCCTCAAGCACAAGCTGGGCGCCTGCATCTTTGCCCTGCTCTTTGGTGCCATTGAGCTGTGCTTCTTCGCTTCGTGCCTCACCATGTTCTTTGACGGCGGCTACGTCATGATCTTCCTGGCCGCACTGCTGTTCGGCCTTATGTATGTGTGGCGTCGCGGCACCGCCATCGAGCGCACGCAGACGATTCTGCTGCCCGTCTCCAAGTACATCGACCAGCTCAACCGCCTGCGCAATGACGAGACCTACCCCGTGCTCGCCGACAATCTGGTGTTCCTCACCAATAGCCCCGACCCGCTCACGCTCGACCGCGACGTGCTCTATTCCATCTTGGACAAGCATCCCAAGCGCGCCAAGGCATATTGGTTCATCAACGTACACGTTACCGACGAGCCCTATACGCACGAGTATTCCGTTGAGACCTTTGGCACAGACTTCCTGTTCCGCGTGCGCTTGGACCTGGGCTTTAAGGTCAATCAGCGCATCAACGCCTACCTGCGCCAGATCGTTGGCGACCTGATGGCCTCGGGTGAGTTGCCGCCGCAGCACCACACCTACTCCATCTACGAGACGCGCGGCAACGTGGGCGACTTCCGTTTTTGCATGCTGCGCAAGATGCTTGCCCCCGAAACGGACATCAACCGCAATGACCACCGCGTGATGGCCATCAAGTACGCCGTCCGCCGCGCTTGCGGAAGCCCGGCGCGCTGGTACGGTCTCGAGAACTCTGCCATCATCATCGAGTACGTGCCGCTGTTTGCCCGCATGCGCCCGGCCGTTAAGCTCGTGCGCACCCAGGTGCCGCTCGAGGTTCAGATTGAAGAGGCCGAGGAAATGGAAGTCGACATCTTCTCGGACGACTTGGTCAACGGCAACGAGGCCGGTAGGGACATGAACGTCGATCCCACCGAGCTGCTCGAGAGCGTCGCCGATACGCCCGAACAGCAACAGCTCGACGGCCTCGAAAGTGAACAACTCAACGACGCCAAATTCTAGCGACGTCACAAATCAACGAAAGCGGCCCTGCACCTCACGGGAGATGCAGGGCCGTTTTGCATTGCGGTAAAGCTATCGGCTACGAACGGCGCGGCTCGGGAACCACGAGCCTATCGGGGCTCGCGCCCTCGGCATCCATCAGGCTCACGTAGCGAATCGACGGATCCCCATACATCGCGTAGTAATAATTGCCCGTGCGCGCGCTAAAGCATCCGGTGTAGATAGTCTTCTCGAACTTGCCATCGCCCATCCTGGACGCTCCCTCGATCATCACCACGCCCTCGAGCGAGCGGAACATGCGAACGACGTTTTCGGTCTCGCTCTCCTTTTGCGGGTAATTGGCATTGAGGTACGCCGCCTTTACAAAACGGCTCGGCGAATAGCAATCGCCCGGAATGCCGCGCATGCCGGCACCGGCTCCATAGGGCTTGAGCTCGGCGCCACGCCATGTCGCCGTCTGCGGAAAATCGCTTGTGGCGGTGATATAGGTGCGCAGGTTTTCCATGTGCCACGGAAAGGTCGGCTGGTTGGCAAGGGTGTCGACCGGATCGTCGTATACATGCAGGCCGTCAGCCATCATCTCGACCACGATGCTGCGCTGGCTGTCGCCGATAATCCAATGGAGCAGCGACACGCCCAGCCCCTCTCCGGCAGATTTGGCGACAATCACCGTGTCGCGCAGCGCGGCCTCGACCTCATCGACCGTCGAGAACGTCGCTGCCACCCACAGGGGGAACTCATAGGCCGCGATATTGGTCTTGCCGTCGACAGGGTCCTCGGCATACTCGGCATAACCCGGGAAATTGAGACCCGCCACGGCGAGGCCCGCATCGTTGCCGCAATCGAAGAACATAGGGTAGTTCCTGTAATCGATGCACATACCAATCACCGCGTGCGCCGCCGTCGCGTCGTCGATAAACGAATACGGAATGTGAAACCCGCGCGGCATCACGCGAACCTGTTGGCCGTAGTCAAAGCTCCAGTCGAGATTGCGGCCCAGATACATGTGGCCAGAATTATCGGTAAATCGAATACTCGTACACATAGCGCCTCCTAGCTTTACGTTCTTGCTAATTTCATTGTCTCCAAACAAAAAGGCGCTAAACACAAAAGCCCGGACATGACAACAATGTCACGCCCGGACTATTCAAGCAGGATAAACTCAACCAAGTTAACCCCGCAGGTCGTCTAAGGGGTCAAAGTGCCGCAGATTGCCAAGAAAGAGGAGCGAAGCGTACTTAAGGTACGCGAGCGACGATTGAGCGGCAAGGTGCGGTGCTTTGGTCCCCTTAGACCAACTTTCCTAGACAGTGATCGATCATATGCTGGATCATCTGTGCCTCAAAGCCCGCGTAGTCGCGGCGGCACTCCTTCATCTTGCCGTCGACAATCTGGTCAAAGGCAACCTTGCACTTGATATAGCGCGTGGACTTGGTGACCTCCTCGTGCGTCAGGCAGCTCTCCTCCATCTTGCTGGCGCCCAGGCCAAACACCAGACGGGGGTTGTAGAGCACGTGGGGCTCGCCGGCATCGTCCAGGTAGACGCAAACCTTCTTGGTAACGCCAATCTGGTTAGCGGCAAGGCAGCCGGCATCATCGAGCGACTTGATGGTATCGATCAGGTCCTGTGCGACCGACTCGTCCTCGACGGTCGCAACCTCGCAACGCTGGGACAGGATAGCCTCGTCGTGGCAAAGCTCTTTAATCATACGTTCCTCCATAGGGGTCGTTGTAACCGCTTAAGTATACGGTACCCACACATTTTCATGCGAAAAATACCGTCCGTCTGCTACAAAGCGCCGAACATCAACATGCGAGGAACAACAGCGTCGTAAAGGGGCTATAGTGGGTGAGTTCGTGTCAATCGGCCTAAACTCGGGGCCGAACAAGGAAAGGGTATGCATGGACGAACTATTTCACGTCAGCGAGCGCAAGTCCACAATCGGGACCGAACTCCGCGCTGGACTGACAACATTCCTGGCGATGGCCTACATCATCGCCGTCAACCCCGCGGTGCTCTCGGGCGCTGGCATCGATGCGGGAGCGCTCGCCTGCGCCACCTGCCTGGGCGCCGGCATCATGACCATCTGCATGGGCATCTTCGCCAACCGTCCGCTCGCCTGCGCGTCGGGCTTAGGCGTCAACGCGATGATCGCCGGAATCGCCACCACCGTCTGCGGCGGTGACTGGCACGTGGCCATGAGCGTCATCTTCCTTGAGGGCGTCGTCATCTTGCTGCTCGTGCTTTGTGGCCTGCGCGAGGCCATCATGGACGCCATCCCGGTTGTCCTGCGTCACGCCATCTCGGTGGGTCTGGGCCTGTTCATCGCCATGATTGGCCTGTGCGATGCCGGCATTATCACCGCTGGCGCCGGTACACTCGTCGGTCTGGGCGACATCACCTCCCCCACCTTCATCGTCGGCATCATCTCCATCCTGGTGACGGTCGCCCTCGCCTGCCGCAACGTCCCCGGCTCGCTGCTCATCGGCATCGTCGTCGCCGTCATCGCCGGTATCCCCCTAGGTGTGACCCAGGCTCCGACCGGCATCATCGCCCCGCTCGACTTCTCGAGCATCGGTGGCCCCATCGCCGACGCCGGCGGCGTGCCCGCCATCGTCAAGGTCCTTACCGACCCCACGCTCCTCGTCATCTCGTTCTCGCTGCTCATGAGTGACTTCTTCGACACCATGGGCACCGCGATGGCCGTAGCCAAGCAGGGTGAGTTCCTCACCGACGACGGCAACGTCGAGAATATCAAGGAGATCCTGATCGTCGACTCCGCCGCCGCCGCTGTGGGCGGTTTCATGGGTGTCTCCTCCATCACCACTTTCGTCGAGTCCACTTCCGGCGCTGCCGACGGTGGCCGCACGGGTCTCACCTCCGTCACCACCGGCGTGCTGTTCATTCTCGCCGCGTTCTTCTCCCCCATCGTCACCATCGTTTCCAGCGCCGCCACCTGCGGTGCCCTGGTCTACGTCGGCTACCTCATGATGAGCGAGGCCTCCGAGATCGACTGGTCCGACGTGTCGCAGGGTTTCCCGGCGTTCATGATTGTCGCCGGCGTGCCCTTCACCTACTCCATCTCTGCCGGCATTGGCCTGGGCTTTATCGCCTACGTGGTCGTCGCGCTCTTTAAGGGCGAGGCCTCCAAGATCAAGCCGCTCATGTGGATCGCAGCCCTCGCCTTCCTCGTCTACTTCTTCGTGGCGTAACGGCATAGTCTGCTAAAGCAAAACAACAAGGCGCGGAATCGCATCGAGCGGCTCCGCGCCTTTCTTTTAGCGTCTGCCCCCGTGTCAGCGTGCGACAATTGAGGCTGTCAATATCACAACACTGAGAGAAGCCTGCCTTGGAAGCGCATCATAAGCAGATAACCGTTTATTCAGAGTGTGCGGAAGGCGCGCCCGTCATCTATCTCCCCGTGGTTATGGGCAACGGTAGTGAAGTCTACGAGCGCTGCCGAGAGCTCGACTGCCCGCCGTTCACCCTTGTCGCCATTGGAGGGCTCGATTGGAATCGCGAGCTGAGCCCCTGGGAATGCGACGGAACTATACGAGATGCCGAGCCCTTTGGCGGACAGGCTGCTGGTTTTCTTGACGAGTTGTTGAAGCAGATAATCCCCCAGGCCGAATCATCGCTCCCGCAACCGCCCGCCTGGCGCAGCGTTGCCGGCTACTCGTTGGCGGGTCTTTTTGCACTGTGGGCACTTTGGCAAACAGATGTCTTTGAGCGCGTGGCGAGTGCATCGGGGTCGCTGTGGTTCCCCGGCTTTATCGACTACGCGCGCGAGCGCACGATGACGGCTACGCCCGACGCCGCCTATCTGTCGCTCGGTAAAAAGGAAACCAAGACGCCCAACCGCATGATGCGGCACGTACTCGACGATACGCGCGCGATGGAAAAGCTGTTTATCGAGCGCGACATCCCAACAACGCTGGAGCTCAACCCCGGCAATCATTTTGCCCAAACTGACCTGCGCATGGCGCGCGGCATCCACTGGATACTGACGCATTAAAAATGGCGTCCACGCGTACACACGCATGGACGCCATTTTTAATTTGGCTGAACGCAGCTACTATGCGACAGTCTCCTCGAGTTCAGATACGGTGGGCGTCGAGAACTGGGGCATGGATGTCCTTTCATGATGGAAGGGCGATCAGGCATATCGGATAACCTGCCCGAACGATACGATCCGAACCATTGTACGCGATACGCAATGCCTCGCACGCGCCGCCACCTGCAAACGGTAGCGTTACTTCCAAACGCGCTCGGCAATGCGCTTGACCAGCGCGATCTTTGCCCACTGCTCGTCCTCGGTCAGCTTGTTGCCAATCTCGCAGCTGGCAAAGCCGCACTGGGGCGACAGGTACAGATTCTCGAGCGGCACGTACTTTGCGGCTTCGCGGATGCGCTCGACGATAACATCCTCGTTCTCGAGCTCTGCCGCCTTGGTGGTTACTAAGCCCAGCACGACCTTCTTGCCGGGAGCGACGTACTTGAGCGGCTCAAAGCCGCCGGCGCGCGGCGTGTCGAACTCCAGATAGAACGCATCGACATTCTCATGTGCGAACAGGTACGGTGCGATGGGATCGTAGCCGCCTTCAAAAGCGTAGGTGGAGTGGTAGTTGCCGCGGCACACGTGCGTGTTGATAACCAGATCGTCGGGCTTGCCCTCGATGGCGGCGTTGTTGAGCGCCACGCCCAGCTCGCTTACCTTTTGCAGGTCAACCGGGCTCATGCCGGTTTTGGCGACAAAATCGGTGTCGCAGTAGATGCCCCAGGTGCAGTCATCAAACTGGATGTTGCGGCAGCCTGCTGCGTACAGGTCGGCGATCACCGTGCGATAAGCGGCTGCAATGGCGTCGGCAAGTTCCTCATCGGTCTTATAGACAGCGCGCAGGCTCTCCTGCTGGCCGTCGCAGCGGTCGAGCGTGACTTCGGAGAACGTCTGGATCGGCGCCGGAATGGTTTGCCGCGCGACCTGGCCCTCCCCCTCGAGCGCCTTGACAAATTTAAAGTGCTCGACGAACGGATGGTTCTCGCCGCTAATGGGGCCGGTTACCACGGCGGTGTCGGCTGTGGTCTCCTCGTCGTGGAACATATAGCCCGTACGCGAGGTACGGCGTTCAATGCCGTTGAGCCCCCACATAAAGTCGAGGTGCCAGTAACTGCGGCGAAACTCGCCATCGGTAATCACCTGCAGGCCAGCGGACTTTTGCTTGTCCACCAGGTCGCGAATGGCCTCATCCTCGACGGCCTTAAGGCCGGCGGCGTCGAGTGTACCCGCAGCATAGGCGGCACGGGCGTCCTTCACGGCCTGCGGACGAAGAAAGCTGCCGACGATATCGGCGCGAAACGGCGCGTTCGGTTGAATCGAAGTGCTCATAGATATCTCCCTTTGCATTGGTTGCTTTGCTGGGACAGAGTATGAGCGCTCATATGACCATCGTAAAATATACGTTTATAACAGTTTGATATAGATGTTTCCTATATCAGTCTGGACTGTCATAAAGAGACTTGAACCGTGCGGAGCACAGCAGTCTAGATATGCTGACGAATCGCGTCGATATAGGCCCGACCGTAGCGCGTAAGCGTCGTGTTCTTGCGCGTGATGATGCCAATCTCCATGTACTCGTCCACGTCGAGCGGAATCGAGATAATGCCGGGGCCGTTGAGCTCGTGGCTGATCACGCCCGAGCATACCGTGTAGCCGTTGAGGCCCATGGCCAAATTGAACAACGTCGCACGGTCGCGCACGCGGATATTTTTGCGACGCTCGAACGTCGAGGTCAGCTCCTCGGAATAGTAAAACGAGTTGTAGCTGCCCTGCTCGTAGGACAGGAACGGGTAGTCTTCCAGATCCTCGAGCGTCACGCTGGAGCGGTCCGCCAGCGGATGGTCGGCGCAGACGAAGACATGCGGCGTGGCGCAGAAGAGTCCTTCGAACACGAGCTCGTTGGCCACCAGCATGCGCTCGATGACCTCGCGGTTATGCTCGGATAAGTACAGGATGCCCAGTTCGCTTTTCATATGCGCGACATCCTCGATAATCTCGTGAGTCTGTTCCTCGCGCAGGGTAAAGTCGTAGCGCGCGGCATCGAACTCACGGATCACATCGACAAACGCGTTAACGGCAAAGGAATAATGCTGGCAGCTCACACTAAAGTGCGGCACCTGCTCGGACGCGCCCTTGTACTTGCCTTCGAGCAGATCGGCCTGGTCGAGCACCTGTCGCGCGTAGCCCAAGAAGGTCTCGCCTTCCTCGGACACAATGACGCCCTTGTTGGTGCGCTCAAAGATGTGCACACCCATCTCGTTTTCGAGATCGCGAATCGATGCGGTAATCGAAGGCTGCGACACAAAGAGACGGCGCGAGGCCTCGGTAATGCTGCCGCATTCGGCAACTTTGACGACATATCTGAGCTGCTGGAGCTTCATGGCTGTCTCCTTAGCTGTTCGCGAGATTCGCGTCGGCTGCACCCTCCTGACGCATAAACGGCGGCATCTCCCCCGTCGCGGCGCAGGCGGCAATCTGATGCAGAGCCCCGGCGACCGCATCATCTGCCGCGGCGCCGATATGCCAGCGCGCGGCAGCCGTGACGGCCTCGTTGGCATTGGCGACTGCAACGGAGTTGGGAACGGCATCGATCATGGGCAGATCGTTATCGGAATCGCCAAATACGGCCACCTCGTCGGGCGTCAGGCCCAAGGCGCGCGCCAGCTCCAGCGCAGCGCAGCCCTTGTCCCAACCATCCGGAAGGATGTCGAACAGGCGCACTCGGTTGTTGGGAAACACAAGCGAGAGTTCCGGCATCTCAACGGCAACGCGCTCGCGTAGCTCCGCGAGCTCCTCACGCGAACGGGCACTCCAGATATTCGCCTTAAACACCGGCGCGTCATCGACGACGGGACGGCACGGGGCCTCTTCGCCTTTGAGCCACGCATTGCCGCCCGACTCCATAGCGCGACGTACACGCTCGGGATTGCTCGTCACGCAATAGGCATCGTTACCCCAAAAGTCATCGCCCAGGCTGTAGACTTTTAGAAATGTATCGTCGGTTTCTTGCTCCAGATAGTCAGCCAAACGTATCAGAGCATCGTTGTCGATTGCGCGCGAAGCGACTACTTCGCCGTCGACAAACATCACCTGGCCGTTACAGAACGCACCGGTCGAAAAACACTCGGAACGGTTTTTGAACATCCAGCCCATCGCGGACGGCTGACGACCCGAAACCGGCCCAAAGTGCAGACCCGCCGCCTGCATGGCATGAATACCCTCAATGGCGTAGTCGCTGGCGCCGTCATGCCCGGCTGGAATCAGCGTATCGTCCATATCGGTCAGCACAAGTTTGATCATAGAGTCCCCCAGTCATTTTCACCGCAACCATTGTAACGGTGCGCTAGTATAGGGAACAACAGATTCGATGCGGGAGTGCCGGCGGTGCAAACCACAAGGCTGAGAGGGCATGGGGCCCAATCCTTTGAACCTGTCAGTTAATGCTGGCGTAGGGAGCATGCCGCCTTTACAGGGGCGCTGTCTATGCACAGCGCCCCTTTTCTATGCCAAGGAGGCATGTGCAGTGATTGATTCGGAACAGCTTAAGCAACATATGGTCAAGGCCGTAGAGGAAATTCGCGCCACCAATCCGATGGCCGGCTCCATCACCAACACGGTGACGATCGACTTTGTCGCCAACGCACAGCTCGCCGTGGGCGGATCGGCCGCCATGGTCTATCTGCCCGACGAGGGCGAAGCGCTCGTTGCCGGCGGCGGCGCCATCTATCTCAACATGGGCACGCTCTTCCCTATCTACGAGCAGACGATTCCCCGCGCGGCGAAGGCGGCACACGACGCCGGCAAGCCCTGGGTGCTCGATCCGGTGGGCCTGGGTATCGGCAGCCTGCGCACCCAGCTGGTAAACGAGCTCAAGCAGTACAAGCCCGCCATCGTGCGCGGCAACGCCTCCGAGATCATCGCGCTCGCCGGCCTGTGGGGTCTTGAGGGCGAGGCGACCGATCTGAGCCGCGTGCGCGGTGTCGATACCACCGATACGGTTGACGCCGCCCGCGATGCTGCCGTGGCGCTCGCCCGCTACACCGGCGGCGCCGTAGTGGTCTCGGGCGAAGTCGACCTGATCACCGACGGCACGACCGTGGCCAAGTCCCACGGCGGCAGCCCGCTCATGTCCAAGATCACCGGCTGCGGCTGCTCGCAGGGCGGCGTGCTGGCCGTGTACGCCTGCGCTGCCGACCCGTTTACGGCAGCCGTCTGCGGCACCGCCGTCTACAACGTGGCCGGCACGCGTGCCGCCGCTGTCGCCGACGCCCCGGCAAGCTTTAAGGTCGCCTTTATCGACGAGCTCTACCGCGCAACCGCCCAGGACATTGCCGATAACCAACTCGAGCTCGAGGAGGCATAGGCCATGTCCGAGCCTGCAACCAATACCGGCATGAACACGCTCGTCGCTGTGGCCATCGCCCCGTGCGGCACCGGCGATGAGCTATCCGCCGAGGTCGCCGAGGTCGTGCGTGTTATTCGCGAGAGCGGCCTTCCCAACCGCACCACCTCGATGTTCACCGAGATCGAGGGCGACTGGGACGAGGTCATGCAGGTCGTGCGCGACGCAACCTTTGTGTTGGCGAGCAAGGGCATCCGCACCGAAGTCGTGCTCAAAGCCGATATTCGGCCCGGATTTACCGACACCATGACCGGCAAACTCGAGCGCATGGAAGCGCAGATCAAAAAGCAGGAGGAAGCACGATGAGCATCCGCGACAACCTTGATATCTCGGCCTATCTGGTACTCGGCCCCGAAAACACCCTCGGGCGCCCCGTGGGCGATGTGGTGGCCCAGGCACTCGACGCCGGCTTTACCTGCATTCAGGTGCGCTCCAAGGTGGCAAGCGCCCGCGAGATCATTGCACTGACCGGCGACGCCGCGCAGGCAATCGCACAGGCCGGCAAGACCGGTCAGGTCGCCTTGCTGATCGACGACCGCCTGGACTGCGTACTCGCCGCGCGCGAACAGGGCATCGCTGTCGACGGCGTGCACGTGGGCCAGAGCGATATTCCCGTCGAGGTCTGCCGCAAACTTTTGGGCCCCGATGCCATTGTGGGCCTTTCGGCCCGTTGCGAGGAGATGCTCGAGTACGTCAAGACCGCCGATATGAGCCTGGTCGACTACCTGGGCATCGGCCCGCTCCACGAGACCGAGACCAAACGCGATTGCGGACGCGCAGCCGACGGCTCCATCATCACCAAGAGCTTTGAGGACCTAGCCGCACTCCACGCGGCAAGCCCCGTGCCCATCGTGGTGGGCGGCGGCGTCAAGACGGCCGACCTGCCGCAGCTCAAGGCCACCGGCGTCGACGGCTTCTTTGTGGTGAGCGCCGTCTGCAGTGCCGACGACCCCCACGCTGCCGCCAAGGAGCTTGTCGACACCTGGCAGCAGGCATAAGCCTAGGCCAAGCAGCTGATTCGCAGCCTCATATCTTCAGCAACGGAAAGCGCATCCCAGTTTGGACCTCCATTCCGGGATGCGCTTTCCGCATGCGACCCTTACCCCGCCAGATACGCTTCCAACGCCGGCAAAGTCGCCTCCGCATCGCGGCGGCCGATCTGATAGATGCGCTCGAGCTCATCGGGCTCGCGGCACAGCGACGGCACTTTCACCGATTCGCTCGGACGCACCACAAAGATTTCGCCGGCAGCCTCGCGACGTGCCAGGTCATCGAGCGTGGCATTGTAAACCTCATGCCGATGCTCAAGCGCTGCGACAAACTCCGGGTAGTGACGGAACACGCGACGCAGCATGGGCATCACGCTGTTGGGCTGCTTCACAAAGCCCGCCGGCTGCGTGAGTACCACGATATTGCGGTCATACCCCTGCGCAAACAGCCATGCACTGGGAATAGAATCAGCCACGCCACCATCCAGATACTTATGCCCGTCAATAGCAACGGGACGCGTCGCCACAGGAATCGCCGACGATGCCCGGATCCACTCGATATCGCGCTCGTCGCCATAGGGCAGGTCGTGGTAGACGGCCTTGCCCGTCTCGATATCGGTGCACACGCACGTAAACCGCATGGGACAGGCGCGATACGCCTCCAAGTCGATGGGATCGCGCTCGATGGGCACCTCGTGATAGGCAAAATCGGCATTGAACATATCGCCGGTCCGCAGCCAGCTTGCTACACCCGCATAGCGCTTATCGGCACAATAGGCCTTGTTATAGCGAATGGCGCGGCCGATCTGGCGCGATTTAAAGTTGTAGCCAAACGCCGCGCCCGCCGAGACACCCACCATATGGTCGCAGGTCAAACCGTGCTCCATCCAAACGTCGAGCACGCCCGCCGTATACATACCGCGGTAGCCGCCTCCCTCGAGTGCAAGCCCCACCGTGCGCGTCATATTTGGCTGTGTCATGCGACCATCTCCGTTCCTGCGTTTAAAACCGGGACAAGTATACCCGTCAACATATACCGCCCCAGTCGCATTTTTCATGCGCACCCAGGCGTTGCGGTTTGGCGAATAATAGCCGCCCGCAGCATGTACACCCATATATAATTCTGCACTGTTGTTTATACTACTCAGCAGTTATCAACAGCGAACATTAGCCGGTAAATTAACCCAACAACGCAGCAAGGCGGGGGCCTGGATACACGCAAAGCGCCGAACAACAACGCGTGTGCACAACGAGCTCGCCCGACGCAATTCGCCCGACCTCAGAAAGCCGCTTACGACATGGATACTGTCAGCAATTACACCGAAACGCTCGAAAAGACCGTCCGCGACCTTCTCAAGCGTCAGGAGGATCTGATCAGGACCGCCTTTACCGACCAGCTTACCGGGCTTGGCAACCGTGGCGGCTTTGCCCGCTCCCTCGAGGAGCTCTGGGAGCAGGACACCCCCGTTACCATGGCGTACGTCGATATCGACAACCTCAAGCACTGCAACGACGTCTTTGGGCATGACGAGGGCAACCGCTACATCTTGCAGGTAAGTCTCTATCTCAAGCTGTATATGAAAGTGGACGAGGCGGCGTTTCGCATAGGCGGCGACGAGTTTGCCATCCTATCTACGATTGCAACCGAGGACGACCTCGCCGAACGTCTGGAACGCTGCCGAACGGTCCTGCTCAAAAACAACGATTCCGAGATGCCCCGCTCGTTTAGCTATGGAGTGTCGTATGCCGACCCCGCCCTGGGCGAAGCCCCCAATCGCATGACGCTCGATGCCGACCATCGCATGTACGACTACAAGCTACGTCATGCCATGCACCTTGATCGACGCAATATCACGCAAGTCCACGCCGACGACTTCGAAATAAGCGATCGCATTTTCGACGCCTTTTCGATGCTCAACGAAGGCCGCTATTTCTTTATCGAGAACTTGGACAAACATCGCACCCTTTGGTCACAAGGCGCCTTGCGCGATCTTGGCCTTCCCTCGGAGCACATAGACAACTGTCGCGATTACTGGAAAACGCGCGTGCATCCCGATGACCTTGAGGCCTACATCAACGACATCGACCAAGTCTATAACGGCACCAAGCACCGTCGCGTCATGCAGTATCGTGTGCGCAATGCCGTCGGCGACTACGTCCTCTGCCGTGCTCGCGGGTTTCGCATCGACGGCGACGAAAATGTCCCCTCGCTCTATGTCGGCGAGCTCGTCAACCACTCACTTGCCGAAACCGTCGACGCCGCGACAGGCCTCGGCACCCAGCGCATGTTGGTCAATGCCATCGACGCCTGTCGTTGCGACCGTTGCGAGACGGGCCTTATAGCGGTGCGCGTTCGTGGCACGACAAAGCTCAACGAGCTTTACGGGGCCGAGGCTGTCGACAACATGCTCGCCGAATACGCAGGCCGCATGCTGTCGATCACCCGCGGCAGGAGCAGGGTCTACCGTTCACGTAGCGTCCAGTTCGTCGTGCTCAGCAACGACCTGGACCACGAGGCATTCGAGCAACTGACCCGCCACCTTAAAGAGGCCGTTTTCGCTCCTGTTCGAATCGCAGGCGACACCATTACTCCCGTCTGTCTTGTCGTCCCGGCCTTTTACGAACACTTAACCCATCAGGCGACCGCCGTTTTAGGCGAACTCGACCGTCGCCTTCGCACGGCCGGCGGGCTTGTTCCCAACGGCAGCCTCCCCATACCCGAGGCTGAGCGCAAAAGCGCCATCGCCGAACGTATCGACTCGCTCACGGGCCTCTATCGACCCAGCGAGTTTATGCGGCGCGCCAACGCTTTTCTCGAGGCAAGGCGCGACGGTGCCTGGTGCATCGCCACGGTCGACATGGGCCACATGCGCCTGTTTAACGAATGGTATGGACAGGCCGAAGGCGACCGCCTGCTTGCCGATGTGGGCACGGTCCTCAAGGACATCGAGAATGCCGACATGGGCGTCGCAGGGTACTGGGGCCAAGATGACTTTTGCGTACTCATCCCCTTTAAGCACATCACCGTCCATCAAATCTACAACCGCGTTCGCGAGGCAGTAGCCAGGCATGATGACGGCGTAGGTTTTTGGCCGTCCATGGGCGTTTACCCCATCGATTCCAATGAGGAGATCACCATCGATGCGCAGGCAAAGGCCATGTTTACCAATCGGCGCGCAAAAAACGACTTTAAGGAGCGCATTGCCATTTTTTGCCCCGAGGAGTACAAGCGCGAAATCGTGTTCAACCGCACGCTGGCCGAATTCCAGTACGCGCTGTCAAATGGTCGCATCACGTACTATCTTCAGCCCCAGGTCGATATGGAAACCGGCGAGATTATTGGCGCCGAAGCACTCACCCGCTGGATTGACAAGGACGGCTCTCTCATTTCGCCCGCAACGTTTATCCCCGCACTCGAGGAAAGCGGCTTTGTAGTGACGCTCGACAAATATGTTTGGCAGGGCGTCGCCATGTGGCTCCGCGAGCGCCTCAATCGAGGACTTCGCGTGGTTCCGATTTCCCTCAATGTGTCGCGCGTAGACATTCTTGCCTGCGATGTCGCCGAGCATATGGGGTCGCTCGCCGCCCAGTACAACCTGCCGCCCGAACTCATGCACATCGAGATCACCGAGACCGCCTATACCGGAGAGTCCGAGGCCGTGGATAAGCTGACCGCGGATCTGCACACCCGTGGCTTCTCGACCTACATGGACGATTTTGGCACCGGCCAGTCCACGCTCGCGATGCTCAAGAACGTCAACGTCGACGTCATCAAGCTCGACCGCACCTTTGTGCCCACCGACCGCGATCAAGGCCGCAGCGCGCAGATCGTGTCATCGATGCTCGAGATGGCGCAGTCGCTCCATCTACCCGTCGTGGTTGAAGGCGTCGAGACAAATGAGCAGGCAAACATGCTACGACAAATGGGCGCCCGCTACGCTCAGGGCTTCCTCTACTACCGTCCCATGCCGGCGAAGGATTTTGAGGCATTGCTCGATGGTGGCAATAACAGCTGATACGCTCGCGCGCAAAACGCCACCGCCGAGCGGGGGAATTTGCCTCCATTAGCCAACTTATATCCCCAATTCAAACCGAATTGGGGATATGATACAAACCGCTGTTCCGTCCAAGGAGGGTATCCATCATGAACGAGTCATATCGCCTGGGCGAGCAATCGATTATTGCCTATCTTCAGCGACTTGCGAATGGCATTTCGACCGCCGAACTCGATGTTGCCGCGCTGCCTGCTGAGCTACGCGCCGTTGGCGAGCAACTGCAAAAGACGCATGCCATCCTGCAACAAGAGCGCCGGCTGCTTGAGAGCAACGCCTATATCGACCCGCTCACCAACTTGGGCAACCGCAACGGATTTGACCGTCACGTCGAGCAACTCTGGCACAAAGGCGACCCCTTCACCTGCGCCTATATTGACATCGACCATCTCAAACATTGCAATGATAGGTTTGGCCACGCCGAAGGCAATCGCTATATTCTGGGTATCTGCCGCACGCTCTCCGAAACCATGGAGCACGATGAGATGCTGTTCCGTATCGGTGGAGACGAGTTTGTGCTTATCTCGCTCTCCACAAACGAGACTGAACTCGAGCAGCGCTTGGAGCAGGTACGTGCCGGGCTGATCGAGGCGAGCTCAGGCGGCAAGGCGCCCATGATCGGCAGCTTTAGCTTTGGCTGCTCGCGCGTCGATCCACTTGCCGGCGACACGCGCCGCCAGATGACGATGGATGCCGATCGCAAGATGTATCGCTATAAGCTTATGCATCGTGTGCAGCAGCCGAAAGACAATGACGCGCCGCAACGCCCAATCGTCGATCAGCTTCCCTGCAACGACCGGGTGTTCCAAGCGATCTCCATGAGCTCCGAGACGCGCTATCCGTTCATCCTTAACCTCGATACGGGCGAATCGCAATGGTCGGTTAACGCCGTGCGCGATTTTGACCTGCCTTCCCAGCACCCTTTTAACTCGGTCGATATGTGGCTTGTCCGCGTTCATCCCGAGGACCGCGACAACGTACGAGCCGAGCTCGATATGGTGATACACGGCACATGGCACTTCCACTACATGCAGTATCGCGTAATGGATGCCACCGGAGCGTACGCGCTTTGCGACTGCACGGGCTACCGCTTGGACGGCACCGATACCGAGCCTAACATGTACGTGGGCATTATCATCAACCGAAGCTTGGCCGATACAACTGATTTCGTGACCGGCCTGGGCGATGTCCACGCGCTGGTCAACGCTATTGGAGAGATGCGCCGCGTGGCGCGCGAGGCAGGCTTTATTGCCATTAAGGTCGACGATATCGCCGAGGTCAATGCCCGCTTTGGATTCGATGCGGGCGACCGTGTGCTCGCCGAAAGCGCCGCCTGTCTCATGGATTGCTCGCGCGGCAAGGGTCGCCTGTTCCGCTCGACGGGGCCGACATTCGTGGCGCTTTTCGACGACTTTGATCCCGAAGAAACCGACTCGATCGCAGACGAAATCGAGCGGTTCCTGGGTTCCCCCGTGCTCATCGGCTCGCTTGAATATCAGCCACCCATTCGCGTGGCCACGCTCCATCTGAACAGCGTTGACCGACAGCCCGTTTCCATTTTGAACGAGCTCAAAGCGTTGCTCGGGAAAGCCGTGCAGGTGCCAGGTACCAAACTGGATTAGCACCGCGCCCGCGCCGCCTCCCCCATCGTGCGATAATCCTCTGCAGAAGCCACCAAAAGCAGAGGGAGTTTGTGATGAAGGTTCTTTTGGTCAATGGCAGCCCCAAGGCAAACGGCAACACCGCCCGTGCACTCGCCGAGGTCGCCGAGCAGCTCAATGCAGAAGGCATTGATACCGAGGTGTTTCAGCTGGGCGCCAAGCCCATTCGCGATTGCATCGGTTGCGGCCAGTGCGGCAAGCTTGGCGGTCGCTGCACCTTTGACGACGACGTGGTGAACGAGCTGATCGCTGCCGCCGAGCAGGCAGATGGCTTTGTCTTTGGCTCGCCCGTCTACTACGCGCACCCCAGCGGCCGCATCCTTTCGGCCCTCGATCGCGCCTTCTATGCCGGAAGCAAAGCCTTTGCACACAAGCCGGGCGCTGCCGTCGCCGTCGCCCGTCGCGGCGGTACGTCGACCACCTTCGATGTGCTCAACAAGTACTTCACCATCAACCAGATGCCTGTGGTTGCCTCCACGTACTGGAACAACGTGTTTGGTCGCGTGCCCGGCGACGCCAATGGGGACGCCGAGGGCCTTGCCACCATGCGAAACATCGGCAAAAACATGGCCTGGCTCCTTCGCTGTATCGAGGCAGGACAGGCCGCCGGCATCAACGCACCCGAGGCAGATCGAGCAACGACCAACTTCATCAGGTAGAACGGCGGAACAAATACATGAACGTGCAGATTTTTGGCACCAAAAAGTCCTTCGATACCAAGAAGGCGCAGCGCTTTTTTAAGGAGCGCCGCATTAAGGTGCAGTTTATTGACCTTAAGGAAAAGGAGATGAGCAAGGGCGAGCTCACGAGCGTGATGCAGGCGGTCGGCGGCATCGACAAGCTGCTCAATCCCAAAACCAAGGACGAGGAGACGCTCGCGCTCATCCAGCACCTTACCCCCAGTCAGCGCTTCGACAAGCTGCTCGAGAACCAGCAGGTTCTAGCCGAGCCCATCGTGCGCAACGGCAAAAAGGCCACCGTCGGTTATTGCCCCGATGTATGGGGAGCCTGGGAGTAGCTTGTGTTATTTGCCGGCGCGTGGGTATAAGAGCAGGCGTTTGGCATAAGATTCAACTGTAAGCCATGTCTAACAAAGGAGGGCACATGCCCAACAAACCCGTGAAGATCATCATGCTTACCGGATACCTCGGTGCCGGCAAGACCACGCTGCTCAACCACATCCTCGCTAACGACGGCGGCATCCGCGCCGCCGTGATCGTCAACGACATCGGCGAGATCAACGTCGACGCCAGCCTTATCGCCGACGGTGGCCTTTCCGAGACCGACGACCTCATCCCGCTCACCAACGGCTGCATCTGCTGCACGCTTTCGGACGACCTTGCCAACCAGCTGCAGGGCATCGCCGATTCGGGCAACTTCGACTACATCATCATCGAGGCATCGGGTATTTGCGAGCCTATCCCCATCGCCTACACCATCTCGAGCTTCTGCGACGAGGCCAAGGTGGGCGGCGAGCCCAAGCTCGCGCTCGACAACATCGTGGCCGTGGTCGACTGCGCCCGCATGTACGACGAGTTCAACGGCGGTCGCGACCTGCTGGCAGAGGATATCGACGAGGACGACATCGAGAGCCTGCTCATCCAGCAGATCGAGTTCTGCTCCACGCTGATTCTCAACAAGACCGATACCGTGAGCCCTGAGCAGATCGCCGAGCTCAAGGCCATCGTGCGCAGCCTGCAGAAAGATGCCGTGATCGTCGAGGCCCAAAACGGCGAGGTCCCCATGGAGGAGCTGCTCGACACCGACCGCTTCGACTTTATGCGCGCCTACAATTCCGCCGCCTGGATCGATGCCATGGAGCATCCCGAGGAGCACGATGACCCTGAGGTGCTCGAGTACGACATCGAGACCTTTGTTTACTCGCGCCGCAAGCCGTTTGACCTGCAGAAGTTCACCGATTTTGTTGAGCAGGAGTGGCCCGACGAGGTCATTCGCGTCAAGGGTCCGTTGTGGCAGACCGGCGATCCGGACATGTGCTACATGTTTGAGCAGGCTGGCCACCAGATGCGCCTGATGGAGAACGGCCTGTTTGTCGACTCGGCGCCCGAGGGCGAGAAGCAGAAGATCATCGACGAGAACCCCGAGATCATGCAGATTTGGGACGACGAGACGGGCGACCGCATGACGAGCCTGTGCATCATCGGCCGTCACATGGACAAGGATGCGCTCATCGCCTCCCTCGATGCCTGCCTGACCGACTGGCACCGCGCCTAGGTTTATCCAAGCGGGTTTTTCCGCTACGTAACCGCCAAACCACCACGAAGGTGCCTGTCCCCTTCGTGGTGGTTTTTCGTTCTGAGCCAAGGAGATTCATGTTCAACATTGTGCTGTATGCGCCCGAGATTCCGGCCAATACGGGCAATATCGGCCGTACCTGCGTGGTCACCGGCG
Source organism: uncultured Collinsella sp. (assembly GCA_900549025.1). GTDB lineage: Bacteria > Actinomycetota > Coriobacteriia > Coriobacteriales > Coriobacteriaceae > Collinsella. The sequence continues at coordinate 95,736 of URMZ01000001.1, forward strand.
CCCGTCTACATCTGGTGGAGCCACTGGGCTTTTCGCTCGACGACAAGACAGTACGTCGCGCCGGCCTGGGCTACTGGCAAAACTTGGACGTGACCACCTATGCCGGCTGGGAGGATTTCCTTGCACGCAATGGTCTCTCCCCTGCCGACGAACGCCTGCATCTGCTGACCAAAAAGGCACGCCGCACCTATGCGCAGAGTGCCTACCGCGATGGCGACTATTTGGTCTTTGGCAGCGAGAGCTCGGGCATTCCCGAGCCACTGCTTGCCGCGGCGCCCGAGCGTTGCGAGCGCATCCCGATGCTGCGCGATTGCGACTCACTCGATAACGCCGAAGCTTGGGAAGCTCACGAGGAATCGCTGGGGCATACCGAGGACAGCCACGAGGCCATCCTTCAACAGGATATCTGCGGCAACTTCGTCAACCCGGACGACTACCGCATCAGCGCACTTAACCTCTCCAACAGCGCCGCCATCGTCCTCTACGAGGCCCTGCGCCAGGCAGGCTTTCCGGGAATGTGACAAAGGGACAGTCTCGTTGTCATATCGGGCAATTGTCACATTGACACCCTTCAAACGAAATTAGAGATGCCCGCTATCGCAACGTAAGGCATCGCGATAGCGGGCATTCAGCTGAATCAGTAATTTGATTTCAAAGGTAGATATTAATCTTCGAATTCGACATTGACCCTTACGTCTGGACCACAGAACGTCGACACCTGCTTTTTCACCAGTTTTACTGCACGTTCATCAGATTTTTCCAGCATGCCACTTTCTTGAACCTTTTGCCTCTGGTCCTTATCAGCCTGCTGAAGCAATTTATTTAAATCGTCCGTACTGACCTGATTCCAATTAAGAAAACCATTGTCCTCAACGTACTTTTTAAGCGAGTTCGGATCCGTTGACAACGTCACGATCTCGGAATGCGGAAGCGTAACATTAACAGATTTTATTACCGACTCGTTGTTTTTCGAACGATGGACTTTGACCTTCAGGTTCTCATCGTCTACGTTCAGGCCGATATCCGCCTTGCCATCGATGGTCGCTACATATCGCTTAGTAGTAAATGGGTTGTTAAAACCAAACGGATTCCCTGCGTCGTCAATATATAGAACCTGAGTAAAATCGTATTCGTAGGTAAGCAACTTCGTTACCGGCTTAATTTCTTCCCGAATCGAATCATCGCTTATAACGGTCTGATCGCGCGTCAACCACAGGTACACGCAGCCGCCGCAAGCTGCAATCAAGCCTAACGCCAATAGGGCGACAATTATCTTCTGGCCAATTGTTTTAAACGGATTGGAAACGCTCATTTAGCCCTTGTTCTCCAGTTGTCCTCAGGGTAATTACGGACTCAATTCATTTATATTGGGTTTTGATGTTAACCAATTCAGAAAGGAAGGACTTAAATCCAACATAATATAAATACACATTCATACGTTAATTTAATACCTATTCTGCTGCACGTAACTTTAGAAAGATTGGGGCACAGACCATAGGCCGGCACCCCAATCCATACATAGGCATCATAACGCGTTGATCATTCGATCATATGCCCAACTTAATCAACTGAAACGCTGACATCCATCCGCTGATCTCGGTCGCTATATCCGATCATCAGTTCCCGTCCCTTTTTATCCTTTGCGCAAAAACTGCTGTCATACGAATATTCGATGTCCTTGTATCCCTTTTTCTTGCAAGCTTTGATGTATTTGTCGTACCCATCATGATCGATGCCAAATGCGACAAACGAAAGGCAGTCTTTTTCGTCTAACGACGTATAAACGATAGGGCAGTCAGGCTTCGGCAAGGATTTTGCAAGGGCTTTTGTTGGCCAGTCATACGCCTTGACACCGCCCTTTGATGAAGTCGTATAGGTTTTCGACTTGAAACTATAGTACTCGAGATATATCTTTCCATCGCCGCCTAGATAGGCAATAGTCGCCACTGAAGGCTCCATCAGGTCATATTGATTCTGCTGGGCATTGGCGACATAGTCACCATGGGTAATGCACGGAACGCTATCAACCGATTCTCGCTTCTCGACGATTCGCTGGCTATCCGCCGTCATTTTCAGCGTTGAATAATCGTGCGTAGCCTCTTCCTCATCAAAAACGTCAGTAAACAGAAGTTTCTGCTCGTCAGTCAACTCCCCTTTCGGCTCAAACTGAATAGTGAACTGAGCAATATCGAAGCTCGATTTATTGTCATATTCAAATGTCATCATCTCGACGCCATCAACAACGCCTTCTGAGACACTCCAGTTTAGTTGATCGATTTTTACTGAATCCTTCTTACCTGGCTTTGGCTTCTTTCCGCTTTTCTTAGTCGCTGCAAATGCGCATGTCGGACTCCAGCCGCGACCCGTAATTCCGAGTGGTAGAGAAATGCCGATTAGCGCCGCCGCGCTAAAAGCCAGAACTGCCGTAAATTACTTTTTCTTCATTACATATCCTTTGGTAGTCGTTTAACCTCCCCCTCGTCAAATAGCAGACGAATTGGCGACGCAGTGGCACTATTTGATTCTAGGGCGTGAACTGGATAAACATCGAGGGAAGGAGTGGGCCCTATGCAATAAACTCCCCTCGTCAAAATGTCTAGCTAAAGAGGACGGGCAGACGGCGAACGGTCATATCCGTTCGCGTCCGCCCGTCTCCAACGATCAAACGTCGATGCGCTAACGTTCAAAAGCATTGCGGCCTCTTGCCTCGTAACCTCACCTCCTTCGAATGATTTGATGACATCGCGGTAGCTATCCGGACGTTCGAGCGTCGGTCTCCCAAATCTCACACCCCGCAGACGCGCCGACGCGATACCCTCCGCCTGGCGCTGCTTTATGTTTTCGCGCTCCACCTGAGCCACGTAGCTCAAAACCTGAAGCACTAGATCGGCAATAAAAGTCCCCGTAATTCCATTGGGTTGTTCGCGTGTATCAAGCAATGGCATATCGAGCACCACGATGGCAACGCGTTTGTCCGTCGTTAGGCGACGCCATTCATCGAGAACTTCACGGTAGTCGCGACCCAATCGATCGATACTCTTAATCACCAGAACGTCCCCTTCGCGCAGACGACGAAGAAGACGCTGGTACTGAGGACGCCTGAAGTCCTTTCCACTCGCTTTGTCAGCATAGATCAAATTCATTTGGACCGGAAACCGCTCCAGCGCATCCAGTTGGCGATCCAGGTTCTGATCTGCTGACGAAACTCGAGCATACCCATAGATTCTGTTTTTCATGATTGCCCCTATCAGCCGCACGATGGCAGCTTCAGATCATCTGAGAGCCCACTCACAATAGGGCGTGCAAATTTCGCGAATGGGTTGAACCCATTTTCAGGCTCCACCGTAAGCTATTCAAGCACCGCTTCGATAACGCACGACGCCAACCTGATACTTTGAAATGGAGTTAATCGTTTTTAACTGAAATTAACTAAAGTAAAATGAAGTTAAACGGCGGTGTGAAAGGAGAGCCGTGTGAAATATCTTGAGAACCCGTTTACCCCCAGTTTTGGTGAGGTTCCTGCCCATCTCGCTGGCAGACAACAGATTATTCGGGATTTGGACCGTGCCTTCTTGAGCCAGCGCAGGCGCCCAGAATTGACCTCGATCTTCTCAGGCGCGCGTGGAACCGGTAAAACTGCTCTCATGTCATCGCTTGCGACAAGGGCGGAATCCCACGGCTGGATAGCCGTAAAGACGACCGCGCTCCCGGGAATGCTTGAGGAAATCGAGTTCGGGGCGAAACGTGCTGCCGGCCATCTTATCGACCCGTCCAACCACTTCGAAGTCACCGGTCTCGGAATTGCACCGCTCGGCAGCATCGAGGTCAGTCGCGTTCACGATGCCTCAACCTGGCGTTATCGCATGAGCGACATCATCGACCAGCTCAACGAGGCGGGCACCGGTCTGCTCGTCACGGTTGACGAGATGGACCCGACACTCGACGAGATGATTCAGCTCGCAGCGACGTATCAGCACTTTGTGACCGATGGGAAACGCGTCGCCCTGCTCATGGCGGGACTTCCCAACAACGTCTCGACGTTGCTGAACCACAAGACGGTCTCGTTCCTTCGCCGCGCCCAACAATATCATCTGGGTCGCATTGCCGACTATGACGTACGCGAGGCCTTGATTCGCACGATCCAGGAAAACGATCGCCTGGCAGATGCTGAGGGAATCGATAGAGCCGTTCGCTCGATCTCTGGTTTTCCCTTCCTATTGCAGCTCGTAGGCTACCGTGCCTGGGATCTCACAAGCGATTCGAAGGAAATCTCGTCACGCGACTTTGACCTGGGAATCAAAATCGCGCGCGACGAGATGGACGACCGAATCCTCGCGGCAGCCTATCGGGAACTCACTGCAGAGGACAAGCGATTCCTCATCGCCATGCTCGATGACGAGGAAGAGTCCACCACCGCTGACCTTGTCGAGCGCCTTAAGCGTTCGCCGCAGCAGGTCTCCCGCTACCGACGCCGCATGATAGATGCCGGCATCATCGGGGAACGAGGACGAGGGCTCGTCGCATTTGAATTGCCATTCTTCCGCGACTATCTCGCGGCTCAATGCGTGAAATAGGCATCAATGAGGCAAAGGGGTGCCCCTTTGTCGCATCGCCTATAGATAACGACCGGTAATGCTCTTGGAGCAAGCAGCGATGTCGCCCGGCGTACCGGCGCAGACGATTTGCCCGCCCGCATCACCACCGCCCGGGCCCATGTCGATCACGTAATCGGCGTTACGGATAAGGTCGAGGTCATGCTCGATCACGACAACTGTGGCGCCCTTGGCAACGAGGCCGTCAAACACGCTCAGCAGTACCTGAACATCGAGCGGATGTAGTCCGATCGTGGGCTCATCGAACACGAATACGGCATCATCCTGCACGCGGCCCATCTCGCTCGCAAGCTTAAGACGCTGCGCCTCGCCGCCCGAAAGCGCCGGCGTGGGCTCACCGAGCGTGAGATAACCCAAGCCAAGGTCGTGCAAGGTCTGCAAGCGCGTCTGAACCTTCTTGAGTCCCACCGTGGCGTCGATGGCCTCGTCCACACTCATGTCCATAAGCTGCGGCAGCGTAAGCAGACTCCCGTCCTTGCCCTCGCGATGGATATGCGAGGCGGCCTCGGCGTAGCGCGAACCACGGCATGCCGGGCAGACGATCTCGACGTCGGGCAAAAACTGCACGTCGAGCAAAATCGAGCCCGTTCCATCGCACGTAGGGCAGCGCAAGGCGCCAGTGTTGTAGCTGAAGGCGCCCGCCTTGTAGCCGGTTGCCTTGGCTTCGGGCGTACGGGCGAAGGCGCGGCGCAGCTCATCATGGATGTCGGCATAGGTCGCTACCGTCGAGCGCACGTTGGCACCGATGGGCGTGGCGTCAATCAGGTTGGCACGCGCAATGCCCTCGGCATCGACCCAACGCACGTGCCCCGGCAGACGCTCGCCAGCTGCCTGCGCCTTAAGCGCCGGGATGAGCGTCTCGAGCACCAACGTCGTCTTACCCGAACCCGAAACGCCCGTCACCGCAACGAGACGGCCGCGCGGGATATCGACTTCGAGTGGCTTGACGGTATGGATGGCATCGGTTGCCATGCGGATATGTCCCTGGTCGAACATTTCGTCGTCAGTCACCTGCGGACGCAAGCGCTTGGACTCTGCGCGCAAAAACGGGGCGATGCGGCTGCCCCGCGATTGCTCGACCTCGTCTACCGTACCGGCAGCGATCACGTTACCGCCGCCTGCTCCGGCAACGGGGCCCATCTCGACCAGATAGTCGGCTTCCACCAGTACGCGCGTATCGTGGTCGACAACAACCACGGTGTTGCCGTCATCCACCAGATCGCGCATCACGCCTACCAAGCCGTCGACATTGGCAGGATGCAAGCCGATCGAGGGCTCATCTAGCACATAAAGCACGCCCGTCGATCGGTTGCGCACCACGCGGGCGAGCTGGACGCGCTGACGCTCGCCCGTGGATAGCGTGGCGCCGGCGCGGTCGAGTGAAAGGTAATCGAGACCCAGGTCGACCAGACGACGGGCCACGCTCAAAAACGAATCGCAGATATCCGTCGCCATGGGCCGCATCTCGGGCGGCAAGGATGCGGGCACCCCGCGTACCCACTCAATCGCCTCACCCAGCGTCATGGCCGCCGCTTGCGCCAGATTGATACCGCGCACCTGGGGCTGGCGCGCAGCCTCGGAGAGACGCGTGCCGCCGCAATCGCGGCATGCTCCCTCGCGCAAAAAGCGCGCAACGCGTTTTAAGCCCTTATCGTCCTTGACCTTGGCGAGCGCATTCTCGACGGTATAGACGGCGTTGTAATAGGTGAAGTCGAGCGGCGTGGCGCCCTCACCGTTTTTGGGAACGTAGAGAATGTGCTTCTTAACCGCCGGACCATGAAACACGATGTCGCGCTCTTGAGGCGTAAGCTGGTTAAACGGCACGTCGGTGCGTACGCCCATCTCGCCTGCCACCTGCTTCATCAGATCCCACATAAGCGTGCCCCAGGGAAGCACCGCGCCTTCGTTGATGGTCTTTGACTCGTCGGGCACCAGGCTCGCCTCGTCCACCTCACGCATGACACCGGTGCCGCCGCAGGTGGGACACGCACCGCCGCTATTGAAAGCCAAATCCTCGGCACTCGGCGCGTAGAACTCGCGGCCGCATGTCGGACACGTGAGCGACAGGCCCGCAGCCACGTTAAGGCTCGGCTCCACACGCGCCCCGCAATGCGGGCACACGTGCTGGGCGCAGCGGCTAAAGAGCAGACGCAGGCTATTGTTGAGCTCGGTCATGGTGCCAAAGGTGGAACGCACGCCCGGCACGCTGGGGCGCTGATGCAATGCAAGCGCCGCCGGCACGTGCAGCACCTCGTCCACTTGGGCGTGTTCGGCCTGCGTCAGGCGACGGCGAGTATAGGTGCTGAGTGCTTCCAAGTAGCGACGCGAGCCCTCGGCATAAAGAACCCCCAGCGCCAGCGAACTCTTACCCGAACCCGATACGCCGGCAATGCCCACAAGCCTTCCCAGCGGAATATCGATATCGATGTCCTTGAGGTTGTGTACACGCGCGCCACGCACCTCGATCGCCTGCGGGCTCATCTTCTGTTCCGTCACCTTTATCACCCTACTCATGCCATAAAACTCGATCGCGAATGTACGCGCCCAGCATGGGCACGGTAAACCGGACGAGGCCGTATCCGGCAGCCTCGATGACGCGCTCGCGAATCAGGCTTGCGCGATATTTGCTCGCCCAACTCTGAGTATGGTCGCAGCGCTCAATGATATCCGCCATACGCGTCGGTTTACCCTCGTCAACCGCCATGGCCTCGATAAAGAGGCGTTGCGGACTGCGCAATCCATAATACAGGGGCGCGTCGACCGCTTCGTAGAACTCGGAGACGGCATCCGCATGGCCATCCTCGACATCGCACCTTTCAATGACCTGCGAGCCACGCCGGACGGCAGAGCGCCACATGTAATAGCCCACCAGCTGAACCATATAGGGATGCCCCATGCTTTTGCGCGCCGCAAGGTCCGCCGTCTCCGCATCGACGCAGAGACCGGTACTCTCGACTGTCTGGATATATGAATCCCGCACCCTGGGCAAAGATATCGACCCCAGCGTACGCTGCTGGGCACGGCGCAAAAACGTCACGCTCGGCTCTTCGAGCAAGTCATCAACCATACTGGGTAAACCGGCGAACACCAGCGCAAGACCGCGCTGGTCGCTATCGGGCAATCCCGTAGCATCCTGATCTCCGAGCACTTGCTGATAGAGAACGGCAAGAGCCGCCAGCTCCTCGATAGACGCAGACTGCGCCTCGTCAATCGCAAACAGTATGCCCTTGCCTGGACCGAGCTTCTTGAGGCGCTCGTTGACCAGCCCTCGTAACGTCTCGCCCTTTGCTCGCGCCGCCTCGACCGACATCCGGCCAAACGACGGCCCGAACTCCATTGACGTCACAACGGGTTTATTCGAGCGAAGCGCGTCGGCTAAGCGGTCGCATAAGCCAAGCGAAGCGGAATCGGAGATAACCGCCCATCCGCGCTCGCTGGCTAGACGTTGCAGCTCCCGCAGGAGAACCGTTTTGCCGCAGCCGCGGTTTCCCGTAATGAGCATGAGCCTACCCGGCGCTCCGGCGCCGTTGTCGAGTCCTTCCTCAAAATCTTCGATGATCGACTCTCGACCGATGAGCATCGGAGGCCGCTTGCCTGCCGTTGGCTTAAAGGGATTTGAATTCATGTCGGCCTCCTCGGATCGGTAAACCCTGGTAACAGTTATACCAACTTATACCGAGTTATACCATCAGCAGGTGACAAAGGGACTGTCCCTCTTGCAGCGTCGGCGCCAAAATCAATTAGTCAAGGATCAGAGGGTTCAAAAATCTACCATTTCTACCCCGTCCCCTAATGGCAGAAGAAGGTGGGGTCGGCGGGGCGATAGGAGCGGAAGGTGGCGGGATCGATCTTTACGTGCGCCGCGGCGGGTACGTCGTACCATTTGACCATGTAACCGGCACCGTGAGAGCAAAAGACCGAATCGGGCGTGTTGGGCAGATCGGCCTCGGGCTCATAGGTGGCCGCCTCGATGACGCGCTCGGCATCATGGCAAGCCGCATAGCCGGCAAACTCTAGGTACAGATGTCCGCGACCGCTCGTGTAGGCAGCCACCTCCAGCGCGTAATCCTGCACCTCGGATGCCGGCACGCGACCCACAAGCTTCGCCCGGTCGCCTGTCATCGTCGGCGGCTCGTACTCGGCACCCATGCGCGTGGCATCCGAGAGCGCCCGACCCACACACTCCCCCGGCACCTCAAGCTCGAAGCGATACCACGGCTCCAGCAGCACCGCAGCATCCGCCTCACGCGCCTGCATGAGCCCCTGGCGAATCGCGCGATACGTGGCCTGGCGAAAGTCGCCGCCCTCGGTGTGTTTGGCATGCGCACGGCCGCCCGTGAGCGTAATGCGCACATCGGTGATGGGCGAGCCGGTCAGCACGCCCAGGTGATCGCGCTCCATAGCGTTGGTGAGCGCCAAACGCTGCCAGTTAAGATCGAGCTCGTCGGTCGAGGTCACGGTGCCAAACTGCACGCCCGAACCCGCTGGCAACGGTTCCAGACGCAGATGCACCTCGGCATAGTGGCGCAGCGGCTCAAAGTGGCCCACGCCCTCGACCGGCTGCGAAATAGTCTCCTTATAGAGAATGCCGCCAGGCTCAAACGCAATCGAAAGGCAAAAGCGATCGGCCAACACCCGCTGCACGACCTCGAGTTGCACGGCGCCCATCAGCTGCAGGTGAATCTGCTCCAGATGAGTATTCCAGCTTACGCCGAGCATGGGATCTTCGTCCGCCAGCTCAGTCAGTGCTTTGAACACCGTATGGACATCGTGCTCGTTCGGCAGCACCGTATAGGTGAGGACCGGCGCAATGACAGGCGCATCGCCCGCGGGCTCCGCACCCAGGGCGTCCCCTGGGCGAACGTGCGCAAGACCCGTCACGGCACAAATACCGCCAGCGGCAACTTCTTGGGCAAGCTCATACTTCTCGCCGTTATAGATGCGCACCTGGTCGATCTTTTGCTCCCATGCCTCGGCGCCGGAACGTCCGTCAATCATCTGCTTGGCATGCAGCGTGCCACCGGTCACCTTAACCCAAGCCAAGCGCTCGCCACGGTCTCCACGACTCACGCGGTAGACACGCGCGGCGAACTCTTGGGGCCATGTTCGCTCGCGCATCAGCGCGCATATGCCATCCAGCAGCTCGTCCACGCCTTGGTCCTTGAGCGCCGAGCCCGCAAAGCAGGGAAACAATTTGCGCTCGGCAACCATGCTCGACAGCGTTGCGACGGAAAGCTCACCCACCTCAAGAAACTCCTCGAGCGCCACCTCGTCCAATGCGGCAGCGTCCTCCTGAACGGCACCACCCGCCAACAGTCCGTTGGCATCCAGGCAGCCCTCGGAAAGACGCTGCCCAAGTTGTGCCAGCAAAACATCGCGACCGGGATTCTCCAAATCGATTTTGTTGATAAAGATGAACGTCGGAATGTCATAGCGCGCAAGCAGGCGCCACAGGGTTTCGGTGTGTCCCTGCACGCCATCGTTGGCGCCCACAACCAAAATCGCGTAGTCCAGCGCGCGCAACGTGCGCTCCGCCTCGGCAGAAAAATCGACATGCCCCGGTGCATCCACGAGCATGACGTGGGTATCACCGTGGTCGAGCACGGCCTGCGACGAGAAAATCGTGATGCCACGTTCGCGCTCGATCTCGTTCGTATCCAGATGCGAATCGCCATCGTCCACGCGGCCGCGCTTGCGAATACGACCCGCGTTGAACAGCATGGCCTCGGCCAGCGTGGTCTTGCCGGCATCAACATGCGCCAAGATCCCAACGACCGCTTGCTTCGACATGGCTCTCCTCTTATTACAAGCCCATCGCACGCGGCAACGGGCACTCACGCTCCACACTGGATGATACAATTTACGGGCCGGCGGGCGAAGCGGGCCCTATCCCCCGACCGAGCTCATCGCCCCGCGTTGCCGCGCGGCGATTTTCGTAGGTTCGCGCCTTGCGAAAGCCGGCTTGCAAAACAGCACAGCGAACGAAAATGGCCCCACCCGAGGCCATTTTCGTTCGCGCGAATTATTGATACGCGCCCTCGATCTTATGCCTCGCGCAGCCAGTCAAACGCAACACGCGGCGTGCCGTCCGACACATACACGACGCCGGCGCGCTCAAACCCCGCCTTGATGCTCGCACCCTGCATGGGTAGGTTGTCCTGATGCGTGTCGATGCGCAGGTGATTGGCGCGCTCCTTGGCAAAGGCAAACATCGCAGCCGCGATACCGTGCACGGTGCCATCGGACGCCACGCGGTGCAGCACGGCGTACGGAGTGTCGCTACGCCATTGACCGTCCTCAATTACGTCATAGCACTCGTCCGGGCCCGGCAAAAAGGCAAACGTCGCCACTACGCGGCCGTCGACTTCGCACACATAGCTGCCATCGGCGGCGATGTCGGCAGCCAGTTGCTCGGCCGAAGGCGTGCCCTCGGGCCACTGCGTGGCGTTGCCATGCGCGCGCATAAAGGCGCGGGCAGCGTCGTAGATAGCCATGACGGCGGGAATGTCGGTATCGAGGGTTTTTCTGATCATCACGCGGCGGCCTCACGTTTATTGGTATCACTTTGATTGAGCAATGATACCAGCGTTTGAAGAGGGGCGCGAAGCAGATGGGAAGCAAAAAGCGAGCCGCCTGGTCAAAGGCCAAAAGCGAGTTTTTGGGCGCTGCCACCGGCGGCGATATGAGCGACCTGTTTGCGCGCGAAGACGAGCGCCGCGACGCCCTGAACGCCGAGCGCAATGAAGCCTGGCGCTACAAGTCGTGCGAACGCAAAAACCGTTACGACACGCGCGCCGAGGCCGAGGCAGTTATGGCCGACTGCGAAAGTCGCGGGCGGCGCGGTTTGGCCTGCTACAAATGCGAATACTGCGGCGGCTGGCACCTGACATCGCACCCTTGGAAATAGGCACCGCATCGGCACGGCACCGACGGAGCGCCAACCATCGCACGCAAGCTACGGGCGCGGCGGCACCAAGACATCGTAACGAACGGCCTTGCCCGCAAGTTGATAGCTCGGCTTAACACCGGCAAGCAGCGGGCCCTTTACCGGCCGCTTGATAACGACTTTGCGCGGGTGCACCGCAAGCGCAGCTTCGACCAGCGTCCCCTCATCAGCACACGGCTGTTCCAAATGGTGCAGGAGTTGGAACTTCTTTTTAACCGCCGCGCTCTTGGTGCGCCCGGGAAACATGGGGTCCAGATACACCACGTCGGGAGCGGCAAGCTCGCCCTGACCGATCAGCTCAGCCGCATGGCGAAGACCGACAATGCTGTCCTCGCCCGCATGTAAGCGCATGCGCGCCACGGCTGTCGCAAGCGCCGGATCATCTGCCGCGCGATCCAAAGCATCCATGAGGAGCGCCGCGATCACGCAATCCTGCTCATACAGATCGACGGTAAAGCCCGCAGCCGCCAACAGCAGCGAATCCTCGCCAAAGCCCGCCGTGGCGTCAATCGCCCATGGTTGCTCGATGCCTTTTGTGCGCGCAGCCTTTACCAGCAGCTCTTGCTGCAGACGACCCTGCTTGAGACGTGGAAGCATACGAGTAAAATCGGCACGCAGCTCCATCGTGCCGTCGGTGAGCGTGAGGCCCTCGGACGTCCCGGTCAGCTCAAGCCCCGCGGCCCGAGCAACAGAAAAGGGATCGACGACGCCCATGGGTACTCCTTAACAAGCAAAACGAATACGTGAGCGCCGTTTATGTCAGCACCCAACCGTCCGCTATTGTCCCACATGCGACATGGCCCACAGCATCGCAATGCAAAGTACCGCCATCAATCCCGTGCACACGGCAGCAATCACGGAATCGCCCATGCGCCTTCCCAACGACCGCGGCTCACGCACTTGCCCTGCTCCGTACATCATGACTCCTCCTTGAGACCAGCTCCTTGTTACGGCCTCATCATCGCAGCGCCGCACATGGGCTGCCATCGATTTGCCTTACAGCTGGCTTTCCTTTTTGAAAGGTTGGACCGTGCAGGCAAGAGACGCTTTCAAACGCATGCATCGCCCCGTTGAACTACAATGTGCTTCACCATATGTGCAGCACATGAGGTGCGCCAGGTTGGCGTACTCGTATCGAAAGGACCAGCCATGAGCTTCACTCGCAAGACTCTCAAAATCCTTGCTCTCATCTACTTTGTTTTGGGCATCGCCAGCCTCGTCACCGCCGGCGTCGGTATCGCCACGGGCGGTCTCGATTCCACGTACGGTTCGTACGCCACGCTCGCAGCGGTCGTGCTTATCGCCAAGGGTCTCGTCGACCTTGCCGCAGGCGTCGCCGGTATCAAGGGCGCCAACAAGCCTTCGCAGGTGGACGGCGCGTTTAAGCTCGGTATTGTTGCCGCGGTCGCCACGCTTGCCCAAGCGGTGCTCACGCTTCCCGCGTTTGGCGGCGACGCCATCAACTTTGGCGCCTTTGTCATCGTGGTCTACGACCTGTTCTTTGTTCAGCAGGCACACGCCGTTAAGGCCGAGAACAAGGACCGCCTGTAAGCGCTCGCTTCTCATAACCTCTGCAGCCAAGCAACTAAAAAGGGCCGATCGCGCATCTCCGCGGTCGGCCCTTTACGTTTGCCCAGACAAAACCTACCAAAACAAACCTGTCCCTTTTTGGCAGGTTGTTAGCTGTGGCGGTACTCGGCGATGATGAAGTCGATGTCGGTTTGAAGGGTGTCCAAGTTTGCCAGGCGCTCTTTATCGGCAGGGCGCGTGCGGTAGTAGTACGGCGTCATCTGGAACACCGCCTCGATGTCGACCTGGGTTTGGAGCGTAATGTTCGCAGACACCCGCCGCGTTCCGACCAACTCGAGCTCGGTGGTCTTCGGCAGCTTCTCATCGTTAAGGTACGGCGTGTCGTAGAGTACCTCCTTGAGCCCAAACAGATGACGGGCACCCGGCACCACGGTGTAGAGCGAGCCCTCTGGCGCCAGCACGCGAGAAAACTCACGCTCGTTAAAGGGAGCAAAGAGCTCGGTCACCATATCGAAGGTGCCATCGGCCACGGAGATGTCCTTCATGTTGGCCACGAAGTAGGTCGCATCGCCGCGCTTGGCGGCAAGGCGCACCATCTCTTTGCCCAGGTCAAAGCCGTAAGCATCCACGCCCGGCACCGCACCCATGGCGCTGGTGTAATAGCCCTCGCCACAGCAAATATCGAGCAACGTCATGGGGCAGTTCGTAGACGCGGCACGTCCAGACACCCGCTCGCGCACCAGCTCGACCATCGCATCGCGCAACGGCGCATAGTAACCGCGGTTCAGAAAGTCGCGACGGCTGCGTGCCTGCGACTTGGGATCGCCCATGGAGTCGCCGCTCTTGGACGAGCACAGGAGATATAGATAGCCCTCGCGCGCACGGTCAAACCGGTGCCCGCCCGCGCATGCAGCACCGCGTTCGTCATCCACCAGCGGCTCATGGCAAACGGGACACAACAACATGACAACTCCTTAGCGCGAACAACACAACGCCCACCATTGTCGCACGCCTTCCCCGCCTAGTCATTGGGGACGTTCTTGAATGACTAGTCGTTTAAGAACGTCCCCAATGACTAGTCGATTAGGAGTATCATCATCTGCGCAAATAAGCACGAAAGAGCATATTAGAGATTGAGAGCGTATGGCTGACACCGTATCTAAGCACATTGACATGACCACCGGCTCGCTGTGGCGCAATATTCCCCTGTTCGCCTTCCCCGTGGCCGCCACGAGCATCTTGGAGCAGCTGTCGAACCTCATCGCCACGGTCATCATCGGTAATTTCTCGGGCGACCAGGGAACCCTCGCCATGGCGGCGGTCGGCTCCAATGTTCCGCTTACTAGCCTTATGCTCAACCTGTTTATTGGCATGTCGCTTGGCTCCAACGTGGTCATCGCCAACGCTATCGGCCGCAACGATCAGAACATGGTCAAACGCGCCGTCCATACCTCGATTTTAATGGCGCTCGTGGGCTTTGTCGTCATCGCGCTGGGCGAGATCTTTGCCGAGCCCATGCTCGCCGCGCTCAACGTCCCCGCCGAGACCATGCCGCTCGCCTCACTCTACCTACGCGTCTTTTTGCTCAGCATGCCCTCGATTTTGCTCTACAACTTTGAGGCCGCGATCTTCCGCTCCGTCGGCATCACCCGCATGCCGCTGCAGGCGCTTGCCGTGTCCACCGTCCTCAACATTGGCCTGGACCTCATCTTTGTCCCCGTACTCCACTGGGGAGTCGCGGGCGTCGCCATCGCCACCGCCATCGCCTACACCGTCAGCGCCGCTACGCTCTTTATCCGCCTGCTCAAGACCGACTCCGTCGTCCGCGTCACCCCGCGCGACCTGGCTATCGACCCCGTCGCCCTCAAGCGGATCGTCAAGATCGGCCTGCCCGCCGGCATCCAAAGCGCCGTCTTTGCTGTCGCCAACATCATCATCCAGTCTGCCATCAACAGTCTGGGCACCGAGGTCATGGCCGCATCGAGCGCCGCCATGAGTCTGGAGTACGTTTGTTACAACCTGCTCAACAGCTTTAGCCAGGCTTGCACCACCTTTGTGGGACAAAACCACGGTGCCCGCAAGATCGACCGCTGCACCAAAACGCTCAAGGTCTGCCTGGTCGAAGGCGGTATCGTCGCGCTCACCACGATTATCGTTATTGTCGGCCTTGGACGCGAGATTTTGTCGCTGTTCAACAGCGATCCCAACATCGTCTCGATCGGCTATATCCGCGTGTGCTCGATCTTCCCGGCGTACGCCTTTAGCATGTTCTACGAAAACATGTCCGGCTACCTGCGCGGCTTTGGCATCTCGCTCACGCCCGCCCTCATCACCATGATCTTCGTCTGCGGCATCCGCTTCTATTGGGTGTTTTGCGTGTTCCCGCACTTCCGCACCTTTGCGAACATCATGATGGTCTACCCCATCAGCCTGGGCACCACGGCGTTCTTTATGGTCGTGGCGGTATTGCTCTGCCACCCCGCACGCACCTATCGTGCCACCCAAGCCAAAGCGACAGCCCGCTAAACACCGCACTCAACGCCACGCCAGTCATTAATTGACAATATGTGAGCTCATATAGTCGATAAAGCGCCTCGTGGCGATGGGCATGGTGTCCCAGCTGCGCCAGGCGGCCACCACATCGCGCGAGGGGGCATGCACGATGGGCCGCACACAAATATCGGCTCGCATACCCTCCACAGTACGACGGTAGAGCATGCTCACGCCTAGGCCCTCCTCCACCATCGCCATGATGGTGTAGTCATCGGTCACCTCACTCGTCACGTGCGGCGACAGCCCATGCGCCGCGAATGCATCGAGCACCAGGCTCTGTTCGCCCTCATCCAGCAACACAAACGGCTCGGACGCCAGATCGGCGAGCGTCACCTTCTCCTTTGCCGTCAGCGGATGCGCGGCCGGCAACAATGCCACCAACTCGTCGTGATAGACCACGCGCTTCTCGAGCCCAGCGGTAAATCCGCGCGCCGTAAAGCAAAAATCAACCACGCCATCGTGCACCCATTGAGCGTTGCGCGTGTAATCGCCCTGCTTGAGGGTAAAGCGTACGCCCGGGTGCAGCGCACCAAAGTCGCGAATCACACGCGGCAACACGGTACGACTCACGTTGGTAAACGTCGCGATGCGAATATCGGTCGACGAAAGCCCCAGCAGCTCCTGGCGCTTGCCCTCGAGCTCGACCTCGGCGGTCACAATCTGGCGCAGGTACGGCAGATATTGTTTACCGTCGCGCGTAAGCGAAACGCCCTGCTTACCGCGCTCGATAAGTGTGGTGCCCAGCTCGCGCTCGAGCGCTTTGACGGCCTGGCTCACCGCACTTTGCGTATAGCCCAGCTCGTCCGCCGCGCCCTTAAGACTGCCGCGATCGACCACCATACAAACAATCTGATACCGCGATGTCATCGTGCCTCCACATCAATGCAGCCGTAAAACGTTTTGTCAGCGCTTTTCGCGCCTACTTTAGCATTTCTTAATCATACTGAAGATACATTCGCTTTACTACATCCACATCTGGGAGCAGAATCCTTTGTACGAAACCGTTCTGTAACAAAAGGAGTCCCATGGATCGCAAAAAAGCAATCGCGCTCTCATTTTCCGTTCCCGTCGCATGGGGCTTTTCGTACCCTCTCATGAAGATCGGCATGGACAGCATGAACGCCACGAGCATCGTCGCGCTACGCTGCATCATCGCCTTTGTGGTCTGCCTGCTGCTCTTCCACAAGCGCGCGTTCCGCATCAACCGCGACCTTATGGTTCGCGCCGCCATCATCGGCGCCATCATGGCAACCGAGCTCACCTGCATGTGCCTGGGCTCCAGCCTCACCTCTGCCTCCACTGCCGGCTTTTTGCAGAGCCTGACGGTCGTGATCGTGCCGTTTGCCAACGCCGCCCTGCTGCGCCGCGCCCCCGAGCGCAAAGTGCTCGTCGGCACCGCCATCGTCACCTGCGGTATGTTGCTGCTCTCGGGCGCCGACTTCACCAGCCTGAACCCGGGCGCGCTCATCATGCTGCTCTCCGCCTTTGTCTACGCCGGGCACATCATTGTCGCCAAGCGGTTTGTCGAAGAAGTCGATCCGCTTGCTCTGGGCGTTTGGCAGCTGGGCTTTGGCGGTTTGTTCTCGGGCATCGCTGCATTCACCTTTGGCGGTTTCACACTTCCCAGCACGCCCAGCGAGGTCGTGGTCGTCGTCGCACTCGCACTCATCTGCTCTGCTTATGGCTTTATCACCCAAACGCTCGTGCAGCCCCACGTGCCCGCCGAGACCACCGGCTTCGCCTTCTCGCTCGAGCCGGTCTGCTCCGCCGTCTTCTCGTTCTTCCTGGTCGGCGAGGTTCTGAGCCCCATCGCCTTCTTTGGCGCCGCACTCATCCTCAGCGGCGTCATGGTGGCAACCGTCGAGCTTCCGCGCCTTCGCGCACATGGACAGGCTCGCATGGCGGGAGCGCCCGAGCACGTCTCGTAGACCCCGCTCTTCATACAGCCGTGGCATAAAGGCAACCGGTGCGCCTTTACAATAGATGCAAACAGAGCATCTGACGTAAAGGAGCCCCATGGACGCCGCGACCCGCGACCGCAACATAGCAACTTGGTTGGGCGATGCACCGCAGCCGGTACGTGACGCTACGAACCAGCTGCTCGAGCGCATCGCCCTTTTGCGTGCCGAGCAGACTATCTACCCGGCACAAGACGACATCCTCAATGCCCTCGCCTACACGCCGGCCGACCAGGTCAAGGTTGTCATCTTGGGTCAAGACCCCTATCACGGACCCAACCAGGCCATGGGGCTGTCGTTCTCGGTCCCCGCGACGCAAACCAAGTTGCCGCCGAGCCTGCGCAACATCTACAAGGAACTCAATGCCGATCTGGGTTGTCCCATTCCCGCCACAGGAGATTTAACGCCATGGGCACAACAGGGCGTCCTGCTTCTCAACACTACGCTCACCGTGCGCGAGCATGCCGCGAACTCGCACGCCAAGCTGGGCTGGAGCACGCTCACCGACTACGTTATCGAACGCTGCTGCCAGCTGCCCCAACCGGTTGTCTTTTTGGCATGGGGCCGCTTTGCCCAGCAGATGGTCGAGGGCAAGCTCGTCGCAACTGACGCGGGCAAGGCAACCGACAAGTTCTGTCTGGCCTCCACGCACCCCTCGCCGCTTTCGGCCAATCGTGCCACGGCAGAACTCCCCGCCTTTATGGGGTCGCGTCCCTTCTCGGCAGCCAATCGGCTACTCGAACAGCACGGCTCGACCCCCGTCAACTGGACTTGCCTCGGCTAAAAATCGATACATCAAAAACGCGCCCGACGGCTTTCCATCGGGCGCGTTTCCTATTCGGGCCAAATAAATTGCGTGCGGCCGGCCTCGCCGCCATCGATCAACAGACTCTGTCCGGTCATAAACCGGTTGGTCACGCCCACAAAGTAGATCCACTCGGCGATCTCTTGGGCGGTGGCCCAGCGTTTAAGCGGCGTGAGCTCCATAATCTGATTCCACAGGCGCTCGTCTTCCATCACGCAACGGTTGAGCGGCGTGATAACGCCGCCCGGGTCCACACTGTTGGCGATGGCCTGCGGCGCCAGGCGGTTTGCAAGGTTCTTGGTGTAGGCGATAACGCCGCCCTTGCTGGCAGCATAGGCAGGAAACTCCGATCCCGTATGCCCGCTCGCCGACCCCACATTGACCACGGATTGGATAGCCGGCACCGGCTTGGCGGCAAGCCCCTCCCCCGCAAAGGCGTAGCGCTCGGTCACGTTGATGGTGCCATACAGGTTGGCGGCGATGTCATCGGCCGAATCCTGCGTACCGGCAACGTTCACGATCACCTGGGGTTCAAGGTCGCCTGGAAACGAGCCCGGCTCGCGGACATCAACGATCAGATGGCGGTAGCGCTCGTGTTCGACCGCCGCCGGCAGCAGATCAAAGCCCACAACCTCGTGGCCCTCGTCCAAAAAGCGCTGCACGCATGCGGCTCCGATACCGCCCGAAGCGCCCGTGATCAAAACCCGCATACTTGCTCCTTAGGCGGTTGCGTGGCGCTCGAGGTACTCGGAGCCCACATTCTCGCGCTCCCAGCCGCGCACGACCTTGTAGCCCACAGGGCTCAAGAAGACCTCGCACAGCAGCTCGGCAACAGCACCCGTCAGCGAGCACATAAGGACCTGCACCCAGGTCCAACCAAAGAACGTATGGCTCACTACAATGGCAAAGACCAGGTTGTCGATAAACTGGCCAACACCCGTAGACACATAGGAGCGGAAGGCAAAGCTCGCAAAGTTATTCTTTTTGAGCATGCGGCCGAGCGACTGGTTGAGCGTGGAGTTAACCACGGCAGAAACGAGCATTGCCAGCGAAGAGCCCAGCACCACGTACCAGGTGCCACCGATGGTGGCGTTAAGGGCAGTGTTGACCTCGATCATGCCCGTGTCGTAGTAAGCGCCCCACATGCCGGGCGTGAGCGAGCATGCCCAAAAGCACAGGCTCACGGCAAGGTTGACCAGCAGCGCGAGGATAGAGATTTTAATGGATGCTTTGGCACCAAAGCGCTTGCAGATCATGTCCTGGCACAAAAACGAAACCCAGCTCACCACAAAGCCGCAATCGAGTGCCAGATACGGCAGGCTGATGAGCTCTTTGTTGGCCAGCAGGTTCATCATGATGACGCTCACGAAAAACAGCGAAACCGTTGCCGCGGGAATGCTCCGCAACAGGACCTTGTAGTCCTCCATGACCTTCTTGATCATTATGTACTCCTTTGGTTTTAGGTTTAACGAGCAGGATATCGGACCCGAACTGCTCGGACGCCCCGGTCTTGAGACGACGGTGGGTATAATAGCCGCTCACACGGCATAAGGCAAGCAAACGGCGCGGCAGCCCCGCAGGACCACCGCGCCGATACATTAAAAGGCTACGTTGCCAAACTCCGACAGGATCAGGTCGGGGTTGTGGTCGGTTGCCCAATCCACGTTCCACGGGCTCGTGAACAGCAGCAGCTTACCGCCGCGCATGTCCTCGACGCGCAGCGTGTCGCGCGTGAGCGAAAGGCCTGGGATATCAATAGTGTCGGGGTCGTTCTGGATCCAGCGGATGTCCGTATAGGGCAGCGGCTGGCGACGAACCTCAACACGGTACTCAGCCTTGAGGCGGCGCTCGAGCACCTCAAACTGCAGCACGCCGACCACGCCCACGATGACGCTCTCCATGCCGGCGCCCAGTTCGCGGAAGATCTGGATGGCGCCCTCCTGGGCAAGTTCCTCCATGCCCTTGACGAACTGCTTGCGCTTGAGCGTGTCAACCTGCGTAATGCGAGCGAACATCTCGGGGGCAAACGTCGGGATCTGCGGATACTGCACGTGGCGCTTGCCGGAGCACACGGTGTCGCCGATGCTAAAGATACCCGGATCGAACAGGCCCACGATATCGCCCGCGTACGCCTCGTCCACGATGGCACGGTCATCGGCCATCATCGACGTGCCCGTGGCAAGCTTGAGCTTGCGGTTGCCCTGCACGTGGAAGGCGTCCATGCCGCGCTCGAACTTGCCCGAGCAAATACGCACAAAGGCGATGCGGTCGCGGTGGTTCTTGTCCATATTGGCCTGGATCTTAAACACAAAGCCGCTAAAGTCGTCGCGGCAGGGATCGACAGGCTCGCTGGTGAGCGTATCGGTATAGGCGCGCGGCGTCGGGGCCAGACGCAGGAACTCCTTGAGGAAGGGCTCCACGCCAAAGTTGGTGAGCGCCGAGCCAAAGAACGCCGGGCTCAGCTTGCCGCAGGCCACGGCATCCAAGTCGAGCTCGTCGCCGGCGCCATCGAGCAGCTCGATGTCGTCCATCAGGTTCTTATGGTTCTCTTCGCCAATAAGCTCGTCCATGGCGGGGTCGCCCAGCTCGGCCTCGACCTCGGCGACCTTTTTGGTGGCGTTGGCGTGGCCGTCGCCCTCAAAGGCGATAACGCGACGAGTCTGACGATCGAACACGCCGCGGAAGTTGCGGCCGCTGCCGATCGGCCAGTTCATGGGATACGTATTGATGCCCAGGACGTTCTCGATCTCTTCCATGAGCTCAAACGGATCGCGAGCCTCGTGGTCGAGCTTGTTCACAAAGGTGAAGATGGGAATGTGGCGCAGCGTACAGACCTTAAAGAGCTTTTTGGTCTGGGCCTCGACGCCCTTGGCGCCGTCGATGACCATGACTGCGGCGTCGGCGGCCATAAGCGTACGGTAGGTATCCTCCGAGAAGTCCTGGTGGCCGGGGGTATCGAGGATGTTGACGCAGACGCCGTTATAGGTGAACTGCAGCACCGAGGAGGTAACGGAGATACCGCGCTCCTTCTCGATGTCCATCCAGTCCGAGACGGCATGCTTGGCCGAGCTCTTGCCCTTGACCGAGCCGGCAGTCTGGATGCTGCCGGTATAGAGCAGCAGCTTCTCGGTAAGCGTGGTCTTACCGGCGTCCGGGTGGCTGATAATCGCGAATGTGCGGCGCGACGAGATTTCATCCGACAGGCTTGCCATGCGGATCCTTTCTTGCATTGAGTGCATTACGTCGTTGTAACCGCACTATTGTAGCCGCGAAATCCCGCCATAGGGCACCTATCAGGACAAATTCATCAGTTGGGGCCTAGGTAGCCGGCCCAATCCGTATTTGTCTCTTGCGCAACTGTGCATAGTGTATATATACCGTGCTTACCGGTTATATACACGTGTAGCCCAACAGCCAAGGAGCCGCTGTGGACATCATCCTATCCAATTCGAGCGATAAGCCCATCTACGAGCAGATAACCTCGCAGGTCAAAGCTCAGATCTTATCGGGCACGGATGCTGGGGAGCCAAACTCCCCAGCATCCGTGCACTCGCGAGCGACCTGGGCGTGAGCGTAATCACCACCAAGCGTGCCTACGCCGACTTGGAGCAGCTTGGCTTTATCTGCACCGTGCAGGGCAAGGGCTGTTTTGTCGCCGAGGGCAACCAGGAGCTTTTGCGCGAAAACCAGCTCTGCCATATCGAAGAGCTACTTGCGAAAGCGGCGAGCCAAGCCGAAACCCTGGGCGTCACGCGCGACAAGCTGCACGAGATGCTCGACCTGGTAGCCCCCGAAACCATGCAGTAGCCATCTGCAAGAAAGGCTATACCATGCAGAACTTGCTAGAACTCAAAGGTATCTCACGCCGTGTGAGCGACCGCTTTTCACTACGCGATGTCACGCTCGCCGTGGAGCCCGGCCAGATTGTTGGCTTTGTGGGCGCAAACGGCGCCGGCAAAACAACGACGATTCGCGCCGCGCTTGGGCTTATAAAGCTCGATGCCGGCGAAGTGCACCTGTTTGGGCAGCACTGTGGCGCCGACGCGCCCGATGAAGCGCAGCGCTGCTTGCACACTCGTGTCGGCCTCGTGCTGGACACATGCCCCCTCCCTTCCACACTCAAGGTGACCGAAGTTGAGGCACTCGTAAGCCCGGCGTACCCCGCCTGGAGCCATGGCACCTTCGCCGACCTCCTCAGCCAATTTGGCCTCGATCCCAAGGCAAAGGTCAAGGACCTTTCCCGCGGCATGGGCATGAAGCTGCAGCTTGCCTGCGCGCTCAGCCACCAGGCCAAGCTGCTCGTTTTGGACGAAGCCACCGCGGGGCTTGATCCCATGGCACGCGAGGAGCTGCTCGATAAACTGCTCGCCTTTGTTTCCGACGGCCTGCACAGCGTGCTGCTCTCGAGCCATATTACGTCCGACCACGATCGCGCCGCCGACCGCGTCATCTGCATCGATAGCGGCTCGATTATTTTTGACCTGCCTCGCGAGGACATTACCGACCGCGCCGGCATCGCCCACTGTACCCAAGCACAGGCTGCCGAGCTTATGGCTTGCGTCGAAGGCGCCCGTGCCGCCCGTCACGCCTACAGCGTGGACGTACTCGTACCCAACCGTCGCGAAACGCTCGAGGCCTTTCCCGAGATTCCCTGCGATCGGGCAACCATTGATGACTATCTGCGCCTCATACTGAAAGGGGCTTCGAAATGAAACGCGCCTTTATGTCCGAACTCGCCATCGTTCGCACGCTCATCCCGAGCATTGCGGGCGTCGGCTTGTTCATCTTCGTTGTGCTGACGCTCGTCAACGCGTCGGATGGCGATTCCGGTATGAGCGCCGGCGCCTGCGCCGTCAGTGCCATGTCGCCCATCATAGTCATGAACTCACTGGCCGGTTTCGACAATCAAAACGGTTGGGAGCGCTACCGGGCAACGCTGCCCTTCTCGCGCAAAGACATCATCCGCGCACGCTACCTGAGCGTTATTGTCTTCTCCGCCGTCATGGCATGTGCAGCTACGCTTTTGAGCATCGCCTCCATCCCGCTCTTCAACAGCGCGGGCATTCCTTCGACGGGACAGACGGTCTTTGAAATCGCAATCGCCTCGGCAGCATCGATGCTCATCTCCCTCATGATGGTGTTTTTGGCGCAGCCGCTGTTCTTTCGATTTGGTCACATGGAGGCGCTGCGCCTATCCGTTGGCCTGTTTGCCCTGCTTGGTTGCGGCACCATGGCCACGCTGAGCTCCTCCAACCCCATCAGCAACTGGCTCATGTCGATTGCCGGAGCGAATCCCGATCCTGCCGTTCTTGGCTGCCTTTGCGCAGGAATTGCCGTACTGGCCCTCGCGCTATGTGCAGTCAGCTGTACCGTCAGCACCAAGGTTTATCAAGTACGCGATCTGTAGGCACGCGAAACTCGACCTATGCAGGCCACTATCGGTCGCAATCGCCCATCCGCAAATCCGTGACAAACGGCATGTCCCCGGCGTGCGTCACCGTGCTACTTGCGCAGCGGCTTGGGCAGCGGAATGCCAGCGGCGATAACGGCGGCGATGATCATGCAGACGATGCCCTTGAGCGGAAAGCACATGAGCAGCAGGCCCACAACCATGACAGGCTGGCGCATGACCGCACCCATCGTCGATGCCGTGCAGACGGCGACGCAAAAGACCGGATCTGCGCCGGTGAGGATGGCAAGGCCATAGCCCAGGCTTACGCCTGAGAAGATAACGGGGAAGAAGTGACCGCCGCGCCAACCAAGGTTGATGAGGGCGGGGGTCAGCATGGCCTTGACCAGACCGGTCGCGATAAGCACGCCGGCGAGAATGGTCAGGTAGGTTTCCATGAGCACGTCGGCCTGAGTCTCGCCGGCAAACATGGTGTAGGGCAGGACCGTGCCGCAGATGGCGAGCGCCAGACCGGCTAGCATGGCCTTGACGACAGGACGCTCCCCTATTGCATGGGCAAGCGCCTCGCTGGCGTGCTCGGAGACAAAGTACAGCCAGCCGCAGATTGTTCCGATCAGCGACAGAGGAATGAGCCAGGTAAGCTCCAGGTTGCCCACCTCGGCGGCCTCGAACCTGGGCATGCCCATGCCGCCGCCCATGAGCTGGCCGAGCAGCAGGTAGGTGCCCAGGCCGCCGGCAATCGCAATGCCGTAGACCACCGTCTTCTGTGCCTTGGGCAGCTTGATCGTGATCTCGTCGGACGCAGAGCCCTCGTCGCCGTCGGCGCTACCGGCAAGCGGTGCCACAAAGCCAAAGACGGGCGCGGTAAAGAGCGCCGTCAGGGCAGCCTGGGTACCCAGCAGCGTGAGCTCCCTAAACTCGGCGCCAAAGCGACGCATGCGGTCGCCGACCCAGCTGCACAGACCCGCGATAACGCCGGTCAGGCCGGCCTCCGGTCCAATGCTTCCGCCAAACAGCAGCGGCAGCAATGCCGCGAGCGAAAGCTTGCCCAGGTTGTCGTACGGGTAGCGCCCGTCTTGCTTAACCTTAGCCATCACCTGGTTGAGGTCATCGGTCTTGGTGCCTGTCATCTTTTCGTACAGACCGATTAACAGACCGCCCAGCAGGCAGACAAAAAACGGGTACGGCAAAAAGCCAAACGGGCCGCTGGCAAGCTCGGGCGAAGAGACGCCCAGCGCGTGCGGAATCTCGGTCCATAGATAGTCGATACCGTGCTCCATCGCAAAAAAGAACAGCCAGACCGCGGCACCTGCGAACGCACCGGTCACGGCAACGCTAACTAAAAAGAGCGCGCGGTTTGTGGGTTTGGCAAGGTTATCCATCGGGTCCTCCCGCGGTCAAAGTCGACATAGATACGTTTTATTGTAGAGCGAGTGTGGCCCAGACAAGCTAACCATCTGCGCTGCAAACGGCACCATTGGGAGCCATAGTGGGGCAGGCTCAAGACTTATCCGTTGATAATCGAGGCAATCTCGCGCAAGTCGTCGGCAAAGTAGATGCCGTGCTGGCGCCTCGGGCTCGAAAGTCCTTTATCAATCATGTGCCCGAGCAGCGCCTTGAGGTCGTTGTAGTAACCGTCCAGGTTATACAGGATGCACGGAGCACTCAGGTGTCCCAACGACACCGCGGACATGACCTCGGCAATCTCCTCGAGCGTGCCCGTCCCACCGGGAAAGGCGATGAACGCATCGCCGAGCTCAATCATCTTGGCCTTGCGCTCCGCCATATCGCTCGTCACGATGAGGTCATCGATACCGTCATGTTGAAACTCTGCCTCGATAAAAAAGCTCGGCTCAACACCCGTCACGTGTCCACCCGCCTCGAGTACGCTATCGGCGAGCGCACCCATCAGGCCCGACTTGGAGCCGCCGTATACCAGCGCGTGGCCGTTGGAGCCAATCCACGTGCCGAGCTCTCGCACTGCAGGCAGAAACACCGGGTCATTGCCAGCGTTGGCGCCCAGATACACGGTGATGTTCATATTTGCCCCCCCCTGTTGTGGCGCACGACGTTCGTCTTAGCGCTGGCGTCGACGATACTCGCGCACGCGACGCGAAAGATCGGCAAGCTCGTCGTGATCGAGCTCTTCCAAATGCTCCAGATCATCCATAAAGCGTGCCATGGTGTCCTTTTGACGCATCTTGATAAGCGTATTGCAGTAGTTCACCGCCACGCCCGTGAGCATGGCGATGTAGAAGATGCTGATGACGCTCAGAATGACGGTAATGGCGCGGGCAACCGGTGTCTCGGCCGGAATGTCACCAAAGCCGATGGTCGAGACCGTCTCAAAGCTAAACCACAGGCCATCGCCAAACGTGAGGGTCGTGGGCTCGGACAGCCAAACGGCCGTCGAGCACAGCAGATAGAAGATAAGAAACAGGCCCGTGATGCGCGCAAAGCCAGCCTGGCGCAACACGTCGGCAAGCGTCCTCAACTTGTTCATCGCGACCCCTTTTCCCAGACGCCCAATCACGTTCGCTCGGTATTGTCCCACGCCTCCCCCGCAAACGAAACTAGTCATTGGGGACGTTCTTAAATGACTAGTCAAACAAGAACGTCCCCGATGACTAGTCGTTTAAGAACGTCCCCAATGACTGCCGGGCGGGAGCGTTTAGCGGTGCAGCTGCCGACTGGGCAGGTTGAGCTGGTATTCTTATGCGGTAATGTCTCGATTCGTTAGGATTGCATGTGAGAGCTGCCACTGTCCTTCGTTCAGTTATATGTCGCGCTCTGGCCGTTGCGCTTACCGCGCTCGCCGTACTGAGCGCCGTCGCGCCCGCCCCCGCCTTTGCCGCCGACTCCGATCAGCAAGTCAAGACAGTCCGCGTCGGCTGGCTCGTCAACAACGAGGGCTTCCAGGACGGCACTCCCGGCGAGCGTCTCTCGGGATGGGGCTACGAGTACCTCCAGACCCTGTCGTACTACACGCCCGGCTGGCGGTACGAATACGTCACCGGCACCTTCACCGAGCTTATGGACATGCTCGAGGCGGGCGAGATCGACCTCATGCCCAACATCTCCTACTCCGAGGAACGCGCCCAAAAGTTGCTCTTTTCCTCGAACCCCGAGGGCACCGAACGCTACTACATCTACGCCAGGCCCGATCGCGACGATCTGGCCAAGGGTGACCCTCAAGCGCTCCAGGGCCTTACCATCGGCTACAACCCCGGCGTTATGCAAACCTTCGTTGGCCAGCAGTGGCTCACCAACGAAGGAATCGCCTGCACATACAGGGAGTATGACGGAGACTCCGTTCTCTTTGACGCGCTCGCAAACAACGAGGTCGATGCCGTTATCATGAATAACACGATCTCGTCGCCCAGTGCCTCCCCCATGTTCTACATTGGTTCGAGCGACTACTACTTTGCCGTTCCCAAAAGCCGCCCCGACCTGATGAACGACATCAATGCTGCCATGACGGCAATCGCCCGCGTCAACCCACGCTATAACGACGAAGTCAAATCTAGCTACTCGACCCAAAACAGCGGTTCATCATCGCTCAACGGCCCCGAATGTTCCTGGCTCAAAGCAAATGACAACACCATCACGCTCGGCTACATTACGGGCAAACTCCCCTACTGTAACGAAGACGAAGACGGCGAAATGGAAGGCTCGCTCGCATCGCTTGCGACGACGCTGCACGATAAATTTGGCATTACGGTCAAAACCGTCGCCTTTGATAGCTACAAGATGATGTCAAAGGCCCTGTCAAAGGGAAGCATAGACGTTGCGCTGCCGGTATACCGAGATTACTGGTTTGCCGAGCAAACAGGCGTTGTGCAGTCGGTATCGTTGGGGACCATGTCCCTCACCGCCATCCACACCGGCAGCGACCTGAACAAAGACCTTCAGAGCATCGCCTGTACCAAATCATCGTTTATCAACAAAAATGCACTTGAAAGTCTGTTCCCCACGGCGACCGTAACCGAATACCAATCCGACGATGAAGCGTTCGACGCCCTCAGGAAGGGAACGGTGCACTGCATCGTCGCTCCCAGTTCACGCGTAAAAACCATCGGCGACCGTTATGATCTCGAGGACTGCGAGACGGTCGAGCTCCCTGACACCTGTGAGCTCTCGTGCTGGATTTCTCGTGGCAAGCCCGAACTGCTGGGAATCATTAATAAGGGCATCATCAATGCCGGCGAATCGCTCTCCGCCAGCAGCTACTCCTCAACGTCGTACACGGCACAGGAATCGGACACGTTCCAGTTTCTCTACCGCAACCGCGCCGCCATTGTGACTGTTATCATCTGCATTTTGCTCACCAGCATCGTCATCCTTGCCTGGTCGCTTCAACGTGCGCAGAAAGAACAGCGGAAAGCCGACGCCGCCAACGCCGCTAAGACGGCATTCCTCACGCGCATGAGCCACGACATCCGTACGCCGCTCAACGGCATCCTGGGCCTTATCGAGATCGAGGAATTGAAGGAAGGCGATATCCAGGTCGCCCGCGAGAGCCGTGCCAAGGCGCGCGTTGCCGCCAATCACCTGCTCTCACTGATCAACGATATCCTCGAGATGGGCAAAATCGAAGACCGCAAGCTAACACTGGAACATGTGCCTTTTAACCTCAAAGAGCTCTGTGACGATACGCTGGTGCTGTGCAAGCTCCGCGCATCCGATAACTGCATCACCATGCAGGACAATAGTCTGCCGTACGCCACGGGACCATACATGATCGGCAGTCCCACCCATATCCGACAAATCATGATCAACCTGTTAGACAATAGCATTAAGTACAACAAACGCGGCGGCTCCGTCACCTTTAGCTCAAAGACCAAGCCACTCGATAACGGGCGCGCGCTCTTTTGCTTTAGCGTTTCGGATACCGGCATTGGCATGGCTCCCGAGTTTTTAAAGCATATCTATGAGCCGTTTGCCCAAGAAGGTGACGATGCGCGCAGCAAGTTCCAAGGAACCGGCATGGGTATGCCAATCGTCAAGTCGCTTATTGAACTGATGGGCGGTACGATTGAGATTTCGAGTGAGGTTGGCGTGGGGAGTACGTTCAACGTCCAGATTCCGCTCGATATCGACAAGAACCCCCAGGCGCGGGCGAATACGGTCGAGAGAGCGCTCGACTGCTCGCTCGCCAACATGAACGTGCTGCTCGCCGAAGACAACGAATTGAATGCCGAGATTGCCCAGGCGCTGCTAGAATCCGAAGGCGTCGTGGTCACCCGCGCCGCCAACGGCAACGAAGCCGTCGATCTGTACCTGTCGCATCCCGCCGGCAGCTTCGATGCGATCCTGATGGACATTATGATGCCGGGCATGGACGGCTACGAGGCAACCCGCGCGATTCGTCTGAGCGAGAAGGTCGATGCAGCCGATATCCCCATCATCGCGCTCACCGCCAACGCCTTTGCCGAAGACGCCCAGGCGGCACACGCTGCCGGCATGAACGCTCATCTGTCCAAACCGATCGACTTTAACAAGCTCAAAAACATACTCGCCCGCATCAAGAAAAACGGATCCGTTTCGCTATAGTTTTTGCAGCAACCACGCACGACCAGAAAGGAAGCCAACGATGTTTAGGCCCTTACGTCGAAAGAAACGCGCCATCACCGACGAGGAAGCGCGCAAACTGCTCGCCACCTGCAAGCGCGGCGTCTTTGCCGTCAACGGCGACGATGGCTACCCGTACGCCATTCCCGTCAACTACTTCTTTGACGCCGAACACGACAAGATTTATTTCCATGGCGCCAAGGCTGGCCACAAGGTCGACGCACTCAAGCGCGATGACAAGGTCTGCTTTACCGTTTACGGCAACGAGTGGTACCAGGACGGCGACTGGGCTCCCTACGTTATGGGCACCGTCGTCTTTGGCCGTTGTCGCCTGGCGAATGACACCCCCGCGTTTATCGAGGACAAAGTCCGCCAGCTCGCCCTTAAGTACTACCCTTCTGCCGAAGAAGTCGAGGAGGAAATCGCCAAAGACATCAAGGGCGTCCAGCTCTACGAGATTACGATTGAGCATCTTTGCGGCAAGCAGATTCAGGAAAAGTAAGCCTCAAAAGCAGGCCTCATCAATAACAATATGGCCCGGGTCCAACCAACATTGGAACCGGGTCATATGCTTATAAAGCGTCGGCAGCTATGTGCGCAAGTGCCTCAACAAGTTCCTGCGAGCTCACGGGTTTACTCAGGTGCGCGTCCATGCCCGCCTCACGCGAAAGCCTGCGGTCGTCGGCAAAGGCGTTGGCACTCACAGCGATAATCGGCGTAGTCGCGGCATCCTCGCGATCGAGTGCTCGAATTCGACGCGTGGCCTCAAGGCCATCGATACCGGGCATCATGATGTCCATCAACACCACGTCGTACTCGTACGGCGCGCTCGCGGCAAACATCTCGACGGCAGACTCGCCATCCTTAGCATGCGTCACGACGGCACCGGCACGGCTGAGCGTAAACTGCGCGATCTCGGCATTCAGATCGTTATCCTCTACGAGCAAAACGCGCAGGCCCTGGAGTGCATCGCCGTCACCCGCACCTACGCGAACTGCCTGAGGAATCTCGGAGCGGTCGCACTTCTCGAACGGCAGGCGGATGGTAAACGTCGTCCCCTGCCCCAAGACACTCGTAAAGCTCATGGTTCCGCCCATAAGCTCGACCAACTGTTTTGCGATAGGCGCGCCCAGGCCAGTTCCCGATGAAGCGCCTTCCACCTGTTGTTCCTCGCGGCAAAAAGGCTCGTAGAGGTGCTGTTGGAACTCCTCGCTCATGCCAATACCGTTGTCGGCGACCGTGTATTCATAGACGGGGACGCCATCCGCTGGCTCCACCTCGCGGCACACCAGGCGAACATAGCCGCCCTGGCGGTTGTACTTGACGGCATTGCCGGCAATATTGAGCAACAAGCGCTTGAGGTGCGTCACGCTCACCCGTGCATAGGGATGATCAAGCGCCTGCTGGTCGCAGATAATTGTCACCAGACGCTCCTCGGCCTGGCGCTCAAGAATATCGCGCACCTCGTGGTTGAGGGTCACCAAGTTTGTGGGAACAAGTTCCAGATCGACCTGGCCGCTCTCCAGGCGACTCATATCCAGGGCCTCGTTGGCAAGGTCGAGCAGCAGTCCCGATGCCGTCCAGATTTTTGAGCGGCAATCGGTCTGCTTTTGCAGATCGTCCGCATTGGCATCGCCAACCTCGACCATGCCGCGAATGCCGTTGATGGGCGTGCGCAGGTCGTGACTCATGCGGCGCAAAAACTCCGTCTTTGCCGAGTTGGCAGACGAGGCCTCACGCGCTGCCTTTGCCAGCTTGTCGCCATAGTCGCGTTCCTGCTGCAGCAAGTCCGTCAAACGTCGACGATCGGCGCGGCGACGCACCATCACAACAGTGGCTACAACACCGCTGTAGAGCACCAGCACGCCGGCAGCAACAGCTGCGACGACCTCAAAGTAGCGCCGTGCCGAGGCATAGGTGTACACGTAGAACCCGCGCGCTTTTCCAAATGTGCCCAAATACCACTCGCCATTGGCGTTAACCAATCTGACCTTACCAGCCGGGCATCGATCCTTTATACCGTCGACAATGAAGACATCCGTCGCAGGCAGATCGAATACGCCCAATACAGTGGGTTCAACGGCATTGGTCGCAACGACCTTGCCATCGCTTTCGATCACGATATTGCCACTGTCGATGGTCTCATAACCACCGAGCAGGCTCTGCAGTTTGAGCGTATTGCTTGCAACTGCCTTCGCGCTCTGATGCCTTACTGCGACAACGATACCCTCGTCATCCTGCCGGGTTACGCAGCCAATGTCTGCGACCGAATCATCCGCAAGTGTGATGCGGGCGGTATAGGACTTAAGCGGATAGGCTGCTACCTCCAGCACGGGCGCTTCCTTGAGATACGTAGCGAGCGACTCGTAGCCCACATCTCCCGCCGAGGACTCGGACACCAAATTGCCCGATGCGTCCGTCACGATCAGCGCGCTCACGTTGAACTGGTCGGCATATTGCTCCAGCATGGCGTTATCCACCGAACCGTCGCGCTCCATATCGCGAGCAGCCTCTCCGGCAATCTCCATAACGCGAATCAGCTTTTTGGTCGCATAGGCGCTGTTGAACGCATCGTAGGAAAGACTCTGCGTCGCCACGTAATCGACAACGTCGGCAAAGCGCTGCTCGGCCTGGGCTGTCATGTAACCGTAGCTCATCATGCCGGCAACAACCGAGAGCGCTATCCCCAGCAGAGCGACAAGGAGCCATGCCCCTGTCGAACGATTGTCCCGCTCCTCTACGGCGTGGTCGGGCGCATCGATCATGACAGGCCCTCCATATTCAAAAATGGCGAAGGGTCATCAAAATACTTTGACACCAGGCGTTCCATGGTGCCATCGGCAAGCATTTCTTGGTAGGCACGGGTGAGCTTAACGTCGATGCCGCGCGTATCGTTGATATCGAAAGCGGTGCCCAAACCAACCTCTAGCAGCGGCTCATCCAGAATACGATACGTCACACCATAGTCCTTTTCGTAGGTGAGCAGCAAGGACTCATGCGCGGCGATGGCATCGACCAGGCCCTCGGCGAGCGCGGGGTTCAGGCATGAACGGTCCGAAAAGCAGTAGAGCTCCTTGATCTGCGGAACGTTTTCATTTGTGCGATTGAGCAAAATGCCCTCGGGCTTGGTGGTGGACTGAACCGCCACGATCTTATCCTCAAGATCGGCAAGCGTGTAGATATCGCTCTGGGGATCGACCGCGACCACCTGGCGGCTCGCAAGGTACGGGCCAGCCCAACGATACTCGTTTTCGCGACCCGTCATGCTAAAGCTGCCCATGACACAATCGAGCTCGCCGTTCGCCAGCAGCTCTTTCTTCTTTTCCCAGTCGATCAGCTGGTATTTTGGCTTGTAACCAATGCGGGCCAAAGCCTCGGTCAATATCTCAACATCCAGGCCAACAATATCGCCGTACTCGTCGGTATACACAAACGGTGGATAGAGGTCGCTTCCGACGTTGAGCGTCTTAAGGTCGTCGTCCTTTACCTGCGTGGCGTCCGGGCCTTTTGATGCAGACACCGAGGCTCTGCCATTCGACCCGGAGCAGCCGGCTATCGCTACGACAAAGGCACTCGCCACTGCAAGCGCGACAAACAACGAAATGGCAACCGAGCGACGGGATCTTTTCATCGAGCTCCATACGATCCTGTTTACAGACTGAAATGGTTAAAGATAATAGCAAACAAAACCACACGAGCACCCAATTGCTACAGACGCTTTACCGTGTGGGGCCTTCCAGCCGACTTGGCAGAAGACCCCGCATGCAGTGCTCACTTACCGTGCATTAAAAACGTAGCGGTCCAGGCGGTCGCACGCTTCTCTTACGCGCGAAAGCGGCAGCGCCAGATTCACGCGAATGTGACAGGGCCCGTGGAACGGGCGGCCGTCCTGATACCCCACGCCCACGCGCGCCCCCTCGTCGAGCAGCCACTGAATATCGCGGCCATGCTCGCGGCACCACTCGGTGCAGTCCAGAAACACCATGTACGTGCCCTGCGGACGTGAAAACGCGACGCCCTTCCAGTGTTTTTCTGCATACGTGCAGAAGTACTCGATATTGCCGGCAAGCACCTGGTTGAGCTCGTCCACCCACTCGTAGCCCTGCGGCTGGTAGGCACCGATAAGCGCATGCATGGAGAGGACGTTCATCTCGTTGTAGTGAGTCTTGTTGGACACGGCGCACACGCGGTCGCGCAGCGTCTCGTTGTAGATGATGTGGTAGCTGCCGACCAGACCCGCCAGGTTGAACGTCTTGCTGGGCGCGTAGAGGGCAACCGTGCGCATGCGGGCGTCCTCGCTCACCGACTGCGTCGGGATGTGCTTGTGTCCCGGCAGGATGATATCGGACCAAATCTCGTCCGAGATCACCACGCAATCGTGCTGGCGATAGATGTCCATGGCGCGCTCGATCTCGTTGCGCTCCCATACGCGGCCGCAGGGATTGTGCGGCGAGCAGAACACCGCGGCATGAATGTTGTTTTGGGCGAGTTTGCACTCCATGTCCTCAAAGTCCATGCGCCACACGCCCTGGTCGTCAAGTTTAAGCGGGCTGTGGACAATGCGATAGCCCGCGGCTTCGATAGACTTGGTAAAACCAATGTAGGTGGGGCTGTGGACCAGCACCGCATCGCCCGGCTGGACATACGCGCGCAACGTCGACACGACGCCGCCCAGCACGCCGTTTTCGTAGCCGATATGCTCAGGCGCCAGGCCCTCGACGCCGTTGCGGCGGCCCTGCCATTCGATGATGCGGTCGAAATACTCGGGGCGCGGATTGAAATAGCCAAACATGGGGTGCTGAGCGCGCTTGATGATGTACTCCTGGACCGTGGGCACCGTGGCAAAATTCATATCTGCCACCCACATGGGAATGCGGTCGAAGCCCTCATCGGGTGCGTTCGGAGCCATACCGGGGATCTCGCCCCAGGAGTCAACGGCGATGGAGTCCATGCCGTGGCGGTCGATAAGCGAGCTAAAGTCGTATTTCATGCTGAACTCCCGTGCGAAGTGGATTGTTTTGGTAGGCGTTATTGTCCACCAGTGTGGGCAGTTTTGGCATGGGGTTTGGCGCTTAATTTGACGGGTGCGGACGAATGGCTGGTTAGTCTTGCGCGTCGTTGACGGCGACTACGGTTAGCTGGGTTTCATCGACCGCAAACGATATGTCGAGCCCGGCGTAAGCCAAGTGATAAACGCGGTTTGGCTCGTGCTTGCTGCCCGCGCGGCGCGGGTCTTGGCGAAGGACCTCAACCAGACCGGGGAGCTTTGCGGGCGGGACCATGTCTTGAAGAGCTTGCGGGAACTCAACATCGAGCTCTTGCCACGGAGCATCCTCAATCCAACCGCCGGTCGCATCCGGGTGACAGTCGGCAAATGGAATGTAGGGCTTGATGTCGTAGATGGGCGTACCGTCGCGCAGGTCGGCCCCCAGCACATGGATGATGGGGCCATCGTCGGTAAGCTCCACGCGGTCGAGCTTAACGCAGGTGAGCCCGATGGGGTTAGGGCGAAACGGACTGCGTGTGGCAAACACTCCCACACGTTCGGCTCCGCCCAGACGCGGCGGACGCACGGTTTTCGACCACTTGACGTTGGTGCCGGACCTGTCCTGCGTTTTGGCATCGGCGGCTATGTCCTTAGCCGTTCCGCCGGGCGTTCCGTTTTCGAAGCGCCACAGCAGCCATAGGTGAGAGAAGGAGTCCAGGCCCTCAACTGCTGCATTGGAGGCAAATTCCGGCTCAAAGACGATGCGCCCCTGCAGATGGGGCGCCAAAAAGCTGTTGCGCGGAATGCCGAACTTCTGCGGCAGGTCGGTATGTATGTGTGCCATAGGTTCCATGCTGGTCATTGTACGGCATGGAGGCGTGGGGCGTTGCGCGCAATTCTTTGTCGCGGCCCCCATCGTGCAACCAACGGTTGCTTGGAGGGGAGCAAGCCGCCGCGTATGCTTAAGCCGCCAACCAGCAGAAAGGAGACGCTATGGCCTTTGCAGAAAAGCTCATTGCCATCCGTCGCGCCCATCACCTTACCCAGGAGCAGCTCGCCGCCAAGCTCTTCGTCACACGCCAGGCCATCAGCCGTTGGGAACGCGGCGAGGTCACACCGGGCATCGACATGATGAAGCTCATCGCCGCCGTAACCGGCGAGCCACTGTCCCATCTGCTCGAAATGCCCGAGCACTATTGCCAGAGCTGCGGCATGATACTCACGCCCAACGACTGCGGCACCGATGCCACGGGTGCCACGACCGACCATTACTGCAAGTGGTGCTACGACCACGGCAAGTACACCTACGACACCACCATGGAGGCGATGATCGAGGATTGTGCCCCGCGCCTGGCGCAAAACACCGGTATGTCGCTCGACGAAGCCGTCTCGCTCATGGGCGCCGTCCTGCCGCAACTGGAGCGCTGGCGCACCGTGCAGGAAAACGAGGAGCGCTACGGTGCCGAGGCGCGGGAGCGCTACGGCGATGAAGCCGTCGATGCAGCAAACGAAACGTTACTGGACATGGATCCTCAGACATGGACCGACATGAAGGAACTTGAACGCGCCATTTTGGGCCAGCTCTCGATTGCCATGGGCATTGGCGACCCAGAGAGTAACGAGGCCCGCAAACTTGTCGCAATGCACCGTCGATGGATTGGCCTTAATTGGGGACACGAGCCCCAGAACGAGGCGTACCTGGGCCTCGCCCACGGCTATCTTGCCGACCGGCGCTTTGTTGACTACTACGACAAGCCCTGCGGCACCGGAGCCACGGCGTTTCTGGTTCAGGCCATCGAGTCGTCGTTGACGCGCGCATAGACCGCGGCGGCTTTGGGTATTTCAATCAAAACCTCAACCGATTGGAGACCTATGGCTACTAATCATGAGCTCGCACTGTACGTTATGACCGGCTGCCCGTATTGCATAAAAGTCAAGCAATTCCTTGCCGATAGCGATGTGACCATCCCCGAGCGCAATATCTCGACCGATACCGAGGCCGAGCAGACGCTCATCGCCGTCGGCGGAAAACGCCAGGTTCCCTGCCTGTTCATCGACGGCAAGCCACTCTACGAGTCGAGCGACATCATCGCATGGCTACAGAAGAACCTGCTCTAGTACGCGCACCCCGTCCGTCCAAGGCCCCACCCCATACGGCCTAAACATATACACCAGCATCCAAAGTCGACATTTTCCGGCATCTTTGGATGCTGGTGTACAGCTTTTGCGGGCAGTCATCGGGGACGTTCTTAAATGACTAGTCGTTAAAGAACGTCCCCGATGACTAGCTAGCCGTGGAAGCGGGCTATGGGCGAAAGTGGCTGCTCGCGAAAGACGCGCTCGACGGCGGCGCGGTATTCGTCGACCTTTTTAGTCTTACGTACGAGCTTGTGAACGGTAGTGGGGTCGGCGAAAGCGCACTTGGCGTAGAACCACCACTCCTTCATGCGAAAGACCGCATTGCCGCCAATCTCTTCTGCATAGGCAGCAAACAGCGTGTCATGGAAACGCTGCAGCTCGGCTGTCGTGGCAGCAGGGCCGCCGTTGACCATACGGGCCAGAGCGGGGTTCGCGAGCAGGCCGCGCCCCAGCATCACATGGCGCGTGCCGGGATAGGCCTCCACCAGCGCATCCATGTCCTTAAGATCAAAAATATCGCCGTTGTATGCCACCGGAAACGGCGCACGTTCCAGCGTCTCGCCATAAAACTCTTTGCGCGGCGAGCCCGCATAACGGTCCTTCTGTACGCGCGGATGCACAATCAGCTCTGCCAGCGGCATGCGGCAATACAGATCGAGCACGCGCTCGTATTCGTCATCGCCCTCCAGCCCCAGCCTGGTCTTTACCGATACCGGCAACGGCGACCGCTCGCACACATCGCTCAAGAACACTTCGAGCTCGTCGAGATTGCGCAAGAAACCCGAACCCTTGCCCTTGGCGACAACCGTTCCCGAAGGACAACCCAAGTTGAGATTGACCTCGCGATAGCCCATGTCGGCGAGTACCTGTGCCGCCCACACAAACTCGTCCGCGTTCTTGGACATCAGCTGAGGCACCACGTTGAGCCCCTGGTTATTGGCAGGATCGATCTCCTTAAACGCCTTGCCGCCAAAGCGGTTTCCCACCCGCGGCGGCGGCAAAAACGGCGTGTAATAGCAATCGAGCGCGCCGAAGCACTCCGCATGCACGCGACGGAACACATGCCCGGTAATCCCCTCCATAGGGGCCAACGATAGAATCATCTACTCTTCTCTCATATCAACGAACGTGACAAAGGGACTGTCCCTTTGTCACATGCATTATGCCTTGCGCTTCAGGCGATTCACAAGGAAGAGGTAGCTACTGAACGATGACCACCCTCCAGCCGCACCCCATACAACGAGGTTTAATACTCTTCCCGAGAAGTGAACGAGTGAAAACGGGCCCCCGAAGCATCGGCACTTTCGAGATGCAATTTCCTGCGGTTTTGCCAGCCAAATCCTGCGGGTTTGACGTCTAAAAATGTCGATGCTTCGGAGGTCCAAGTATGGCCGTTCACTTCTCGGAAAAGTATTAGACCTCGATTTACATGCCACTCAATGTGACAAAGTGGCTGCTCCTTTGTCACATTCGATGAAAAAGGGCACCGATGTTAGTCGATGCCCCAAAGCGGCTGCAGGTTAAGCCCTACAGCGTATGTCTAAGACGAATCGAACTATTCGTCCCAAGAGAGGTTCTTACCAGTCTTTTTTGCCAGCAGCAAGAACAGGCCGATAATAACGTTGCATGCGATGCAGAAGATGAAGACGCCCTGGAAGGAGCCGACAAGCTCATAGACCTTCATCATAACGGGCATGCCAAAGGCGCCGACGATATAGCCCACGGAGCAGATCAGCGCGAAGATGCGACCGAAATCGCGGGAGCCAAAGACATCCATAACCAAAACGGTCAGGGCAGTGCCAGCGATGACGTACATTACGTCGTTCACGCCTGCTGCGAGGATGCTGAGCGTCGAGTTGCCGCTGCTCATCATGAGCATGACAAAGGAGAGGATGGAGACAGCGAGCCAGCCCAGAATGGCCTTCGTGCTGCCGAACCTATCGCAAGTGGTGCCGACGATCGGATTGAGGAACAGATCGAAGAGCGATGCAGCGGATACCATGAAGCCGCCCACCATGGGGCTAAAACCAACCTCGGAAGCATACGTCGGGAAGAGCTGGTTCATGCAGCAAGTGAGCTGAACGAGACAGAGGAAGCCGATGCAGAAGAAGAAGGCAGGCGAC
This sequence comes from uncultured Collinsella sp., assembly GCA_900549025.1. GTDB lineage: Bacteria > Actinomycetota > Coriobacteriia > Coriobacteriales > Coriobacteriaceae > Collinsella. The sequence continues at coordinate 134,371 of URMZ01000001.1, forward strand.
TTAATGGCGCGCGCATAGCTAACGCCACGCGTGCTATCCTCGGTCGTCTCCTCGGTCTCGGTGACCGTCTCGCCCTCGACGTAGCCATAGGGCAGCATGCCCTTGTCCTGAGGCTTGTAGCGGATGATCAGAATGGAAGCTGGGAGAATGAGCACTGCGGAAACACCGGCGAGCACCAGATAACCAGTTCTCCAGCCAGCGGCCTCGATGACAGAGGTGATGACGGGACTCATGATGAGCATGTAAATCGAGTTCACTGCCCAAGCGAGACCGATTGCCAGGCCACCAGATTTTTTGAACCACTGGTCAATAACGTCGGACATAGCGACGCCGGTGGTGAAGGCGAAGCAAACGCCAATCAGGGCGCCAGCGGCGATGAACATCCAGGCTTCGGTGTAGAAGGCCATGCCTGCGCCGGCAGCGAGCAAAATAAGCTCGACAACGGGGAGCCAAACCTTGCCAACGACCTTGGGAATGAGTTTTCCGACAAACGGAAGAGCTGCCGCAAGACCAATGAGCGTTGCGGTGAAGTAATACGAGAAGATGGAATAGTCAAACCCGAACTCCTCGCACACGGGTGCGACGAAGGAGCCCGCGATGACGCTATAGGATCCGGTCGTGCCGGCAGACATAAGGCCGAGCGCGATTACGAGAACCCATGCGTAAACCTTGCTGCTCTTTAACTTTGCATTTTCCATTGATGCAGCTCCTAGAGACCCAGAAGGGCACACATAACGGCCTTGATGGTGTGCTGACGGTTCTCTGCCTCACGGAAGATGACCGAAGCGTTGGCCTCAAAGCACTCGTCGGCAATCTCGAAACCCTCGGTGATGATCTCGCGATGAAGGTCGTTCTTGCACTGGTCGAGGAGCATCTTGCCAACACGGTGATCCGCGTTGTGGACAGAGGGAAGCTCATGCATGCAGAAGATGTCGGGATTGTTGGTGCGCTTGCACAGCTCGCTGGTGACGCGATAGGGGTACAGAGACTCGGCATCGCCCAGCCAGGAGTTGTAGTCGTCGGGATCCAGAACCTCTTCGCCGCACTCGGGGTTGATGTAGCGCCACTCCTCGGTAACGATAACGTCAACGCCATCCAGGGCATCGAGGTCAGAGGTGATGGTAAAGGTCCTATTGGGAGCGTACTTGGCGTAGCAGGCCTCCACCTCTTCGATCATTTCCTTGCACATCTGATGACGGAGGTCGTCGGGGCCGATGGCGAGGAAGTCCATGTCGAGCATAGCGCACAGACGGCCATACCACACCGGGGCGCCGGCGCAGTTGCCAACGAAAGCCATCTTCTTGCCGCGGCTCGTACGCAGACCGCCCCATTGCTCTTCCATCGTAAGAGCGTCAGCGAGCATCTGAGTCGGGTGATCGCCGAGAGTAAGGGCATTGATGACCGGGATGTCAACCAGGTCGGCGACGTCATAGAGGAACTGCTCGTCCTTCTGTGCGCGGTAGACGATGAGATCGTACATGCCGTTAAAGACGCGCATGGCATCCTTGACGGTCTCGCAGTCACCCATGTGGGAGTTGGTCAGATAAGTGAAGCCCATGCCCAAATCATTGCAGGAGGTCTCGAATGCGCAACGAGTACGGGTCGAGCCCCATTCAAAGTTGGCGAGGACGTTTTTGCCGGGGAAGTAGCGCTGGTCGACACCAGACTTCTTCTGAGCCTTAAGGTTCCAGGCAAGATCGATGAGATAGCGGAAATCCTCGGAGGAGAGATCATGGATGTTGATGTAGTCGCGACCGCGGAGGCTGTTGTTCATGCCTATTTCCTTTCGAATTATTATCAAAATTATTGTTGAATGTGTCCCCGAGGAAAACACGGATATCCCTCGGGGAGCGGTACATGTGGCGCCTAAGCCAAAGAGCGCAGGCTCTAAGGCTCACTAACGACTGGCCGCCACGTCCTTAGTCCAGCAGTGCACGCCGCCGCCGGACAGGTTAAGCGCGAGGGAATCAATCATGATGACCTTGCGATCGGGGAAGCAGCTCTCAAGAACTGCCTTGGCCTGCTCATCCTTCTCTTTCACGACCTCGCTCATGCCCTCGTGGTAATAACGCTGGCCAAGAACGACGCCGTTGCAAATCAGGAAGTTGCAGTAGCTCGCTGCGGCGTAGAAGTGGACGGGGCCCTCGGGCCAGGGGGTGCCATCCATAAACTTACCGCCCATTTCGTCGATGAAGCCCTTATAGAGCTCGTAATCTTCATCGCCAGGGGCGATAACGACTTCAATAGGCTCGGCGGTGGGCATACGAACGATCTCGAAGGGCTTGCCCTCCCAGTCCGTTTCGTTGCTCAGGATCTCGTAGGCTGCCTCAATGCGGCGACGAGACTCTGCTCCAGCCTTGCTCGAGGCTGCCTCTTCATCGGACACCTCGGCAAGAAGAATCTTGTTCGGAGTGATAAAGCGACACATCTCATCAATGTGAGCTGCAAAGCTCATGCCAAAGACGGGAGTTCCGTCTTCCTTCTCGTCGAGGATGCCCAGTCGATAGTCGTCGTCCTCGAGCATAGGCTGCGGAAGCCAGATAACCTTGTTGAGGTTGTAGATGCGCTTATACTCGGCCTCTACTTCCTCTTTCGTGAACTCGGGATTACGCTTGCGGCATTCCGTGTCCTCGATGGCGATCAGAGTGCCGTGACCGTCAAATTCGCGGTCGCCGCCCTCCGAAACCATTTCGGAATTGACGATATCGAAGCAACCGAGCGCAACCGCCATGTGAACGGCTGCCTTACGTGCGGACTGGCACTCCGGGGAGTTCTTGTCCCACACGCCGTAATAGGTCCAAGCGGGGTTGACCATATAAGAATGGCCCTTGTCGTCGACCATGATGCTGGGACCGTTGTCGCGGACATAGAAGTTGGAGTCTTCGAACTGCGTGATCTCGATGCGATCGAGATCAACCCCCTCCTCCTTCAGGCGCGAGCAAGCCTCCTCATAGGAGCCGGGGGTGCCGCAATTGAGGTTGACCGTAACGTCGCCATACTCGAGCAGAGCCTTGATCACGTCAACGCAGGGCTGGCGGTTATCGTAGCCCTCTGCACGGATGTAATCGGGAAGCCATGTCACATAGACGTTGGAGCGCTTCTCGAACTCGCCCGGCATACGATAGTTCTCGTACATGGTTGGTCCTTCCGTCGGGTTTCCCGCGATGCTGTCCGGCCGCGACAATAGCGGGGTTTCACCTGCTATAGTACTACTATACCTACCGTTCGGTAGATAATTTTGAATAATTGCCGCTCGCCTACTGATACATACCGTTCGCCGTATATAGTGGTCATGTTTGGACACGAATTGATGTTCCGTTGCCATCCTTAATAATGTTGGTAGTGCGGAAGTGATTTGCAATGGAGAAATGCAGCGTGAGCACAAGAAAAAAAATATTGGACGCAATGTACGATCTTGTGGCAGAAGTCGGTTATGACAAAGCGTCTATCGGAAAGATTTGCGACTTTGTCGGTATATCCAAGCCGTCGGTGTACTACTACTTTCCCTCAAAAGAGGAGATTTTCACTACGCTCTTGGACAGCATGTTTCCGACCATTGACTATCAGCGCGACTACTCGCTAATAGTCGATAGGGACGGGTTCAAGGCCGCGCTTATCGAGCTCGGCAATTCAGTTATAGGTGGCTATCGAAGCGATGAAAAGCGCCGGCGCGTGCTGGCCGAGGTTAGCGTTCAAGCAAATCGAATTCCTGCAGTTCAGGAACGTCAAGCGACGGCGACCAAACGAACCATGGATGCACTTAAAGACATCCTTCTTCATGGTGTAGAGATTGGCGCGTTTTCCGATAGCGCCGACGTAATGCTCTACGTACAAATTCTTTATACCGTTCTGGAGGGAGCAAGCAATACGGTCGCTCAAGGTGAGGATATTGATGAAAAAGCGGTTTGGGCGGGAATAGTCGAGCTTATGTTCAAATAAACCAGCCAAGCTGAAGCGCATGTTGGCACCCATGGTGCCTGCGGGCAACCTTTAAAACGAAAACAGGGGTCGACTCCAGTCTGGCTTGGAGTCGACCCCTGTTGCATGGCAATCTATGCCGATGCAAATCGGCGCTTATTACTTTTCAGCAGCCTTATTGAGAAAGCCGGAAACGATAGCAAACGCAGCAATCATAAGGTTGCAGGCAATGCAGAAGATAAATACTCCCTGGAATGACCCTGCCATGCCGTAAACCTTCATCATGACCGGCATTCCAAAAGCACCGACGACATAGCCCGCTGAGCAAACAATCGAATAGATCCTTCCAAAATCGCGTGATCCAAAGAGCGAGAGGAGAAGCATCGGCATTGCGGTTCCAACGATGGCGAACATGACATCGTTTACACCAGCTGCAACGATGGAAACGGTCTCATTGCTTCCGCCAATGATAAGAAGCAGGAATGAAAGAATGCTGACACCTGTCCATGCGACCGTTGCTTTAATAGCGCCAAGCTTGTCGCATGTTTTGCCCACGAAGGGATTTAGGAAGATATCGGAGAGTGAAGCTGCCGAGACCATTAAGCTTCCTACGATAGGATTGAAACCGACCTCGCTTGCATAGGTTGGAAACAGCTGGTTCATGCAGCAGGTGAGCTGCGCCACGCACAGCAAGAGGACACAGAGAATAAAAGACGGCGTTTTCGCGGCATCGCGGAGTGCCATGCCCGAAAGGACATCTTCCTGCTCATCGGCGCTGCAGCTCTCATGGGTTTCGGAGGCGGTCTCTCCGTACGGAAGCATATTGCGATCAGAGGGGTTAAGGCGAATGATAAATGCGCTTGCAGGCAAAATCATAGCTGCTGAAACGGCCGCAAGCACGATGTATCCCGTACGCCAGCCTTGCTGCTCGATGACCAGCGTAATGACAGGACTCAATAACAGCGTGCAGAGAGAATTAACGCCCCAAGCGAGGCCGATGGCGAGACCGGACGATTTGCTGAACCATTGGTCAATGACATCGGACATGCAGACGCCCGTTGTAAACGAAAAGCAGATGCCGATCACTGCGGCGGAGACGGTGAACATCCAGACCTCGGTGTAGAACGCCATTGCGGCGCCGGCGGCAATAAGGACGAGTTCAATGCAAATATGCCATGGTTTGCCGATTACTTTTGGAATGAAGCGACTCAAAAGCGGAAGCCCAAGCGCAAAGCCAAGAAGAATCGCGGTGAAATAGAAAGAAAAAGAAGTGTAGTCAAAGCCCAGATCTTCACATACTGGAGCAACGAATGAGCCGGCAATAATGCTATATGTGCCAGTTGTTCCGGCGGACATTAAGCCGAGCGCAATAACGACGACCCAAGCAAATGCGCCGCTTTCACGGAGACAATCTTTTTTGGCTGGTGTGGTGAGAGTCATGGTTGCTCCATTTCTATCGGCAATACATCCTATATGCCTACCGATAGGTATATAAACCAGAGGACTCTTCGTCAAGCATTAAGCGGGGAGAGGGAGTTCTTAACCTGCCGAACGGTAATTAGACCCCGTTTTCGCAAGGGTCTCAATGTGACAAAGGGGCCGTCCCTTTGTCACATTATTCGGAGCGCAGGGCTTCCACGGGGTCTTTTTTGGATGCGCTACGGGCCGGCAGCAGGCCAGCGACAACCGTCAGCAGCACCGAAATTGCAATGAGCACCAGCGCATCCTGCACGGGCAGGCTCATCAGATTGGGTACCTGTTTGGCAGTAAGCGCCCAGGCATTAACCGGAAAGCTCACGGCCACCACGACGACAACAGCAAAGACGCCGGCAATGAGGCCCTCGATAAAGGTCTCGGCATTGAATACGTTGGCCACGTTACGCTTCGACGCGCCGATCGCACGCAGGATGCCAATCTCCTTTTTGCGTTCCAGCACGCTGATGTAGGTGATGATGCCGATCATGATGGAGCTCACCACCAGGCTGATACTCACGAATGCGATGAGCACCAAGCTGATGGTGTTCACGATGTCGGTCACCGAGCCCATGATGATGCCCATGTAGTCGGTGTATGAGATTGCCTGTTCATCGTGGCCAGAGGCTTTGACCTGCTTGTTGTACGCGTCGATGTGATCGAGCACGCGCTCCTTGGCCTCAAAGTCGCGCGGGAAAATCTTGACCGAGATGGGGTCTGCCTCGTCCGCATAGCCCAACGTGGTCAGATTGTTGTCGTAGGTGAGCTTCGACGCCTTCGCATAGCTCATCATGAGCGAGCTCAGGTCCTCGGCGTCTATGTTGAAATGGATGGCACGCGCAAAGGCGCTCGCATCCACGCGCATAGCGCTCGCCAGGTTGGCAAAACCCGATGACATCTGCGTCGCCATCTGGCCCATGAGCCCTGCCGCGCCCGCCTTGAGCTGGGATGATACCGTCGACGCTATCTGCTCGCTGATTGCCTTCATCACCTGATCCATAGCCTGCTGCAGATACGGAGCCAGCTGCTTTTGCACATAGTCGCTCATCGCCTGCTGCAGACGCTCGGCCAGGGCATCGCCGCCGAGCGCTTTGAGCTGGGCCAGGATTTGCTGAGCTGTGTCATCATTCTCAAGATACGTCGAGAATGCGGCAGAGAGCTTTGACGCGTCCTTAAGATCTTCGGGCGACAGCGCCTTAAACTGATCAGACTGCAAAAAGCCCTCAAACAGTTGGTTGGCAAGCGTTCCCACCTGTTGCATTTGCTCGGGCGTGAGTTCCAGACCGTCAAAGATACCCGAGAAATCTGGGGTTGGCGCTTTTGCCATGATGTCGCTGAAGTCGATGTCCTTGCCAACGCCCGAAAGGTCAATGTCCAGCCCGGACAAGTCAAGACCCGACAGGTCCATACCGCCGGCCGCACCCGAAAGTGCAGACGTATCGAACGAGAACGCGCTCTTGAGCGCCGCCTCGTCCACACTGAACATGCTGCCCAGATCCACGCCTTGCTTGGCCTCGCCTTGCAGTTCGTCGAAGGTTTTGCCCGTAAAGACATCCGTCTCGGGGTGGTCGAGTTGCTCCTGCACAATCTGCGAATCGGCGGCGCGCTCCATAAGCTGGCGAGTCAGTGCATGCGTATAGGCAATGCCCGGAGACAACGCACTCGCATTGGCCGTCTCGTTAGGTCGCACCACGCCCACAATGTGCACGTCAATACCGTCGGCAACCTTGGCAGCCATAAAGTCGGCGTCGTCAGACATGTCGGTCCACATGCCGGTCTCTTCGTTTTTGCGATAGGCATCGGCCGGCGACAGCACCTTAAACGTCGTGGACAGCGCATCGTCGTAGGTAAAGTCGGCGCCGGTCTCGGGCGTTTCGATCTTACCGTCAGCCGTCATGGCGCTGTTAACCAGGTCGTTGAGCTCGTTGATATCCAGCGCGCCGATGCTGTAGAGCGTGTAGTCGCCCACCGTTCCACGGCTCGAAAGCACCATTACGGCTTCGTTAGCAGACGTGGGCCAATGACCGGCGACGACATCGTACTGGCTGTCGAGCAGGCTCTGGTCGTCAATCATCTCGTTAAAGACCGAGGTTCCCATGGATTCCATGCTCACCGTTGCCGCCGAGCTCGCGCCTCCGCTCATGGCCTCGGTCATGGCGTTGGGCACCAGCCGGACAGGCTTCTCATCGCCCTTGCCGGCACGATAGACAACCGGCGATACACCGTAGCCGTACTGAATGGCGTTGACCTCTTTATCGATGCCGTCGCCACCGGCATCGAGCCATGCCTTAAAGCTCGTCATGTCGTTAGACTTAACGCTCGCAAACATATCCTTTACGGCCGTGACCACAGGAATCTTATCGGTTCCCTGAGCCTTGCCGCCGGCACTGTCGTCGGATGAGCCCTCGTTCTTGGACATATCGTCGTCCGTGGCCCCCTGTCCGCCCATCATGGACGACAGGTCGTAATCCTGCTTGGAAATGGTGAGCGGGTAGCTCGAGAGCGTGTCCTCCTCGACCTTTTTGATGTAGCCGTTTACGCCATTGGAGAGCGCCAGGATCGCCGCGATACCGATAATGCCAATCGAGCCCGCAAAGGCAGTCATGGCCGTACGGCCTTTCTTGGTCATGAGGTTTCGAGCAGAAAGCCCCAGCGCCGTCACAAAGCTCATCGAGGTTTTGCGCGTGGGCTTGGCCTCGCGACGCGCGGCCTTTACTACATCAAAGGGGTCGGAATCGTCGGTGATCTTGCCGTCCGCCAGGTTGACAATGCGCGTGGCATATTGGTATGCCAGCTCGGGATTGTGCGTGACCATAATAACCAAGCGGTCGCGCGCCACGTCCTTGAGCAAATCCATGACCTGTACGGATGTCGTTGAATCCAAAGCGCCGGTCGGCTCGTCTGCCAGCACAATCTCGGGATCGTTGATCAGGGCGCGAGCAATGGCCACGCGCTGCATCTGTCCGCCCGAAAGCTGGCTCGGGCGCTTGTTCACGTGCTCGCCCAGGCCAACTTTCTCCAACGCCTCGCGCGCACGCTGGCGGCGCTCGGCATGCCCCACGCCCGTAAGCGTGAGCGCCAGCTCCACGTTTTCCAAAATGGTCTGATGCGGAATGAGGTTATAGCTCTGGAACACAAAGCCGATGCGGTTGTTGCGATAGGCATCCCAATCGCGATCGTGAAAATCCTTGGTCGAAATACCGTCGATCAGCAGGTCGCCGGAATCGAAATGATCGAGCCCACCGATAACGTTGAGCATCGTGGTTTTACCCGACCCCGAAGGTCCCAGAATGGCCACGAACTCGTTATCGCGAAAAGACAGGCTTACGCTGTCGAGCGCCACCTGCGTAAACGACTGCGTAACGTACCTTTTGCAAATACCTTTGAGCTCCAACATGGACGGCAACCTCTCCCACGCGGGCGCACTTGCCCGCTCTCCCCCGCCGTTCGTATTCGACGCGTTTGTCCTACTCTATCCCCATTTTTTGCCGGAGCCAGTGAGGAATGTAACGAAGCGTGCCAAAAAACGAACGAGACGGCGCCCAAAAGAAGAGGTCCCGAGCGGGACCTCTATATGGTGGAGTTTATCTTGAAAGGTAGCGGACTACTTCGCGCAGCGGCGCACGATCTTCGCCATGCTTTACGCGTTTTCTACTGCTCGCTATTCGCAATCGCCTGGTCGATAAGCTTGTCGAGTGCTGCGCGCTGCTCGGCGGAGCTGATGGCTCCCACGATTGGATCCCCTACGATGTTGCCATTCTGATCGATGACATACGTCGTCGGGAACGAGAACAAATTTGACGTAAACTTACCGGCCTCGCTATCCGACTTGAACCAGATGTTCTTATATGTCACGCCCTTCTTGCTCAGCACGTCCTTGGCATCTGCAATCTCGCCCTTGTTGCCATCGAGCGTAAAGGAATTGACGCCCACGACCTGGCCGCCCTTCTTGGCAAGCTCCTTATTCAGGTCCTCAAGGTCGCCCAGCTCGCCCACGCACGGCTTGCAAGTGGTGAACCAGAAGTTCATGACGGTGACCTTGTTCTTAGAGAACAGCTCGTCGCTGCTCGCGTCGTTGCCATCCAGGTCCTTGCCCGTAAAGCTGGGGAACTTCGTCGCCTCGCTCGAAGCATTGGCACCAGCCGTCATGCCAGCGGTCGAAGCGTCGACGCTCTCGCCTGCGCTCGGCGTGCTTCCACAGCCGGGGAACTCCTTCTCCAGGCTCTCGAGCTTGTCCTCGATCTCCTTGATCTGCTGTGCACCGGCCTTGAGTGTCTTAAGCTCATCCGCCGTGAACTCATCCTTGGCGCCGTCGATGGTCTTGAGCAGGAAATCGCCGTAATTGCTGCCGTCCTCAATCATTGCCGAGTCTTTATTTGCCGCATTGAATACCTTTTCCCACAGCGCGTTATCACTCGAAAAGATCTCGTTCTCCTTCTGCATGAGCTTCGCATACAGCTCGGCGGCCTCGTCGGCATTGGCCGGCTTCTGCGCAGTGAGTTCTGCAATCTTAGGATCGGAGCTCGCAGATTCGCTCGCATTGCCACCGGGCGCCGAACATGCCACAAGGCACAAGGCCAATACCGGCACCATAAACAGGGCCGCAATCTTAGAAAGCTTCATAGTCATTCCTCCGTTTTGTCGAAGCTTGTTTACTTTTTATCGGCGGTCAAGGGGAGCTTTTCCGCCGACACATCCAGGCCATAGCGATAGCTGATGGCATCGACGGGACAGGCCCCGATGCACTTTCCGCACCGGATGCATTCGGCATGATTGGGCGCGTGGACCACATCAACGTCCATCTGACAAACCTTTGAGCACTTGCCGCACGAGACGCATTTGCATGCATCGACCCGGATCCCCAATAGGGACACCTTATTCATGAGCGCATAGAATGCGCCGAGTGGACAAATCCATTTGCAAAAGGGGCGGTAGAACAAAACGCTCAGCAGCACCACGGCAATGAGAACGGCAAGTTTCCAGGTAAAGAGCTGCCCCAGCGCAGATCGAATGCCGGCATTGGCAATGGCCAGCGGAATGGCGCCCTCGAGCACACCCTGTGGACAGATGTACTTGCAAAAGAACGGGTCCCCCATCCCCAGATCGTTGACCACCAACGCAGGCAGCACTACCACGGCAAACAGCAGCACGACGTACTTGATGTACGTGAGCGGCTTGAGCTTTTTCGTGGAGAACTTTTTGCCGGGAATCTTATGAAGCAGCTCCTGCAGCCAGCCAAACGGGCACAAAAACCCGCATACAAAGCGCCCCAGCAGCACGCCGAGCAAAATGAGCGTACCGGTAACATAGTAAGAAAAGTTGAACTTGGATGAACCTACCACCGACTGGAACGACCCGATGGGGCACGCACCCGATGCCGCGGGGCACGAATAGCAATTAAGTCCAGGTACGCAGACTGTTTTTCCCGCGCCCTGATAGATGCTTCCTTTGGCAAAGTTTGGCAGGTGAATATTGGTGACCAGCGTCGCCGCCGCCTGGATGAATCCGCGAAATCGGGCCAAAACATGCGACGCAGTGTTTTCTCTTTTATCCAATTCCGATACACTCCAAGCACAGCCTAATCGCTTTGGCCAGCACGGCATCCGCCTCGCCACGCATAACACCAAAGCACACCATGGCAATTCCGACGATCAACAAAGTGACCTGTACCACGGGTTTTACCGCTTTGAACAACCCAACCACTCCTTTCGTTACGCGACCATTGGACCATATCGACTATAAAATCCGTGTTAAGCGCGATTTGGAATGTGCAAGGAGACTGTTATGCGTATTTTGATCGTCGAAGACGAGCGAGCACTGTGCGATGCAATCGCGCGCAGCTTGCGAAACTTGGCGTACAGCGTCGACTGCTGCCACGATGGGCAGGAGGCGCTCGACCTGCTGGGCGTCGAAGTCTTTGACCTCGTGGTACTCGACCTCAACCTTCCCCGTATCGACGGCATGACCGTACTCAGGGAACTTAGGAAAACCGACTGCGAGACCAAGGTGCTGATTCTGTCCGCGCGTGGCGAAGTATCCGATAAAGTCGACGGACTCGATGCCGGCGCCAACGATTACCTCACCAAGCCGTTTCATCTGGACGAACTTGCGGCAAGGATCCGCAGCCTTACCCTCAGGCGCTTCGCACAAAGCGACATAGTATTAACCTGTGGAAAGCTCCGCTTTGACACCAAGGCGCGCATCGCTTCCGTGGACAGCGAGGCTTTATCTCTTACGCGCAAGGAAACGGGAATCTTGGAATACCTGATGCTTAATCAGGGGCGTCCGGTAAGTCAAGAGGAGCTTATCGAGCACGTTTGGGATAGCAGTGTGAACAGCTTTAGCAACGCAACCCGCGTTCATATCTCGTCACTCCGCAAAAAGCTACGCAGCGCTTTGGGATACGACCCGATTCGCAATCGGATTGGAGAGGGCTACGTTATGGAGGATAGCGAATGAAAAGGCTTTCGCTGCAATGGCGCATAACGATTATGACGGCACTGCTGACGTGTGCGGCATGCGTGCTGACGAACTGTCTGGTCGGCTATACGGGCATGCGCTACATGGATGCTATCGGCAGCGACATCTCGGCCCTTAGCGCAGCCGGCGTAGATGCACCTCAGGCGTTTGACCCAACGAAGGAGAGCCTCGATGACGAGGTCACGATCGTCGTAAACGACGCACAGGAGTCTTTTGGCACGACAGCCTGGTACATCACGGCTGGAGTCACACTCCTTGGCGGCGCGCTGGCATACTTTGTGAGCGGCCGTGCACTCAAACCGCTACGGGCTTTTGCGGCCCAGGTCGAGCGTGTGCAGCCTGACAACCTAAGCGAAATCAGGCTCAGTGAAGATGTGCCCATCGAGCTACAACGATGCAGCGCCTCTTTCAACGACATGATCGCCCGTCTTGGCGAAGGGTTCTCTGCACAGCGTCAGTTTACCGGCAACGCCGCACACGAGCTGCGCACCCCGCTCGCCCTTATGCAAGCACAGATTGAACTATTCATCTCCGAGCACTCCGGTTTGCAACCCGAAACAGCCGAGCTGCTCGACCTGTTGCAAGAACAAACCGAGCGCGTGTCTCGAATGACCAAGGTATTGCTCGAAATGAGTGAGCTCCGCAGCGTTCCTTGCGAGGACGATGTTGAACTTGGCCCCTTGTCCGAAGAGGTCCTCACCGACCTTGCGCCACTTGCCGAAAATAGGAGCATAGCCCTCAACTGTGCTGGAGACGCTTTAGCAATCGGGAGCGACACGCTCCTCTATCGGCTGGTGTTTAACCTGGTCGAAAATGCCATCCGTTACAGCCGCTCCGGCTCGACTGTCAATGTCTCCATCAGCGACAGCGACAGCCACGTGCTCCTGCGAGTCAAAGATGAGGGCCCGGGAATACCCAAACAGTACCGAGAGAGCATCTTCCAGCCGTTCTTTCGTCTAGATAAATCCCGCAGCAGGGCATACGGCGGCGCAGGACTCGGGCTAGCGCTTGTTTGGGAGATTGCGGCCCTGCACGGCGGCACGGTAGAGGTCGAAGCAAGTTCCGAGAACGGGACCACCATGCTCGTAAGCCTTCCAAAACGATCCGCAGCGTTAACCGAACAGTAAAACGAAAGGGGTCCCGAGCAACAGGAGTACAATTGCTGCTAGTGTTGCCACCTGATGGGAGATGGAAGATGGACCGCGATGGCTACCCGCGCATTCCCATGCCGTTGATGTGCACTGCCTTTGTGCCGGGCCAGATTGACGCTGCGGTTGCAGGCATTTCCGACCCCGATTCGCGCGCCATTGCCACGGCAGAAGCGCTGTACTTTCGCGGACAGGCCACGCTCGCCGCCGAGGCAGCACGCCTCTATCTTGACGCCACCGACCCCGCACTGCGCTATTCCGCATGCCTTATCTGCGGATATGCCAGTCTGTCGCTCAATCGTATCCCCGATGCCCGCCGTTGCCTTGCGGGCATCCTCGATACGCCAACTGACGAGGAATCGCCCGCCGTCCACGCCACGCATATCCTGTTCGCCTCCGCTGCGAGCGTCCTGCTGCACTTGCCCTCCCCGCATTCCGCCGAAGAGTTTTATCCGCTTGCGGCTCATCTGCCCGAAGGCCTGCGCCTGTTCGCCAGCTACGTGATGGCGCATGCCCTGTACCTGCGCGGCGAATATGGCCGCAGTCTGGGCATGGCGGAAAACGCCCTGATCATGAAACAGGGAAGCTATCCCATCTCGGAGCTGTTCCTGCACCTGTCGGCTTCCATGGCCTGTATGAGCCTCAAGGACATCGACGCCGCAAAAGCACACTTCGGAGCCGCTTGGGACATTGCGCGTCCCGACGGCCTTATCGAACTCATCGGCGAGCACCACGGCCTTTTGCAGGGGCTCATCGAGGCATGCCTAAAATCGCAATACCCTGACGATTTCGCACGTATCATCGAGATTACGTATCGATTCAGCTACGGCTGGCGGCGCATCCACAACCCCGATTCGGGCGAGGACGTTGCCGACGATTTAACGACCACGGAGTTCACCATGGCCATGCTCGCCTGCCGCGGATGGACCAACGCCGAAATCGCACGCCACATGGGCGTGTCGCCAGGTACCGTTAAAAATCGACTGTCCAACGTGTATGCAAAGCTTGGCATCGGCACGCGCACCGAACTGGTCGCGCATATGCTGCGTTAGCGGCCAGACTGCCTAGCGCGGCACGTGCGCCCCGGAGCCCCGGCGCTTCGCTCGCTCAAATTGGACATTTTGGCCCTCGGACGGCACTACCGTGACAGGATGCCTTCTCGCAAAATTGGATTATTTCCACCGATACCTGCGGGATGGGAGCCAAAGATGCTTGATCGCCGTTCGTTACTTGTTGCCGGAGCGTCCTCGCTGGCGAGCATTATGTTGCCGCGCGTGCCGGGAAGCGCAAACGCCTTCATATTGCCGTTCGCCCCCGCCGAGGCATACGCCGACGAAGATGATCCCTTCAAGGTCTTGGTGCTCTCGCGCACCATGTTTGGTGTGGTCGTGGTCGACGTCGCCAACAAGAATACGCCCATCACGGGTGCCCAGGTCACGCTCATATCGCGCTATGCCGCAGGCAAGCAGCTCACCGCCACGACCGATGACGAAGGCACGGCCATCTTTGAGGTCGCCCCTCTTTCGGAAGGCTACGTGGACGAGACAACGCTTCTCGACGCGTACGACTTTAACGGCGGCATCTCCATTAGCATGGCGGGCTACCGCGATGTCGAGATTCCCCTCGCGCGTGTCCAAGGCGGCACCGCTATTACCGCACCCACACGTCCGCTCTCCGATGGCGAGCCGTACTTTCGACAGCTCACGTTCGACGAATGGGACATCCAGTACGCCGACGCCACGTTTATGGCATTGCCGAAGGACGACACGGCAAACGAGCAGCCCGATACGCATGCCTTTACCGTGCAGGCACATCTGCCACAGGGTGGACAGGCAACGCTGCGCATCAACAAAGTGACGCATGCTGCGGGCAGCTCACCCGAAACCGTCACGCAGATCGGCCAGATCAAGGCCAGCGCATCGGGCGCGGATAATCTGGCGACGTTCACGCTCGAAGACAAGTTCCTCGACGTGGCATCGAGCCTTCTGGAAGAAGGATGCAAGCTGCGCTTTGTCCTCGACTACCAGGGCAAAACCTACACGCTCTCCTCCCCCATGGCCGTTGTCACTGCGCCGGCGGCAAAGGCAGAATCGGGCTCGACCACTATCGTCCCCACCACCATGGACCAAGAGATCACTCCGTTTGATTTCCCCGCGGCGTTTCCCGGCATCGGCGGCAATAAGTTCACGTGCTGGATGCCCACATTTCCGATCCTCTTCGATTTCTCGTTTGCTGGATACGTGCTGTTTGGCGGAGGATACAAACCAGCCAGCTATATGAACGATTCGGGCAACCCTGATCCGGAATACTGGAAGAAGTCACCGCGTGAGTCGGGCGCCAAGCAGGCAAACCGCTACCTCGACGAGATGGAGGGGAAGTGGAATCAGTACAAAAGCATGAGTGCCGGTTCGGGCACCGATCCAAGAAACACCAAGCTCCTTCGCCACCATTGCACGCCGCTGTTCACGATGGATATCGCCACACAGCTGTACGGCTCGCTCGCCTACGATTGGGTGGGCAAAACCTGGGGCAACAACAACGACCCCGCATACGGCAATATTAAAGCCCTCTTCCAGGTAAGAACCGACCTCAATTGGACCGAGCAGTTTACCCTAGGACCGGTGCCGTTTTTCCTAAACGTCAACCCCTGGGTGCTGGCGAAGCTGGCACTCGCCGTGGGTGCCCACACGCACGGCAGCGGCGCGGCGTTTTTTAAAAGCATTTCGCTCGACTTTTCAAACACCTCGGGCTCATTCACCATCCAGATCGGGCTTGCCGTCACCTTTGGCGCCGGCGTTGCAGGCGTCGCTTCGTCTGCCGTGCGCGGCGCCGCATCCCTCACGCTGTTCATTGGGTACGAGAAGGCAGATGGACACCAGCTTCCGCGACTGCGCGTAGGTGCAGACGTCGATGTCGATGTGATACTCCAGTTCGTAATGTTCAAGTGGACCACCAAGGCTTGGTCGGGGTCGTGGCCCACACTCCTCGATTCGTGGAATATGTCGGTGAACAATGGCAACCAGTATGTGCTCCAGCGCTCTGAGCTCGCATTGGGTGGAGATACGCCTTACACGCTGGATGCCCGCTTCGGCACGCCCGGCAACATCGAGGCGGGCGGCGTGCCGCAATTTATCGCATCGGCCACCATCGTCACCAACGCCGAGCTGCTCGCACGCGCCGAGGTTAAGGCCGCTGTCGTAAACGTCGCGCCCGTCGTGCGCGATTGGGATCAAGCGGTCACGCGCATTGAGCTCGAGGCGGATGCAGAAAGCGACGACACGGGACAGATCGAGCATTTCGTCCATGCACTGATAGAGAACGACGAAAACGCCGCGACGATGTATAAGTACACCTATATCGGGCAGGCGAAGGACGCCGCTGCGGACCCCAACGCCAATTCTGCTGGTGTATCGGAAGACGAGCGTGGCGGCATCAAACCCTCGAGCGACAACGTGCTGTTTGCTGGCGTGCTCAGCGAAGCCCACATGAAGCTGGCAATGATTGCCGGCGTAGAATGCCTGTTCCGTATCGCCTCGGTGCGCTACGGCGACAATGGCCGCTCGCGCCTAGTGGTGCACACAAAGGCAAACGGCACGTGGTCCGCTCCCACGCCCGTGGACTTTCCCCTTGGGTTTGGCGAGGGCGACGTGGAGCGCGACGGCATATACGATTACGACTTCGACGTGGTGGAATATACGGACGGAAGAGGAAACCAGGACGCCTACGTGCTGTTGGTCTCGGGCGAGCGCCCCGACGGCGACAACACCCTTTTCGATACGGCAAGCACAGCCAGCATACTGTCCGTTGTGCGTCTGCGCATAAGCAACGACGGAATTCGCGTGATGTCGCACACGTCGTGGCGCAGCATCTCGCGCGGCCGCCTTCAGGAGGATGGCCACAACTGTCTGCAGTGCCCACGCATCACGGTGGGCAAGGCGCTGGTCGACGGACGTCTGTCGGGCGCTTACCTCCACCGCCGCGGGACCACCGCAGAAAAGGCGCTCGGCAGCGAGGCCGAGGTTGCGCTGGAGTGCTTTACCCTATGGTCGGACGTTTCGGGCGACAGTCTGACGTTCCGCCAAGTTCTCCGCTTTCCACAAGCACCGTCGAGTATCGAGCTGGGCGAGCCCGAAAATATCAACGGCAAAATGGTGGTGCCCGTTGCGTACGAGACTGCAGACGGTTGCGGCTGCGCATCGTACGCCGTAATCGGCCAGTCCATTGCGGGCTGGGGCGTTATGCCACCAGACGCCACGGTACCCCGTGCGGCGCCGTGGCCACAGCATTCGGGCTTTTTGGCAACCGTCAACGAACAGCTGCAGCATATTACTTGGACGCGAGGCGCATCGGCATTTGCAACGCAGCCCGTGGGTGCCGCAGGCTGTGGCCCGGCATCGTTTAGCGTAAGCAACAACGGCAGGTGCGTGCTCTATGTAGAGAACACCGATGGCAAGGTGGGACAAACCTACGACGAAGAAGGCAACCCAGTAGCAGTGATGGGCAAGCACTTCCGCATCTTCGCCAGCACCTTGGCAGGTGATCTGTTCATGGAGCCGTTCGTGATGTGCGAGCTGGACCATCCCGTCGATCAGATAACGACATTTATGACGTCGGGAGGCATGCTCTCCGCACTCGCCACGCACATTGTGAGCGCGGAGAAGAGCGAGGCAGAGCTGCACGGCATCGAAGTGCCCTTGGTGGCGTGTGCCACTCCGACGGGCGCGGTCGCCACCTCGGGCGCGGTGGTGCCCGGAGCAGCAGGCGAATCCTTCATGGTCACGGTGCGAAACGACGGCAACACCTTGCTGACCGCCGGCACGATCGATCTGTACCGAGAGGGCTCCAGCCAGCCGTTCTCCAGCGCTTCCATCGGATTCGGACTGAACGCACGCATGGCTTCAATCTACGATCCAGAGCTTGCCGAGGACGCTTCGGCCAACGACATGGCACACGTGAAGTACGCGCTCGAGACGCTGGGCGCACGTTTTGCAACGCACCCGCTGGTAGCCGACAACGGCAACGCCGTGCTGGCACCGGGTTGCACGGCACAGTTCCGCATGAGCTTCGCCATCCCCGAGAGCTGGAGCAACGAAGTGGGCAAACGCGTAACGCTGTATGCGAAGGCGCGTAATCTGGTGGCGCTCGATCCCGTAACGCTCGAGGAAATTCGACCGGGCGCGAACTCGGCGCTGGGTGCCGTACTGCACGAGCTTCATGTGCCCGACGCGTCATGCGAACGCTCAGAAGTTCAGGTCGGCGTATGCGACAGCGCGGATACGACAGGACTTCACGACGCCCCGATGACCGTGGACGGCGATGGCGGCTCGAGCGGCGGCGGTTCCGGCACGGGAGGCAGCTCCGGTGGCGGCAGCAGCTCTGGCAGCGGCAAGGACCGCGGTAACAGCAAGCGTTCTGGAAAAGCAGGCGCGCTTGCTGGAACGGGTGACAGCAACATCCCCCTGACGGCAGCCGCAGCAGCACTCGCCGCGGCTGGTGCCGGCCTTGTCGCCTACAGCGTCCGCCGCACGGCGCTCGAAACCGACACCGCCAATGAGGTCAATTCGGATAGGCCTCGCTAGCTCCTAGTTACCTTTGTGAGAGACGTCGACTCGGCTCATCGAACATCAAATAGGCTGGTTCTGGATACCCAGAGCCAGCCCGTTGCGAATTAGATGTCGTCAGAGGAGTCGAGTTCTGCCTCGAGCTTGGCACGGCGTCTTTTCGCCGTGAAAAACGTTGCGCACAGGCCAGCAAACGTGGCCGCGAAAATCGTCGCACCGCAGAACACGCCCGTGGCCAGGTTCGCCAACCAAAAGACGCTTTCGAGCGGTACGATCTGCGCCTCAGCGATACAGCGCATTGCGGCAATAACAAGCGCGAACGCGGCGCCGCTAAGACCGCTGAGAAGCAGGAAATATCCAACAGGAAGATGCTCGGTTTGCCCAAAACGATTGGTATCGACATAGCCCTTCCGCGTTTGCAGTCCTGCGCAAATCAACATCACGAGAACGAGCCACAAATACATGGCTGCCTCGAACGGCGTTGCAAAGCCATGCGGCATTTCACTGGCGTCGCTGTGAACCCACGCAACCTGTCGAGCTATAAACTGGTAGAAAAATATCATCAACATGCCAAACGAAAGCAGCACGAAACCAATCTTGTAGATCTTCGCGCTCTCAGCCTCCAGGCGCTCATCCTTTGGGCCGGCATATTCACGCCACTTTTGCACGAGTTTTAAATCTTCAAATTTCATAGCGAACTCCTAAAGAGCGTTAGGGTCGACGTCGATCCCGTCTTCCCAAAACAGATCGTTCAACGTAACGCGTAGCGCTTTGCAGATCGCCACGCACAAATTGAGCGTGGGGTTGTAGCCGCCCGCCTCGATCAGGCCGATGGTCTGGCGCGTAACGCCCACGGCCTCGGCCAAGTCAGCTTGCGAAAGGCCAACCGCCGCGCGCGCCGCCTTCATGCGTAGGTTCTTTTTGCCCGGCATGGAGTTCCTTTCGTAGTAATGGACAGGTATCCGTTGCAACATGACAGAAATATATTGCATATATCAGACAATGTCAACTATATCTGTCATTATGAAAACCATATTCGTCATCGCCATGCGGACATTACAACTTCGGTTCACTATTCAAACTTACTCGGACAGAACCGACTCGGTTTTGTCCGAGTAAACTCGAGCATAAACTGATTCATGCGATACAATTAACTCGGACAAAACCGAGTCGGAAGGAACCGAGTAAGTGGAATTCATTGGCAGGGAGCGTGAACTCGCCCGTATTAAGAAAACGCTCAAAGCACCCGAGCAGCGCAATGTTCTCATTTACGGCAGGCGTCGCGTCGGAAAAAGTGAGCTCATCAAGCAGGCGCTAACGGATTTGTCAGACGTCGCAACGGTCTATTACGAGTGCCGCCAAACCTCCGAGGCAGACAACCTCGAGAGTCTGTCCGTCCTTGTTGCTGAAGCGCTGAGCTTTCCTCCGCTCGCCTTCACAGGCATCCGCGAGCTCATCGAATTTCTGTTTGCCCAAGCCAAAGACAAGAACATTACCCTCGTTCTCGACGAATACCCCTACTTGAGAGATGCGGTTAAAGGCTTAGACAGCATTCTTCAGACCTCAATCGACGCCCACAGGGAAGACTCACGTTTAAACATTGTCCTGTGCGGCTCCTACGTTGAGATTATGAAATCCCTCATCGAGCATGAAAGCCCCCTCTACGGGCGAATTGATCTCGCACTTGAGCTTAAGCCCATGGATTACTTTGACGCTGCGAAGTTCTATCCCGCGTTCTCGCCCGAGGACAAGGTGCGGCTCTATAGCGTTTTTGGCGGCATCCCCTTTTACAATCGCCTCATCGATCAATCCCAAAGCGTACGCGACAACATCATCGAGCTCGTCACGGAACCTGGCGCCCGCTTAGAAAGCGAGGTGCCGTCCTATCTCAACGCCGAGATCTCGAAGATGACCAACGCCAACGAAGTTTTCGGGGCTCTCGCACAAGGTTACTCCCGTTGGGGGGACGTGCTGGCACAGTCGCACGTCTCGAGCGGTCCGGCCATGGCAGACGTGCTCGACAAGCTCATGTCACTCGAAATCGTCCAAAAGCGTGCACCCATCAACGACCCTACGAACAAGCGCAAGTCTGGCTACTTTGTAGTGGATCCGCTTTCGCTCTTTTACTATCGCTATGTTTTCCGCAATGCCTCAGCACGTCAGCTGCTCGACCCGGAAGTCTTCTATGATCGTCACGTCTCCCAAGACTTCGAGGAAAACTACGTTCCTCATATGTTCGAGGAGATCTGCCGTCAATACCTCGTGCGGCAGAACAGGACCGGCAAGATCGAACCGGCTTTCGACGCCATAGGCAAGTACTGGTACGACGATCCCGCAAACAAAACGAGCGGCGAATTCGATGTGGTAACGCAAGACCCCGAGGGCTACGCATTCTACGAAGCAAAGTTCCGCAAATCCCCCGTCACGCAAAAAATGGTCGACGAGGAAATCACCCAAGTCGAGGCAACGGGGCTCAAGTGCCATCGCTATGGATTCTTCTCCCGTTCGGGCTTCGAAGCTGGCGAAAGCGATCGAACCGTCTTCATCGACCTGCCGCAGATGTTTGGATAGGACAGGACAGGTCCCTCCCGCATTCCAAGCATTCATTATCTAATCGAACGATTGTTCGATGGATTTCGTGTTGGTTGGAATCGTCTGTGGGCTGGGCTATGCTACCTTGACTATCTATATGACTTAAACGCAGCAAAGGAGCACCGAGAGAGCGAGTATGGCAAAAAACACCGCAAACTATGGTAACGACAGTATCCGCCAGCTCAAGGACGAGGAGCGCGTACGCCTGCGCCCTGCCGTTATCTTTGGCTCGGACGGACTCGATGGCTGTGCACACGCTGCCTTCGAGATTCTGTCCAACGCCGTTGACGAGGCGCGCCAGGGCTACGGCAAGCTCATCACCCTTACCGCCTTTCGCGATGGCTCCATTCAGGTAGAGGACAACGGCCGCGGCTGCCCGCTCGACTGGAACCCCTCCGAGAAGCGCTTTAACTGGGAGCTCGTCTTTTGCGAGCTCTACGCCGGCGGCAAATACAATAACAACCAGGGCGGCGACTACGACTTCTCGCTCGGCACCAACGGCCTGGGCTCCTGCGCGACCCAGTACGCCTCCGAGTACATGGACGTCACGGTTTGGCGCGACGGCAACAAGTACTCCCTGCACTTTAAGAAGGGCAAGGTCGTCGGCGCCAAAAAGAAGGCGCTCGAGATTGAGCCCAGCGACGAGAACCGCACCGGTACCACCATCAAGTGGCGTCCCGATCTTGAGGTCTTTACCTCCATCAGTATTCCCCACGATTGGTATCGCGAGACCATGCGCCGTCAGGCCGTGGTCAACGCCAACGTGACCTTCCGCCTGCGTATCGAGGGCGACGATGGCGAGTTTTCCGAAGAGGATTTTTGCTATCCCAAGGGCATCGAGGACTATGTGCTCGAGAAGGTCGGTACCGACTACCTTACCGAGCCCTTCTTTATCGAGGCCGACCGTCGCGGTCGCGACCGCGAGGACCTGCCCGACTACAACGTAAAAATCACCGCGTGCATGTGCTTCTCGCGCACTTTCATGATGCAGGAGTACTACCACAACTCATCGTGGCTCGAGAACGGCGGCTCACCCGAGAAGGCGGCCCGTAGCGCTCTGACCAGCGCCATCGATGCTTACATTAAGCAACAGGGCAAGTACAACAAAAACGAGAGCGGCATCAAATGGCAGGACGTCCAGGACTGTCTGGTGCTGGTGACCAACTGCTTCTCCACCCAGACGTCCTACGAAAACCAGACTAAGAAGGCCATCAATAACCGCTTTATCCAGCAGGCCATGACGGCATTCTTTAAGGAACGCCTCTCGACCTACTTGATCGAGAACAAAGACGCCGCCAACAAGATCATGGAGCAGGTGCTCATCAACAAGCGCTCGCGCGAGAATGCCGAGAAGACGCGCCAGAGCATCAAGACCAACCTGCAGCAGAAGACCGACATGGCCAACCGCGTGCAGAAGTTCATCGACTGCCGCTCCAAGGACAAGAGCCGCCGCGAAATCTACATCGTAGAGGGCGACTCGGCAGCAGGTGCCATTCGCACCTCGCGCGATGCCGAGTTCCAGGGCGTTATGCCCGTCCGCGGCAAGATCCTCAACTGCCTGAAGGAGGACTACCCGCGCATCTTTAAGTCCGACATCATCATGGACCTCATGCGCGTGCTGGGCTGCGGCGTGGAGATCAAAGACAAGCGCATCAAGAACCTCGGCGCCTTTGACCTGGACAACCTCAACTGGAACAAGGTCATCATCTGTACGGACGCCGATGTCGACGGTTATCACATCCGCACGCTCGTGCTCACCATGCTCTACCGCCTGGTGCCCACGCTTATCGACGAAGGCTACGTGTATATCGCCGAGTCGCCGCTCTACGAGATCAACTGCAAAGAGAAGACCTACTTTGCCTACACCGAGCTCGAGAAGAACGGCATCCTCAAGGAGATTGGTGACCAAAAGTGCTCCATCAACCGCTCCAAGGGTCTTGGTGAGAACGATCCGGACATGATGTGGCTCACCACCATGAACCCCGAGACGCGTCGCCTGATCAAGGTGGAGCCCGAGGACGTCACCAAGATGGAGACCATGTTCAACCTGTTGCTGGGCAACGACGAGGCGGGCCGCAAGCGCCATATCTCCGAGCATGGCAAGGAATACCTGGACCAGCTGGACCTGCAATAGCAGCAAATCGATAACGACGGCCCATAAGAAGTTCAAGAGGAAATCGTGGCAAAGAAGAAGACGAAGAACCAGCCAAAGAAAAAGCAGGTCAACGCCGAGAACGTCATCGGCCTGCACTCCGAGGTCACCGACCAGCCGATCACACAGACGCTCGAGGTCAACTACATGCCCTACGCAATGAGCGTCAACGTCTCGCGTGCTTTCCCCGAGATCGACGGCTTTAAGCCCTCGCACCGCAAGCTGCTCTACACCATGTACAAGATGGGTCTGCTCAAGGGCGAGCGCCAGAAGAGCGCCAACATTGTGGGTCAGACCATGAAGCTCAACCCGCACGGTGACGCCGCGATCTACGAGACGATGGTGCGTCTGGCGACGGGCAACGAAGCGCTGCTTGCCCCCTTCGTGGAGTCGAAGGGCAACTTTGGCAAGTACTATTCGGGCGACCTGAGCTACGCCGCCTCACGTTATACCGAGGCCAAGCTCTCCCCCATCAGCGCCGAGATCTTCAAGGACATCGACAAGGACCCGGTCGACTTCGTCGACAGCTACGACGGCGCCATGAAGGAACCGCGCCTGCTGCCCACCACGTTCCCCAATATCCTCGTCTCGGCCAACAAGGGCATCGGCGTCGCTATGGCGTCCGACATCTGCGGCTTCAACCTCAACGAGGTCTGTACCGCAACGATGCACTACCTGCAGGATCCCGACTGCGACCTGCTCGAGTACATGCCCATGCCCGACTTCTCGACCGGCGGCGAGATCATCTACCACCGCGAGGAGATGGAGAAGATTATTGAGACCGGCCTGGGCAGCTTCCAGATCCGCTCCCGCTGGCGTTGGATTCCCGAAGAGCGCATCATCGAGGTCTACGAGATCCCCTACACCACCAAGACCGATGTCATCATCGAGCGCATCGTCAAGCTCTCCAAGGAGGGCAAGGTCAAGGAGATCGCCGATATCCGCGACGAAACCGACCTCTCGGGCCTGCGCATCGCCATCGACCTTAAGCGCGGCGTCGACCCCGACAAGCTCATGGCCAAGCTCTATCGCTCGACCACGCTGCAGGATTCGTTCTCGTGCAACTTCAACGTGCTGGTCGATGGTTACCCTCGCGTTATGGGCGTGCGCCAGATCCTGCACGAGTGGGTCAAGTGGCGTATTGAGTCCACGCGTCGCCGCATTAACTTTGACCTGGGCAAAAAGTCCGAGCGCCTGCACCTGCTGCACGGCCTCGAGGCGATCCTGCTCGATATCGACAAGGCCATCGCCATCATCCGCGGTACCAAGCTCGAAGCCGAGGTCGTGCCCAACCTTATGCGCGGCTTCGACATCGACGAGACCCAAGCCGAGTTTGTTGCCGAGCTTAAACTCCGCAACATCAACGAGGAGTACATCCTCAACCGCACCAAGGACATCGCCAAGCTAGAGGGTGAGATTGCCGAGCTTGAGGAGATCCTCTCCAGCGAGGAGAACATCAAGAAGGTCATCAGCGACGAGCTGGCCGCAGTCAACAAGAAGTACGTGATGCCGCGCCGCACGGGCAGGATTGAGCCCCATGAGGTTATCGAAGTAAGCTTGGAGCCCGAGGTCGAGGAGTACCCGGTCACCATCATGCTCTCGCGCGATGGCTACCTTAAGAAGATGACAGACCGCGTGCTCAAGAAGGCGACCACGCTCAAGTACAAGGACGGCGACAAACCCTTTATCGAGTTTCCGTCCTCCAACACCCACGAATTGCTGGTCTTTACCAACAAGAGCCAGGTGTACAAGTGCAAGGTTGCGGCGTTTGAGGATACCAAGTCGGCACAGCTGGGCTCGTATCTGCCCACCGATCTTGAGATGGAGCCCGACGAGAGCGTCATCTGGGTCATCGACCCCGAGGACTATAAGGCCGACGTGCTGTTTGTCTTTGAGAACGGCCGCGTGGTGCGCGTCGCGCTTTCTGGATACGTCACCAAGACCAACCGCAAACGCCTCAAGAACGCCATCTACGGCGGCAGCAAGCTGCTGTATGCCCAGGTGCTCAAGGAAGATCGCGACATCGCGCTGGTCTCGAGCGACTATCGCCTGATGAACTTCAACACGTCGCTGCTCAAGACCAAGACGACTACCAACACGCAGGGTGTCCAGGCCTTTACGGCCAAGAAGGGCCGCTCGGTCACCACCGTCGGCACAACCGAAGAGATCCTTGGCGCCGGCGTCTCGGCCGAGAAGTTCACCGCGCAGAGTCTGCCCTCCGCCGGTGCCCTTATGAAAGAAAACGACATGCCCAGTCTGTTTGACTAGGACAGCGGCAGAACCGCCATAAGCTCTCAAAACGGTGGGGCCCGAAGCGCAGCAACATCGCGCTCCGGGCCCCGCTCGCTGCAACGCAGTCAGAATAATAGGAATCCCCGTTTTTCACTCCCGCAACCCCACGGCACAAGGCATGTTAAGCCGTTAGTAAAACTTGCAAAAGTTAGCAAAAGTTGCAAAAACTAGCAAAACCTGCAAAGGAGCTACCATGGATCGCAGCAAATGGCTCCGCCATGCCAGGCATGCTCGAAGATATTATCGAGCGAACCAAAGAAGCGGCAGATAGCCGCCTCTCACAGCCTCGCGCGTGCATAAGCGGCGTTCAGATTGGGCCAGTCGGCATCGATCGGACATATGCTCAGGAGACTCAGGGCAACTGGCGCACGGGCATGAATGGCGTCTTCAGGCAACTCGAGAAGCATGACATCGGGCTTCTCTCGAAACGACCTATCGGGAGCTTTCCGATAAAGACATTGAGTTTTTGCTCGCGATGCTGCCCGATTCTGGCCCCAGCAGGGTCTCGGAGATAGCCAAACGCATGGGCGTCGCCAGCAACTACGCAAGCCAATACAAACGCCGCCTCCTGGAGGACGGCGTCATTGGAGAGCGCGGGCGTGGTCTCGTTGGCTTTGACATTCCCGCGTTCAGGGAATTCTTGAACGAGAAGGCGTTTTAGCACGCCGGAATTGTCCGCGGAAGCATCAACGCATGGCAATCAGCATTCCTCTTGGTAAGGATAGCAAGCATTTTCCACCAACACCGATTGCCATGCGTTCTTCTTGTCCTTAGGCGAGCTTGCGAGCGAGCTCTCGCACCTCTTCCAACTTGGGCGAGGAGGCCATGCTGTCGCGCTCGGTCATACCGCTGATGGTGACAATGCCCTGGTCCTCCCACTTGCAGTACGCGCAGGTTGACTTGTACATAGCGATCGCCGCATCATAGACGCCCTCGCTGTGGCTATCGAGCAAAAGGGCCGTCTTGGTGAACGGGAAGCCCGTGGCACCGAAGGCGTATAGACGGTCGATGGCGGCCTTCTCCTGCGCGGTGATATCAAACCAGTAGATAGGCGAGGCAAAGACGACCATATCGGCACCTTTCAGCGACTCGATCACGTTGGCCATGTCGTCCTTCTGCACACAGGTGCCCTCATGGGTAAAGCAGTACTGGCATCCCAGACAACCAGCGATCTTTTTGCCGGCAACGCGGATAACCTCGACCGTATGGCCGACCTCGCGCGCGGTCTCGGCAAACGCCTCGACCATGGTGTCGGTATTGGCGCCCTTGCGCGGGCTACCACTCAATACAACGATATTCATAGGATTCCCTCTCCTTCATGCTGCAGGCGCGCAGCATGTTTTCTTGTAACCAAAACGAATGGAGTTAATCAATCGCCTCGTTTCAGCTACTCCCACTCTTTAGAAGAATCGTTGCTGGAGGCTTGGCATTAAATCAAGGCACGCCTTATTTCAGATATTCCTCAAAGAATGCTTTCAGTTTTTCAAACGGAATGATGTCCATCTGATCGTAAAGGTCGGTGTGGCTGGCACCAGGGATAATGAGCAATTCCTTGTTGTCCCCCGTCAGCTTGCCGTACGCGGTTTCGCTGAAATAGCGGGAGTGTGCTTTCTCGCCATGCACCAGCAGTACCGCAGAGCGAATTTCGCTGCTGTATTGCAAAATCGGCATATTCAGGAACGACAGCGAGGACGTCACATTCCAACCACCGTTGGAGTTCAGGCTGCGGGGATGGTAGCCTCGCGGAGTTTTGTAGTAGGCGTAATAGTCCGCTACAAACTGCGGCGCGTCCTCCGGTAGCGGATCGACCACGCCGCCCGCCAGCGCATAGCCGTCGTTTTTATAGTCCTCGGTGCGCTGCACGTTCAACGCTTTCCGCTTTTCAAAGCGCGCCTGCTCGGAATCCTCGGCGTCAAAATAGCCGTTTGCGGTCACGCGGGTCATATCGTACATGGTCATAGCCGCGGTAGCTTTGATACGGGTGTCGATGGCCGCCGCATTGACTGCCATGCCGCCCCAACCGCAGATACCGATAATGCCGATACGCTCCGGGTCAACGCTTTCCTGCACGGAGAGGAAATCCACCGCTGCGCAGAAGTCCTCGGTGTTGATGTCCGGGGATGCCACATAGCGGGGCGTACCGCCGCTCTCGCCGGTATAGGACGGGTCAAAGGCAATTGCGAAAAAGCCCAGCTCCGCCATTTTCTGCGCGTACAGACCGGAGGACTGCTCCTTCACCGCGCCAAACGGGCCGCTGACGGCGATGGCGGGCAGCTTGCCTTCCGCGTTCTTAGGCACGTACACGTCGGCAGCCAGCGTGATGCCGTAGCGGTTGTGGAAGGTCGCCTTGCTGTGCTCAACCTTGTCGTTTTTGGGGAACACCTTGTCCCATTCCTGCGTCAGTTTCAACTGCTCCATGCCTAAGCCTCCTTGTCAGTCGCTTTAAGGTATTGCTCGTCGTCCACGGGCTCCAACCACTCGTTGGAGGCCTCCTCGCCCGGAACCTCCACTGCGAGATGGGAGAACCAGCTGTCGGGCGCCGCACCGTGCCAGTGCTTTACGCCCGCGGGAATATTTACTACATCGCCAGGGCACAGCTCCTGTGCCGGTTTACTCCATTCCTGGTAAAGCCCTCGACCAGCCACGCAGACGAGGATCTGCCCCCCACCGCTTTTGGCGTGATGGACGTGCCAGTTGTTGCGGCAGCCGGGCTCGAACGTAACATTGTAAATGCCGACCTGCTCGGTGGAAAGGGGCGCAAGGTAGCTTTGCCCAATAAAGTACTTCGCGAATGCGTCGTTAGGGGCACCGATGGGAAAGGCCATCTCGTTTTGGTGCTCGGCCTTTGCGTCGGTGGCATCGTCATCCGCCCAGACCTCCTTCGCCATACGGAAGGCCGCCCATGCCTTGGGCCAGCCCGCGTAAAACGCCGCGTGCGTAAGGATCTCCGCTATCTCCGCCCTGGTCACGCCGTTGTTCTTTGCGGACATCAGATGATATTGGAACGAGGAGTCCGTCAGGCCCTGTGCCATCAAGGCAACCACCGTCACCACGCTGCGGTCTCGAAGGGAAAGCCTGTCTTCTCGGCTCCACACTTCGCCGAACAGCACATCGTCATTGAGCTGTGCGAATTTGGGGGCAAAATCCCCCAGGGCATCTCTGCCCGCCGTCTGTTTAATCGTCATGTTTGATTCCTCCTGTCGATGGTTTTGAGTACAAAACTGCTTCCGCACAGCTAAGCCGCGTCTAGACTCCCATGCCCATTCGTCGCGCCTGCTCCAGAGCGGGATGCCCGGCGATATCGCCCACACCGTTCACGCCGCCGGCGAAAACCGTTTTGCCCATTACGGACCACCCCTTGCGCTACCGATTTGTATTGACGAGAATGAAGGTAATACCTAAACCTGACTTTAGGTCAAGGAATGAATTCGAGATTTATTCGGAGGGGCCATGTACACAATCGGACAGGTGGCGGAAATGCTCGGCTTGCCCGCCTCAACGCTGCGGTATTACGACAAGCAGGGATTGTTCCCGGGGCTGGAGCGGACGTCCGGCATTCGCCGATTCGGCGATACGGAACTCGAGGCGCTTCGGGTCATCGAATGCCTGAAGAAGGCGGGAATGGAGATCAAGGACATCCGTCTGTTCATGAAATGGTGTGCAGAGGGTCCATCAACATACCCCCAGCGCAAGGCCATGTTCGAGGAGCGGAAGGCCCACATGGAGTCGGAGATCGCGAAGATGAACCGTGCCCTGGACATGTTGAAGTTCAAATGCTGGTACTACGAGCAAGCGATTCAAGATGGCAGCGAGGATAGGCTGGAGACGCTGATTCCCGACAATTTGCCGGAAGAAATCAAAGGCGCCTACGAAAACGCACACGCTCGATAAAGCCGTTCGCTATCCATGGGACTCTGGCAAGGAGCTCCTTCCGAACAGAACGAAAAAGAAAGCCTCCGAACCAAAAGGTCCGGAGGCTGTTATTTCCGCTATTCCCACTCGGCAATAGGAGTCACTGGCCAAAAGCTTGTCAACATCAAAACAAGTCCTCAATCTATCGATTCTACGTGAGGCAATGGTCCTCATTTGATGCCCGCACTGTTTGCGCACTAGGGAGCAAAAGAATCTGGCCGCCGCTCAAATAAGATCACCGCCATCTTGCATAAACGACGCCATGTTAAGGTGCCTGACGCCATCCCTCTCCTGCAATAGAGGATCAAGCGTGAACAAGTAGCGCGGATACCCATCCCTGATGTGGCCGAACGGCCTGTACTCGCGCTCCTCTACGTCTCTGTCGGCAATCGACATAGAGACCTGGATGTAGGCGTAAGCATTGCGCCTACGAGCGATGAAGTCACACTCGAGCTTCCCAATACGGCCCACAGAAAGCTCGTACCCGCGCGATGCAAGATAGAGGTAGAGCACGTTCTCCAACGCCGGCCCGTAGTTAATCCTCGCATCCGTGTTCATGGCGAAATAGACGCCGAGATCAGCCAGGTAGTACTTCTCTTCGCGGATAAGCAATCTCCGAGACTTGAGATCGAACCTCGAGCAGCGATAAAGGATCTTCGCGTCAACAAGAATCTGGATATACCGATTGAGCGTTTCGCGCTTGATGGGAATCTTCTCGACATCATTGAAGTACGCAAGGAGGTTCTTCAGGTTCGTCGGCGCACCAAAGTTGTTGATGAGATACGTCTGGACGGCATCGAAAATCGAGACATTCTTAATCTTGTTCGAATGTTTGACGTCCTTTTCAAAGATCTCATGAATAACACTCTTGATATAGGTGCGCTTTTCATCCTCGCCCTCATACTCCAACGCTTTGGGAAATCCTCCAAGGGTCAGGTACTCGGTAAACTCTCCCACGAGAACGTCATTGACAGGCTTGCCGAGAAAACGCTTCATATCGATATATTCCGCAAAGTCGAGTGGGAACACCTCAAACTCGATATAGCGACCCGTCAGCTTTGTAACAAGCTGCCCAGAAAGCAGATATGAATTCGAACCGGTAATGAAGATGGACCAACCGCCATCTGTCCGGTAGCCATTGATGAGCAGCTCAAATTCCTTGACGCTCTGAATCTCATCGATGAAGAGATACTTCGTCCCCTCAGTGTCTGCTGGAGTTGACATATCAATCAGATTTTCGAGCTCATCGGTCGTCTTGACCTTCCTGTTCTCCCGTGAGTCGAGGTCGATATAGATGATGTGGTCGCTCGCTACGCCGGATTCCACAAGCTCGTCTGCGATTGATTGCATGAGACAGGATTTACCGCATCTGCGAACACCGGTGATCACCTTGATCATCCCGTCATCGTGGTAGAAACCACGCATTCGCTTCAGATACTTTTCACGTCGGTATATACGCAAGATGCACCCCTCTTTTTCAGTGTCCATTTTATAAGTTATGGGGGTATTTTTTTACATTTTATAAAAAAGCGTACCGATAACTTATTCTCACTTAGTTTCGGAAGTCGAGCAGGCGGTCGCGGTAGTACCCGTACTGCGCCCGGCGTACCTCGATTTCGGCGGGGATACCGTCGGTGAGCGATTTCGTTAGGGAGTCGAAGCGGTCGAGGATGTCGACGACCTTCTGCTGGGTGCCGATGGATGGGGCGGGAATCTCGACCCTCGATAAGTCCACAAGCGCGGCTTCGATTACCTTTTTCGGTTTAGCGTATTGCTCTTCAGATCATCGTGGTGTGCTCGTAGCCGCGCTCCACGAGGAGCCGCTCGGCAACGTCGAGAATCTTCTCGACCGTCTCCTCCGGGTACTTATTGCGTGCCACGGGCACCTCCGTCCTTGTTATCGCGATAAACATACCATGAGTGGCGTACGGGTCGAGAAGGGCTGGCGCCAAAAGAGCCCAACGGCCGTTACGGCTTCGTTAGAAACGCGCCCCACCATGGATGGTGAACCCGAAAGGTAAGGCGCGCGGGCACGGCGACTCGGCCCGCGCGCCCGGAAGAGAAAGGACGAACCCATGGGTTACATGCTCGAGACGCGCGGGCTCACCAAGCGCTTCGGCCGCGGCGACCAGGCGCAGGATGCCGTGGCCGACGTGAGCCTTCATATCCGCGAGGGCGAGGTGTACGGGCTGCTCGGCCCCAACGGCGCCGGCAAGTCGACAACGCTCAAGATGATCTGCGGGATGCTGCGGCCGACGGCCGGGGAGATCCTCTTTGCCGGGCACGCCTGGCGCCGCGAGGACCTCTACGCAATCGGCAGCCTCATCGAGGAGGCGCCGCTCTACCCCAACCTCACCGCACGCGAGAACCTGCGCGTGCGCACCACGCTGCTGGGCCTTCCCGAGAGCCGCGTAGATGAGGTGCTCGCCGCCGTAGACCTCGCGGACACCGGGAAGAAGCGCGCCGGGCGCTTCTCGATGGGCATGCGGCAGCGCCTGGGGCTCGCGCTGGCGCTGATCGCCCGGCCACGCCTGCTCGTGCTCGACGAGCCCACCAACGGCCTCGACCCCATCGGCATCGAGGAGCTGCGCGACCAGATCCGCGGCTTCGCGGCGGCGGGCACGACGGTGATCGTCTCGAGCCACATCCTCTCCGAGGTGCAGCAGATGGCGGACACCATCGGCATCATCTACGGGGGGCGCCTCGCCTACGAGGATGCGCTTCGGTCCGGGCAGGACCTCGAGGAACTCTTCATGAGCGTCTGCCGGGAGGGGCGTCGAGCGCGCGGGGAGGTGGCGGCATGACGGGCGAGAAAGGCGGCCTGCTCGCGGGCCTGCGCGCCGAGGCCCTGAAGTCGCGCCACGCGGCACCGGTTCGCCTGGCCGTGCTCATGGCGCTGCCGATGCCGCTGCTCGGCGCGATGCCCTACCGGGGCGTGCAGATCTTCAGCGCGTGGAACTACTGGTACGCGCTCTTCCTGCCCGTGTCTCTCTCGCTCGTGGTGGCGTGCGTCGCGCGGGCGGACGCGCGCACGCGGATGCGGGGGCTTCTGGGCCTGGGCTTCCCGCTCGGGCGCGCCTGGTGGGCCAAGGCGCTCTGGTGCCTCGCGCTCTGCACGCTCTCGAACCTCGTGGTCTTCGGCATCTACCTCGCGGGATCGGCGTTCTCCTCGCAGGGCCTCACGGCCGCGGGCACGTTCACGATGCTCCTCTGCGCGCTCGCCAACACGGTGACCGCGGCGTGGATGATCCCCGCAGGGCTCTTCCTCACGGCGCGGCTCGGCATGCTCGCGGGCATCTTCTGCCCGCTCGCCACGCAGCTCGTGGGTGGGTTCGCCTGGTCGCTGATGCCGCTGCCGCAGCTCTTTCCGCCGTCGGCGAGCATGGTCATCCCTACGAGCTTCATCCCCGTGCTGCCGAGCGGCGAGCCACTCGCGGCGGACATGGCGCTCGGCGGGGCGCTCGCGGCGGACGGCATGCTCACACTGGCGGGCCTTGCGGTCTGCGCGCTCGCGTTCGCCGCGCTCACGGCGGCGGGCGCGGCCTGGTTCGCGCGCTCCGAGGAGAGATGATGGCCATGACACGACTCTCCGACCCGACGCCGCGCATGACTCTCCCGCGGGCCCTGCTCTCCGAGGCCCTGCGCCTGGCGCGCTCCCCGCTCACGGCGGTGCACCTCGTCTGCGGCCTGGCAGCCGGTCTTGCCTGCGGCGAGTACTTCTCCGTTACCCGATGGGACCCGGCGCTGGGCGCGGACGCCTACGTCCAGTTCCTCGGCGCCCTCATGCCGCTCATGTCCGCCATCGTCTGTGGGCTCGCCGTGGACGAGGAGCGCGCTGCCGGGCGCCTCGCCAACCTCACGGCGGTCCCCTCGCGCGGGCGCGCCGTCGCGGCGAAGCTGCTCGCCCTTGCGGCGCTCGGCGCGGGCGCGCTGGCCGTGGCGCTCGGCG
>URMZ01000002.1 GCA_900549025.1 uncultured Collinsella sp.
GGGGAAAGGGGTGGGGAAAGGTGTTGAAAAATGGGGCGGTTCCCCATATTATTGATGACGTCGACAGGCGGGGTGGTTCCCCGCGTACGTGCCATCTGAGTAACCGAGGGGAGGGCGCACATGGGAATGACGGGTGCATACGAGCGCAATCTCGATGCAAAAGGTCGTCTGTCCCTGCCTGCACCCCTTCGCGAGGAGCTTGGAGAGCACGTTCGCGTGTTCAAAGCCCTGGATGTCGATGCTCTGTACGTGTTCTCTGCCGAGGCCTTCGATAAGTGGGTCGAAGGACTCTTCGCGGGTCGTGAGGGCCACGAGGGTTTTAACCCGCGTGACATCAACGACCAGAAGCTCATGAGGGCGATCAACAAGCGCACCACGTCGATGGACGTGGACAGCGCCGGTCGTATCGGTCTTTCCGAGTCTCTCCGCAAGCAGGCGAACCTCGACCGCGAGGTCACGGTTGTGGGCAACTACGACCACCTTGAGGTTTGGGATCGCGCCGCGGCCGATGAGGACGATGACGATGAGGCCCTGCTGGACCTCTTCTTCTCGTAAGGGCAAGGCACGGGTAACGGATGGAGCGTGGGATCTTGACACAAGAATATCGGCATGAACCTGTCATGCTCGGCGAAGTGCTTGAGTCGCTGCGGCTAAAGAGCGGCTCCGTTGTCTGCGATTGCACCCTTGGCGGTGCCGGCCATTCGGTAAAGATGGCCGCGCAGGTGGGGGAGACGGGCCTTTTGCTCGGCGTCGATCAGGACGACATGGCCCTCGAGGCCGCTGGTGCCCGTCTGGACCGCGAGGTTCCCGGCGTTCCGCACCAGCTGCTGAAGGGCAACTTCGGCGACTTGGACGAGCTGCTTTGCTCGGCCGAGGTGCCCGGGGTCGATGGCTTCCTGTTCGATTTGGGCGTTTCGTCACCGCAACTCGATATCCCTGGCAGGGGCTTTTCGTATAACGAGGACGCCCCATTGGACATGCGGATGGATCCGGGTAATAACACCTTAAACGCAGCTGAGGTCATCAACACCTATAACGAACACGACCTCGCCCGGATTCTACGCGTCTACGGAGAAGAGAAGTTCGCCTCGCAGATTGCGCGCGAGATCGTGCGCCGCCGCGAGCAAGAACCGATCGAAACCACCGGCCAATTTGTCGAGATCATCAAGGCGGGTATCCCGGCTGCCGCTCGTCGGCATGGCGGACACCCGGCCAAGAAAAGTTTCCAGGCCATTCGCATCGAGGTCAATCACGAGCTCGATGTGCTCGAACGAGGGCTTGATGCCGCCACCAGGTGGCTCAACCCGGGCGGACGTATCTGCGTCATCTCGTATCACTCGCTCGAGGACCGTATCGTAAAGAACCACTTTAAGGAGATGAGCCAGGGGTGCACGTGTCCGCCGGAGATTCCGGTGTGCGTGTGCGGCAACGTGCCGATACTCAAGGTCATCACCCGCAAACCCTTGGTTGCCCAGCCTGATGAGGTTGAGCGCAACCCTCGGGCGAGATCAGCCAAAATCCGCGTGGCGCAGCGTCTGTAGGCGCGACCGCGCGATATTGGACCTCCCGCTCGCACCATAAACGAAGCTTAAACACACTACCAACGTACTCGGGATGGGAGGCGGCATATCATGGGCTACAACACTTCAAGCGCAGCACTCGCCTATGATATGAACGCCATGCCCGCCTATCGTGAGACGCCGCAGGCCCCCGTTGCTCCCCGTGAGCAGCGCGCGCCGCGCTTTGATGTCTACACGGGCGCGGGCCGTCAGGCAAACCAGGCGGTAAGCCCGGTTTTCATGAGCGTTCTTAAAACGTTTTGCATCATTGCGGCTATCTTCATGACGATCGGCGTCGCCCGCGTGGCGCTCGCCGGCGTTACGGCCCAGGTGCTCAACAGCAACGCCGAGCTTACCAGCACGCTCGAAAAGGCGACCGATGAGAGCTCCGACCTGGAGGTCATGCATTCGGTCTATGGCGCCGACACGCGCATTCGCGACCTTGCGGGCGCTTATGGCATGGTGGAGCCCAGCGAGAGCGTTACACTTGACTTTTCGCAGGATGCAGCCGCGGGCGCCAACGCGACCGCGACCGCTCAGTAGCAAGACGGTAGCTGAGTATGACAAATGACTATCGCCGCGGTTCCGATGGGGGCCGCGGTTCTGGACGTCCCTCGTCGCGGGGACGTTCTGGTTATCAAGGAACGGGTCGGCAATCTTACAACGCCGGGCGGTCCCGTGGCAACGACCCGGCGTCGCGACTTCGCGGCTCGGGCGGCCCTCAAGTGCATAACACCAGGTCGCGCAAGAGTTCGTCGACCGAATGGCTCACAGGCGCGCCTCTGCCTCGCCGCAAAGCCGTCATGGGCTTCATCGGGCTTGGCTTGGGCTTGGGCGTCTTTCGCCTTGCCGACTATCAAATTGTCGAAGCCGATAAACTGCGCGAGCGTGCCGATGCGCGCCGCCTGCTTGCGCAGACCCTCTATGCCAAACGCGGCACCATCTACGACCGCAACGGCAACGTGCTGGCGTCGTCGGTCGAATGTCGCAACATCGCCGTGAACCCGCAGCTTGTCGAGGATGTTGACAAGACGGTGTCGGCGCTGGTCAAGGCAGCTGGAATCGATAAAAAGACCTGCCGCAAGCTCGTTGAGTCCGATGGAACCTGGGTGTATATCAAGCGCCAGGTGGACGAAGACGATGTTGCGGCGCTGGAGAAGAAGAACCTGCCCGGCGTGCTTTTTGAGCAGGCCATGAAGCGCGTATATCCATACGGCAATCTGGCATCGCAGGTGCTGGGTGTAGTGAATGTAGACAACGACGGCTTGACGGGTCTCGAAAAGCAATACAACAAGCTTCTGACCGGCACGAACGGTTCTCTCGTACGCGAGCGCGCGAGGGACGGCAGCTATATCGCGGGCGGTGCCTATAAAAAGGTGGCTGCGGTCGACGGCGTTGATATCGTGACGACGCTCGACGTCAATATCCAGCGTGCGGCCGAGGATGCCCTGGCAGAGGCAGTTGAGAAGACTAAGGCCAAGAACGGCTCGGCGCTGGTCACCGATCCTACGACAGGCGAGATTTTGGCAGCCTGCTCGTACCCGACCTACGACCAGACCGATCTGGAGAATGCCAAGACCGAGGATATGAATCTGCGCCTGGTCACCGACGCCTACGAGCCCGGCTCGGTCTTTAAGACGCTCGTGGCGGGCGCCGGCTTCGACTTGGGCGTCGTGCGATCGAGTACGTCGTTTGAGGTGCCGGCGAGCATCAAGGTGGGCGACGATACCGTCACCGATGCCGACAAGCGCGACTATGCCATGACCATGGATGTGCGCGAGATGATGCGCCGTTCGTCCAACGTGGGCTTTGTCCTAGTGGGGCGCAAGATCGGTGCCGACGACTTTGCCGCCTATGTGGACAAGTGGGGCATCGGTCACAGCTCGGGTGTCGATTTTCCGGGAGAGAGCCTGGGTATCGTCAAGGAGCGTGACCAGTATGACGGCGCCACGCTGGGCTCGATGAGCTTTGGACAGGCACTGTCCGTCTCGCCGATTGAGATCGCACGTGCCGTGGGCGGTATCGCCAACGGCGGCGTGATGATGACCCCGCACTTCTATAAGTCCAGCAAGGGCGACGAGAAGGACTGGGGCGAAGGCGAGCGTGCGATTTCTGAGGATGCCGCATCCCAGGTGACATCGTGCATGCAGACGGTCGTGTCCGAGGGAACGGGCGTTGGCGGCGCGGTTGACGGCTATGACGTGGCGGGTAAGACCGGTACGGCCGAACGAGCCGACGAGAACGGCGGCTACCTCAAGGAGAACTATATGTCGTCCTTTATGGGCTTTGCACCGGCACAATCGCCCAAGGTGCTGTGCTATATCACGCTCGACGGAACGCCGAGCGGCTCGGATGCCGCTGCGGTGCCGTTCCAGTCCATTATGGCCAACGCGCTCGACGTGCTGGGTATCCCGCACACGAGGTAGGGGGTTACAATCTTTGGGGCCTGGTTTGTTGTCCCATATGAGGGTGTTCACATGCCCTGCACCACGCATGCGCGGCGCTGGGATACAATACGCCGATAGCATTATTAGGTTTACAGGGGAGCTGCAATGATAGAGATCGCCGTCAACAACCTCGCGGCCGCAACAGGGGCCCGAACCGTGACGGGAGAAGCCGATCGGGTATGCCGCGGGTGCGTTATCGACTCGCGCCAGGTCGAGGAAGGGACGATTTTCGTCGCCTTTCCCGGTGAAAACGTCGACGGCAATGATTTTGCTTCCCGTGCCGTCCAGTCGGGTGCCGGCGCCGTCGTGATGACGCGTGAGCCCGAGGCCGAGCTGGTCTCGCTGGCACAGGACAGGGGCTGTGCCATCTTGCTGACCGATGATCCCGAGGAGTTTCTGCTGCGTTTGGCGCACACGTATCGCCTGGAGCTTGGCTGCCTGGTCGTTGGCATTACCGGTTCCATCGGCAAGACGACGACCAAGGACGTGCTCGCCGCTGTACTCGCCAAGCGCTATCGTGTCTGGGCCACCAAGGGCAATTTCAATAACCTGATCGGCATGCCGCTCACGGTGCTTTCCGCTCCGGCCGATACCGAGGTCCTGGTGCTCGAGATGGGCATGAACCATTTCCACGAGATTGAGCGTCTGTCCCAGTCCGCCAATCCCAACCTTGCCATCGTAAGCAAGATTGGTACCTCTCACATCGGCATTTTGGGCAGCCGCGAGAACATCGCCCGCGCTAAGGCCGAGATTGTCCAGGGTATGTGCGCCGCCGGCGACT
This sequence comes from uncultured Collinsella sp., assembly GCA_900549025.1. GTDB lineage: Bacteria > Actinomycetota > Coriobacteriia > Coriobacteriales > Coriobacteriaceae > Collinsella. The sequence goes on from URMZ01000002.1 coordinate 4,788, forward strand.
TCTTGCCGCTGCTGGTTTTGGGCGGTGAGGACGACTTTACGCCGTTCATTCGCGATACGTTCGCCCAGCCTGCTGGTATCGATGTGATGCTGGCCGGCGTCTCGGACGATGATGAGGTCCGTGCCCGCGACATTCGTGTTGATGACGAGGGACGTCCGGTCTTTACGCTCGATTTTGGCCAGGGTGAGACGATCGATACCATGCTTGCCATCCCCGGCGTGCAGTCCGTTCCTAATGCCGTTAAGGCCGCCGCGGTTTCCTATCGCCTGGGCGTGACGCCCGAGCAGATCGATGCTGCCTTTAGGGGCCTCACGATCACCGGTCACCGCCAGGAGATCAAGCGCGCCAAGAGCGGTGCCCGCGTCATCGACGATTCCTATAACGCCAGTGCCGAATCCATGGCTGCTGGCCTCGATCTACTGTGCTCGCTTTCGTGCACGGGGTCTCGCATGGCGATCCTGGGCGAGATGGGCGAGATGGGCGATGAGGCTCCTCGCATGCATGAGCTCGTGGGCGCCTATGCGGCCGCCAAGAAGCTCGACATGCTGGCGTGCGTGGGTGGTGAGCTGGCCCAGCTTATGGCCGATGCCGCGCGCATGATGGGCATGGACGAGGACCGCATCCAGGTGTTCTCCGATTATCAGCAGGTGCTCGACCGCATGGGCGGCGCGCTTGAAAAACATGATGTTGTACTGGTCAAGGGTTCCCGCTTTGTTGAGCTCGACCGCTTTGTGGAAGGTGTGTGCTAGCCCATGTTCGGCAATCCCTCGTATCCAACGTATCAGGCTTTTTTGGGGCTTGGCATCGCCGCTGCCATTGCGCTGCTGCTCATGCCGTGGTGGATCAAGCTGCTGAAGGTCGAGGGTATCGGCCAACAGGTCCGAGCCGACGGCCCCAAGCGTCATTTGATTAAACAGGGTACGCCGACCATGGGCGGCGTCATCATCCTTGTTGCGATTTCGCTGACCTGCCTGCTGATGGGCAAGCTCACCACCGAGCTCGTGCTCGTGCTGCTCGCCACGCTGGCGACCGGCGTGCTGGGCCTGATCGACGACCTGACCTCCGTTACGCATGGGCGCTCGCTCGGTCTGACGCCTCATGCCAAGATGATCGGCCTAACCATTATCTGTGTCACCTTTACGGTACTTGCCGTTAACTGGTGCGGCGTCGCCCCCGAGATTCGTTTTCCCGGCGGCCTGACGATTGACCTTGGCGTGCTTTCGACCACCATCTGCGGCCTTTCGTTCCCGTGGCTCTACATTGTCTTTTGCTGGCTGATGATCGCCGGTCTTTCTAATGCCGTGAACCTGACCGATGGCCTTGACGGTCTTGCTGGCGGCACCTCCATGATTGCCATGCTCGCCATGGCTGCCATGGCGTTTTTGCACGGAGAGGTGAACCTGTCCATCTTCTGCACCGCGTGTGCCGGTGCCTGCTTGGGCTTTCTGTGGTTCAACTGCTATCCGGCGAGCATCTTTATGGGCGATACCGGCTCGCTTGCCCTGGGCGCCGCGTTTGCCTGCACGTCCATCATGACCAACACCGAGGTCGTCTCCCTTATCATCGGCGGCCTGTTTATCGTTGAGACCCTGTCGGTCATGATTCAGGTTGTCTACTTCCACTTTACGCACAAGCGCGTCTTCCTTATGGCGCCCATCCATCATCATTTCGAAAAGAAGGGCTGGGCCGAGACCAAGGTCGTCATCCGTTTTTGGATTATCGCTGCTGCCTTTGGTGCCGTTGGCCTTGCTCTGTTCTTCCAGTTGGGATAGTGGTCTTTCATGTCTCTTGCTGATGTCTTTAGCCTGCTCGTTTTGGGTCAGGGCAAATCCGGTCTCGATGTCGCCCGCTGGGCGCTGGCACATCCCGAGCGCGTAAGTGCCGTTACCGTGTATGGCGGTGGCACCTCTGAGCCCAATGACGCCACGCGTGCGCTCGAGGCTGCTGGTGCGTCGTTTGTCTATGGGACCGAACAGGTCGAGGGCGCCTATGACGTATGCGTGACGTGCCCGGGCATCTCGGAGTTCTCGGGCTTCTTTAAGGCTGGGCGCGAGCATGCCGCCCAGATTATGGGTGAGCCCGAGTTTGCCTATCGCCTGTCGCCCGATAACTGGATTGCCATCACGGGCACCAACGGCAAGACGACCACCACGTCGCTGACTGATTATCTGCTTAAGGCTGCCGGCGAGGCCAGCGTTGCTGTCGGCAACATCGGCGAGCCGCCGGTCAACGAGATTGACGGCCGAGCCCACAACGAGTGGTTTGTGGCTGAGCTCTCGAGCTATCAGATTGCTACGACAACCGAGCTCCACCCCCGCGTGGCGGTGCTGCTCAACATCACTCCCGACCACTTGGGCTGGCATAAGAGTCATAAGAACTATGCGCTTGCCAAGATCAAACTGTTTGACAATATGGTCGATGACGATCTGGTGGTTGTCGACGTCGAAGACGCCGGCATTCACGAGTTCGATGAGTACATCTACACGCCGGGTCGTCGCATCTGCAAGGTTGCCTTTGACGAGCCTGAGGGCGAGGATGCCGCCTTTGTGCGCGATGGCAAGATGATCGTGCGTCTGAAGGGTGTCGAGACCCCGCTCATCGCTACATCCGAGCTCAAGATCTCGGGCCATCACAATGTTATCAATGCCCTGTGCGCTGCCACGGCTGCCTTGGCAGTCGGTGCCGATGTCGACGGTGTCTGCCGCGGTCTGGCCTCGTTCCAGCCGCTCGAGCACCGCGTGGAGCCGTGTGGCGAGATTGACGGCGTGCGCTACGTCAACGATTCCAAGGCGACTAACACCGATGCGGTCGAGAAGGCACTGACGGCATTTCCCGATGACGACGTGATCTTGCTGCTCGGCGGCCACGATAAGGGCACTCCGCTCACGGACTTCGCGCGCGTCGTTATGGACAACGTGCGCTCGGTCGTCTGCTTTGGCGATGCGCGCGAGCGCTTCACCGCCGCTATGGACGAGGCTGATGTCGATGGCGATGTGGATATCGCCCAGGCGGATGACCTGCGCGACGCCGTGGACGTTGCCCGTTCGCTTTCGAGCCGTGGTGACGTGATCTTACTTTCTCCTGCCTGCTCTTCGTTCGATGAGTTCTCGGGCTATGAGGAGCGCGGCCGCGTGTTTAAGGACTACGTGGCTCAGCTTGCCGCTACAGCGAAATCACAAATGGAATAGGGGTTGCGGTGAGAGAGGAGAGCCCCCGACAAGGTATGAGGAGGCCCGACTCGGACCGTGCTTCCTCACGTCGCACCACACCGCGTTCCAGCCGCGGCGGGCAGTCGTTTAGCGAACGCTATATTGCCGGCGTTCCCGCCCGTATCATGCGCCCCCGTTTGATATTCATGGCCTGCTTGTTTACCTTGGTATGCTTTGGCCTGCTGATGGTGTACTCGGCGTCTTCGGTCGAGGCGCTGCACGAGAATGGCTCGGCGACGTTTTTTCTGGGTCGACAGGCCGCGTTTGCCGTGGTCGGTGTTCTGGCGCTGATTGCCATCGTGCGCGTTTTGCCGGACAGCTGGTTTGGGGAGGATGTGCTCAGGATCTTCCTTATCGGCATGATAGGGCTACTGCTTCTGGTGTTCTTGGTGGGCAGCGGCAGCCGCGGCGCCACGCGCTGGCTCAACATCGCCGGTATTCAGTTCCAGCCTTCCGAGTTTTTAAAGCCATTTGCCATTGCGTATTCGGCCATCATGCTTGATCGCTTCTTTTCGCCCGGTGGCAACATCAACGAATTCCTTCGCAAGATGGGCATCTACCTGGGCATTTCGCTCTTTCTGATCTTTATCCAGCCCGATTTCGGTACTGTCCTGATCATCCTGTTGACCCTCATGTGCATGGCGTTGTTTGCGGGTCTCGACCCCAGATTTATCATCGGCGTGCTAATCTTCGGCATTCTCGTGATCGTGATTGCGCTTGTCGCAGAGCCATACCGTATGGTGCGTATTCAGGTTGCCTTGAACCCTTGGGCCGACGAGTATGGTGACGGCTATCAGGCCACGCTTGCCATCATGGCCTTTGCCTCGGGCGGTCTGTTCGGCCGTGGCATCGGCAACTCAACCATGAAGTACTCGTATCTGCCCGAGGCACACAACGACTACATCTTGGCCATCATTGGCGAGGAAGTCGGTTTTGTCGGAACCGTGCTGTTCTTCTTGGTGTTTGCGATGCTGATCTACTCGGCGTTTCGCATTGCCGAGCAGGCGACCGATCGTCGGGGCGCGCTCATGGCGTCTGGCTCCGCGGTCATTCTCGCAGTGCAGTTTTTGATTAACGCGCTGGGCATCCTCAACGTGTTTCCCATGACGGGCAAACCGTTGCCGTTTATTAGCTACGGCGGTTCGTCGATTATTGTGTCGCTCATGCTTGCTGGGTTGATCCTGCGCGTTTCGTACGAGAGCGCCCGCCGCGATGAGTATGACCGCCGCCGTGAGAGCTTTGCCGTTATGGATGAGAGTACCGCCGGCGTGCCCCACGTGCGCGGCGAGCGATCTTCGCGTAACGGTTTTACCGTCCTGGATGGCTCTGCGACCGACCCCGCAGCCCGCCCGCGTCAGCGAACGACGCCGCAAGGTCGTCCTCAGCGCCCCACTCCTCGCAATGCGGGCGGCGGATATAATCGAATCGATTTGAACTCAGACCCGTCGGCGCGTCTGCGTACCGACGGCCAGGGACCGCGTGTACGAAGGGACTACCATGACCGATAAAATGACCGTTGCTATTGCAGCCGGCGGCACGGCAGGGCACATCAACCCCGCGCTCGCCTTGGCCGAAGAGCTCCGTGACCGTGGCCACCACGTTGTGTTCGTGGGCCAGTCGCGCAAGCTCGAGGGTCGTCTGGTCCCCGAGGCTGGGTTTGATTTTATGCCCATTACGGTCACGGGCTTCGACCGCTCCCGTCCTTGGACGGCGCTGACCTCTCTGTGGCGTGTCAACAAAGCCAAGTGTGCGCTCGCCAGTCATTTCTCAAAGGTCGGCAAGCCCGATGCCGCCATTGGTTTTGGTGCCTATGTCGAGGTTCCGCTGCTGGGGTGGTGCAAGGGCGCGGGCGTTCCGTATCTGCTGCATGAGCAGAACTCTGTTCCGGGCCTGGCCAACAAGATGATGAACTCCCACGCCGCCCGCGTGTGCATCTCGGTGCCGGCAGCGCGTTCGGTCTTTGAGCGCGAAGGTGACCCTGACCACGTGCTCATGACCGGCAACCCCGTACGTCGCTCGGTGATCGAGGGCGATCGCGCTCGCGGCCGCAAGGCACTTGGCGTTCCCGAGGACGCTACGCTGCTGCTCGTCTTTGGCGGTTCACTTGGCGCCCAGCACCTCAACGAGCGCGTGGTTTCGCTCAAAAACGAGCTGCTTTCGCGCAAGAACCTCTATGTGTTGCATTCGACGGGTGCCGACGGCTTTGAGGAGACCGAGCGCGCTTTGGCGCTGACGCCCGAGGAGGCGAAGCGTTACCGCGTCCAGCCTTACATCGACAACATGGGCGATATGCTGGCTGCTGCCGATTTGGTGCTCTCGCGTTCGGGCGCATCGAGCGTGGCCGAGATCGCTGCGCTCGCCGTGCCCTCGGTGCTCGTGCCGTATCCGCATGCGACGGCCGACCACCAAACCACCAATGCCCGTTATCTGGTCGACGCCGGGGCCGGCGTGCTCTGCGCCGATGCCGATATCGACGGTTCTGCCTTTGCCGATGAGCTGCTGCACCTGGTCGATGACGCGGCGGCACGCGACGCCATGCGTCAGGCGGCGCGTGGTCTGGCTCAGGATAGGGCCGCCGCTCTTCTGGCGGATGCGGTAGAGGGTTTGCGTTAGTTAGACGGGATATCGTCGGTCGCCCTCGCGCTGATGCGGTAGGTGCGGTACAGTTAACGGGTTACAGGCAGTGTTTACGCAAGGAGTACACGAGCACATGGCTGATTCCCAGACTGCAACCTCCGCGCCCGAGTTTAAGAGCGCCCACTTTATCGGTATCGGCGGCGCCGGCATGAGCGGCATCGCCCTCGTTCTGCACGAGCGCGGTTATGCCGTTACCGGCTCCGACCTTAAGACGTCACGTTATATCCGCCAGCTTACCCGCGCTGGTGTGAAGGTGCATGTGGGCCATGAGGCCGCCACGATCGACGAGGTCAAGCCCGACGTGGTTGTTGTCTCCACCGCTATTCCGGAGTCAAACCCTGAACTCGTGCGCGCTCGCGAGCTTGGTATTCCCGTGTGGCCCCGTGCCAAGATGCTCTCTGCTTTGGGCCACGGCTACACCACCGTCGCTGTTGCCGGCACGCATGGCAAGACCACCACGTCTTCGATGTGCGCCACCATGCTCGACCGCATGGGTCTGGATCCGAGCTTCCTGATCGGTGGCATCGTCGAGGGCTATGACACGAACGGCAAGAACGGCTCGGGCGACTACTTTGTCGCCGAGGCCGACGAGTCCGACAGTTCCTTCCTGTTCCTGAACCCCAACGTGGTCATTGTGACCAACGTCGAGGCCGACCACCTCGATCACTACTCGGGTATCGAGGAGATTGAGGCGACTTTCGCCAAATTCATGAGCCTGGTGGGCGAGGACGGCACCGTCATCGTCTGCGGTGAGGACCCGCATCTGGTCGAGCTCGCCAAGTCGACGGGCCGTCACGTGCTTTCCTACGGCTTTGCCGAGAGCAACGACATCGTCTGCATGCACCCGGATGTCAAGGGCATCCAGAGCGACTTTATCGTTCGCTTTGAGGACGGCACTGAGCACGCTGTGGAGATCAAGAGTAATCCCGGTCGCCACAACATGCTCAACGCCACGGCGGTGCTCACCGTCGCCCATGTCCTGGGCCTTGACATCGACGCCGCCGCCAAGGCTCTTTCGAGCTTTGAGGGCGTCCGTCGTCGCTTTACCCACGTGGGCGATATCGATGGCATCACCGTGGTCGATGATTACGGCCATCACCCCACCGAGATCAAGGCGACGCTTGCTGCCGCTTCGTCGCTGGGCTACAAGCACGTCGACGTCGTGTTCCAGCCGCACCGCTATTCGCGCCTGCAGGCCCTGTGCGACGACTTTGCCGATGCATTTGCCAATGCCGATAAACTGCTGCTGATTGATGTGTTCTCGGCTGGCGAGATGCCCATTCCGGGTGTTACCTCTAAGATGCTCGCCGATACCGTGCGCGCCAAGCATCCTGGCAAGGAGGTCGTGTACTGCTCCAGCCGTCTTGAGCTCAATCAGGAGCTCGAGCAGATGGTGGGCGAGGGCGACCTGCTGCTCACTATGGGTGCCGGTGACGTTACGACCGTCGGCCCCGAGTTTATCGAGTATTTGACTGCCAAGAAAGACGCTTAAGTCTAATGGGTCTGTTTAACGCCGTCATGGCGCTCTCGGGCATGATCGACACGGATGTGATCGAGGACGAGCGCCTTGCGCGTCATACGAGCTATCGTATCGGCGGCAAGGCCGACCTCTTTGTGACGTGCCATAGCTATCATGCCCTCCGCCGCGCCGTGGCGGTGCTCGATCGCGAGCAGGTGCCGTGGGTCATCATCGGCAAGGGCTCCAATCTGCTGGTTGCCGATGGCGGTTATCGCGGTGCCGTCATTTCGCTCGGACGTGAGTTTCAGCGCACGGTTGTTGCCGATGACGGTTGTACGCTGACGGTCGGTGCGGGCGTGATGTTTGCGCGTCTGGTCAACGATGCCCTGTCGCGTAGCCTCTCGGGCCTTGAGTTTGCCGTTGGCATCCCTGGCTCGGTCGGCGGCGCGATATCTATGAATGCCGGCACACGGACCGAGTGGATTGGCTCGCTGGTTGAGGATGTCGTAACGTTTGACCCGGCATCCGGTATCAAACATTATGCGGGGTCTGAGATCACTTGGGGCTACCGCGAATGTAGTCTTCCCCGCAATGAGATCATCCTCGAGTGCGTGCTCAAGCTTAAACCGGCGCCCAAGGTCGACATTCGCGAGCGCATGGAGCGGTACCTGACGAGGCGCAAGCGTACGCAGCCCATGGGTCGCGCATCCTGCGGGTCGGTCTTTCGCAACCCGCCCGATGCGAGTGTGGGCAAGCTTATCGAGGATTGTGGATTAAAGGGTTTTTCGATTGGCGGTGCGGAAGTTTCGCCCGTTCACGCTAATTTTATCGTTAATAACGGAACTGCCTCGGCCGATGACGTTGCCGCGGTTATCAGACATGTGCACGGAAAGGTGAGGGAGGCGTATGGCATCGAGCTCAGACCGGAAGTTAAATTCCTCGGCTTCTAGAGCATCGAAACCCACCTTCCGCCGCGCCGGAGGGCGTTCCGGCGCGCCTGCCAAACCTCAACGTAATACCGTCGCGCGCTCTAAGTCTGTCGGGCATGCTCGACAGACCAGTCGTCCGGTTGTCGGCTCGCAGCTCGGCAATCGTCCGGCCGCAAAAAAGTCCTCGCGTCCCTCGGTGACGTCAAAGCCTGTTATGGGCGCCAAGCCTGCCCGTCCCATGGCAACTCCTAAGCCCTCGACGGGAGCTAAAGCGGCGCGTCCGGGTCGCACACTGGGCGCATCGAAACCGCGCTCGCTGACATCGGTGCCGGCTACCGCCAAGAAGCCTTCGGGTAAAAAAGGCGTCAACCCGTTGTCTTCACTTAGGGCGATGGCAAATAAAACATCAGACGCCGCTTCTGTCGTTACAGGCAAAGGCAAAATCGTGGGCGGCGTTTTGGCCGTCTTGGCCGTGCTCGTCGTCGTTGCCATCGTGGTGATTAACTCTGGATTGTTTACCGCCACTGATATTCAGATTCAAGGCAGCGAGCATGTGACGAAGCACGATGCTATCCAGCTGATCGATTTGCCCGAGGGAACGTCGCTTTTTAACGTCGATCCCGACCAGATTACCGAGGACCTCAAGCAGAACCCGTGGGTCTCGGGCGTGGATGTCCAGCGTCAGTTCCCGCATACGCTCATCATTACGCCTATGGAGCGCAAGGTCATCGCAATTGCCTATATCAGCTCCGATGACCTTGCCTGGGCCATCGGGGATGATGACACCTGGATCGCCCCGCTGTCGACGTCGGTCGAAGTGGATGACCAGGGCAACGTCATCACGACGGGGCAGGGCTCAAATACCCTGACCGGCATTGATGCCGCGCTGGCGCTCGCTAAGCACTATGGCGCGGTGTTGTTGACTGATGTCTCGGCGGATGTCGCTCCGGTTTCCGGCCAGGCGGTGAGCTCCAAGGCCGTTAAGGCTGGCTTGGATTATGTGCGTGGTTTTTCGAGCGAGTTCTTGGGACAAGTCAAGGATATTTCCACGCCTTCGGTCGAAGCCATCTCGGCAAACCTCAATAACGGCATTGAGGTGTCGCTGGGTGATTCGAACGATATCGTCAAGAAGGAGCGCGTAGTCACCAAGCTGCTTTCGCAGGTAGAGGGCGTAACGTATATCAATGTGCGCTCTCCGGGTAACTATACATTTAGGAACGCTCCGACCTCGTAGCGCTGGTTGATGCTTTGTTGAGGGGTCATACCACGCCGTTTATCTGGTTTGTTTGGTTTTCACGGTCAATTATTTGACTGATACGTTCATAATGTGCAACCATAATACGGTTTACCTTTGCATTTACTTTCAACCTGAAGGTTAATGTGCGCGGGGTCGACCCATGCTATGGCTATAACCTTTGTTCGGAGGACCGACATGCACGAGACAGAGATCAACAACTACCTTGCCGTCATTAAGGTGGTCGGCGTCGGCGGCGGCGGTACCAACGCGGTCAATCGAATGATCGAAGAGGGCATCCGCGGCGTCGAGTTTGTTGCCATCAACACCGATGCTCAGGCACTCGCGATCTCTGATGCCGATATCAAGGTGCACATCGGCACCGACCTTACCCGCGGCCTGGGCGCCGGCGCCAACCCCGAGGTTGGCCGCAAGGCTGCCGATGAGTCCCGCGACGACATTGCCGAGGCGCTCGCTGGCGCTGACATGGTGTTCATCACCTGCGGCGAGGGCGGTGGCACCGGTACCGGCGCTGCTCCCATCGTTGCCGATATCGCGATGAACGAGGTCGGTGCGCTGACCGTCGCCGTCGTGACCAAGCCCTTCACCTTCGAGGGCCGCAAGCGCAAGAAGAGCGCCGAGGAGGGCATTAAGACCCTCTCCGATTGCGTCGACACCATGATCGTCATCCCTAACGATAAGCTGCTCGACATCGCCGAGAAGAAGACCACCATGCTCGAGGCCTTCGCGATTGCCGATGGCGTCCTTTCCCAGGGCACCCAGGGCATCACCGACCTCATCACCGTCCCCGGTATCATCAACTTGGACTTCGCCGATGTTAAGACCATCATGAAGCAGGCCGGTACCGCCATGATGGGTATCGGTACCTCTTCTGGGGATACCCGTGCCGTCGACGCTGCCCAGCAGGCCATCTCCAGCCCGCTGCTCGAGAGCTCCATCGATGGCGCCACGCGCGTGCTGCTCTCCATCGCCGGTTCCAAGGACCTGGGCATCCAGGAGATCAGCGACGCCGCCGACGTTGTCGCCAACGCCGTCGACCCCGAGGCCAACATCATCTTCGGTACCGTTGTCGACGAGTCCCTGGGCGATCAGGTGCGTATCACCGTCATCGCTACGGGCTTCTCCGACTCCAACGTCAACCGTCAGGACGAGCTCTTTGCTGCTCAGCAGTCTCAGAGCAAGGCCGCTGCCTCCGCTGAGCCGCAGCGCACCGCTCCTGCCACGAGCCCGGCTCAGGCCGCTCCGACCCGCAACGTCGGTGGCACCGAGCTTCCTAATTTCGGCAACGATCAGTTCGAGCTTCCCGACTTCCTGAAGCGCGGTAGCTTCTAAGTCGTTCTTTGCATTGTTGTGCACAGGGGCGTGTCCGTATGGACGCGCCCTTTTTATTTCGACTTTGTAAACTAGAGCCTCCAATCTCTTTACGTTCCCTTTACGATTGCCTCCAGCGCAGCAGGTATCCTTTTAGAGAAGTATGACAGCCGTATAAACGCGGGCTGTAGCGGCGATGCCGCGGTACTTGTGTTATTAGGAGGCTTTAGTATGGCAGCACGTGCGGACAACGTTTCGCGTGTCGACCATGATGGAGTTACGTTGGTGGAGGGCGCGACATCCGATGTTCGCTTTGCCTTCACCGAGCGCGCCGGTGGCGTTTCCGAAGATGCGTACTCCTCACTCAACTTGGGCTCGCATGTTGGCGATGACCCCTTTGCTGTTCAAGAAAATCGTCGTCGTGCGCTCGAAGCTATGGGTGCCGCCGAGTGCGAGCACAACCTGCTCGTTCCCAATCAGGTCCATGGTGATCATATCGTTGCGGTGACCTCGAACGGCGCCGATGACCTTGAGGACGTTTGCGAGCAGATTGCCGAGGGCTGTGATGCCATCGTCTGCACGGCGCATAACGTGCCCGTGCTGCTCTGCTTTGCCGACTGCGTTCCCGTGGTGCTGGTGGCCCCTGGCGGATTTGCCGTGGTGCACTCCGGTTGGAAGGGCACGATTGCACGTATTTCTGCCAAGGCGTGCCAGGCGCTTTGCGATGCTGCCGGCTGCGATGCGAGCAACGTTTCCGCCTATATCGGCCCCCATATCTTGGGTGACGAATATGAGGTATCCCAGGAACTCATGGATCGCTTTGCCGCCGAGTTCTCTTGCATCGATGCGAGTGCCTCTCGCATGCTCGATCTTTCCGCTGCCATTCGCGAGGCGCTGGTAGATGTCGGTGTCGACGCGGATAATATCGTGGATACCCAGCTTTCGACTGTGCGTCAGAACGACCGCTTTTATTCCTACCGTAACGAGGACGGCACCTGTGGGCGCCATGCTGCGATCGGCGTGATGCTATGAGAAAGATCGTATCGGTCCTGAGCGCCGCTGTGCTTACGCTTACGCTGTGCGCCTGTTCTTCGGGATCTTCTACCTCTTCCATTACCGTCGCCGGCTCCACGACCTGCCTTCCTATCGCCGAGATTGCGGCCGAGGGCTTTAAGGAGGAGACCGGCATCGACGTGCTCGTTTCCGGTTTGGGTTCTTCCGCTGGCATCGAGGCCGTCAGCGCCGGCACAGCCGATATCGCCAGCTCCTCCCGTGGACTCAATGCCGACGAACAGGATCTGGGCCTGACTCCCATCGTCATTGCCCACGACGGTATCGCGGTCATCGTGAACGACGATAACCCGGTCGATAACCTCTCGACCGAGCAGCTCCGCGATATCTACGCCGGCAAGATTACCAATTGGAAAGAGGTCGGTGGCGAGGATCTGAGGATTCAGGTCATCAACCGAGACGAGGCGTCCGGTACGCGTGAGGCCTTCCGCACCATCGTGATGGACGGCGCCCCGTTCGATCGCCGCTCGGCCGTTCTTTCGGGCACGGGCCAGGTGCGCGACGTGGTATCTCGTTCGCGCGGTGCCATTGGCTACATTTCGCTGGGCTTCGTCGATAGCCTCAACGCCAAGACCTCGGTCAAGGCCGTCTCGGTCAATCATGTTGAGGCGTCCGAGAAGACGGTCGCGAGCGGCGGCTATCCCATCTCACGCGACCTTTACTTCTTTGTGAAGGGTGTGCCTTCGCAGCAGGCGCAGGATTACATCGACTATGTGACGTCCGAAAAGATGGACAAGCAGATTCGCGAGGCGGGCTTTATTCCCGTCACCAACGACGAGAAGGGGAGTGAGTAGCATGGAAGCACAGGAAAACTCCCAGACTGAGCAGAATGTTCAGACGCCCAAGAAGCGCGAGCTGGCGCTCGTATCGCGCAGTACCTATATCAAGGAGAAGGCGCTGCAGTGGATCTTCTTTGCCTGCGCGTTCTTGGCGGTCGTTACCGTCATCCTGATTTTTGTCTTTACCACGTACTCGGCGCTGCCCGTCTTTACTGACATCGGTCTGGCTGACTTCTTTAGCTTTACGTGGGCGCCTTCCGAGGGCCACTACGGCATCTTGTCGCTGCTTGCTGGCTCGGGTCTGGTGACCGTCGGTGCGCTCGCCATGGGCGTGCCGCTGGGCGTGGGTACGGCCGTTTACCTGGTCGAGATTGCCAGCAAGCGCGTGCGCAAGCTCATCAGCCCCGCCGTTGACCTGCTGGCGGGCATACCCTCCATCATCTACGGCTTCTTTGGCATGATCATCATCCGCCCGTTTATCGCACAACTGACCGGCGGCCTTGGTTTTGGTGCGCTGACGGCGTGGTTTGTGCTCGCCATCATGATCGTCCCTACCATCACCACGCTCACCATCGATGCTCTCAATTCCATTCCCATGGGCATTCGCGAGGCATCGTATGCCATGGGCGCCACAAAGTGGCAGACCATCTATAAGGTCGTGCTACCTGCCGCGAAGCTGGGTATCGTTGATGCCATCGTGCTGGGTATGGGCCGTGCCATAGGCGAGACCATGGCCGTGCTCATGGTCGTAGGTAACGCCCCGGTTATTCCCGACAGCATTGCGAGCCCCATCTCGACGCTCACGAGCCAGATTGCGCTCGACATGAGCTATTCCTCGGGTCTGCACCGCTCGGCGCTGTTCGGCATGGGTGTGGTCCTGTTTATCATCTCCGCCACGCTGGTGGGTATCGTTCGTCTGATTTCCAAGAAGAAGAGGGGGTAGGCTATGTCCGATTCCGTTGACACGACGGTCGATACGACCTCGTCGCGCGAGCGCATCAAGCGTGCCCTTTCCCACGGCAAGAAGGGCCGCATCAACAAGGACCTGTCCAACAAGATCATGCTTGGCGTGTTTCGTGCCGCTGCCTACATCACCACGCTGGTGCTGGTCGCTATCATCGCCTACGTGGTCATCAACGGCCTGCCACACATCTCGCTCGACTTTATCTTCGGTTGGCCCCAGGGCGTCAACGCCGAGGGCGGAATTTGGCCCACGATCGTCTCGACCGTCTACGTGACGGCGCTCGCCATGCTTATCTGCACGCCGATCGCTGTGCTGGCAGCCGTCTATCTGGCCGAGTACGCCAAGCAGGGCAAGGTCGTCGAGCTCATTCGCTACGCTGCTGACGCTTTGGCCTCGGTGCCCTCCATCGTTATGGGCCTGTTTGGCTACGCCTTGTTTGTCGAGGCTATGGGCCTGGGCCTTTCGATGGTCTCGGCCGCTCTGGCGCTCGCGCTCTTGATGCTTCCCATCGTCATGCGCACCACCGAAGAAGCCATTCGCGCCGTTCCGCGCTATATCCGTTGGGGCGCGTACGGCCTGGGCGCTACCAAGTGGCAGGTCGTCTCCAAGATCGTGCTTCCTTCGGCCTTTGGCCGCATTGCCACGGGCATCGTCCTTGCCATCGGCCGTGCCATCGGCGAGACCGCCGTGGTGCTCTACACCATGGGCCAGGCCATCAATCTACCTATTTCGCCGCTCGATTCCGGTCGTCCCATGACCGTTCACCTGTACCTGCTTGCCAACGACGGCATCAACATGAACGCAGCCTACGGCACCGCGCTCTTGCTGATGGTGATCATTTTGGCCTTCAACCTGTTTGCGCGCTTCCTGTCGCGCAAGCGTCGCTAGTTAAGGAGTCCCATGTCCGTTTATCAGTCCGCTCCCGCGTTGGAGCAAGCGGCCATTACGGCCAAGGATTTCAACTTTTGGTACGGTGACTTTCATGCGCTGACGGGGCTTGACCTCAACATCGCCAAAAACGCCATCACCTCCTTCATTGGCCCTTCGGGCTGCGGCAAGTCGACGTTTTTGCGCTGCATCAACCGCATGAATGACCTGATTGAGGGCACGCGCGTCGAGGGCACCATGACGCTCGACGGCAACGATATCTATGCCGAGGGTGTCGATCCGGTCGATCTCCGTCGTCGCGTGGGCATGATCTTTCAGCAGCCCAACCCGTTTCCCAAATCCATCTACGAGAATGTCGCCTTTGGCCCTCGTCTGCAGGGCGTGACTAGCAAAAGCGACCTCGATGACATCGTGGAAGAATCGCTCAAGCGCGCCAACCTCTGGAAAGAGGTATCCAATCAGCTCAACAAGGATGGTTTGGCGCTCTCGGGCGGTCAGCAGCAGCGTCTGTGCATCGCGCGCGTGCTTGCGGTGCAACCCGATGTCCTCCTGATGGACGAGCCCTGCTCCGCCATCGACCCCACGTCCGTCTCTAAGGTCGAGGATCTGATGGCCGAGCTGGCGCCCGAGATGACGATTATCATCGTCACGCATTCAATGCAGCAGGCAGCTCGTATCAGTGACTACACCGCGTTCTTCTTGCAGGAAGTTGCCGGCGAGCCCGCTACGCTCATCGAGTATGGTCAAACCGACGCGATCTTCACCAGCCCGGTGGACTCGCGGACGGAAGACTATATCACCGGCCGCTTTGGCTGATCGGTGCGACTAGTCCCAAGCCGATCGGATCTGGTCCGGTGCGTATTCACTGTGCGGGCGGCATGACCGCACCCAACTGATTGGAGTGAACCATGCGCAAACTGTTTTCCCGTCAGCTCATCGAGGCCCGTCACGAGATGCTGAGCATCTACGAGGCCGTCGATCTGGCCCTCCACGATGCCGTGAAGGCCTATGTGACCGACGACCGCAAGCTCGCCACCAAGACCAAGAAGCGCACGCTTTCGATTGACGCACGCTGCGCCAACCTGGAGGCCGTCTGCTACAACCTGATTGCCACGCAGTCACCGGTCGCCTCCGACTTCCGCTTGCTGCAGACGATCATCTACGTCGACTTTAACCTGCAGCGCATGACCGATAAGGTTCGCCAGATTTGCCGCGCCACGCGTCATATGATCAAGGCCGACATCTCGCTGCCCAAGGAGCTTGTCGGCACGGTCGAGGCCGAGGCTGAGGCCGTCTACCAGGTGCTGGGCTCTTCGCTTTCTGCGCTCGTCACCAACGACATGTCCATCATCTGCAACTTGGCCGTCGAGGACGAGCCAGTGCACGCCGCCTACGAGAAGTTCTTCCGCACCTTTAACCGCATGGACACGGGCGATTTTATGGACGACGACAGCAACTATGACGACCTGCGCCGCGCCATCATGGTATCGCGCTATCTCGATCGCATCGCCTCGATTTCCATCGATGCCGCCTGCCGTCTGACCTTCCTGTTGACCGGACAGCGTATGACTGCCGGTGATATCGCCTGCACTGATGAGGATGAGCTCGAGAGCATGCGCGTGCCTTCGGGCGAGGGTGTTATCATGAGGCCCGCCGTCGATGCACGCTACGTTGCCAAGGTGCCCGTTAACGAGGTCAGCGAGGGTCTTCGCTACCTGCTCGATCATCTTGAGGATGAGGACGATGGCGAGGACGACGAGGAGTAAGTAACCCCGTTCGTCGAAAGATTGTAAATACCTAAGTGAGCGCGGCCTTGCACATGCGGGGCCGCGCTCTTGCGTTAGCATGGGACTACTTGTTTGGCTGTCAGCGGAGGCGATTGGCAATGGATAACTATTTGGACTTGATGCGCGCTCGCCGCGAGCAGATTCTGGAACGTTTTTATGCGGCGCTCGATCGCGCGGGCCGTCCCCACGACGCCGCGAGCCTCATTGCCGTGTCCAAGACCGTTGGTGTCGATGAGACCGTTGCCGCCATCCAGGCGGGGTATCGCCATTTTGCCGAGAACCGCCCGCAGGAGCTGGTTCGCAAGCTCACGGGTCTGGCGGAGCATCCGGAGCTGCCCGAGGTGCGCTTCGATATGATCGGCAACCTGCAGACCAATAAGATCAATGCGGTGCTGGGCTCAGCCGAGCTGATTCACTCGGTGGGTTCGCTGCATCTGGCGCAGGCGATCTCGAGCCGTGCTGTTCGCAAGATTGAGGCAGGCGAGCTCGTCGGCCCCCAGCGTGTGCTCATTGAGGTCAATGTGAGTGGTGAGGAGTCGAAGGGAGGCTTTTCACCCGATGAGATTCGCGCCGCCGCGGGTGAGCTTGCAGAACTTGAGGGAATTTGCGTACAGGGGCTTATGACTATGGCGCCCCGGGGGAATAAGGATGTGGCACGCCGCACCTTTGCGGGGCTTCGTGAGCTGAGGGATGAGCTGGAGGCGGCGCATCCCGATTTGAACCTGCCTGAGCTTTCCTGCGGTATGAGCGAGGACTTTGAGTCTGCCCTTGAGGAGGGCTCTACGCTCGTTCGCCTGGGCAGGGTAGTATTTAGCCCGGAGTTTGCAGTAAAATAAGGCTCTGAAGTGCGCACTGATTATCGGGGCGCCTGCACTAAACCGCGAGAGGACACAACCATGGGCTTCCTTGACGAGATTAAAAATAAGATGCACCTGGGCGGCCAGCAGGGTTACGACCAGGGTTATGGCCAGGACGACGACTACGGCTACGATGACGGCTACGACGATGGCTATCAGAACAACGGCTACAGTGGTGCTTCGGGCGAGGGCTTCTACACCCAAGACGAGCCGAGCAACGGCCTGCTTGGCCAGACGCGCCGCGGTGAAGCTGAGTCGGTTGCCGTGTATACGCGCTCCGGTCAGCTGGTCGGCGATGACTCCCGCCATGCCACGACGTATAACCCGCCTTCGCGCTCGCAGGACAGTGTTGCGAGCGGTTATCGTCCTGGTGCCTATGACACGCCGTCGAGCTACGCCGAGAATACCCGCGCCCGTGCCGCCGCTGCACCCGCGCCTGCACCGAGCGATGCCTCGGCCTATGCGAGCAATATCATCAACGCCACGCCGCAGCTGCCGGCCTATGTCCTGCGCCCCGAGAGCTATGACGACGTGGAGACCGTGGTGCGCCGCGTTCGCACCAAGCAGCCTGTCGCACTGATTTTTGTGGGCGTACGCACCGAAGTTGCCAAGCGCGTCTTGGACTTCTCTTACGGCTTTGCCTGCGGTCTGGGTGCCACGGTCAAGGAGGTGGGCGACCGCGTGTTCATGGTGCTGCCCGCCGGTTGCGAGGTCAAAGATTCCGATCTCAAGAAGCTTCGTGCCGACGGCTACCTTAAGTAAAGACAAGACGAGGAGATTCCCATCAACATCTACACTATCGTCCAGCTGGTCAACACGCTGTTCAACTTCTATTCCACGCTCATTGTCGTCTACTGCTTTATGACGTGGATTCCCATGAAGCAGGGTGGTTTGCTTCAGGATATTGCCGCGGTGCTTGATAGCGTGTGCGGTCCGTGGCTCAACCTGTTCCGTCGTTTCATCCCGCCGATGGGCGGTATCGATTTTTCGCCGGTCGTTGCGATTATTGCGTTGCAGTTGGTGCAGAGGCTGGTTCTGCAGCTTCTTATAGGTATACTCGTGTAGAACTGACTTAGTAACTTACGTCGGGCGTGTAGCGCCGAGGCGATGAAAAAGGAGACTTGTTATGGCTATTACCCCTGCAGACATCCAGGCTCAGACTTTCTCTGAGGCCAAGCGTGGCTACGATCCTGCTGAGGTCGACGTCTTCTTGGAGACGCTGTCCTCCGAGGTTGACGCTATGCTCGCTAAGATCGTCGACCTTAAGGGTCGTCTGACTGCTACCGAGCAGCAGCTTGCCGATGCGCAGGCTCAGCTTGCCCAAGCTCAGGATGCCACCGCCCAGGCCGTTCCTGCCGCCCCCGTGGCTGCTCCCGCCCCTGACTTCTCCGCTCAGGAGCGCCAGATTTCCGCTGCCCTGATCGCTGCCCAGCAGACCGCTGAGACTATCGTCAACGATGCCAACGAGAACGCTGAGCGTATCCGCAACGAGGCTGACGCCAAGGCCCGCGAGGTTATCCGCCAGGCTCTGACCGAGAAGCAGGCCGAGCTCGAGGAGATCGATCGTCTCAAGGCTTCCCGTGAGGAGTTCAAGGCAGAGTATCTCAAGCTCATCCAGCACTTCATGGACGATGCCCAGAATTCCTTCCCGGCCGATCTGATGGCCTCCACGCCGGTCGGTTCTGCCGCTTCTCCTGCAGTGACTGTTCCCGCCGAGCCGCTGCCCGTCGCTGACCCGGTTGTCCCCGTGGCCGATCCCTTCGCCCCGATCGACAACTTTGCTGCCGACGACCTGGACTAACATTCGGCCTACAATTTAGTGCCTAGAAAGGACCCGCAGCTTGCGGGTCCTTTTTTATGACTGTGCCGGAGTGCGTAACATAAAAAACCGAGCCCTGCACATAATGGCGCAGAACTCGGCGAACGGGTGAGCGGTCAAGGGTAGGTTTTAAGGCATGTCCCAAAACCTACTTGAGGAGGAAGTCGGAGAGGGGAATGGTACGGGCCTCGCGATGCTCGGGATCGGCGATGTGGTCGGCAGGATATCCACAGACGAGCATGTGATAGGGATAGACGCCCTTGGGCAGATTGAACTGCTCCTGCGCCACCTCAGGCTTAAAATGGCATACCCAGCACGTTCCCAGGCCCTGCTCGGTGGCCTCCATCATCATCTGATCACACACGATTGAGGTGTCGATTTCACTAGAATTCATCTGGTCATACGGGCGCACCCAAGCATCATCGGTAACGCTACAAATAAGGAAGATGAGCGGAGCGCCAAAGATAGATCCATCACGAGCAAACCGAGGCTGACAAGCAGCAGCCTTCTCCAGAAGCTCAGGCGTATCCAGCACCATCACACGAGAAGGATGATTATTACAAGCAGAAGGAGCAATCCGCCCAGCCTCAACAATGGCATCCACCACAGCCTGCTCCACAGCCCGATCTTCAAACTCACGACAAGAATACCGACCCCGAGCCAGATCCAAATACCCCATAACCAAATCCTCCAAAGTTAGCGACTCAATCCAAAGTAAAACAAAGGATACCCAAAGCCCTGTCCAACCAAACGCCCTGCACAGCCCCAAAGTATCCATTTGGGAATAAAGGGCCATATCAGCCAAGATCCAATTACACTCAAGCTATCAGCCAAGGTTCCCAATGGTGGTACCTAAGGCGAAGGCCCGACACCTATTTACTTTCGAACGACTCTGCCATGCAGCCGGAGTGAGAAAGCAAATAGGTGCCGGGCCTTCGCCGGTGGGACGGGTATCCCCAATTAACTGTTCTTCATGACAATCGAATCCACAACATCGGCCACATTCTCGCAGCAGTCGGCGCAGTACTCCAGGAAGGCGTAGACGTCACGCCAAGCGATGACCTCGAGCGGATCCTTGCCGTTAACGTGCAGGTTGCGCATGGCGTTGATGTAGAGCTCGTCGGCCTCGGACTCGATGGTGTTGATCTGGATGACCAGCTCGCGCAGCGTTTTGGACTTGCGGTAGTTGGGAAGCTCGACCATCAGGTCTTTCATGGCGCGGCAGGCGTCAGTCACCTTGTGGGCGATGACGATGGCGTCGGGATGGATGCTCTGAATGTTGGTGAAGTAGACGCGCTGCACGACGCCCTCAATACGGTCGAGCACGGTGTCGAGCGCGCAGCTCATCAGATCCAGGTCCTCGCGCTCGAGCGGGGTGATAAAGGCGGTGAGCAGGGCGTCTTCGAGCTCGTGGTGCTTCTTGTCTGCCGCATGCTCAATCGCATGCATCTTATTGAGCATGTCGTGAATCTGCGCGGGATCGAAGTTCTCGAAAATCTTGGTGAGCAGCTCTGCGGCCTGGACGGCGAGGTCGGCGCAAGCGACGTAGTTGTCAAAGTAGAACGAATCGGGTTTCTTTGCCATGGGTGGGTCCTTTCGAGGCGAAGACGGGTGGGCGAAGTGTTGCGGTCCGGATGGACGTTCGGTTTGATTAGAGGAACATCATGAACAGCTTGGCCATGACAAAGCTGATGAGTCCGCAGGCGGGGAAGGTGAAGAACCAGGTGAACATCATGTCCTTGACGACGCCGAAGTTGATGGCCGAGAGGCGCTTGACGGCACCGACGCCCATGATGGCGCAGGTCTTGATGTGTGTGGAGGACACGGGGATGCCGGTAAGGGTGGCAAGCAGCAGGTTCGCGGCGCCCGCCAGGTCGGCGGAGAAGCCCTGGTACTTTTCGAGCTTGACCATGCTCTGGCCAACGGACTTGATGATGCGCTCGCCGCCCACGCTGGTGCCGATGCCCATGGTGGCCGAGCATAGCAGCATAATCCAGATGGGGATGCCGGCATCGCCGACGCTCGTCTGGCCGCTGGCAAAGGCCACGCCTAAAAAGAGCACGCCGATGAACTTCTGTCCATCCTGCGCGCCGTGCATAAAGCTCATGGCCGCAGCGCTCGCGATCTGAGCGTATTTAAAGAAGACATTGGCACGTCGCCTGTTGGCGGCGGCGAAAAGAATCGAGACGAGCTTGCACAGGACCCAGCCCATGACAAAGCCCAGACCGATGGAGAGCGCCAGGCCGTAGATGACCTTCATCCACTCGTGGACGTTGACGCTGCTCGCACCGCCGAGGGCGATGGCGGCACCGGTCAGGCCGGCGATAAGGCTGTGGCTTTGCGAGGTGGGGATGCCAAAACGCGACGCTGTGGCGCCGTAGACGACGATGGAGAACAGCGCCGCGCACAGACAGGCGAGCGCCATGGTGCTGTTTCCGCCAAAGTCGACAATATGGGAGATGGTGTTGGCGACGCTCGCGTTAAAGTGCGTCATGATGAGCACGCCAAGGAAGTTGAATGCGGCACTCATGAGAATAGCGGCGCGGGCGGGCATGCAACGCGTAGTGACGCAGGTCGCGATGGCGTTGGGTGCGTCGGTCCATCCATTGACGAAGATGGCGCCGAGCGCGAGGATCACGGTGACGGCAAGGACTGGGTTCGACACAAGTTGGCCGAGGAAGGTTGAGAACGTTACGTCCATATATGGGCTTTCTCGAAGTTTGCAGGCACGTTACAGAAACATGATAAATCGTATCACCTCCTGCGGGTTTCTTTACCGAGTTCTGATGGGAGCAGTGAATTTTTTGGCACTAAAAATGAATATTAGCCCTGTTGACCGTGGGTGTTCTTTTTGCTAACACACCATGAGGACACGTGCGCGCGCCCCAACACCCCAAAACCACAGCCTGTTCGCTTTACAACATGCAAACATGCGTTCGATAATAGGAGGCATGGAATATCGACAGACAGATGGCAAAACTCGGCGCGTGCACAAGCAGTATGTGGACGTCGTGGCTCGCATCCTCGCGGGCGGACAGATCGTGCCGGTCACCGTCTGCTGGGTCGACGGTCGTTGCTTTACGATTGACGAGATTGTCTCGACCACTGGGTTTGGCCTGACGGTTCACGGCATTCGTACGGCAACCTATAAGGTGCGTTTTGGCGGGCACGCGACCGAGTTGTATCTGGAGGACCAGACGCGCGAGCGGGCGGACGGCTCGCAGGCACACGTGATGCGTTGGTGGGTTTGGGCGTTTGATCGTACGCTTGAGGGCGAGCGCCGTAGGTAAGGACGCACGGCGTTCGGGTACAATGGCAGGAATCTTGTCACCTGCTGCGCTGTCGTGGCGCTTTTTGAAAGGACGAAGCATGAACGATATTCAGGGCTATCAGAACGGCCCCGTCGAGACCGGCGCAAGTCGCGCCAAGGAGATGTCGCCGCGCGCGTACAATCTCGCCATATCTGCCCTGATCTTCTTGGGCTTTTGCGCCATGGGTGCCGGCGCCTACTTTACGAGCACCATGTCGTTTGCGCGCATGATGATGAGCGGCGCCGCCCTGCCACTGGTCTTTGGCTCGTTTATTTTAACCATCGTCGGCATGGTCATGATGTCGGCTGCTGCGGGCAAGCAGTCCGTGGGTCTGTCCCTTGTGGGCTACGTAATCTTTGCGAGTACCTTCGGCCTGACCGCGTCGTTTGGCCTTGCCAACTACGACCTGCCCACCATCAACACTGCCTTTATCGCCACGGCCGCCATCACCTTTGTCTTTGGCGCCTTGGGCGTGACGTTCCCCAAGTTTTTCCAGCGCGTATATGGCATCGGCTTTGGCATTCTGCTCGCCACTATTCTGGTTGAGATCGTGCTGATGTTCATGGGCGTCTCGCAGACCATCACCGACCTGATCGTGATCGTGGTGTTCGCCGGCTTTATTGGCTACGACACCTATGTTGCCACGACGGTGCCGCCCACGCTGCCCAATGCGGTGCTCATGGCGTCCAATCTGTTCGTGGACATTATCAACGTGTTCCTGCGCATCCTGAACATCCTCGGTCGTCGCGACTAGCGCGGGGGATTGCAGCGTTTCTTGTCGGACGCGGTAAAACGATGTGAAAGGCGGTCCTTCGGGGCCGTCTTTTTTGTACGCGGCGGGGTATCATGGATGGGAAAAGCCGATAGCGGCAGCGACAGGAAAGGTGGCCACGTATGGCAGACGTCGACAACAGGAACCGTAACCGCAGGTCCAACCGAGCGGGTCAGCCCAATCCCAAGCGCGAGGCCCGTGCCAAGGCCGCCGAGCGTCACGTGGCAACTGTGTCCGAAGCGTGCGCCAAGGATATCGAGCGTTCGCTTGCCGGTGTTCGCGAGTTTGACGGTATGCCTGCCGGCTTTGTCGCGGCGATGAAGGCCAAGGTTCAGAGTGCTGTGGCCGCCGAAGAGCAGGTCGCCGAGGACGTCGAGAACGCGGAGACTGCCGAGGTCGAGGCGGCGCCCGAGCCCGTCGAGGAGCCTGCCGAGGAAATCGCCGAAGCTGAGTCCGCGCCTGCTGAGGAGCCCGCTCCGGTCCTGCCCGAGGTCACTGTGCTTGATGCCTCCGCCACGCAGGCAATCCTCGATAACGGTCGCGGCTATGCGCAGTTCTGCGACATGGCCGTGCTCGCCTTTGCCTCGTTTACCAATCCGGGCGGTGGATATATTCAGGGTTATCTGGGCCAGGAGGCCACGCTGTGCGCCGATTCGTACCTGTACAACGTGCTCGACAAGCAGCGCAAGTGGTACGGCGAGAACCGTCGTCGCAACATCAACTGCGAGCTTTACCGCAATCGTGCGCTGGTGGTGCCCGCCGTGCGCTTCGACCGCAACCACGTGCACGCATACGCCGATGTGATCGTTGCCGCCGCACCCAACGTCAAGCGTGCCCGCCAGGAGTACCGCGTGAGCGACGATGCCCTGTTGGATGCTCTGCGCGACCGTATCCGCTTTGTCCTTGCCATCTGCGATGAGCTGGGTCGCGAGAAGCTCGTGCTGGGTGCTTGGGGCTGCGACAATAACGGCTTTGATGCCGAGGTCGTAGCCGAGCTCTTCCGTAAGGAGCTCGCGTCGGGCGACTTCAAGGTCAAGCAGGTGTTCTTTGCCGTGCCTTCTACGCGCTGGGATGAGGACTTTGCCAAGTTTGAGCACGTGTTGACAAACTTCCCCGAGCGTAACGAGGAGTCCTATGCTCAGGTTGCCGCCCGCGCTGCGGCCGCCCGTGCCGCCGAGCAGGCTCAGGCCGCTGCCGAGGACGACGAGGATGACGACGACTGGCGCAAATACCTGTAATCGGTGCGCGTGATGTGACATGCCGAGCCGACGGGGGCTGCTACCGTCGGCTTTTTATTGAGTGGGGAGCTTACGATGAAAAACGTTCTGTGCTTTGGTGACAGCAACACCTATGGCTATGATCCGGCTGGTATGCGCGATGGCACCGCGGTGCGCTATGCGCAGGATGTGCGCTGGTGCGGCGTGGCGCAGCGTGACCTGGGCGAGGGCTGGCATGTGATTGAGGAGGGACTCAACGGCCGCACGACGGTGCGCGACGATATGTGCCATCTGGACACCAACCTCAACGGCATCCGCGCGCTTCCGATGCTGCTCGAGGCTCATAAGCCGCTGGACGCCATTGTGATCATGCTGGGCACCAACGACTGTAAGACGGTCTTTAACGTGACAGCTTCCGATATCGCCCGTGGCGCCATGGCGCTGATTCGCGCCGTCCGCGCGTTTCCGTGGACCGACGCTGCGCCTTGCCCGCGCATCCTGCTGATGGCTCCTATCAAGATCAAGCCGCAGATCGCCGATGTATATATGACCGATTTTGACGAGCGTTCCGTCGAGGCATCTGAACATTTTGGCGAGTACTATGCGCACGTGGCCGAGCAGTTTGGCTGCGACTTTTTGAATGCCGCCGAGTTTGCCGAGCCGGGCGATATCGACTATCTGCATATGATGCCCGAAAGCCACGAGAGCTTGGGACATGCCGTGGCAGCCAAGCTCCAAGAGATGCTCGGTGAGTAGCGCGACCCCAAGCCACCGCAAAGGGGACAGGCACCTTTGTGGTGGTTTTGCCCGGGTAAACGAACGGATTGGCTGCCATATGGGCATGGACGAGCTCATCGACCTCTTTGCCGAGGGCGATGAGCTCGTCTCCAATACCGCTTTTGAGGATTTGGATCTTGCCTACGACGTGGCGAACGGCGCGACCTTCGATGGCGTTGTGTTCCGATCTTGCGAGTTCGATAGCGTTGACTGGAGCGGCTCGACGTTTCGCGACGTGGTGTTTCGCGGTTGCCGCTTTATCCGCTGCAACATGGAAGGCTGCTGGCTCAGCCGCTGCGACTTCGTTGGCTGCTCGGCACCGGGACTCAACTTGCTCAAGGCGCGCCTGTCGAGCGTGTCGTTTGGATCGTGCGATTTGAGCTATGCGAACCTTTCGGAGGGACGCATTGGCCCTATGACAGCATGCGATACACGTCTGAGAGAGGCTGCGTTTCAGGGTGCCAAGCTGGGTCAGATACGCCTGGATGGCTGTGACCTGACGCGTGTTGATGTGTTCAAGACGTCGCTTTCCGGCGTTGATGTGTCGCGCTGTACATTTGCAGCGCCCGTTGTTTCGGGCGATTACCATGAGTTGCGTGGCTTGACGGTCAATGCCGAGCAGGCGCTGGCACTCTCGGGTTTGTTGGGAATTCAACTCGCCGACGAATAGGCGCTCTGGTCCTTTGCTCGACCGCTATCTAAAATCAAACCGTCGCAACATTTAATGATTTTTCGCGTTTGCACGATTTTCATCGAATGTTGCGACGGTTTTTGGTGCAAAGTAGCCTGTCTCTTTTTGGCAGGTTACTGGCTATTTAGTACTGCCACATGTGGTTGACAGGGCCGGAGCCTTTGCCCATGTTCAGGCCGGCGGCCAGAGCGCCTGTCAGGTATGCCTTGCCGGCGTTGACGGCATCGGCAAGATCCATGCCCTGGGCCAGCGCGCAGGCGATGGCGGACGAAAGCGTGCAGCCGGTGCCGTGTGTGTTGTCGGTCTCGATGCGCTTGTGGCGGAACCACGTGGTGAGCGGATCGCCCAGATGGTTGCCCTCGTCATCGAGTGGCGCGGGTTCGGCCAATACATCGTTGGCCTCGTTGACAAGATGCCCACCCTTAACGAGGGATGCGCAACCAAAGCGGCGGGTGAGGAGCATGGCAGCATTTTGCTGTGTGCGCTCGGAGTCGACCTCGTAGTCAAGCAGGGCCATGGCCTCGGGAATATTGGGCGTGATGACGGTTGCTAGTGGGAACAGGCGGCGGGTGAGCGCCTCGGCGGCATCTTCGGCAATCAGCCGTGCGCCCGAGGTGGCTACCATGACGGGGTCGACGACCACGTTTGTCGCGTTCCAGGCGCTCAGGCGGTCGGCGATAACCTCGATAATTTCGGCAGAGGAAACCATGCCGATCTTGACGGCGCTGGGGCGGATATCGTCAAATACGGCGTCGATCTGCGCAGCGACGATATCAGGGGAGATATTCTGCACGGCGGTGACACCGAGCGTGTTTTGTGCGGTGATGGCGGTGATGGCCGTCTCGGCATACAGGCGGTGCGCCGTGATGGTCTTGATGTCGGCCTGAATGCCGGCGCCACCGCTGGAATCGGATCCTGCGATGGACAGGACGGCAGGTACCTTACTGCGATCCATGTTTGCTCCCTTGTTCGGTCGGAATCAAATGGGTCTTTAAGCCAGCATTATAAAGATGCCCGGGCCGACTCTATGTCGAACCCGGGCGGGCGATGCAATCTTTACGCAAATGTAAGCAAATGTTCACACGTCAACAATTGACGAACACCATGTTACCGATTGTGGCTCCGGTGACGAGTTAGTCCTCCATGCCGAGGTCGATCGTCGTGCCTTCGAACACCTTGTTGACGGTGCGGACGGCGCACATCTTGCCGCACATGGTGCAGGTGCCCTCGGTGGCGGCAGGGGATTCTTCGTAGCGTTTCTTGCCGGTGACCGGGTCGAGAGCACACTTCCACATGGCATCCCAGTCGAGCTTGCGGCGTGCCTGGCCCATCTTGTCGTCCATGTCGCGGGCGTGCGGCACCTTCTTGGCGATATCGGCGGCGTGCGCGGCAATCTTAGTGGCCATGAGGCCATCGAGCACGTCCTGGGCGTTGGGCAGGCATAGGTGCTCGGCCGGTGTCACGTAGCACAGGAAGTCGGCACCGGAGCTGGCGGAGATGGCGCCGCCGATGGCAGCGGTGATGTGGTCGTAACCCACGCCGATATCGGTCACCAGCGGCCCGAGCACATAGAACGGGGCGTTGTGGCACAGGCGCTTCTGCAGTTTCATGTTGGCGGCGATCTCGTCGAGCGCCATGTGACCCGGGCCCTCGACCATGACCTGGACGCCGGCGGCCCAAGCGCGCTTGCACAGCTTGCCCAGCTCGATCATCTCTGCGGTCTCGGTGGCGTCGTTGGAGTCGTAGAGGCAGCCCGGGCGGCAGGAGTCGCCGAGCGAAATCGTCACGTCGTACTCGTGGCAGATCTCGAGCAGCTCGTCAAAGTACTCGTAGAAGGGGTTTTCGTTGCCGGTGACCTCCATCCAGCCAAACAGCAGCGAGCCGCCGCGACTGACGATGTTCATCAGGCGGCCGGTCTCCTTAAAGGTCTTGGTGACCGACTTGTTGATGCCGCAGTGGATGGTCATAAAGTCCACGCCATCCTCGGCGTGCGCGCGCACGACCTCGAACAGGTCGTCCTTGGTCAGCTTGACCAGCGGCTTTTCCATGTAGCCGATGGCGTCGTACATGGGGACGGTGCCCACCATGAGCGGCGTCTCGTCGATGAGCTGCTGGCGGAACTGGCGCGTCTTGCCCGAGTTGGAAAGGTCCATGATGGCGTCGGCGCCAAAGTCCTCGGCGATCTTGACCTTCTTCCATTCCTCGGCGGCATCGGCTTTATCGCCCGAGATGCCCAGGTTGACGTTGACCTTAGTAGACAGGCCCTCGCCGACACCAAAGGCGCGCATGCCTTTTTTGATGTGCACGATGTTGGCGGGAATGGCGATGCGGCCGTCGGCCACGCGCTCGCGGATGTACTCGGGGTCGCGATGCTCGCGCTCGGCGACTTCCTTCATCTGCGGCGTGATCTGCCCGGCGCGGGCGAAGTCGATTTGCGTGACGAGCTTGGGCTCGGTCTGTGTGCTCATTGGCACGGCTCCCTTCGTTGGCATTACCCATATCAGGTTTGCGGGTCAGGGCGGGCGCGCCCAGTCTCAGCCTGCCGTCTTGTCCTGCAAGCTCCCCGTTATGTCATGGGCTCAAGTATAGCCTGAATGGGTACGATTGGGCCAACGAGCGTGCCTGTGGGGAGGCGAACATGGAAGACAAGCATCTATATCGAGAGACGCAATGGGATGTATCGGCCGAGGAAAGCCGTGCGCACCATGGCCTTGTCGCGATTGGTTTTGCGGTGCTTGCCGTGCTGGTGATTGCCTTTTGTATCTGGACGTTTGGCGGTCACGGCGGCGCTGCATGGGAGTTCGAGGCCGACGATGCCCTGCCGATCATGACAGTGAAGGTTACGGGCGGCAATACCGTTGCCGCGCCGGGCGACTATTGGTATTCGCGCGATGGATTTGTCCAGCTTCAGCTGAGCGGTGGGTCTATTCCTGGTGAGGAAATCGAACGCGTGACGTATGATGCGGCGCTCAAAACGCTGACGGTGAAGCTCAAGAATCAGGGCGACGTGCCTACGACTATGGATATCGCGCTGACGGAATGGCGCTTGGAGCCCCCATCGGGTGTTGCGGTGTCCGAGGTAGAGCACGTTAAGATTACCTACCAAGATGGCTCGACAAACGAAGTTGCCAAAGCCGACGGCTTGGCGGAATAGACGCCGTGCCTAGGCAGCACATTCAAAAGTAGCGGTGGTCCTACAAGGTCTGTTCGTTCAGGAAGACCAAAGTGTTCTTATTTGAAAGCTCGGGAAAGTGACGATAACCAACGTCAAACGCGGTGAGCCCGCTTGCATCCTCGAGCTTGTTTTCTGCCATCCAGCGCACCATGGAACCACGTGCCTTTTTGCTGGCGGTCGAGCGCTGGATGGGCTTGTCGTTGCGGATGCCTTCGCCAAAGAGGCACGTGACGACCGTGGCGTCGCCCGCGAGATGGGGCAGAACGGCTTTGGCGTACTCTACGCTGGCGAGGTTGACGATCGTGGTGTTTGAGCCTGCCGGGGCGATAGCCCGCGCGAGCTTGTCACTCCAAAACGCATAGAGGTCTCGGGCATCGTCAACGGCGAGCTTCGCGCCCATTTCCAGCCGATATGGTTCGACGGCATGAAAGGGGCGAACGCACCCGTAGAGGCCGGAGAGGATCCACAGGTGGCTTTGCAGCCATGCGAGCTGCGCGGAATCCATCACCTCGGGCGCCATGCTCTGGTATTGAATGCCGTGGTAGGACATGACGGCAGGGGAGAGGTGACAGGCGAGTGCGGGATTGTCGAGATCGCCGTTTTTCAGGATGGGCCCGAACTCATGCAGGGTGTTGAGGCAAGGCCCCAGCAGTTTGTCACTCACGTTCCATAGCGCCTGCAGGCTGTCGCTGCCTTCATTTCGTTCGATATCTAGCAGTGTGCGGTGGAGGCGAGCCGTCTCGTGCGCAAAAGGTGGAATGCCCAGGACTTCAAAAGCATCTTGGGCCGCGCGCATCTGCTTGGCGGGCGAAATGATGACCTGCAGCATGGACTCTCCTCTGCCAAAAAGGAAGTTGCGGTGGAATACGGTCTGTTTTGGCCGTTTATGGGCCAGTTTAGTCCGTATTTCACCGCAACTGATGAAGGGTCGGTTAGGCGCGCTCGATGAAGGCCTTGTAGCCGCGATAGGCCTCGTAGATATCGGCCTTGTTAGCGACCTCCCACAGGGCGTGCATGGACAGGACGGCAACGCCGGAGTCGATGACGTTCATGCCGTACTTGGCCATGATGTAGGCGATGGTGCCGCCGCCGCCCGCGTTGACGCGGCCGAGCTCGCAGGTCTGGAAGTCCACGCCGGCCTCGTCCATGATGTCGCGGACGAGGGCCACGTACTCGGCGTCGGCGTCGTTTGAACCGCCCTTGCCGCGGCTGCCCGTGTACTTGTTGAAGCACAGGCCGCGACCCATGAAGGCTGCGTTCTTGGTTTCGAACTTGCCGGCGTAGCCCGGGTCGAAGCCGGCGGACACGTCGGAGGAGAGCATGCGGCTGTGGGCGAGTGCGCGGCGCAGGGCCAGCGGGCTATCCTCGCCGGCAAGCGTCATGATCTCGGCGACGGTGTTCTCGAAGAAGCGGCTCGTCATGCCGGTGGCACCCACGGAGCCAATCTCCTCCTTGTCGACGATGAGTGTGATGCTCGTGCGCTCCACGTTGGCGACGTCGATCTGGGCGAGCATAGACGGATAGGCGCAGACTCGGTCGTCGTGGCCATAGCCCAGAATCATGGAGCGGTCGAGGCCCATGTCGCGGGCCGGGCCGGCGGGCACGACCTCGATCTCGGCGGAGAGGAAGTCCTCCTCCTCGACGTCGTACTGCTCCTTGAGGATGTCCAGGAACATCTGCTTGACGGGCTCCTTGGGAGCGTCCTTGTCGTCCTCGTCAAACTTGACAGGGCGGCCGCCCACGATCACGTCGAGGATCTCGGCGTCGACGGCGTCCTTGGCGGGCTTGGCCATCTGCTCGCTCGAGAGGTGGATCAGCAGGTCGGAGATGGTAAAGACCGGGTCGTCGGCCTTGTCGCCGATATTGATGTCGACGGTGGTGCCGTCCTTTTTGCAGATGACGCCCACGAGTGCGAGAGGGGAGGCCACCCAGTGGTAGCTCTTGACGCCGCCGTAGTAGTGCGTGTCGAGATAAGCCATGTCGCCGGCCTCGAAGGCGGGGTTCTGCTTAAGGTCCAGGCGCGGCGAGTCCACGTGCGCGCCCAGGATGTTAAAGCCCTGCTCGAGCGGGGCGGTGCCCAGGTTGACGAGCATAAGGTCCTTGCCGTGGTTAGCGGCATACACCTTGTCGCCTGCCTTGAGCTCGCGGCCTTCGGCGATTACGGTCTCCAGGTCGACGTATCCCGCCTCCTCGGCCATCTTGATGCCGGCCTTGACGCACAGGCGCTCGGTCTTGTTCTCACTCAAAAACTGCTTATAGCCGCGGCAAAGCTCCTCGAGCTCCTCGATTTGCTGTGGCGTGTACTTTTTCCATGCGCAGGGACGTTCCATGACGCAGGCTCCTTTCGGATCGATCGTGCTGGTTGATGTACCGTGAGCCATCGTATCACGCGCGGGCTCACGGTGGCGGGGGAGCTTGATGTGAGGTGGCCGCGGGGCGGGGAGCGTGTAAACTGGAGTGAGCAAACCGTGCCCAGCCTAAAGCGAGGTATTCAATATGTCTGACAAGCGCCGCACCTTTGCCGTTATCGACGGCAACTCGCTCATGCATCGCGCCTTCCACGCCGTGCCGCCGACCATGAACGCGCCGGACGGTCGCCCCACCAACGCGATTTTTGGCTTTCTGAACATGTTTCTTAAGATGATCGACGCCTTTAACCCCGACGGCGTTGTTGTGGCGTTTGATAAGGGCAAGCCGCGCGTGCGCATGGAGATGCTGCCGCAGTATAAGGCGCAGCGCCCGCCCATGGACCCCGATCTGCATGCGCAGTTTCCTATGATCAAGGAGCTGCTCGTCGCACTCAACGTGCCGATTCTGCAGTCCGAGGGCTGGGAAGGCGATGACATCCTGGGTACCATGGCGCGCCTGGGCGAGCGGGCCGGCTGTGACATGCTGCTGGTGACCGGTGATCGCGATATGTATCAGCTCGTGACCGAGCACGTCAACGTGGTCTCGACCCGCAAGGGCCTGTCCGACGTGGCGATCATGACGCCCGAGAGCGTGGACGATCTGTATCACGGCATCACGCCGGCGCTCGTGCCCGACTTTTATGGTCTGAAGGGCGACACGTCCGATAACATCCCCGGCGTGCCGGGCATCGGCCCCAAAAAGGCGAGCGCGCTCATTGCGCAGTACGGTAGCCTGGACGAGGTCATCGCGCATGCTGACGAGGTCAAGGGCAAGATGGGCGAGAACCTGCGCGCGCACATCGACGACGCGCTGCTGAGCCGCAAGGTCGCGACCATCCGCACCGATGCGCCCGTTGAGCTCGATTTTGAGGCGACGTCCTTCCCGGCGTATTCTGCCGATGAGGTTTCCGCTGCGCTGGGCACGCTTGGTATCACCGCCATGCAGAACCGTTTCTTGGCGCTGATCGGCGGCGAGGGCGGGGCTGCTGCTGTCTCCAGTATGTTTGAGATGCCCACGATTGAGCGCACCGCTGCCGGCGATGCCGAGGCGCTTGCTGCCGTGGCGTCCGAGGTTTCGCGTGCGATCGAGGCGGGCGAGTGGGTCGCCGCCGTGGTGGACGACGATAAGGAAGAGGGCGCGCTCTTTGGACTGACGCGCACGCTGTGGTTGGCGACGTCCAAGGGCCTGTTCGCGCTCGAGGAGGGCGACGGCGCCTCCACTGCCGTAGTCGATGGCTTCAACTTCGCTAACGGTGTGATCGCCGGCGTGCTTGCGCGCCTGTTTATGGAGGGCCGCGTGGCGAGCCCGGATACGAAGGCGCTGCTGCACGAGCTTTCGCCCATCGATTCTTCTGAGCCCGAGCTCATGGATCCGCTCGCTGCCGATTCCACGCGTATCTTCGATACCGTGGTCGCTGCCTATCTGCTGGATTCCGATCGCTCCGAGTTCGATGAGGCATATCTTGCCGATACGTATCTGCAGATGGCGTTGCCTGCGGCGCGCGGCGCAGAGGGTGCTGGTGAGGACGCTCCAGCGCCTGCCGCCCGTACTGCGGCTCTGACGCTGGCGCTCGTGACGCCGTTGCGCGAGTGCATGGCCCGTGAGAATGCCGCCAACGTATTCGATGGCATCGAGATGCCGCTCGTGCCGGTGCTTGCCAAGATGGAGCGCGCGGGAATGCTCGTGGATCCCGACCGCCTGCGTAATCTGTCCGAGGGCCTGGCGACCCAGATCACCGAGGTCGAGCGCAGCATTCGCGACCTGGCGGGTGACGAGACCTTTAATATTGGCAGTCCCATGCAGCTGTCGCATGTGCTCTTTGATGTGATGGGGCTTCCGACCAAGGGCCTCAAGAAGACTAAGCGCGGCTACTATTCGACCAACGCCAAGGTGTTGAGCGACCTTGCCCGCGACCACGAAATCGTGCGTCTGATCTTGGATTGGCGTGAAAAGTCCAAAATCAAGTCCACCTATCTGGATACGCTGGGCCCGCTGCGCCGTGGTGACGGTCGCGTGCACACCACGTACAACCAGACCATCACGGCAACGGGGCGTCTGTCCTCGAGCGACCCGAACCTGCAGAACATCCCGACGCGCTCGGAGCTGGGTCGTACCGTCAAGACGGCGTTTTCGGCAGGCGAGGGAAGCGTCTTTTTGGCGGTGGACTACTCGCAGATAGAGCTGCGTCTGCTGGCACATCTCTCGGGTGACGAGCACTTGGTGCGCGCCTTTAACGAGGGCGAGGACTTCCATGCCGAGACGGCGGCGCGCGTATTTGGTGTGCCGGTGTCCGAGGTAACGCCCGACCTGCGCAGTCGCGCCAAGGCCGTGAACTTTGGCATCGTGTACGGCCAGCAGGCCTATGGTCTGTCACAGTCGCTGCATATCTCGATGGCCGAGGCGCGTGACATGATCGACCGCTACTACGAGGCCTACCCGGGCGTGCGTACATTCCTCGACAACGTGGTGGCGCGCGCCAAGCAGACGGGCTACGCCGAGACCATGTACGGCCGCCGTCGTCATATTCCGGAGCTCAAGGCCAAAAACCCGCAACTCCGCGGTTTTGGCGAGCGCACGGCCATGAACCACCCCATGCAGGGCACCGCAGCAGACATCATCAAGATCGCCATGGCCCGCGTAAGCCGCCGCCTGGAAGAAGAAGGCTTTGCCGCCCATATGATTCTGCAGGTGCATGACGAACTGGACTTTGAGTGCCCCACCGATGAAGTCGAGCGCCTGACCACCATGGTCCGCGACGTCATGGAACACGTAGTAGACCTCCGCGTCCCCCTAATCGCCGAAGCCAGCACCGGCATAACCTGGGCCGACGCCAAATAGGAAAGCACTTCGTAAGGCAAGCTCGCCCAAGATGCAAGCCCCCACATATTTAAGATTTGGGACAAACACTACTGATTAATTTGTCCCACAGTAACCAAAACAGAGGGGAGCCCCTTCCAACAAGGAGCTCCCCTCTGCTCAAATCATTTCAGCTAAGTATCTAGACACTCAAGACGCCATCTTGGCGGCAGGAAAGTAAACCTAGGGCCTGGCCGGGCGGCACGGGTTAACTTTTCGTAGATTCCGCACGCAAAGAAAGCCACTTAATGTGGCTTTCGTCTTGCGCAGGACCTGACCGAGCGAAAAGTTATCCCGTGCCGCCCGGCCAGGCCCGATGGGACGGCTACCGAGCCGCCAAGATGGCGTCGATGAGCGTCAGTACGCCCCCGTCGTTGTTGCTCGGAATACGCCACTTGGCGTGCGCGTTCATGTGCTCCTCGGCATTGTCCACGATAAAGCTATGCCCGACGCGCTCCAGCATGGGAATATCGTTGTAGGTGTCGCCCACGGCGGCAGCGTCGGCGATATCGATGCCCAGGTGCTCGCACAAATGCGCCACGCCCGAACCCTTGTCGACGCCCAGGTTCATAAAGTCGATCCACTCGCGTCCGGCGTTGGTGACGTAGAGCTTGTCCGAGAACTCGGGGCTATAGGTCTCGCGAAACGCGGGCTCGGCGTCGTAGCCGGGGAAGAAGACCGAAATCTTGTTGGACTCGAAATCAATGCCATCAAAGCTGTCGACGTAGTTGATTGTGTTGTAGTAGACGCTGATCTCGTCGTGGTATTGATGGTCGCGGGCAAGCACGTAGAACTCGTTGAAGCAGCAAAGGACGGGGACAGCGCGCGGATCCTCCGAGGCACGGCTCAAGACCTGCTGATACAGCTCCACGTCAATAGTGCTCTTATAGATATAGCTGCCGCGATAGATCACGCACGCTCCGTTGTCGGGACAAAAGGCGAGGCGGTTCTTGACGCCCTCGAACATCTCCTCGAGCTTGGGGGCGGGACGTCCGCTGGCGGGGCAGAATACGATGTCGGCGTCGGCGAGCTTGTCCAGGCGCTCATCAAGACCCTGGGGCAGCACGCGCTCGTCGGTCAGCAGCGTCTTGTCCATGTCGACGGCGAGAATCTTAATGTTTCCGATATTGGCGTCCGATTCGTAAGTTTGCATAAAAATGCGCCTTTCGTTTCGAGATTGTTTCAGACGTTATAACCATCAACTAGTAGTCGAGCGTATTTTCGCAGGAATGGTGCGTATTTGCACTGCAATTCACAAACTAATGAAAAAACTTTTCAGAAATTTGAATTTGCCGCTTGCGCAGCGTGCACTTTATCGTAATATAGCGAACATCGAAAACGGAGACGGCAAAAGAGCCTCTTACCGAGGAAAAGGTACCGTTTGCGATATTTGAATTGCGCCCGGCGATACGTGAAAGGAGAGGCAGATGCAGTTCGTAAAGATCATCACCACTGCAGACAATGCCATCCGACGCCAGCGCGCAATTTCCCGACGACGATAACAATCGTCTCTGTCCGCATGGGGCGCAATGCCTCAACAGAGTCATTTTGAGGTCGTTGGGTTTTAGCACGACATTGCTGCATGTTTCTAGGGCATGTATGTGCTGATTTTTGCTATTTAACCTGATATTGCACGGTATATGACCTTGAAATGACTTGCAACTGACCGATGTTCTAACTAGCTACCAAGGGCGAAAGGAAACAGCCATGAGCAAGGAAAAAGTCGTTCTCGCATATTCCGGTGGTCTTGATACATCCGTATGTGTCAAGTGGCTCCAGGACGAGAAGAATCTCGATGTCGTTTGTG
Source organism: uncultured Collinsella sp. (assembly GCA_900549025.1). GTDB lineage: Bacteria > Actinomycetota > Coriobacteriia > Coriobacteriales > Coriobacteriaceae > Collinsella. The sequence continues at coordinate 40,768 of URMZ01000002.1, forward strand.
TCTGCGGCAACGTGGGCCAGGAAGAGACCGGACTGGATGCCAAGAAGCAGAAGGCGCTCGACCTGGGCGTTCTCGATTGCCAGGTGCTCGACCTGCGCGACGAGTTCTCCGATGAGTTCCTGACCAAAGCCATTGCAGCAAACTCCATGTACGAGAACAAGTATCCGCTGCTCTCCGCCCTGTCTCGCCCGCTGCTTGCCAAGAAGCTTGTTGAGGTCGCCCACGAGTTTGGCGCGACCTACGTCGCCCACGGCTGCACCGGCAAGGGTAACGACCAGGTCCGTTTTGAGGCCGCCGTCAAGGCCCTCGACCCCGAGCTCAAGGTTATCGCCCCGGTTCGCGAGTGGGACCTGAAGTGTCGCCCCGACGAGGTCGCCTATGCCCACGCCCACAACGTGCCGGTTCCCGAGGGTGCCAACGACAACCCCTACTCCATCGACGACAACCTGTGGGGTCGTGCCATTGAGTGCGGTCACCTGGAGGATCCCTGGAATGAGCCGCTCGACGACGCTTGGGTTATGACCAAGAATCCCGAGGACACCCCGGACACCCCGACCTACACCGAGATTGAGTTTGAGGCCGGCAAGCCCGTCGCCGTCGACGGCAAGAAGATGAAGCTCTCTGAGATCGTCATCGCCCTCAACAAGATCTCCGGCGACAATGGCTTTGGCCGTCTCGATCTGGTCGAGGATCGCCTGGTGGGCCTTAAGAGCCGCGAGTGCTACGAGGTTCCCGGCGCCCTGACGCTCATCACCGCCCACAAGGCGCTCGAGGACATCTGCGTCGAGGGCGACCTGCTCAAGACCAAGATCAAGCTCGAGCAGGATTGGGCCACCGCCGTGTACAACGGCCAGTGGTACAGCCCGCTCAAAAACGCGCTCGATGCCTTTATGGCCGACACGCAAAAGTTCGTGACCGGCACTGTCCGTCTGAAGTTCTTTAAGGGCAACTGCCATGTCGTCGGCCGCAAGAGCCCCTTCAGCCTCTACGACTACGGTCTGGCTACCTACGACCGCGACACCACGTTTGACGAGAAGGCCAGCGCCGGCTTTATCGAGATCGATACGCTGTCGCTCAAGACGTGGGCAAAGGTCCAGGGCCCCAGCTCTGCTGCCGCCCAGGCCTAGCGCCTCCTTCCCTTGGTATCCGCGCGGCCCATCCGCGTGATACATAACGGGCGCACGGGGTCCCTACCTTTCGTTATGCTTGCTGACACTTCTTAACATCGGTGGCCCCTACGTTCCGCCCGCATATATGATGCCGCGTCTGCGGCTGAGTCCGAGCCCCGCCGGGGTTGTCCGGCGGGGCTCCTTCTATCAATTTGGCGGCTCTGTGCCTATATATATGAGGAGTATCCATTATGTTCAATGCTATCGCGCATGCTTTGCTTGCCCTCGCGCCCGAGTTCGATGCTGTAAGGGTCGAGGACGTTCCTATGAGCCTGAAGGCCTGGATCGATGGTTCGCAGGGCAACATCCGGAGGGAGACGTTGGGCGCCAAGTGCATGGTGCGTCACTTCTTTGCAAATTAGCCACATGGCCCCGCGCGCGGCAGGGAGTGTGTAAAACTAGCGGTTGATAAATCGCTTTAGCGACAGGGCACATTGCTTTGGACGCTTGTTTTGGTATTTGGAGAAAGGAGACGGTTCCATGGCTCTTTGGGGCGGTCGTTTTGAGGCGGGCGTGGCCGAGGTCACGCAGGAGTTTGGCGCGTCGCTGCCGGTCGACAAACATCTCTATAAGCAGGATATCGCCGGCTCTAAGGCGCATGCCAAGATGTTGGCCGCCCAGGGCATCATCAGTGCCGAGGACGAGCAGGCGATTGCCAAGGGCCTTACCGGAATCGAACAGGATATCGATGCCGGCAACTTCACCTTCGATATCAACGATGAGGACATTCATATGTCCATCGAGAGCGAGCTGACGCGTCGCATCGGCGAGGCTGGCAAGCGCTTGCATACTGGGCGTTCGCGCAACGACCAGGTGGCGACCGATACGCGACTGGGCGTCAAGGCGCTGGCCAAGGAGCTCATGGAGGCCAATCTTGAGCTGCGCCATGTGCTGGTGGATGCGGCTAAGAAGTACGACAAGGTGATTTTGCCGGGCTACACACACATGCAGCACGCTCAGCCCGTGCTGCTGTCGCATCATCTGCTGGCGTATTCCTGGATGTTCGCGCGCGACTTTACGCGCCTGAAGGCCGCCTTTGATGCCGCCGACAACTGCCCGCTGGGTGCTGCCGCGCTTGCTGGTACGAGCTATCCGCTCGATCGCCAGATGACGGCTGCCGAACTTGGCTTTGCGGGCGTGATTCCCAACTCGCTCGATGCGGTTTCCGACCGTGATTTCCTGCTCGATCTGCATTACGCCGGCTCCGTCATGGCCATGCACCTGTCGCGTCTTTCCGAGGAGATCGTGCTGTGGTCGAGCTCCGAATTTGGCTTTATCACGCTTTCAGACTCCTACTCCACCGGCTCGTCTATCATGCCGCAGAAGAAGAATCCCGACTTTGCCGAGCTTATTCGCGGCAAGAGCGGCCGTGTGTATGGCAACCTGGTGCAGCTGCTCGTGACCATGAAGGGCCTGCCGCTTGCTTATAACAAGGATTTGCAGGAGGACAAGGAGGGCGCGCTCGATACCGCCCATACGCTCATGCAGTGCCTGTCGGTTATGGCCGGTATGATTTCGACTTGGGCCGTCAACGAGGATGCCATGGCGCGCGAGTGCGGCGTGGGTCACCTTGCCGCCACCGATGTTGCCGATTACCTGGCTAAGCGTGGTCTGCCGTTCCGCGAGGCACACGCCGTGGTGGGCCATTTGGTCCTGATGTGTGAGAAGCGTGGCTGCAATCTTGAGGACCTGCCGTTTGAGGTGTTCCAGGAGGCAAGCCCGCTCTTTGAGCACGACATTACCGAGGCGCTCGACATCCCGTCGATTGTCGCCGCGCGCACGACCGAGGGCGGTACCGCCCCTGCCGCCGTTGCCGTGCAGCTGCAGCGTGCCGAGGCACAACTCGTTGCCGACGAAGGCGTGTTTGGATCGTTGACCAAGGTCGTCGAGATGGGTCACGGGGTAAAGTAGGGGTTTGGCTGAAACCGTATTGTTCATTTATTGATAAATCGTTTTCGCTTTACGGGCGCCTGCTGATGCGAGCGTCCGTATTTTGTTGCTAGGGGGGAGGGGCTTGTCGAGAACTTCTGTAGGACCTTTGGGCAGGTTGTGAAGGGGGTACGTTCACGGGCGGCAATCGACCGTCCGCTCGGTTCGATGCGGTTGATGCGCGGTCGGATGGTACTCTAATCGGGCCTCAAAACAGAAGTGACACAAATGGAACGCTTTAATAAATTGTATCGTTTCAAAAAACAGCTTTTTGTTTAACTGCAGCTAAAACTCTGTTACGATGCAGTCCAGGCGGGTGCCGGAATGGGACTTGGGCACGCGCGAACCTACTTGAAAGGCTACCTTATGGCTATCGAGAAGACCTTCATCATGATTAAGCCCGACGCTGTGCGCGACCGCAAGATCGGCGAGATCGTCGCTCGCATTGAGCGTAGCGGCCTTGTCATCGAGCGCATGGAGATGACCACGCTCGAGCGCGCTACCGTCGAGGAACACTACGCCCATCTGGCCGACAAGCCCTTCTTTGGCGGTCTCTGTGACTTTATGACGAGCGGTCCGGTCGTCAAGATGGTCGTTTCCGGTCTCTCCGCTGTCTCCAAGATGCGCACCCTTATGGGCGCTACCAACCCGCTTGATGCTGCCCCCGGCACCATTCGCGGCGACTTCGCTGTCGATGTCAACGCCAACGTGATCCACGGATCCGACTGCCTGGAGAACGCCGAGATCGAGATCAAGCGCTTCTTTGGCTAAACCAGCTTTGACTCCTTAAAGCTGTTAGCGTGTGGCTTGGGAGCCGCGGAACTCCATCCGCGGCGCCCTTTTTATTCCAAAATCTATGAAGGGGCCCGCTCGGACATGTGTTCCAAGCGGGCCCCTGCTGTTAGTTGTGGTACTGAGCGGTTTAGGCTTCGTCGACGATCTTAAGGCCGCGCGTCTGGTCGATCTCGTTGAGGAGATTGACGCGACGCTCGTGGCGGCCGCCCTCAAACTCGGCGTCGAGCCACTCGTCGACGATCATCTTGGCGAGCTCGGAGCCCACGACGCGGGCACCAAAGGCGAGCACGTTGGTGTTGTTGTGCATGCGGGAGAGCTTGGCGCTGAAGGGTTCGGAGCACACGACGGCGCGTACACCCTCGACCTTGTTGGCAGCCAGGCTAATTCCGACACCGGTGCCACAGATGAGGATGCCCAGGTCGACTTCGCCGTTGGCAACGGCCTTACCCACCTTGTAGCCAGCGATGGGGTAGTCAAAGCTCTCGGAGGTGTCGGTGCCAAAGTTCACGACCTCGCAGCCGCGCTCCTTCAGGTGCTCGGAGATGATGTTCTTGAGCTCGACGGCGGCGTGGTCGTTGCCGATACCGATCTTCATGGATGGTTCCTCTCTGGTCTGTGCGGCGAGATTGCTAAAGGTTTTACCGCGTTCGACTGCATGATAGCGCGACTTTTGCGTAAACGCTCGGGCGTTTTTTGGTCAAACGCTTTAGCATGCAACAAGACCGGCTTCTCATGAATAATGCCGTCAATTTGTGCTTGAGCGCCGTCCGCCGGAACCATGGTTGCGGTTTTTGATGCATTGTTATCAAATAAAAGAGCTAACTATTAATGAGAGCCCAGCCCGTTATACAAATAGGAGATACCTATGCCTGCCGATTCCCTTCGCGATGCCGCGTTTTGCGATGTTTTGAACCGCGAACTTGTCTGCGCACTCGGCTGCACCGAGCCCATTGCCGTTGCCTATGCAGCGGCGTTGGCGAGCCAGACGCTCGGTTGCGAACCCGATCATATGGATGTTGCCTGCTCGGGCAATATCATCAAGAACGTTAAGAGCGTGACCGTGCCCAACTCGGGCGGCATGCACGGTATTGAGGCGGCGGCCGTGCTGGGTGCCGTGGGCGGCGACGCTAAGAGCGCTCTCGAGGTGCTCGAGAGCGTTAACGATGAAGACCGTGCTCGCGTGACCGAGCTCCTCGCCGACGCCGACTACTGCGATGTGTCGCTTGTCGAGGGCGTGCCCAACCTCTACATCAAGGTGACTGCCACGGCCGGGGGCCATACCGCCGTTGTCGAGATTACCGATCACCACACCAATGTCACGTGCCATACGCTCGACGGTATTCCGGTATGCGGCAAGTCGGCGGGGGAGTGTGCCGCCTGCGCAGAGCGCGTGGTGGCCGAGCGTGCGGCAGATAGCGCCGACACGCCCATGTCGATCGAGGCCATCGTCGACTTTATCGAGGACGGCGACACCGATGGCGCTCGCGCTGTCGTTGAGCGTCAGATTGAGCTGAACGGTGCGATCAGTGCCGAGGGTCTCGCACACGCTTGGGGTGCCGAGGTGGGCCGTACGCTGCTGGGCGCTCGTGCCGATGACGTCGCCTGTCGTGCCCGTGCCCGTGCAGCCGCCGGGTCCGACGCCCGCATGAACGGCTGCGCGCTGCCGGTCGCCATTGTGTGCGGCTCGGGCAACCAGGGCATTACCTGCGCACTGCCCGTTATGGAGTATGCCGAGTACCTGCGCTGCGACCACGAGCGCCTGGTGCGCGCCGTGATGCTGTCCGATCTTATCGCCGTGCATATCAAGAGCTATATTGGTGCGCTTTCGGCGTTTTGCGGTGCTATTTGCGCCGCATGCGGTGCCGGTGCCGCGATTACCTGGCTGTGTGGTGGCACGCGCGAGCAGATTGGCGCGACAGTCTCGAACACGCTCGGCAACGTTGGCGGCATCGTGTGCGATGGCGCCAAGGCAAGCTGCGCCGCCAAGATTTCCGCCGCCGTCGATGCGGCGATTCTGGGCCATGATATGGCCATGCAAGGCCGCGGCTTCCGCGCCGGCGAGGGCCTGATCCAAGATACCGTTGAACAAACAATCGCCAGCATGGGCTACGTGGGCCGTGTGGGCATGAAGGACACCGACGTCGAGATCCTCAACATCATGATCGGCAAAACCCAGGTTTGTTAAGACAGTTCGTCGGCTATTTGGTGTTCGTAGAAGGCTTCTACTACGGCGTTGAAGTCGCGGGCGAAGTCTTCCATGGTTCCGCGCCAGGTGGCTCGGCTGGGCTTGCCTTGGCCCACAAAGGCGGTTTGGATGCCGCAATCGGGGGACGGGAAGTCGCGTTTGGGATCGTTGCCCACCATAAGGACCTCGTGTGGCTCGAGCCCCATCACCTGAAGCTGCTCTAGATAGTAGGTGGCATCGGGCTTGCAGCGGGTGGTGTTTCCCATGTGCGTGACGAGCTCAAAGGGAGCGTCGGCCAGGTCGCCCCAACCCATGCGGCACTCGATAGCCCCCTGGGGAAAGCTGGGGTTGGTAAAGAGTGCGCAACGCAGCCCTGCGTCCTGTACGGCCTGGAGCGCGGCGTGTGCGCCCGGCATGGCGTGAGCGTTAATGACATCGTCGTTCTTGTACGGAAGAACTTCGCGGTCATAGTAGGTAAACGCCTCGTAGATGAGGGGATCGGAGAGGCAGATCCCGCATCGGCGCTCGACCTCTTCTTGGTAAAACTCAAGATTGGTGCGGTTGTCCGTGCCGCTGCGGCGATTGGCGTTGAGGTCGACCAGGATGGTGCCGAGGCGCGCCATCGTGCCACCGCGGCTGCGGCGCCCGATATCCGCGAGCATCGAAGAGACATCCTTAAAATAGCGAAGGATGAACGCGTTGAGGTTGATGCTAAGAAGCGTTTCGTCCATATCGAAAACGACTGCTTTGAGCACGCGGGCACCTTTCTCGAAAAATCGATCTAGAATCGTTGGCTCCGGATACTTTACCCCAAAGCCAAATGCCTGGCTGGTTATCGTCAAGTTGCGGAGACGTGTGTTCATAAGATTACGAAAAAGTCTCCACACGAGTAAAAAATCGCAGTTCACGCTTGAAATCGAACTCATTTCCCCGTAACCTATACGAACGTGATTGCATAAGCGTCACATTAGTATCTGTCGGCTCCCGAGTGTTCCTAAACGTTGTGTGCTTGTCGCACCCTTCTGTTGGTCCTAGCAATCGGGGCCCCGTAGTTCGAAAGGGGTCCACCTTTGAGTGAGATTCAGAACTCGTCCATTTTCTCTCTTGACGATGTCAATGAGGAGGAGATGAACAACCTCATCGACGGTACGATTACCGACTTTGATGAGGGCGATCTCGTTAACGGCACTGTCGTTAAGATCGAGCATGACGAGGTGCTCGTTGACATCGGATTCAAGTCCGAGGGCGTTATCCCGGTCCGCGAGCTGTCCATCCGCAAGGACGCTAACCCTGCAGACATCGTTGCACTCGGTGATCCCATCGAGGCTCTGGTTCTCCAGAAGGAGGACAAGGACGGTCGTCTGGTCCTGTCCAAGAAGCGTGCCGAGTACGAGCGTGCTTGGAACCGCATCGAGGAGAAGTTCAACTCCGGCGAGAACGTCGAGGGCGAGGTTATCGAGGTTGTCAAGGGCGGCCTGATCCTCGACATCGGCCTGCGTGGCTTCCTGCCCGCTTCCCTCGTCGACCTCCGTCGCGTCAAGGACCTCACCTCCTACATGGGCACCCGCATCGAGGCTCGCGTCATCGAGATGGACCGCAACCGAAACAACGTTGTCCTCTCCCGTCGCGTCGTGCTCGAGGAGTCCCGTAAGGCCGAGCGCTCCGAGATCCTGTCCAAGCTCAAGTCTGGCATGCGTCTCCAGGGCACCGTTTCCTCCATCGTCGACTTCGGCGCCTTCGTCGACCTCGGCGGTATCGACGGCCTCATCCACATCTCCGAGCTCTCCTGGAACCACGTCAACCATCCTTCCGAGGTTGTCAAGGTCGGCCAGGAGGTCGAGGTCGAGGTTCTCGACGTCGATCTCAACCGCGAGCGCATCTCCCTGGGTCTCAAGCAGACCACCGAGGATCCGTGGCGCGCACTGGTCAAGAAGTATCCCGTCGGCGCTATCGTCGAGGGCACTGTGACCAAGCTTGTCCCGTTCGGCGCTTTCGTCGACCTGGGCGAGGGCATCGAGGGCCTGGTGCACATCTCCGAGATGGCCAACAAGCACGTCGATCAGCCTTCTCAGGTCACCCACGTGGGCGACAAGGTTCAGGTCAAGGTCATGGAGATCGACCTCGACCGTCGTCGTATCTCCCTGTCCATGAAGTCTGCTGCTGAGACCCTGGGCGTCGAGATCGAGGTTACCCCGCTGCCTTCCGAGAAGAAGGACGAGGAGACCGACGCCGAGTAAATCGGTTTGACGATCAATTGTTTTAAGGGATCCGTCCGTAATGGACGGGTCCCTTTTTGCATTTGGTGCCGAGATACGCGATGCTGCCCATGCTGTACACAGGCTATTTGGTTGTCGGTGCATGAAAAAATGCCGACATCCCGCCCCGGGGAGGAGGCGGGAACGCACCGAGTAGACGGAGGGGTGCGGAGCGCGGTCGCGTCTCGACTGACGACATTGCCCATCGACAACCCTATTGTACTGCATGGCGTGGTTCTTGGTTTATCGTGTCGAACGCTTGTGTTGTGCCATTGCCTGCGGCAACGGTGTGCTACACTCTTGCACTGCTGAGTGGGCCAGACGGTCGCGCGATGTGCTGCTTGCAGCACGCGTGAGGAAAGTCCGGGCTCCAGAGGGCGGGATGCCGGCTAACGGCCGGGCGGAGTGATCCGACGGAAAGCGCCGCAGAAAAGAAGACTCCCACCTGCGCCGCAAGGCGTAAAGGGAAAAGCTGAAACGGTGGTGTAAGAGACCACCAGCGTCGTGGCAACACGGCGGCTTGGCAAGCCCCATCCGGAGCAAGCGCGAATAGGAACGCTATGGGCCGGCCCGGTCCGCGTTCGGGTAGCGTGCGTGGAACTGCACGGTAACGTGCAGGCAAGATAAATGACCGTTCACGACAGAACCCGGCTTATAGGCCCACTCGGCAACTATGTTGACGCTGCGAACCCGTCAGCGCGGCAATCTGCCTTTCAAGCCTTCGGGCATGACCATAAGGTCAATGCCCTCGTCTTTCAAGGCACCTTGCTCGCGCTGACGGGTTCTCGCCTTCGACGGCGTCAGCTGGCCGATTTGGCGCTCATTCGTCGGTCGCCGCCATAAGGCGTGCTCCCTCCTCTTTCGGGCCAAATCGACTCAGCTGACGCCGTCTCGCTGTCTTTGGCTGGTCATTGGCGTTGCCGTTCTATTTATCGGGGTTAACGGTACGGGCTTTGCCGTATTATTGAGGCTGTTTGTTGCTGCACTTTATTCTGTTGAGGGGCTTTGTTGGACAGCTATTTTACTCTGCAATCGAATATTGAGGTTTCGGGCGAGTTTGTGGACCGCAAGAGCCGGTTTATTGCCCAGCTGGTCCATATTGAGTCCGAGGATGAGGCGAATGCCTTTATCGAGATGGTTCGCAAGCGTCATTACGACGCTCGACACAATGTTCCCGCGTGGATTTTGGTCGATGGGCGTGAGCGTCAGAGCGATGACGGTGAGCCGAGCCGCACGAGCGGCATGCCGACGCTCGAGGTACTGCGCAGCGCAGAGCTCAAAAATGTTTGCTGCGTGGTGACGCGCTATTTTGGCGGCACGTTATTGGGGCCGGGTGGCTTGGTGCGCGCCTATACCGCGGCGACGCAGGCGGCGGTGGCCGCGGCTCAGGAGGCCGGGCAGATCGTTGAGATGACGAGTGTCGTGCCTGTTGACGTGCATGTGGCCTATCCGCAGTATGAGCAGGTGCTTCGTTTGGCGCAGGATTCGGGTGCCAAGGTTTCGGATACCGATTACGCGGATGCCGTGACACTTCACTTGGTGTTTAAAGCGGGGGAGCAGGAGCCGTTTTGCGCTAAGATGCGCGAGCTTATGGCGGGGCGTGAGGAGATTGAGGTCGGCGCTCCCGAATTTGCAGAGTTCTAACGGCGACGGCCGGCGTGCTTTTGGATGAATCCCAAGCGCGCCGGCCGTCGTTTTATGTCGCTGCCGTTTACTCGGCGAGCTGCTTTAGCACATCACAGGCGATTTCGACGGCATCGTCGATGCAGCCGGGGCAGCTGCGGAGCGGACCCTTGTCCGATCCGATGCCCTTGAGCGTGCCGCAGACGGTCGTCGTGTTCTTCTCGCCAAAGCGCTTGGCGATTTCGCGCGACAGCTTGTAGGTCTGGCCCTTAGTCTTGGGGTTTTCCATGCCGTCGCTCATTACAAACCCCATGATGGCCACGGCGCCCGAGATGGCGCCGCAGGTCTCGGTCATGCCACCCATGCCGGCGCCAAAGCCCTCGGTGAGGGTAAAGGCGGTCTGGGGGTCGAGCCCGACGGCAGGTGCGAGCGTGCAGGCAACGGCCTGGGCGCAGTTAAAGCCACGGGCGTGGTATTCGGCAGCTTGAGCCTGACAGGCGGTGATGTCGAGCTGGGCCGTATCGATTTGCTTCATCGTTGTCTCCTTGGTTACGGTGTACCCGACTATGGTACCCGTGACGGGGTATGTAATCATCGAGAGCTTCATGGATGCCTCATTTTTATCTATCGAGCAAATGCCCAAGGCTTGAGATAAATACCCCTAATCAATTTGTCCCATAACCTACCTTGGGGATGGGTTGAGAGGGGTGCAGGGTAGCGGTATCGTGAACCGAATAAAACTAAAACCCAGGCAAGGGAGCTAGATATGAGCGAGCAGACTATCGGCACTACATGTGTTCAGGGCGGCTATCACCCGGGAGATGCGGAGCCGCGCCAGGTGCCCATCTACCAGTCCACCACGTGGAAGTACGACACGTCCGAGCACATGGGCAAGCTGTTTGACCTGGAGGAGTCTGGCTACTTCTACAGCCGTCTGCAGAACCCCACGTGCGATTTGGTTGCCGCCAAGATCTGCGAGATGGAGGGCGGCGCCGCAGCGATGCTCACGAGTTCGGGCATGGCTGCGAACTTCCTCGCGATCTTTAACGTTGCCGGTGCCGGCGATCACGTGGTCGCAAGCTCTGCCATTTACGGCGGTACGTATAACCTGCTCGCCCACACCATGGGCCGCATGGGCGTGACCTGCACGTTCGTCGCCCCCGACTGCACCGATGAGGAGCTGGAGGCTGCCTTTCAGCCCAACACAAAGCTCGTCTTTGGCGAGACGATCGCAAACCCCGCCCTTGCCGTGCTCGATATTGAGCGCTTTGCCAAGGCCGCACATGACCACGGCGTGCCGCTGATGGTCGACAACACCTTCCCGACGCCCGTGATGTGCCGTCCCTTTGAGTGGGGCGCCGACATCGTTACGCACTCCACCACCAAGTACATGGATGGACATGCTGCCTACCTGGGCGGCGTGATCGTCGACCACGGCCAGTTTGACTGGATGGCCCATGCGGACAAGTTCCCGGGTCTCACCACGCCTGACGAGAGCTACCACGGCGTGACCTATGCCGAGAAGTTCGGTCGCGAGGGCGCCTTTATTACCAAGGCCACTGCGCAGCTTATGCGCGACCTCGGCCCCATGCAGAACCCGCAGGCGGCGTTCTTCCTGAACAGCTCGCTCGAGAGCCTGCACGTGCGCATGCCGCGCCATTGTGAGAATGGTCTGGCGGTCGCCAAGTTCCTGCAGAGCCACCCCAAGGTACGCTTCGTGAGCTATCCGGGCCTGGAGGGCGACAAGTACTATGACATCGCTCAGAAGTACATGCCCAACGGTACTTGCGGCGTCGTGAGCTTTGGCTTTAACGGTGGTCGCGCGGCGGCCGAGACCTTTATGAAGAGCCTTAAGCTCGCCCAGATCGCTACGCACGTGGCCGACGCCCGCACCTGCTGCTTGCATCCGGCAAACGCCACCCATCGCCAAATGAACGATGAGGAGCTCATCGCCTGCGGCATCTCTGCCGACATGGTACGCCTGTCGTGCGGTCTCGAGGACACGGCCGATCTGATTGCCGACCTTGAGCAGGCGCTCGAGCAGTGCTAGGCTAGCGTTCGCACGAGGCGCCGATGCTGGCAGAAAGCTTCGACGACCTTTCGTTCCGATTCCGTAGGCGGGACCCCAATCGCGACTGTTTGCAGGCGATCGGGGTCCCGTTTTTGCGTTGCGCCACTCGAAAGGATGGATATGGAGAAGACCGCAGAACAGCTGCGCCGCGAGCAGATTGCCCTTGAGGGCGACACCCATGGCAAGAACAAGTGGGCGATTCTGTTTACCGTGCTCATCATGACGTTTATGGTGTGCCTGGATTCGACCGTCGTGACCGTGGCGTTGCCCGTGATGCAAAAGGAACTGGGCGTGGGCCTCGATCGCATTCAGCTGGTGAGTTCGGTGTACCTGCTTGCGACATGCGTGGCTATGCTGCCGTTTGGCCGCTTGGGCGACGTGCGCGGCAAGGTGAATGTGTTCCAGCTGGGCGTCATCGTCTTTACGGTTGGCTCGCTGCTTTGTGGCCTTTCGGCCTCGCTCGAGGTTCTTATTCTGGCACGTATTGTTCAGGGCGTCGGTTGCGCGGCGGCCATGGCCAACAACATGGGTATCATCACCGAGTCGTTTCCGGCGCGCGAACGCGGTCGTGCTATGGGTATTCTCGCGACCTTCGTGGCCCTCGGCATGATGTGTGGCCCCGTGCTCGGTGGCATGCTGGTGGCAAGCTTTCCCTGGGAGAGCATCTTTCTCATTAACCTGCCCATTGGCGTCATCTCGTTTATCGTGGGGCTCTATACGCTGCCGCATGTTAAGCCGGAGGCCGGCGAGCGTCCCATGTCCATGATCGAGGCCGCTCGTCGCTGCTTTGCAAATTCGGCCTTTACCATCAACCTTGCCTGCATGCTCATCGTGTTCGTTGGCATTGGCGCATCCGAGTTTATTCTGCCGTTCTATTTTCAGGACGCCCATGGCTTTAGCTCCGATATTTCCGGACTGCTCTTTTTGGCACTGCCGATGGTGAATGCCTTTATCGGCCCGCTTTCGGGAACGGTTTCGGACCGTGTTGGCTGCGAGGGCCCCACGGCGGTCGGCCTGGGCGTGTACGTGTGCGGTCTCTTTGCGGTAAGCACGCTCGACGAGCACTCTTCTATCCCTGTGATCGTGTGCTGTGCCGCGTTTATGTCGTGCGGCACGTCGATTTTCCAGAGCCCCAACAACTCGCTGTATATGGGTTCGGCCCCGCGCGAGGCGCTCGGTTTTGCAGGCAGCTTGGGCAGTTTGGCGCGCTATGCGGGTATGGCAGTGGGCATTACGGCTGCATCACATATCCTATATGGGCAGATGAGCGTGGCGATGGGCGAGGCTGTGACCAGTATTGTTGCAGGCCGTCCGGATGTGTTCCTGTTTGGCTTTCGCTCGGTGTTCTACGTGCTCATGGCTGTGGCCGCTGTGGGCTTTGCGCTCGCCATGGTGCGTTTGGTGAGGATGCGCGCCCGCCATTAGCTTGTGGTGGCAGGCTTGCCACGAATCGGGCTTATCTACTGGTCTTGCAGCTTTATGGTGCGATGTGGCTTGTGGGGCGGGCGGGGGTCGGTCCGTGGTAGACTATCGAACAACGTTTATTAATCGCGCGGTATCGTTGCCGCGAGAAGGGGTTGCGCCATGCAGGAGCTTGAGGATCGTATTCGCCATGACGGCATCGTAAAGGCCGGTAACGTCCTTAAGGTTGATGCCTTCCTCAACCACCAGTGCGACGTTGAACTGTTCGACCACATGGGCGCCGAGTGGGCCCGTCTGTTCGAGGGCGTCGAGATCAACAAGATCCTGACGATCGAGGCTTCGGGCATTGGTATGGCTTGCATCGCAGCTCAGCATTTTGGCGGCGTGCCGGTGGTCTTTGCCAAGAAGGCCCAGTCCATCAACCTTGACGGCGAGCAGTATGCCACGACCATCTACTCCTTTACCAAGCAGAAGGAGTACCCGGTTATCGTGGGTAAGCGCTTCCTGTCCGAGGGCGACAAGGTTCTGATCATCGACGACTTTTTGGCCAACGGTTGCGCGCTCGAGGGTCTTATTAAGATCTGCGAGGCTGCGGGCGCCGAGGTTGCCGGCATTGGCATCGCCGTTGAGAAGGGCTTCCAGGGCGGTGGCGATAAGCTCCGCGAGCGCGGCTTCCGCGTTGAGAGCCTTGCCCGTATCGCCGAAATGGACTGCGAGAACGGCGAGATCACGTTCGCCTAAGCGTGCAACACAAGCGATTGGTATGCGATGTGACAAAGGGACTGTCCCTTTGTCACATTTTTTGTATGAGGGGAGGTGTTGATATGGATGAGAACAAGATGGGATGGCGCGAGTATGCGCGCTATGCCGAGATGTCGGTCGAGGAGTTGGCACGCGATTGCGAGGTGCAGGTGTTTCGTGCGACGGGTCCGGGCGGACAGGGTGTGAACACGACGGACTCGGCGGTGCGCATGAAACATATCCCTTCGGGGATTGTCGTGACGGCGCGCGAGAGCCGCAGTCAGTTCCAGAACCGTAGTAGCTGCCTGCGTAAGCTGCGCGCTGAGCTTGAGCGTCGCGGGCGTCCACCGCGCCGACGCGTAAAGACCAAGGTGCCTCAGCGATCGCGCCAGCGCAGGCTCAACGACAAGCACTTCAACGCCATTAAAAAGGCCAACCGTCGCAAGCCAGGCGGGGAGGAATGATCTTCTCAATAAGTTGCGGTGAAATGGGGACTGTTTTGCGGCTTTAGCTGCATAAACAGTCCCCATTTCACCGCAACTTAGGGATGGCTAGTGGGTGGGGTGCCAGACGTGGAGGGCGCCGGCGAGGATGTCCACCTCGATGCGCGAGGCGACGATGGGCTCGCCGTCGGCCTGGATGGGGTAGTCGGGCTCCTCAAAGGTGAGCGCGGCATGACGGCAACGGCGCATGCGAACCGGTGGCAGCTTGGTATGGTGGCCGTCCTTGGCCGAAAGGAACATGGGCAGGGCGACCGCACGGGGAACGGGGCCGCAGGCGTAGCAGACGTCGAGTATGCCGTCGCACGGGTCGGCGTTGGGACAGATGCGATAGCCAGAGCCATAGGTGGGCCCCAGCTGGATGGCCATGATAATCGCCCGCACGCGCTCGGCGGGCGCGCCGTCAAAGCTGACCGTCATGGGGTAGTTGCGATAGCGCAGGCCAAACTGCTCAAGTCTCGAGAGAGTGTAGAGCGGCGCGCCTGTCAAGCCCGTCTTTTTGCGCAGCTCGGTGGTGCCCAGGCCGATGGCGGCATCGATGCCGACCGAAAGCGTCTGGTCGTAATACTCAACGGCAGCCTCGCCGCTGCCGCCCGCAGGGCTCCACGAGCGAATGCGCCCGATGTCCTGACGCTGCAGCTCGCAGGTGAGCAGCGCGCCAAAATCTTTGCCGGAGAAATCGTCGATACCGAGCGTTTGGGCAAAATCGTTGCCGGAGCCTACGGGTAGGACGGCAAGGGCGGGACGGACCGCCTCATCCTGCGTCATGAGTCCATTGACGACCTCGTGGATCACGCCGTCGCCGCCGAGTGCGATAACCGTGCGGTAGCCCTGGGCCCGTACGGCAAGTTCCTTGGCATGTCCCATGCGCTCGGTCAGCACCAGGTCAAACTGGGATGAGCGCGCGGTCATGTCCAAAAAGCGCTGAAGGCGCTCGGCAACTTCGCGCGCCGCACCAGACTGGGCGGCGGGGTTGGCGATGATGAGCGTGCGACCAAAATCAGTTGCGTGCATGGGGCGACTCCCGGCGTGTGACATGACGGTGCGGTCGCGCTCAGGTCGAATTGCCCCTGATTGTGGCTGCACGGCGATTATTACATCTACTCTATCAGGTCGTTGTGGCGCTCGATAGCATCCGCTACCGTACCGCCCTCATCCACAATAAGCGAACGGCGCTTGGGTGAGATGATACGCTGGGCGGGGTACACGCCGCGGTGTCCGCCGGTTAGGTAGCTGATAAAGGCTACGATGACAAAGAACCCGGCAGCCGTGCCGTGGAACAGGTCGATGGCCATCATACAGGTGGTGATGGGTACGTTAAGGCCGGCGCAGAACACGCCGAGCATGCCCAGCGCCGCCAGAAAGCTGGGGTCGATTCCGACGAGGCAACCGATCCAACCGCCGAGCGCCGCACCGATGCCAAACAGGGGTGTGACCTCGCCTCCTTGGAAGCCGGCGCCCAGGGTGAGCGCCGTCACCACGAGCTTGATGGCTGCGTCGGCAAGGGTCGTGTTACCGGCGAACCCGGCGCCCGAGAGCCAGGTGGCAAGGCCGGCATACTTCCAGGCGTCGAGCATCGCGTAGGCCGCGAGCACCACGAGCGCGCCCACGAGTGCGCGAGCAATATAGTTGGTGATAAAGCGGCCGTACAGGCTCTTGACGGTACGAACCGACCAGGCAAAGAGACGTGCGGTGAGACCAAAGATGATGGCGTTGATGACTACGATGACAACCGTCCGTGGTGTCATGTTGGGAACGCTGGCGATAACATTCGCCTCGTACTCGGTTCCCAAGGCAAGCGACGTAAAGTAGCTGGTAAACGAGGCGACCAGGCAGTAGATACCTGCGGTGTAGTCGATCTTGCCGATAAAGCACATTTCCATGCCAAAGAAAGCTCCGGCAAGGGGCGAACCGAATACGGCGCCAAAGGCCGACGAGATGCCGGCGAGCATGAGGTCGTGGTGGTCATGCTTTTTGAGGTGGGCGAGGCTCGAGATGTTACTGGCGATGGTGCCGCCAATCTGCACCGCAGCCCCCTCGCGACCGGCCGATCCGCCGGTGAGGTGCGTGAGCGTGGAGCAGACGAAGGTGAGGACGGCCATGCGCATATGGATAAGGCGTGTGCCCAGGGCGGAGTCGATGACCAGATTGTTACCTCGTTTGGCGGCAAGGCCGTGGTTTTTGTACACCCATGCGGTGGCAACGCCCACAACGGGAAGCAACGCGTAAATCCACACGTGGTGCTCGCGATAATCGGTCGCGATATTCAGCGAGGCCAAAAATGCCCAAGCGGCAACACCCATGGCGAGCGAGACGATGACGACGAGCGCGAGCAGTTTGGCGCTTGCAAACAGGTTGCGGGCGTTGCGGCGTGTGTCGGCGGCCAAGAGCTGCTCGGAGCGGGTGAGTTGACGCCTGCCGGCCATGATGACGTCGCTAAGGGAGAAAAAGCCGCCATCGTCGAGCGGCTGGGAATGATCCTGCGCTTCGTTTGCGCTTTCGGGTTTGTTGTTATGAGCCATATATTCCTCTTTTAGGTTGCAACGCAAGCATTATAAAACGCGGCAAGCGCGACGAGCCGGTGGGTTGGTTTCCATTCTGTTTCGCGGCTTGCGGCCGACAGGTGTATTTGCGGGTACAGGCCAAATCGCGGTCGCGCGTCGGGGGATTATACTGAGACAAGCATAAAGAATCGGCGCTCCTGTTGTGCGCCGTGGCATTAAGAGGTGCATATGGCAGAGAAACTCATTCCGCTGGAGGACGCGCAGTCGATTGTTCTGTCGCACGTTGCTCCGACCGATCTCGTCGAGATTCCCGTGTGGCAGGCCGCCGGTCTTCCCTTGGCCGAGGACGCGGTGGCCGATATCGACATCTCGCCGTTTGCCAACAGCGCTATGGACGGATATGCCGTGCGCTCGGCGGACTTGGCGCAGGCATCTGGCGAGGCGCCGGTGACGCTCGACGTTATCGGACATGAGGCCGCGGGCCATGTGTTTGAAGGCACAATCGGCGCGGGCGAGGCGGTCCGCATTATGACAGGCGCGCCGGTGCCCGAAGGTGCCGACGCCGTGGTGAAATACGAGATCGTCGATGTGCTCGACGGCGATGGCAACGAGGGCTCGCGTGTGAGGTTCTCGGCGCCGACCAAGGTGGGGGAGAACGTTCGCTCGGCTGCTGAGGAAGCCCATGCCGGCGACGTCGTGATGCGCGCCGGCGAGGTTGTGGCTCCGGCGGGCGCCGGCCTGCTGGCGAGCGCCGGGTATGCGAACGTGAGGGTGCATGCCGCTCCGCGCGTGGGCATTATCTCGCTGGGCACGGAGCTGGTCGCGCCGGGTGAGCTGCCGGCGCGCGGGCAGATTCGCGATTCCAACTCGTCGGCGTTGATGGCCGAGGCACTCGATGCCGGCGCCGAGCCCGTATTCTACGGCATTGCGCCCGATGATGAGCAAGCGATCGCCGAGCTGGTGCATCGTGCCGTGCAGGAGTGCGATTTTGTCATTACGAGCGGTGGCGCCTCGGCGGGCGATTACGACTACGTGACGGCGCTCGTCCGGCGCGAGGGCGTGGTGCTGTTCGATCGCATCTCGATGCGTCCGGGCAAGGCCATCACGTTTGGCTTGCTCGGGGGCAAGCCCTACCTAGGGCTTTCAGGCAATCCGGCCGCGGCGTATGTGGGCTTTGAGATGCTTGCCCGTCCGGCGATTCGCAAGATGCGCGGCTTTGCCGAGGGCGTGCGTCCCGTGCAGCAGGCGACGCTCACGCACGGCGTGAAAAAGCGCCAGGACCGACGCTTCTTCGATCGCGCCACGGTTTTGCGCGACCCCGAGACCAGTGAGCTGTTGGTGACCGAGGCCAAGACGCAGAATTCGGCGCTGCTCGGCACGATGCAGCGGTCCAACTGCCTGCTGCGTATTGACGAAGGACCGTGCGAGCTCAAGGCGGGCGACGTCGTGGATGTCGTGCGTGTCGACCTGCCCGAGGGCACGGTGTTGTAGGAGGAAGACTATGGAGTTGAAGATTTCGATCGTGACGTGCTCGGATACGCGCGATCTTGCTCAGGACGAGGCTGGAGCCGCACTCGAGGAACTTATCGAGGCGCAGGGCTGGACGGTCGTCTCACATGTGGTCGTGCGCGACGATGCCAGCGAGATCGGTGATGCCATTGTGGAAGCTGCCGATGAGTGCCACGCCAATGTCGTGCTCACCTGTGGCGGCACGGGACTTTCGATGCGCGACGTGACGCCCGAGGCGACGCGTGCCGTCTGCGACCGCGATGTGCCGGGTATTGCAGAGGCAATCCGTGCGTACTCCATGACCAAGACGCGCCGCGCTATGCTCTCGCGCGCCGTGTGCATGCAGCGTGGGCATACGCTTGTCATCAACTTTCCGGGATCCACGAAAGCGGCCCGCGAAAGCTGGGAGGCCGTGAGCGATCAGCTGGAGCATGCGGCCCAAATGACGGCGGGCGGCGGGCACGCCAAATAAGCGCACTACCTGCGGCGGAGCGATCTTACGGGCTGCTCCGCCTTTTTTATGCAGCGACAGTGCGGCCGTCTTGGGGTTATCGGTAAAAGAAATTTATTAGACGAGAATCATTATCACAAACATTATTCGCGCGGAAGTATAATCTAGTAACAGAATAAAGCCTGCGGCGGGGTGCCCGGGCATAGCGTTCGAAAGGGTTGAATATGTTCGATATGGTTTCACGCCGCGGTTTTGTCTCGCTTTCTGCTGCCGCTGCCGCCGGCCTTGGCCTTGCCGGCTGCTCGGGCAACAAGACGTCCGAGCCCGCTGGTTCCGATGCCGGCTCCGTCAAGTCTTCCTCTAAGAAGAAGGCTGTCGAGCTGCAGGTCTTTGCCGCCAACTCGCTCGAGAAGGCTCTGCCCGAGGTTCAGGAGCTCTACACCGAGCAGACCGGCACCACGTTTGCCGACACGCAGTTTAAGGCGTCTGGCGACCTTGTCGAGCAGATGCGCGCCGGTGCCGCCGTCGACGTGCTCATCACGGCCTCCAAGGGCACCATGGACGACGCCGAAGCCGCCGAGCTCGTCGATGCCGACACGCGTGAGGACATGTTCGTCAACGACCTCGTGATCATTCGCGCCGAGGGCTCCGATACTAAGGTCGAGGCCATCGCCGACGTCGCGAATCTGGACGGTAAGATTGCCATCGGCGACGCCAAGACCGTCCCCGCCGGCAAGTACGCCAACCAGGCGCTGGCTTCCGTGGGCCTCTATACCGGTACCGAGGGCGACGACGGCGAGTACGCGCCCGAGCTCGCCGACAAGGTAGCCCTGGCCGACAAGGTCGGCACCGCTGCGTCTTACGTCTCTACAGGCGACTGCGTGGCGGGTTTTGTCTACAGCTCCGACATCTTCCGCTACGACGGCATCGAGGAGGCCTTCGTGTGCCCCGAGGATTCGCACAAGCCCATCGTGTACCCGGGTGCCGTTGCCGAGAGCTCCGAGCATGCCGACGAAGCCAAGGCGTTCATCGACTTTTGCCTGTCCAACAAGAAGGCTCAGAAGATTTGGGCTAAGTACGGCTTTGAGCTTTCCGCGTAGTGCGGCTTGGCGCGATAATTCCATCGTTTTGTGTTTCACTCCGTCCTTGTATTCGCTTGGAGCTTTTCGTGCTTAATAGATTCCGCATGCTTGTCGCCTGTGCTTTGACCTTCGCGCTTTGCTGGGTGCCGGGATTTGCGTTTGCTGGGGACGCTGAGGACGGGGCCCAGGTTGCTGCGACCGCCCATGGGCTTTCCTATGGGATCGAGGGTTTTGAGCGGTTGGCCAAGGGGACCGCTCGTGCCATGGAGGGCCAGCCTGAGGGCTACCGGTTCCCCATTGACGAGGACGTGGATCTTGTAGTGGCGCCTGCTGCCGATCGCGTTGTGGTGTGGATATCGCCCAAGGCGGTCGAGAAGTATGGATTGGATCTGCAGGATAACGAGTGCGTATCGGGTCTCAAGGCCCTCGTCTGTGAGCTCGACAGCGCAAACTGCATGGGAGGTGCGCAGCTAGGGAACGTTGATCTTCCTTGGTATGTCACGGCGGAAACAACGTTTGATGCCGGCGGGTATACCTATGGCTTTGACGAGCGCGGTGCGGATGGGGGCCGCTATGTGGTGATTGCATCAGCCTCGGGTGATGCCAAGGGCGGCGCGCGTTGGCTTGATAGCGCTCAAATGGTAGAGGCATCGTCTGTCGTGTTGCGGGATGAGCAGGGGCCCTTGACCTCTCTGGCCTCCTTATTGGGCGACATCGACTACCGCCCGTTTTGGGTGTCCATTAAAACGAGCGGCCTTGCCCTGCTGATCTCCCTTGCGCTGGGCCTGTTCGCCGCGTGGAAGACTATGGGTACCCCGAGTCGCATCAAGGGCTTGCTCGACTCGGTCTTTACCATCCCCATGGTGTTGCCGCCTACGGTGTGCGGCTTTTTGCTGCTTATGCTATTTGGTCGATCGACCAATGTTGGCCAGTGGCTTATCGCGCACGGCGTCTCGATCGTCTTTACCTGGCCGGCGGCGGTGATCTCTGCTGTGGTGGTGTCGTTCCCGCTCGTCTACCGTACGGCACTCGGAGCCTTCGAGAGCCTCGACACGCAGATGCTCGATGCGGCGCGAACCCTGGGATGGTCCGAGCGTCGCATCTTTACCAAGCTTATGATGCCCCTTGGGTGGCCCTCAATCGCAGCGGGCACGGTGCTCGCCTTTGCCCGCGCGATGGGCGAGTTTGGCTGCACCCTGTTCTTTGCGGGCAACTACGCCGGTATTACGCAGACCATTCCCATCGCCATCTACTTTGAGTGGATGGGCGGCAATACGTCGGTGGCCCTCTTTTGGGTCGTGGTCGTAATTGCGTTCAGCTTCCTGGTCATCCTATTCATCAACATGTACACGGCGCATTCGCAAAAGTATCGCGAGCGGGGCCTTTCCCGTGCGGAGCGCAAGCAGGCCAAAGATCTCGCCGGACAGGGCGATTCGCTCGACCCGGCGGGCGGCGATGCCTTGCGTATCGATCGCGAGGCGTTGGTCGAGCTCATGCGCGATGATGCGGCGCCGCAGGGAGGTCGATAAGCTATGTCGCTCGTTCTGGATATTAAGAAACGTTATCCCGGATTTGTGCTCGACATGCAGCTTGAGGCCGGCGAGGAGCGCGTGGCGCTGCTGGGCGCCTCGGGTTGCGGCAAGAGCTGCACGCTGCGTTGCATTGCCGGCGTGGAGGCGCCCGACGAGGGCAAGATCGTCGTCAACGGCGTGACCTTTTTTGACTCGGCAGCGGGTATCAACCTGTCGCCCCAGGAGCGCAAGTGTGCCCTGCTGTTCCAAAACTATCAGCTGTTTCCCAACATGACGGTGGCCGATAACGTGTGCGCCGGCGTAAAGGATGCGGGCGACGCTGCCGCGCGCAAAAAGCTCGCCGAGTGCTATCTGGGCATTTTCGGTCTGGCCGATTTTGCCGACCGCTACCCCGCGCGCCTCTCGGGCGGGCAGCAGCAGCGTGTGGCGCTTGCCCGCATGGTAGCGGCGCATCCGGGCATCTTTATGTTCGACGAGCCCATGAGCGCACTCGATTCCTATCTTAAGAGCGCGCTCGAACAGAACATGCTCGACCTGTTCGATGTATGCAACCGCACCGTGCTCTACGTGAGCCACGACATCGACGAAGCGTGCCGCCTGTGCCAGCGTATCTGCGTGATGCACGACGGGCATGTTGAGGAGGTCGGCTCCATCGAGGACGTGGTCCGCCGCCCACAGACGCTGGCGGCGCTGCGCCTGACGGGGTGCAAGAACACAAGCCGCGCACAAAAGATCGGGCCCGAAGAAGTTGAGGCCCTCGACTGGGGCATGACCTTTAACGTGGGTCGCGAGGTTCCCGATAATGTGGCGTACCTGGGCATTCGCGCGAGTTACTTCCATGTTGATAATCGCGCGGAGCGGGGTCGCAACAGTTACGACTTGCATGTGGCCCGTGTGAGCGATTCGCGCTTTGAGCGGCTGGTGTTGCTGGACGTGCCGCGCGTCGATGCGCCCACGCGTCTGCAGTGGAAGGTCAACAAAGTGGGCGTGCCTGTCGACGAGCTGCCGCAAGCAGGCGAGAACCTGCGCATGCACTTCGATGCGAGTAGGATCCATTTGGTTTGTCGATAGCGCCGGATAATGCCGTCGGGGATATAAGCCTCGGCGGCTTTGTCTTGCCGTTCGCCGAATGATGGATGACAAACTCTTGTCAACACAGATAATTATTTATTAACCGACGGCACGCGACGCTGTCGTACGAATGTCAACGGTGTTCGTCTGGACGACAACCGTTGATATAGTTGCCTTCGAAGAGAAAAGGAGGGCGCGCTGATGCCGCAGAAGACATATTCGCGTCGCGTTGCGGCGCGCGCCCTGTATATGGCTCGGAGCCGCATATGAGCAGGTATGTTCACGGCTCCGGGAGAGACGACGCACAACTAAATAATCAGCTGCAAAGCAGGTTCCCCAAAATTCCGGGTTTAGGCACGGCTGGGTTTTCGCCGCCCACCGTGCAGCAATACCGTAGTTATCCGTATTTGGTTCGAGAGGGGAACCGTCATGGCTGAAGAATTCGATTTCCATCCGATGTGGGAGAGCCTCGGCATGAATCTTGCCGACCACGATATGCTGCTGGACGCTGTGGGCCAGATGTACGGCGATATGTTCCTGACGCAGAACAATCGCCCCAAGTCCACGTCCTACCTGGATTTTGTCGCCACCAACATCCACAGCGGCCGTATTAAGGAGATACTCGACAAGAAGGAGGCCGGCGAGGCCACCAAGATCGTCGGTTCGTTCTGCGTCTATGTGCCCGAGGAGATCGTGCTTGCCTGCGATGGCATCCCCGTTGGCCTGTGCTCGGGTGCCGACTGGGCGACCGACAAGGTCGAGGAGCATCTGCCGCGCAACACCTGCCCGCTCATCAAGAGCTTTGCCGGCTTTAAGCTGGGCGAGGTCTGCCCCTACATTGAGTCGAGTGATCTGGTGGTGGGCGAGAACACCTGCGATGGCAAGAAGAAGGCCTACGAGTTCTTTGCCACGCAAAAGAACATGTACGTCATGGATATTCCCAACGTGCATGACGAGTCGACGCTCGTGACCTGGAAGGCCGAGGTTAAAAAGCTTGCCGCCAAGATTGAGGAAGAGTGCGGCGTCAAGATTACGCCCGAGCGCCTGAAGGCTGCCATCCACGCCGTCAACGAGAAGCGTCGCGCCCTGCAGCGCCTCGCTGCCACGCGCGCTGCCGACCCGGCGCCCATCAGCGGTCTCGATAGCCTGCTGACCGTGCAGGCCGCCTTTATGGATGACACGCCGCGTCTGACCGGAGCCATCAACGAGATGGCGGCTGAGTGCGAGCAGCGTGTCGAGGCCGGCGAGGGCGTGGCGCCCAAGGGGACCAAGCGCATCCTGTACACCGGCACGCCCATGGCCGTGCCCAACTGGAAGCTATTCAACCTTATCGAAAAGGTCGGCGGCGTCGTGGTGGGCGAGGAGTCCTGCACGGGCTCGCGCTACTACAAGGACCTGGTCGACGAGTCCGGCGAGACGGTCGACGAGATGCTCGACGCCATCGCCGAGCGCTACTTTAAGATCAACTGCGCTGTCTTTACGCCCAATGACCAGCGTATGAAGGACATTGTCCAGATGGCCAAGGACCTGCATGCCGACGGCATCGTCGACGTGGCCCTGCAGTTCTGCACACTCTACGAGATGGAGTCGTTTGCCGTGGAGAAGGCCGCCGAGGAGGCCGGCATTCCGTTTATGCACATCACGACCGACTACGCCGGCGAGGACGCCGGTCAGCTCCAGACCCGCATCGAGGCCTTCCTCGAGACGATTTAGCCGCACCTGCGCTAAGCTGTGCCGCCGGGTGTTCCTATCCGCGCGATAGGGATTTCTCTGTTGCCATGCCGGCCGGTGTCCGGATGCACCGCAGGGCGCCGACCGTCTTCGCATAGCTGCCGGGGCGGGGATTTCCGCCGTCCCGGCAGATTCTATCCGTTTGTTCAGACACGAAAGGAACTCAATGAACAACGATCTTTTCAAGGCGGGCGTTTCCCGTCGCGGTTTTCTGACCGGCTCCGCTGCCCTGTGCGTCATGGCGGGCCTCGGCCTCACCGGCTGCGGCGGTTCGGGCGCCGAGAGCGGTAGCGCCGCTGCCTCCGGCCAGGATGTGGAGTATCGCGACGAGCTGCAGATCGCGTTACCGGCGAGCCCGGACGGTCTCGATCCGCACACCACGTCGTCGCTTGTGACCATGGACATCATCTGCAACGTCGTCGAGCCGCTCTTTGGCCTCGATAGCGACTACGAGCCCCAGCCCGTGCTGGCCAAGGGCTATGAGGTCTCCGACGACGGCCTGACCTACACCATCAAGCTGCGCGAGGGCGTCACCTTCCACAACGGCAAGGAGTTTGGCTCCGAGGACGTCGTGGCCTCGATGAACCGCTGGCTCACCGTCAACGACCGCGCCGCGAGCCTGCTGCCCGGCGCCACCTTCGCCGCCTCGGGCGACCACGAGGTCACTTGCACGCTGACCGAGCCCGCCGTCGACTTTCTGATCATTCTGGGCAACCACTCCCAGTATCCGGGCATCTTCCCTTCCGAGGTCATCGAGGCCGCGGGAGATACCGGCGTGACCGAGTACGTGGGTACCGGTGCCTACAAGTTTGTGGAGTGGAAGCAGGACCAGTACGTCCATCTCACCCGCTACGAGGACTATGTCGCCGCCCACGGCAAGGCTTCGGGCTACACCGGCAAGGTCTCCGCGCCCACCAAGGACATCTACTATCAGTTCGTGACCGAGGCCTCCACGCGCGTGAGCGGGTTTGAGACCGGCGAGTACGACATCGCTGGCGAGATTCCCACCGAGAACTACCACGACTTCGACGGCAACGACGACGTCAAGCTCTACACCCATAACGCCGGCGTTCTGACCGCCTTCCTCAACATGAACGAGGGCATCTTCGCCGACGAGGAGATCCGCAAGTGCGCACTCATGGCTATCGACTGCGAGGCGGCCGCTCTTGCCGCCTATGGCGAGAAGGAGCTCTTCAACATCGATCCCAACCTTGGCAACCCCGAGAACACTCAGTGGGCGACCGACGCGGGCAAGAAGTACTTCAACCAGGCCGACGCCAAGGCCGCCAAGAAGGCCCTGGCCAAGACCTCCTATGCCGGTGAGACGGTCAAGCTGCTGACCACCCCCGACTACAAGGATATGTACAACGCCACCGTCGCGCTGCAGGAGCAGCTCGAGAAGGCCGGCTTCACCGCCGAGGTCGACAGCTACGAGTTCGCGACCTTCATGGACATCCGCTCCGGCAAGCCCGAGCAGTGGGACCTCTTTGTGGCCTCCACCAACTACAAGCCCATCCCGGCCCAGTCCCTCTCGGTCTCCAAGGCCTTCTATGGCCTTTCCGACGAGAAGGCGCTCAAGCTCGTGGCCGAGACCCGCACCGCCAAGGACACCGACGCCGCGGCCAAGAAGTGGGCCGAGGCTCAGGAGTGTCTCTATGAGATCGCCGTCATCGAGCCGCTTTGCCACTACGCTTCCATCACGGGCACCCAGGCAGACGTCGAGGACGTCGAGGTGCTCGACGGCGCCATCATCTGGAACGCCAAGCGTCCGGAGTAATGCAATAGATGGCGTGGCGGCTTGAGGGATCTGGTCCCCTGTGGCCGCCACGCCCTGTCCACGTTCAGAGGGGAAATAGACGCCTCGCATGTTGAAGTACACGCTCAAACGTATAGGCGCGATGGTTCCGGTGATGCTCATCATCTCAGTCGTCGTGTTTTTGATTATCTATCTCACACCGGGTGACCCGGCTTCTTCGATGCTCGGCATGGAGGCTTCGGCCGACCAGATCGAGCGCGTCAACGATAGCTTGGGACTCAACGAGCCGCTGCCGCAGCGCTACGTTGAGTGGATGGGCGGCGTGCTTACCGGCGACCTGGGCGATTCGTATTTTATGCGCCAGCCCGTCACGCAGGCGATCGCCGAGCACTTTGGCCCCACGCTATCGCTCGCGCTTCTGGCACAGCTCATCGCGCTGTTGATTGCACTGCCCTGCGGCGTCGTCGCCGCCCTCAAACATGGGTCGCGCACCGACGCGGTCTTGCGTGTCGTTGCTCTTTTGGGCGTGGCGATACCCGGCTTTTTGATGGCGCTCATGCTTATGTGGCTGTTTGCCGTCACGTTGCGTGTGTTCCCGGTGGCCGGCTATGCGCCGCTATCGAAGGGTTGGTTCAGCCATTTACGCTATCTTGCGTTGCCGGCCATATCGCTTGGATGTGTGCAGGCGGCCCTGCTCATGCGCATGACCCGTTCGAGCGTGATCGAGGCCATGCAGCTCGACTGCGTCAAGACGGCGCGTGCCAAGGGCGTCTCCGAGGTTCGCGTCGTGCTGGCCCATGCCCTGCGCAACGCAGCACTGCCGATTCTCACCTCGGTCGGCTATTCTTTTGGCGCCCTGATTACGGGTGCCGTGGTGACTGAGGCCATTTTTAACATCCCCGGTTTGGGCCAGCTGGTCACGAGCTCTATCGAGCGTCGCGACTATCCGGTGATTCAGGGCGTGCTGCTGGTCATCGCCTTGTTGAATTCGGTGATCAATCTGGCCGTCGACCTTGCCTACGGCGCTTTTGACCCGCGCGCTCGCAAATGGGGCGATGCATGATGGCAAACGTTAAGAAGGCTCTTGCCAACAAGGGGTTTGTGGTCGGCGGCTGCATTTTCCTGGCGATTGCGCTGATCGCGCTCGTCGGTCCGCTGGTGTGGACGGTTAATCCCAATGCGCAGGAGATGGCGTTGCGACTTTCGGCACCTTCGCCCGCGCATCCCTTTGGCTGCGATGACTTTGGCCGCGACCTGCTTGCCCGCGTCATCGCGGGCGCGCGCGTGTCGCTTGGTGTTGGCATTGCCGTCACGCTCGCGACGAGTGTGCTCGGCTTGGTGATCGGCGCCTATGCGTGCTACAACGAGAGGCTCGACCATATTCTCATGCGCATCTGCGACGGCCTTATGTCCATTCCGGGCGTGCTGCTGGCCATCGCGCTCATGGCGATGATGGGGGCGAGCGTGTGGAACGTCATCATCGCGCTCTCCATCGTCTATACGCCCAGTATGGCGCGCATCGTGCGCTCGCGTGCGATGGTGGTCAAGGAGGAGCCCTTTGTGGAGGCCCTGCGCGTGCAGGGCGCCTCGACCGCGCGCATCGTGTGGCTGCATATCGTGCCCAATGTTATGGCACCCTTCCTGGTGCAGGCGACCTTCGTTTTTGCCGAGGCCGTGCTCTCGGAGGCCGCCCTCTCGTTTCTGGGCCTGGGTATTAAGGCGCCCGACGCCAGCTGGGGAAACATTCTGCAGGCAGGCAAGAACGTGATGCGCAAAGCCTGGTGGATGATCTTCTTCCCGGCTATCGCCATCATTGCGAGCGTGCTTTCGCTGAACCTTGCCGGCGACGGTCTGCGCGACGCCCTCGACCCCAAGACCAAGGAGGACTAGCCCATGAGCGAACATCTTTTGGACGTGCGCGACCTCTGCATCTCGTTTGTGGGCCGCGATGGCAACGCGCTGGAAGCCGTCAACAAACTCAACCTACATATCGATGCGGGCGAGATCGTCGGTGTTGTCGGCGAGTCCGGCTGCGGCAAGTCCGTCTTTGCCCAGAGTGTCATGCGCCTATTGGAGCATGAACAGAAGATGGCCTATACCGGTCAGATTCTCTTTGACGGGGAGGACCTGCTCGCGCGCCCGCTCAAGCGCATGCGCGAGGTGCGCGGCTGCGATATTGCCATGATCTTCCAGGACCCGTTGTCCTCACTCAACCCCGTCATGACGGTGGGTGCGCAGGTCGTCGAGGCGGTGAGGGCCCACCGTAAGGTGAGCCGACGCGAAGCCCGCAACGAGGCTCTATCGCTGTTGGAGCGTGTGGGAATTCGAGATGCCGCGGCTCGCTTCGACATGTATCCGGGCGATTTTAGCGGCGGTATGCGCCAGCGCGTGATGATTGCCATGGCGCTCGCCGGGCACCCACGCCTGCTTATCGCCGACGAGCCCACCACGGCACTCGACACGACGACTCAAAAACAGATTTTGGATCTCCTGCGCGACCTCAACAGTTCCGAGGGCATGGCGGTGCTTTTTATCAGCCATGATTTGGGTGTCGTCACGAGCATCTGCTCGCGCGTGCACGTCATGTATCTGGGCCAAATCGTAGAAGAGATCGACGCCTGCGGCCTTATGGAGCGCCCGAGCCACCCGTATGCCCAGGGGCTCATCGCGAGCATTCCGCCGCTCGAAGGCGAGCGAGTTGACACGTTGGCGGATATTCCGGGCACAGTGCCGCCGCTTACGGCAATACCCTGTGGATGCCGCTTTGCGCCTCGTTGCGCCCGGGCGGACGAGCGTTGCCGCGCACAGGAGCCTCCGCTGGTTGCCGTGAATGCGTGCGACCGGTCTAAATGCTGGCTTGTCGAGAAAGGGGAGTGCCATGGCTGTTGATAGCGAAGCCCTGCTTAGGATCTCACATCTGACTAAAACGTATCCCATGCCGGGCTCAGGTTTTAAGCGTCAGGCCTTTACCGCCGTGGACGATCTGTCGTTTGAGATCGCGCCGGGCGAGGTCTATGGCCTGGTTGGCGAATCCGGATCGGGCAAGTCGACGACTGGACGCCTGATCTGTGGTCTCGAGCGTGCAGATTCCGGCTCGATTGTCTATCGCGGGCACGACATCGCCACGATGTCGGAGCGCGAACGCAAGCCGTTTCGCCGCGAGATCCAGCTGGTATTCCAGGATAGCTCTACGGCTTTTGACCCGCGCAACCGTGTCGGCCGCATTTTGGAGGAGCCGCTGATTATCGCCGGCGTGCGCAATGCGGATGAGCGCCATGAGCGCGCGCTCTCGGCCCTGGCCTCGGTCGGCCTTCTGGCAGAGCATTATGACCGCTATCCGCATGACCTTTCGGGTGGACAGCGTCAGCGACTCAATCTGGCACGGGCGCTTATTTGCGAACCGCGCCTTGTGGTATGCGACGAGCCGGTTTCGGCGCTTGACGTGTCCGTGCAGGCCCAAGTGCTCAACTTGCTTCGCGACCTGCAGCGCACGACGGGCGTGGCGCTGCTGTTTATCACGCATGATATGCGTGTGGTTCGGCATATGTCCGACCGGATTGGCGTGCTCTACCACGGTCGTCTTGTCGAGGAAGGCGCGGCCGAGGATGTGATCGCGCATCCGAGCGATCCGTATACGCAGGAGCTTATCGACGCCATTCCCTAGAGGATGCTTCCTTTTGGGTATGGTGTGGGTTCGTTGTTTAATTGTCGGTATATCGGTGCAAGAGAGGGGAACTACTATGGCCGATATCGAGGAACAGCCGTTGCCGCGCACGTTTGAGGAGTTCAACGAGCAACGCAAGGCGGCGTTTATTCGCGTCAAGGATTACAAGCAGGCCGGCAATCGCCTGGTCGGCTTTTTGTGCAGCTATACGCCGCTCGAGGTCATCGATGCCGCGGGCGCCGCAAGTGTCGCTCTGTGCGGTACGTCCGATGAGGTGATTCCCGAGGCCGAGAGGGTGCTGCCGGCAAACCTCTGCCCGCTCATCAAGTCGACGTACGGTTTTGCCTATTCGCAAAAGTGCCCGTTTACGTACTTTAGCGACATGATCATCGGCGAGACCACCTGCGACGGCAAGAAGAAGATGTACGAGCTACTCAACGAGCTTAAGCGCACGCACATTCTGCACCTGCCGTAGGGCCGCGATCGCGCCTACGAGCGTGAGGGCTGGTACGAGGAGTGCCGTCTGCTCAAGGAAGAGCTCGAGAACTTCTACGGCATCACTATCACCGATGACGACCTGCGCGCTGCCGTCCGTCGTCGCAACCGCCTGCGCGCGGCCCAGCTCGAGATGTTTGCCCTCCAGGCCAACCAGCCGGCGGCCATGAGCGGTGTCGACCTGATGAGCACCATGTTTGCCGGTACGTTCAGCTTTGATATCGATGCCTATACGCAGCAGCTGGAGCAAAAGGTTGCCAAGCTGCGCGAGGCCTACGACGCGGGCGAGCGCCCGGTTGCGGCGGATGCCAAGCGCATTCTGATCACCGGCTGCCCGGTGGGCGGCGTGATCAACAAGATCGGTCGCACCATCGAGTCCAACGGCGGCGTGGTCGTGTGTATGGACGACTGCTCGGGCGAGCGTACGGCGGCCATGATGATCGATCCGGAGGCTCCCGATATCCTGCGCGCCATCGCCGACCGCTACCTGGATATCAACTGCTCGGTCATGACGCCCAACGACGGTCGTATGGACAACACGCTGGCCATGTGCGAGAAGTATCATGTCGATGGCGTGGTAGAGAGCGTGCTACAGGCGTGCCATACCTTTAACATTGAGAGCGCGCGCATGCAGGAGGCCGTTGAGGGTGCGGGTATTCCGTACATGAAGATCGAGACCGATTACAGCAACGGCGACATGGGCCAGATCGAGACTCGCATCGCCGCCTTCATCGAAACCCTCTAGCTTCCTCGGGCACCGGATCTTGCCCCTCAAACCGTCGCTTGCGTACCAAAGTACGCTGCGCTCCTCTTTCGGGGCAATCTCCGGCACCTGAGAAACCTAGATCTAAGGCGCCTGAACGCGCCGCTACCTTTGATGTTTAGATTGGGAGAGAGCCATGATAGGGATCGGGATCGATATCGGGTCTACGGCGGCTAAGGCTGCTGTGGTCGATGGAGAGGGTTCGGTGGCGTGGACGTGCGTGCAGCCAACCGGGTTCTCCTCGGTCGATGCTTCCGAGCGGCTGCGCAAGGCACTGGCAGCGGCGGGTTATGACGTGGCTGCCGACGACGTGCGCGTGGTCGCGACCGGCTACGGTCGTGTCGCCGTGCCCTATGCACACAAGGTCGTGACCGAGATCTCCTGCCACGGCACCGGTGCCGTGTGCCTGTTTGGCGACCACGGCACCGTGATCGACGTGGGCGGCCAGGACACCAAGGTCATTCAGCTTAAAGGCGGCCGCGTGTCCAAGTTTGCCATGAACGACAAGTGTGCCGCCGGCACGGGGCGCTTTTTGGAGATCATGGCCGACCGCCTGGGCATTTCCCAGCAGCAGATGGCCGACCTGGCGCGTTCCGGCGAGCCCACCAAGATCAGCAGCATGTGCACCGTGTTTGCCGAAAGCGAGGTCATCAGCCTGATCGGTCGCGGTGAGCCGCGCGAGAACATTGCGCGTGGCGTGATCGACAGCGTGGTCTCGCGCGTGGCGACCATGGCCGGGCAGGCCGCGGGCGCCCCGTACTACCTGACCGGTGGCCTGTGCGAGAACGCCTTCGTGGTGGAGCGGTTGGGCGAGCTACTGGGGTCGCCGGTGACCACCTCGCCCCAGGCTCGCTTTGCCGGAGCGATCGGCGCGGCTGTCCGTGCCGCCGCCTTGGCCTAGGGGTGTACCGCGACATGCGCATCCTCAATATCTCGGCACAAAAACCAGATAGCACCGGCAGTGGCACCTACCTTGCCGCGCTTGTGCGCGAGCAGATCGAGACGGGGCATCGCGCCGCCGTGCTTTGCGGCGCGGCACCGGGTGATACCCAAGGCGAGCTGGACCGGCGTGCTGCCGTGTTTGCCGTACCGTTCGAGTCGCCCGAGCTGCCGTTTCCCATCTGCGGTATGTCCGATGTCATGCCCTATCCCTCCACACGCTATCGTGACCTGACGCCTTCGATGCTCAAGGCATTTGAGCGGGCATTTGCTGCTGCAATCGATCGGGCGGTGGCTGAGTTTCGGCCCGATCTGGTGCTTTGCCATCACCTGTATCTGGTGACCGCATTGGCGCGCGAGTGCGTCTGGGACGTGCCGGTTGTTGCCGTGTGCCATTCGACCGATCTGCGCCAGCTGCGTTCGCATGCGCTCGAGCGCGATCGCATCGTACGTGCGGTTCGTCGGCTCGATGCCGTCTTTGCGCTCCATGCTGAGCAGGCTGAGCAGATTGGCCTGGTTTGCGGCGTCGATGCCGATCGCATCCACGTGATTGGGACGGGCTACGACCATCGCGTCTTCTGCCGCGACGCAAGCGTGGTGAAGCAGCCGGGATCGCTTGTGTACGTGGGCAAGATTTGCTTCAAAAAGGGCGTCGAGTCGCTGGTTCGAGCTGTGTCATTGCCGATTGACGATGGCGCCCGCCCATCTGGCTTGGTACTTGTGGGCGGCCGCGGGGACGATGCCGAGTACGCGCGTATCGAGCGCTTGACCGCGGCCTCGGATGTGCCGGTGACGCTGGCGGGGCGCCTGGATAGCGATGAACTCGTGCGTGCCTACCGCAGTTCCGACGTCTTTGTGCTGCCTTCGTTTTACGAGGGTCTGCCGCTCGTGACGATCGAGGCCCTCGCGTGCGGCTGCAAAGTTGTGGCGACCGATTTGCCCGGCGTTCGTCCCTGGATGGAGGCGATGCTTCCCGGTGCTCCCGTGACGTGGGTGGCGTCGCCGCGTATGACGGATGTCGACACGCCCGTGGCGGCCGACCTTCCGCTGTTTGAGCGCGCGCTGGCAGATGCTATCGCGCAGGCGCTTGCGGCGCCGCCTTCGACGTTCGAGCCGTCGGCGGTCTCTTGGGAAGCGTGCCTGGGGCGTATACTTAAAGTCGTTGATTTGATGGAAGGGGGTTCGTATGGCTAAGGACACCATGAGGCTCACGTCCATGACGGCCGCGAGCGGTTGAGCCGCTAAGTTGGCCCCCGGAGCCCTCGCCCAGGTCCTGGGCGATTTACCCAATGTGCATAACGACAACTTGCTCGTGGGGTTCGATACCTCCGACGATGCGAGCGTCTTCCGCGTAGGGGAGAACCTGGGGCTCGTGCAGTCCATCGACTTCTTCCCACCGATGGTCGACGACCCGTTTCTGTTCGGCCAGATTGCCGCGGCAAACTCACTGTCGGACATCTACGCCATGGGCGGGCGGCCGAGCCATGCCATGAACTTGCTGTGCATCCCGAGCTGTCTGGGCGTTGAGGTTGCCGGTCAGATTCTGGCGGGCGGCGCCGACAAGTGCGTCGAGGCGGGTTGCTCCATCGCGGGCGGCCACACCATCAACGACGACGAGCCCAAGTACGGCCTGTCCGTGAGCGGGTTTGTCGCGCTCGACCGCATGCTCGCCAACAGCGGTGCTCGCGTGGGCGATGCGTTGCTGCTGACCAAGGCGATCGGCTCGGGCATCATCACCACGGCCATTAAGGGCGAGCTCATCGAGCAGGACGAGGCTGGTCCGATGTTTGACTCGATGCGCACCCTCAACGAGGCTCCGATTCGTCTGGCCGAGGGACTCGAACTTCACGGCTGTACCGACATTACGGGCTTTGGCCTGATCGGGCACGCATGCGAGATGGCCGAGGGCTCGGGCGTGCAGATTGAGCTTGCGTCGGGAGCGGTGCCGCTCTTTGATCAAGTGCTCGACATGGCGCGTCTGGGCATTATCCCCGCGGGCTCCTACCGCAACCAGGACTTCTTTGGCCCGCGCGTGACGGCTGACGATGACCTGGAGCCGGGCATGTTGGATGCGCTGTACGATCCGCAGACTTCGGGTGGTTTGCTTATTGCGGCGCCCGCGAAGGATGTGAATGAGCTTGCGCGTCGTTTACATGCCGAGGGGCGCGTTGCCGCCGTCGTCGGTCGCGTGTGCGAGCCGGTGCCAGGCGGTCCTGCCGTCCACGTTGTCCGCTAGCCCGCACGTTTATGTAACTGTTTACCGTCTCTAGAACGGTTCTTTCGAAAGGAATTTGCTATGTCTACCAAGATTGAAGTCAATGCCATGGGCGATGCCTGCCCGCTGCCCGTCGTCAAGACGCTCAAAGCCCTGAAGCAGCTCGATGGCGAGGGTGCCGTCGTGACCTCGGTCGATAACGAGACCGCCGTCAAGAACATCTCCAAGATGGCGCAGGAGAAGGGCTGCACGGCCTCGGTCGAGAAGGTTTCTGACGCCGAGTGGCACGTGACCGTGGCGACCTCTGGCGCCGTTGCCGTGGCCGATCCCGAGCAGGATGGCGCTGCCTTCTGTGACGCCAGCGCCGGCAAGGGCAAACTCGTCATTTCCGTCTACACCGATTGCATGGGCCGTGGCGACGACGAGCTGGGCCACAAGCTCATGAAGGCGTTTATCTTTGCCGTGACACAGCAGGAGGAGCTGCCCGCGACCATGCTGTTCTACAACGGTGGCGCCAAGCTCACCGTCGAGGGCTCGCCGGTGCTCGATGACCTGAAGGGCCTGGCCGAGCAGGGTGTCGAGATTCTCACCTGCGGCACCTGCCTGGACCACTATGGCATTAAAGACCAGCTCGCGGTGGGCGAGGTCACCAACATGTACGTGATCGTGGAGAAGATGGAGCAGGCTGTGCGCGTCGTGCGCCCGTAGCGTATTGGTTGGAGTTGCCATGAGGGAGAAGCGCCCGGCGCTTGTCATCACGTTTCCCACCACGGCGGCCGCCATGGGGTGCGAGTCCCTGTGCATCGAGCGCGGCCTTCCCGGGCGAACGATTCCCGTGCCCGGGGAGGTCGCTGCCGGTTGCGGTCTGGCGTGGAAGGCGTTGCCTGCCGATGAGGAGCTGCTGCGCGGCGAACTCGCCGCGGCGGGCGTTCCCACCGAGGGCTTCACCGTGATTGATATGTGGGAGGTCGTGCGATGATCTACCTGGATAACGCGGCGACGACCATGCACAAGCCGCAGGAGGTCATCGATGCGGTGACGCAGGCGATGTGCTCGCTCGGCAATGCCGGGCGCGGCGCCACGTCGGGTGCCCTCGATGCCGCTCGTACGATTCACGGTTGCCGTGCCAAGCTCGCGCGCCTTTTAGGTTGCCCGAGGGCGGACCATGTGTGCTTTACGCCCAACTCTACGGCGGCGCTCAACACCGTCATCTGTGGCGTGGTGCGCCCCGGCGACCGCGTGGTCACGACGGTGCTCGAGCATAACTCCGTGCTGCGTCCGCTCAACCGCCTGGCAGCGGAGCGGGGCGTGACCGTTGAGCATGCGGGCTGTGACGTTAACGGTGTGCTCGACTACGACGAACTCGAGCGGCTTGTCACGCCGGGTACGCGTGCCGTGGTGGTGACGCATGCCTCCAATGTGACCGGCAACGCGGTCGACATTGCGCGCGTAGCGGCCATGGCCCATGCGGCCGGCGCGCTGGTGATCGTCGACGCCTCTCAGTCAGCCGGTACGGCGCGTATCGATATGCAGGCCATGGGCCTCGACATCGTGTGCTTTACCGGCCACAAGGGGCTCATGGGACCCCAAGGTACCGGCGGCCTGGCCGTGGCGGAGGGCATTGACGTGGCTCCGTGGGCCATGGGCGGCACGGGCGTGCACAGCTTCGACCCACTGCAGCCGCTTGAGTGGCCCACGCGCCTTGAGGCGGGCACGCTCAACGGCCACGGCATCGCGGGACTTTCTGCCGGTCTCGACTTTATCGAGGCCCAGGGTGGAGTCGAGGCGATTGCAGCGCGTGAGCGCACGCTTGCCGTGCGTTTCCTCGCCGGCGTTCGCGAAATACCAGGCATTGCGCTCTACGGTGCCTTTGACCAACCCGCGCGCTCGGCGATCGTGTCGCTCAACGTGGGCGATATCGACTCTGCCGAGATTTCGGACGCGCTCATGCAAGGGTGGGGGATTGCGACGCGCCCCGGTGCCCATTGCGCTCCGCTCATGCACCGTGCGCTGGGGACCGAGCGTCAAGGTGTCGTTCGCTTCTCGTTTGGGTATTTCAACACGGACGAGGAAGTCGACACCGCGATTGACGCTTTGCGCGATTTAGCCTGCTAGAGCGTATATACTTGCGGGACGGGTCTTTTGCCCGTCCCGTTTTTGTTTCGACCCGAAAGGTGTGTCTATGGCCTCATCCGCCCCGCGCGGTCTGCGCTCCGACCATGTCGTCACCGTCGGCATTGCGCTGTTCTCGATGCTCTTTGGCGCCGGTAACCTCATCATTCCGCCGTTGCTGGCACTTCAGGCCGGTACAGCCACGCCGCTTGCCATGATCGGCTTTTTGATTGCCGCTATCGGTCTGCCTGTTATGGGATTTATCGCCGTCGCGCTCGCCGGTACGGCGCGCGAGCTTGCCGGCCGCGTGCACCCCAAGTTTGGTGAGTTCTTTGTCGCGGCGGTGTATCTGGCCATCGGCCCGTGTCTGGCTATTCCGCGCACGAGCTCCACGGCCTTCGAAATGTTGGTGCCGCTGCTACCCGAGGGTGTTTCGCTCGGCACGGCTCGCCTAGTGTTTGCCGTTGGGTTCTTCGTCGTCGCGTTTGCGCTCACGCTGCGCCCGGGTGTCATCACGCGCGTGCTCGGCCGCATTACAGGCCCCGCGCTCATTGCGCTCATCGTGCTGGTCGTGGGTGCTGCCGTGATCTCGCCGCTGGGGCCGGCTGCCGCGCCTCAGGCTCCCTACGATGCGGGCGCCGCCGTGCAGGGCTTTCTGACTGGCTATCAGACCATGGACCTGCTCGCGTCGCTCGCCTTTGGCATCATCATCGCCGAGACCATCCATGAGTTGGGCGTTACCGATGACAAGCGCGTGGCCTTTGAGATTTCGCGTTCCGGTGTAATCGCCGGCGTGCTCATGGCCGTCATCTACTGCGGCCTGGCGCTTGCCGGCATGCAGCTCGGCACCGTGATGCCCGATGCCACCAACGGCGCCGCCATCCTTGCCCGCTCTGCCTCCATGCACTTTGGCCTTGTCGGCACGGTCGTGGTCTTTGCGATCTTCTTCCTCGCCTGCATGAACGTGTGCATCGGCCTCATCAGCTGCTGCTCGCGTTACTTCTGCGAGACGTATGTGGTTAAAGGTGGAGCGGAGGCCTCTGAGGAGGCCATGCGCCGTCCCTTCGCGGTTCTCGCCTTTGTTTTCGCAGCGTTTTCGTGCGTGCTCTCCAACGTTGGCCTCGACGTGATCCTCATGTTCTCGGTGCCTATGCTCAATGCTCTGTATCCCGTTGCCATCGTGCTGGTACTGATGGGCCTGGTGCACGGTTTTTGCGACGCGCATCCGCAAGTGTGGGTTTGGGTCGGCGGCGTCGTCGCAGTGCAGAGCGTGATCACCTCGGTCCGCGATGCGTTCTTTGCGGGCGCATGGCTGCCGTTCGATGCGCTGCCGCTGGCGGTTATCGGTGCCGCGTGGGCGCCGGTTGCCGTGGTTGCCTTTGTAATCGGCCTGCTCCATAGTCGTTTTGTCGCACATTCGAGGAGCTAAGGCATCAATGCTTGCACAGGCGGGGAGTCTCCCCTATAATTTCCTTCGCTTTGGGACACGCAAGGTTTAGACCTTAGCTGCTCAACACCTTCGGGACGTGGCGCAGTTTGGTAGCGCGCCTGCTTTGGGAGCAGGATGTCGCAGGTTCAAATCCTGTCGTCCCGACCATATCTTGCGGGCGTAGTTCAATGGTAGAACCCCAGCCTTCCAAGCTGATGACGCGGGTTCGATTCCCGTCGCCCGCTCCATAAGATAGATAAACGGCTCTGGTTCCTTTTGGGGCCAGAGCCATTTTCATATACATGCCGGGACCCCACATCCCCACCTAAGTTGCGGTGAAATACGGACTGTTTTTCGGCTTTTATGGCCCATGTAGTCCGTATTTCACCGCAACTATTTGTAAGGTTGGATTTTGATGCCGTTGGGAGGGTCGTAACGACCGTCTACCGAGAGTGGAAATATTTTTTGAAGCTCTGACCTGCGACGTCAAGCTTTTGGTCAGCTTTTGGCAAGGCCTGCGGACGGAAGCATGCGATAGCGTAATGGTATTCTCTCCGCCGTGATGGTTATGGGGTTGGCCATGCTCGATAAAGGCAAACATTTTCCGCAGTCATATGCAAGGATGCTATTCTCGGCCCTTGGAATTCATCAAGATGGACAGCTGCTTATAACAATTGATCCTTGGGAAGAACGCCGTGCGCGCGAGCTTATGCAGGAAGAACTCATGCTTCGTCTTTACAACCACGTGTATGCGGATCCGGTCTATTGGAATAATCTTGGGGTTGAAGATCGCATCTTTCAGCTGGCATCCGCTATTGCGGTCGTTGAACCGGATGCTGTGTTTTGCGGATCGACGGCAGCGCTGCTCTATGGCATCGGCTCGGCTTATACGCTTCTGGATAAAGTGCAAGTGCTGCTGCCACGGTCTACAAGGCGCGATACGTATGAGTTCGTTGAATACAAGCGCTGGCGGGCGGGCGAAGTGTGGCGGCTCGGTCTGTTTGCGCTGACGGATCCGTATCGAACGGTTGTTGATATCGCCCGAACGAGCGCCTTTCGCTATGCACTGGGCTATGTCGATGGCTTGGCCCGTGAGTACGATGTCGAACGTGAAGAGCTGCGAGCATATGCGCAGGCAAATTGCCGAGGGTTGCATGGCATCGCGCGTGCTTTTGACGTTTTTGAGCATATGGACGGCAGGTCAGACAATGGCGGCGAGTCCGAGGCGAGAGCAGCGATGATTCTCGCTGGGGTTGCCGCGCCTGAGCTTCAAGTTGAGATAACGCGACCGGGAAACGCTGGTTATTATCTAGCAGATTATGGCTGGCAGATGTCAGACGGCTCATGGACGCTGGCAGAGCTGCATGGGCTGGGTAAGTTTGAAGACGAAGCTCAAAATGATCCAGAGCAAGCGGCGGCAAAAACCTATCGAGCGGCCCTCATGCGCGACGCGAACCTTCGCGCCATGGGCCACAACGTCATTCATTTCAAACTCTCGGACACCTACGACGTAGAATCGTTCGGTGCCATGATGCGCGGTTACGGCATTCCGACAACAAAACCCTACGCCGACTCCCGATAGCGAAATCGTTCGCAGCCAACCTTCAATAAGTTGCGGTGAAATACGGACTGTTGAGGCCTTTAAAGGCATGAAACAGTCCGTATTTCACCGCAACTTAGGAGGGGATGGGGCTGAGGGGCGGGCGATGCCGTTGTCTGTCGGTTAGCTGCGGGGGCGGTGGCGGAGCTTGTCGATGGTGGAGTCGGTGCTTCGGCTGCGGGCTTCGGCGGCGCGGTCGCGAGCGTCGGCGGCGGTTTGGCGCTGGCGGCGGTAATCGATCATGCCTTGGATGATGGGCTTGCCAAAGCTCACGACATCATCGTTGTAGATGGCGGTACGGGCGGCAAGCAGACAGTCAGTAAAGTCCATATGAGTCTTGCCAAAGAGTTTGATGGCAAGGGCGACAACGGTGGGCTCGTCGACCATGACGTCATCGAGCAGCCTTCTCATGGCCGTAGCAATCTCAACGCGGGGAACCTTATAGACGTCGCGCAGCGTGACCACGACGCGCGTGATGATTTCGGGGTAGACGCGAGCAGTGCGCGTGGCGATGACCTTGGCGGCGCGCGGGGACAGAACTTCGTCGTCGTCAAGCAGGTAGCGCAGGATGACGGTCTCGTCGATGATGGTGCTACTCATGGATATCTACTTCCTCGGGGCCCAAAATCGAATCGTCGCTTTCTGTAGCAAGGTATTCAATCCAGGCATTGCGCTCCTCGGAGCGGCGATTGGGGTCACCATATGCTTTGAGCGATCCATAGGCGGCGGTGCCGTCCTTTGAGCGCACGGCGACTGACTGAAAGGGAAGCTTGCGCATCAAAATGCTTTGCGCGACAAATAGGCGGACGGCTTCGGCGAGCGATGTGCCCATGGCGTCGTAGAGATGCTCGGCATGCTGCTTGTCCTCTTCGCGAATGCGCACCTGCAGGATGGCTCTTTTTTGAGTCGATGACATCACTGGCCCCCCTTAATGAGCGTGCAATATGAATGGTCAAATACAGCATTGGATATTAATAGCTAATCTTATAACCACTACTTTATTGCACTCAAGTTAATGAGCGCGAAATTTATCACAAACGTATTACGTCCTTTATAAACGAGCGTGAAATCTCCCTTGGATGTACGCATGTATTACACTCATCTTTATAGCTTCTAGAGAATAATTCCAACCTGCCAAAACCCCTGCAATACACCCGTATTGCAGGGCCTATGCTCAAGTTTGCCACCTGCAACTGCGTATATTTAACCTGTATACCGTTGGAGAAATTCTACCGAGTGCCTGTTTCGCCGCATGCGCTCGATACGCCGATGCCGGACCACGGGCGGTCCGGGGCAACGTCGACAGGGTCTCTCCGGCATGGGATTCAGGAGGGAGTGAACAACATGGGCAATAAACGAGTCGTAGCCGATTCTTCGCGCTGCATTGGGTGCCAAACCTGTATGGCGGCGTGCATCGAGGCGCACGACATTCCCGGCAACATCGCCGCACCTCGCTTGCGTGTGACGCGCACCTACGAGATCTCCGCACCGGTGGCTTGCCACCACTGCGAGGACGCTCCATGCGCCAAGGCCTGCCCCACGGGCGCCTTGTTCTTTGATCCAAAGAACCATCGCATCGGCGTCAACGAGGACAACTGCATCGGCTGCAAGAGCTGCGTCATGGCATGCCCCTTTGGCGCCGTGAGCGTGGCGACCACGCAGGTCCCCGTCTTGATGGGCGACGTGCGCGTGGGTTCGCAGACTAAGAGCTTCGTGCTCAAGTGCGACCTGTGCGTGGACCGTCCCGGCGGTCCGGCGTGTGCCGAGGCGTGCCCGACCAAGGGCCTCACCTTGGTAGACGAGGAACGCCTGGCAGAACTGACTGCCGAGCGTGCCCGCGCCACCATCGAAAACGAGGCGTAAGCGTCGGACGACAGACCCAATGATTGTCAAATAAGTACCGAGCATTCGGTAGCAGAGAAAGGAAGGAGGGTGTCATGGAGAAGCATAAAGTGATCTGCCCGTACTGCGGCGCCGGTTGCCAGTTTAACCTCTTGGTCCAAAACGGCCAGGTCGTGGGCACCGAACCGCTCAACGGCATCACCAATCAGGGCGAGCTGTGCCTTAAGGGCATGAGCGGCTACGACTTCATCAACGACACCAAGATCTTGACTCCTCGCGTACTGCACCCGATGATCCGCCGCACTAAGGGCGCGGATCTTGAGCGCGTAAGCTGGGACGAGGCACTGGATTTCACCGCATCTAAGATGCAGGCCATAATTGACGAATATGGTCCTAACGCTGTCATGACCACCGGCTCTTCGCGAGGCGGCGGCAATGAGGCGAACTACGTCATGCAGAAGTTTACGCGTGCGTGCATCGGCACCCACAGCGTGGACAACTGCGCCCGTACTTGACACGGCCCTACTGTCCTCGGTCTGATGGACACGGTTGGTTCAGGTTGCATGTCATGCTCCATCCCCGGTATGGAGGATGCGGGCTGCATTTTCCTCTTCGGCTATAACCCTGCCGATTCGCACCCCATCGTCGCAAGGCGTATCGTGCGAGCCAAAGAAAAGGGTTGCAAGATCATCGTCGCCGATCCGCGCCATATCGAAACCGCGCGTATCGCCGATCTCTACCTTCCGATCAAGAACGGTTGCAACGTCGCGTTCCTCAACGCCTTTGCCAACTGTCTGGTCAACGATGGCCTCTACGACAAGGAATTCGTCGCCGAGCACACGAACGGCTTTGACGAGTGGTGGGAGACCATCAAGAACTACACTCCCGAATCCGTACAGGACATCACGGGTGTCGAGCCCGCGTTGATCCACCAAGCTGCCGAGATGTACGCCACGGCGAAGCCCTCCGCCATCATTGGCTGGGGCATGGGCGTATGCCAGCAGAAGCAGAACCTGAAGACGGTGTACACCATCGCCTCCATCGCCTGCGTTGCCGGCCAGATCGGCAAACCCAATTCCGGCCTCGCGCCCGTGCGTGGTCAGAACAACGTCCAGGGCTCCTGCGATATGGGCATGCTGCCTAACCTGTACCCTGGCTACCAGAAAGTCACCGACCCCGCCGTGCGCGCCAAGTTTGCAAAGGCTTGGGGCGTGCCCGAGGAAAAGCTCCCGCTCGAGGAGGGCTACAAGCTCACCGACCTGGGCCACCTGGTCGACGAGGGCAAGGTGCACTGCTTCTACAACTACGGCGAGGACCCGGTGCAGACCGAGCCCGATTCGGCCGGTATGCGCAAGACGCTCTCCGAGCTGGATCTGTTCATTTGCCAGGACATCTTTATGACGCAGACGACCATGCTCGCCGACGTCATCCTGCCCGCTACCTCTTGGGGCGAGCACGAGGGTGTCTTTACCGCATCCGACCGTAGCTTCCAGCACTTTGACGCGGCTGTTCCGCCCAAGGGCGAGTGCCGCCACGACTGGGAGATCTTCGCGGACCTGTCCACGCGTATGGGCTATCCCATGCACTACGACAACACCGAGCAGATCTGGAACGAGTGCATTAGCCTGTGCCCCAACTTTGTGGGCGCGACCTACGAGAAGATGGCTCCCGAGGGCGGTTACGCCCAGTGGCCGGTCAAGAGCACCGATGTGAACGACCACGGTACGCCCGACATGTTCGCTGGTGGCAAGTTCACCACCAAGGACGGCCGCGCCAACCTGATGGCGCACGACTGGGAGGCGCCCTCCGAGCTTCCCGACGATGAGTACCCGCTCATTCTGTGCACCGTCCGCGAGGTCGGTCACTACAGCTGCCGCTCGATGACCGGCAACTGCAAGACGCTGGCGCTGCTCGCCGACGAGCCCGGCTTTGTCCGCATGAATCCCGCGGACGCCCAGGCGCGCGGCATCAAGAACGGCGACATCGTCTCGATTCATAGCCGCCGCGGCCAGGTATACAGCCGCGCCGACGTGAGCGATCGCATCAATAAGGGCACGGTCTACATGACCTACCAGTGGTGGATCGGCAAGTGCAACGAGCTGACCATTCACAAGGTCGACCCGGTCTCGCATACGCCCGAGGACAAGTTCTCCGCCTGCCAGGTCGACGCCATTGCCGACCAGGTTTGGGCAGAGGGCGAGGTAGAGCGTCAGTACACCGAGCTCAAGCAGGCTCTGGTGGACGCCGCT
Organism: uncultured Collinsella sp.; assembly: GCA_900549025.1. Lineage (GTDB taxonomy): Bacteria > Actinomycetota > Coriobacteriia > Coriobacteriales > Coriobacteriaceae > Collinsella. Next base: position 84,402 of record URMZ01000002.1, read on the forward strand.
GCTCCCCAGGACGTTGAGCCTGGCGCCGCCAAGTTCGACGACGAGACGCACGTGAACCAAATCGTGTAGTCCCGTTCTCGTTGGCTTTTTGGGCCGGGCGTCCCGTACGTTCGGGAGCCCGGCCCGTTATTTTGAAAGGAAGTGGGGATGAACCGCTTCATCGACATCAACCCGGAGAGGTGCATCGGCTGCGGAACATGCCAGTCCGCCTGTGCCGACGCCCACCGGATGCAGGGTCTTCAGGATACGCCGCGCCTGGCGCTCGTGAAGACCGGCGGTATTTCGGCCGCCCTTGCCTGCCACCATTGCGAGGGTGCTCCCTGCGCCGAGGTTTGCCCGGTGAATGCCATCGAGCACGATGGCGATCGCATCCACGTCAAGGAGCAGGAGTGCATCGGGTGCAGGCTGTGCGCCATCGCGTGCCCCTTCGGAGCCATCCATCCCGATGGCACGTCTATCGCCGGTGTCGCAGGCATGTGCGACCCGACGCCTTCGTATCCTAAGTCCCTGAGCAGCCTGCTTACGTGGGCTCCTGGCCAGTACACCTGCGCCGTCAAGTGCGACCTGTGTGCCTTCGATCCGGACGGCCCGCATTGTGTGGCGGCGTGCCCCACCAAGGCGCTGACCGTCATGGGCGGCGCGGCCGATCGCGAGCTCGACGAGGCCAAGCGCCTGCGCTCGATCGAAAACGGTCCAGTCGTCGACGTTACCGCTGTGGCCCAGGGCCTGTCCGAGAAAGCAGAAGGGAGCGTAAACAATGGATAGCATGACGCTGTTTATCGCATCGCTTGCCGTCTCGTGCATCGGTGCGCTCGCCTCGGTTCTGCTGATCAAGGCCGATAACGCCGCCAAGACCGCCGGCTGCCTGATCGGCGCCGTCGCGGCCGTGCTGTCGTTCATCGCGGGCTTCGAGGCCGTGCTTGGCGACGTTTCGTCCCTCAACACGGTCTTCTTTTTCCCGTTCGCCCGTCTCGAGCTCTTGCTCAACGGCCTTGCGGGCCTGATCGTGGTCCTCATCTCAATCCTCGCCTTTGCGGGCTTCATCTACGGTCTGTCCTACTTCGATGAGTACCCGGGCAAGGTCGGGCGCGCCGGTTTCTTCATGAACACCTTCGTCGCCTCGATGATGCTCGTCATCACCGCCGACAACGTGTTCTGGTTCCTGGTCGCCTTTGAGCTCATGTCCCTTACGAGCTACTTCCTTGTCGTTATCGAGGAGAACAAGAACTCCATTAGGGGCGGTTGGCTCTACTTCGTCATCGCGCACGTGGGCTTTGTCCTTATCATGGCGAGCTTCCTGCTCATGACCAACGGCGTGGGCGGTTCCTTCAGCTTCAGTGATTTCCGTACGCATGACTTTGGACCCGCCGTCTCCTCCGCGTGCTTCGTCCTCGCGTTCTTCGGATTCGGCGCAAAGGCCGGTATCATCCCGCTGCACTCCTGGCTGCCCCAGGCGCACCCCGAGGCGCCGTCCAACGTGTCCGCCCTCATGTCCGGCGGCATGATCAAGATCGGCATCCTGGGAATCCTCAAGGTCGGTCTCGACCTGCTCGCGGGTTCGGGCGTCCAGCTCTGGTGGGGCCTCATGGTCCTGGTCTTCGGATCCATCTCGTCGGTCCTGGGTGTCGTCTACGCCCTCCACGAGCACGACATCAAGCGCCTGCTGGCCTATCACTCCGTCGAGAACATCGGCATCATCTTGCTCGGTGTCGGCGCGTCCATGACGGCGCACGCCCTGGGCAACGACGTCATCGCGACGATCGCGCTCATGGCCGCCCTCTACCACACGCTCAACCACGCCATGTTCAAGGGCGAGCTGTTCCTCGGCGCGGGCTCCCTGCTCTATGCCACGGGTACGCGCAACATGGAGAAGATGGGCGGTCTGTTCCGCCGTATGCCGGTCACGGCCGTCTGCTTCCTCATCGGTGCCCTTGCCATCTCGGCCATCCCGCCGCTCAACGGCTTCGTTTCCGAGTGGTTCACCTACCAGTCCCTGTTTAACATCTCGACGCTCTCCGACCCGGTCGTCATGGTGTTCGCCGTCGCCTCCGCGGCCGCGCTCGCCATCACCGGTGCCCTGGCCGTCACGTGCTTCGTGAAGGCCTACGGCGTCTCGTTCGCGAGCAGCCCTCGTTCCCAGGAGGCCGCGAACGCCAAGGAGTCCCCGGCTCCGATGTTGTTCTCGCAGATGCTCCTCGCGGCCATCTGCGTGGTGCTGGGAATCGGCTCCCCGGTCATCGCCCCGGTTCTGGGCGACGTCGCCCAGAGCGTGCTTGCCGGCTCCGCCGTCACGGCCACCTCGGGCGTGTCTCTGGTGAACGAGATTTCCGGTGCCGCCACCTCCACCCCCGCGATCGCCATCGCGCTCATGGTCCTCACCGGCCTCGCGTTCGTGTTGAGGTCCTGCCTCGGCACCAAGGCCCCCGCTAAGAAGACCGACCCTTGGGCGTGCGGCTACGAGCCCAACGAGCACATGCCCGTCGTTGCCACGAGCTTCGCGTCCGACGTCGAGCTCTTCATGGGCCCGCTCTACACCCTGCGCGAGGTATGCACCAAGATCTGCTGGTCCATCGCGCACGTGTTCCAGAAGCTCACCGGTGTCGCCCAGGGCGTCGAGCCCCTGCCCGACCGTTTCCTGGTCGATGCACCGAGCGAGGGTGCCGACAAGCTGGCCGGCCTCGCCTCCAAAATCGAGGGCGGCAACTACTCCGTATACATCTGCTACATCGTCGCGGCGCTCGTGGTCTTCCTCGTGCTCGCCGTGGTCATGGTCTAGAGAGGGGAGAGGATATTATGAACATCGTTCTTGCGATAGCGCAGGGCCTCGTGGTCATGCTGGTCGCGCCCTTCTTCTCCGGCCTCGCCCGTGTGATTCGCGCGAAGATGCACAATCGCCGCGGTCCGTCCATCCTTCAGGATTACCGGGACCTCGCGAAGCTCATGGCGCGTCCCGAGTCCGTGAGTTCCGACTCGAGCTTCGTGCTGCGCATCATGCCGCCGCTGTTCCTCGCGGGGTCGTTCATGCTCGCCATGGGCCTGCCCATGTTCACGCTCGAGAGCCCCATGCCCGTCTTTGGTGACGCCATCACCATCATGTACGCGCTCGCGCTGTCCCGCTTCTTCTTCGCGCTGTCCGGCGTGGATTCCTCCAACGCCTACGCGGGCTTCGGCGGTATCCGCGAGCTCCTCATGAGCGTGCTCATCGAGCCGTCCATGCTCATCGCGCTGTTTACCGTCGCCATCGTGTGCGGCTCCACGGACATTGCGACCATGGGTCAGCACATCGTTACGGGCAACGTCTCGAGCGTCGTCGCCGTCATCCTCGCCGGCGTCGCCTTCGCGGCCGCCTGCTATATGGAGCTCGGCAAGCTTCCGTTCGATCAGGCCGAAGCCGAGCAGGAGCTCCAGGAGGGCCCGCTCGCCGAGCTCTCCGGCCCGTCCCTGGCCATGATGAAGCTCGCCATGGGCATGAAGCAGGTCGTGGTCGTCGCTTGGTTCACCTCCATCTTCATCCCCTGGGGAGAGCCCGCGACCATCGGCGTCACCGCTCTCGTGGGCGCCGTCGTCTTCCTTGTCAAGTGCCTGGTCGATTTCGTTGTCTGCGGCGTGCTCGAGAACTCCGTTTCCCGTTCGCGCTTCAAGGTGCTCGGTAACCAGACCTGGGCCGTCGTCGGCATCGCGGTCCTCGCGTTCGTCTTCGTCGTCGTAGGCGTGTAGGGAGAAGGGAGAAACTATGTCAATCGAATCGAGCTTGTCCCTCTTTGCCATGGTGGCGATCGCCGTCCCCATGCTGGGCTCCCTGCTCATCGTCATGCTGCCGCGTCCCTACGCTAAATGGATCTGCGCCTTTGCCGGCGGCATCGCCACGGTCGCTTCCGTTGGCTTGGCCGCGACGTTTGCCGGAAACGGCATGAACGCGGTCGATGTAACCTGGGCGAGTATGGGCCAGACCTTGGTCATGGGCTTCATATTCGACCGGATGAGCACGCTGCTCGCACCCGCGTTCGTCGCTATCGGCCTGCTCGTCGTCATCTATTCGTTCCCGTACATGAGCGATAAGAACAAGGAGCATCCCGACGCGCCCCGTCGCCGCTTCTACGTGTACTTCTCCACGTTCATCGGCGCCATGGCCGGTCTCGCCTACAGCTCCACCATCGTCGGCCAGCTCGTTTTCTTCGAGATCACCGGCGTGTGCTCCTGGGGCCTCATCAGCTACTACATGACGCCCACGGCCAAGAAGGCCGGTATGAAGGCGCTCATCATCACCCATATCGGCGCTCTGGGACTCTACATCGGCGCGGCCTTCCTGTTCGCCGGAACCGGCACGTTCGCGCTGAGCGCGATCTCCCAGCTCGATTCCGGTATGAAGACCGTCGTGCTGCTGCTCATCCTGTTCGCTGCTTGGGCCAAGTCCGCCCAGTTCCCGCTCTACATGTGGCTGCCCTCCGCAATGGAGGCCCCCACGCCCGTTTCCGCCTACCTTCATGGCGCGTCCATGGTTAAGGTCGGCGTGTGCGTGTTCGCCCGCGCTCTTGCGAGCGCCGGCGATATCCCCGAGATCGTCGGTTGGGTCGCCATCATCGACGCCGTCGTGACCATGCTCTTCGGCTTCCTCATGTACCTGCCCCAGAAGGATATGAAGCGCCTGCTCGCCTTCTCGACGATCGCGCAGCTCGCCTACGTGTTCTTTGGCCTGGGCCTCTCCGTGTTCGGAAGCCAGATGGCGTTTAACGGCGCCGTCGAGCACATCTTCAACCACGCGTTCACCAAGACCCTGTTCTTCCTCATCGCTGGCTCTCTCAGCTTCACGCTGGGAACCCGTATGCTGCCCAAGATCCAGGGCCTCATGAAGAAGTACCCGGTCACGGGCGTGGGCTTTGCGGTCGCCGCGACCGCTATCGCCGGCGTGCCCCCCATGAGCACGTTCTTTTCCAAGTTCCAGATCATTTCCGGTGGCTTCGCGGTTGGTGCTACCAACACGGTCATCTTTGTCCTCGTGTGCGTCATGGTCGTCGAGACCGTCGCCACCTTCGCATGGTTCCTGCGTTGGATGGGTAAGGTCCTGCCCGGTGAGCCGAGCGAGACCGTGGCCGCCGGCCAGCCCCTTCCGCGCGCCATGGCGTTCGTGTTCGTCGTCCTCATGATCATGGTCGTCGTCGCCGGTCCTCTGTCCTCTAGTTGGATGGGTTAGGAGGTAGGACATGGGTTATTCGTTAGTCAATATCCTGGGCGGTCTTCTGATCGTGACCTCCACCATGGTGGTCGTCTCGAAGACCATCCCGTCCGCCATCAAGTGGTACGCGATCCAGTCGGTTGTCCTGGTGGGCGTGCTGCTCACCCTGGGCCTCACCACCGGTGCCACCGAGCTTCTCATGTGGGCCGCGTCGGCCTTCGTCACCAAGGTGACCCTCGTTCCGTTCATTCTCAACCGTGCCTACAAGAAGATGGGTTCGCCTGCCGATAGCACGCTGACCTCCTCCATCAAGCCGGCCTGGACCATCATCCTCACCGGTCTGGAGGTGGCCGTCTGCTTCGCGGTGGTCACGCGCCTGAGCCTGCCCACCGCCGAGGTGGCCACTCCAGCCCTCGCCATCAGCTTCGCGCACTTCTTCGTCGGCCTCACGTGCATCATCTCCCAGCGCAACATCCTCAAGCAGATCTTCGGGTACTGCCTTATGGAGAACGGTAGCCACGTGACGCTCGCTCTGCTCGCGCCCACGGCCCCCGAGATCATCGAGATCGGCATCGCCACCGACGCCATCTTCGCCGTCATCATCATGTCCGCCGTCGTCGTGAGGATTTGGAACGACACCAAGTCGCTCGACTCCCACGACCTGACCGAATTGAAGGGGTAGGCCATGGATGTTTCAATGCTGACGGTCGCCCTGCTCGCTTGTCCTCTCGTGTTCTCCCTGATTATGGCTGCGCTCCCCAAGACGACGTCCTACAACGTCTTCGCGGGGCTCAACACCATCTCCGTCGCGGCGACCCTTGTCCTTTCGGTCGTCACCGCGGGAACCATGCTCTCGAGCGGGCAGAATATCGACGCTTTGGGCCTGTGGCTCCATCTCGATTCGCTCTCGTCGATCTTCGTCCTTCTGGTAGGCATCATCGGGTTCATCACCGGCGTGTACTCCATCTCCTATATCAAGATCGATATCGAGGAGAAGACCATGCCGGCCGAGCGCACCAAGCAGTACTACGCGCTGTTCAGCCTGTTCGTCTTCACGATGCTGCTCGCCTGCCTGTCCAACAACATCATCCTCACCTGGGCGGCGGTCGAGGCCACTACGCTGTCGACCGTGTTCCTCGTGGGCATCTACAAGAACAAGCAGGCGCTCGAGGCGTCTTGGAAGTACGCGATGGTCTGCACCGCCGGTGTGGCCTTCGGCCTGTTCGGCACGCTGCTCATCTACGCGAACGCCGCCGATATCATGCCCAACGCGCATGAGGCCGCCTTCCTCACCTCCATCATACCCTACGCCGACCAGTTCGACCCGATGCTCGTGCGCCTCGCGTTCGCGTTCATCGTCATCGGCTTCGGCACCAAGGCGGGCCTGTTCCCCATGCACACCTGGCTGCCCGACGCGCACTCCCAGGCTCCGAGCCCGGTCTCCGCGCTGCTCTCGGGCGTGCTGCTCAAGTGCGCCATGCTGGTGATCATCCGCTTCTACTCCCTGTCCATCATCACGGTGGGCGACACCTATCCGCGTACGCTCCTGCTCATCCTGGGCACGCTGTCCATCCTGGTGGCCGCCCTGTGCATCTTTAAGCAGGACGATATCAAGCGCCGCTTCGCGTACTCCTCCGTCGACAACGTCGGCGTGGTCGCGCTGTGCCTGGGTATCGGTGGCCCGCTCGGTATCGCCGCCTGCCTGCTGCACTGCATCTTCCACGGCTTCACGAAGGCGCTCGCCTTCTGCATGGCCGGTAACATCCAGCACATCTACCACACCCGCGACCTGAACAAGATCAAGGGCGTCGTCGAGATCGCTCCCGTCACGGCAGCGCTCACCATCATCGCCCTGCTCGCGCTCGCCGCCTTCCCGCCGTTCGCCCTGTTCATCTCCGAGTTCCTCACCTTCGTGGCCGGCGTCCAGTCCGGTCCCATCTGGGTGGTCGTACTCGTGGCCATCGGCCTCACCGGCGTGTACTTCGCCCTTACCGGCATCGCGCTCAAGTCCATCTTCGGCAAGGCGCCCGAGGGCATGAAGCGCCACGAGGTGCCCGCCCTCATGATCATCCCCGAGATCGCCCTCGCGATCGTGGTCATGTGGTTCGGTATCGCCACCCCGGTCGCCATCACGAGCGGCGTCGAGGATGCAACGTCCGTCGTTTTGAACCAGAGCGTCGAAGAGCTCCACGAGGCCCCTCTCTACCGCATGGTGTTCAGTTCCCAGACCAAGACAAGTGAGGTGAATTAGCACCATGGCAGAACCTGAAAAGAAGGACTACGCTCGTCGCTGCGAAAGCCACGTCGAGGCCCTGCGTGCTGCAGTGCCGGGCGCTATCGAGAAGGTTGAGTGGCAGTGCGAGGACCAGCTGACGATCACCGTCAAGCAGGACAAGCTGCCCGAGGCCGTCCACTACCTGTACTACGAGCGCTACGGCTGGATTCCCGTGATCATCGGCAACGATGAGCGCAGCCTGTGCGGCCGTTACGCCGTGTACTACGTCATCTCCATGGAGGGGGAGGACCCCGGCTGGGTTACCGTGCGTGCCGAGGTCGACCCCGCCAAGATGACGTTCCCGTCCGTGACGCCGTTCGTCCCCGCCTGCGTGTGGGGCGAGCGCGAGCTGCGCGATATGTTCGGCCTGATTCCCGAGGGTCTGCCCGACCGCCGTCGCCTGGTGCTTCCCGACGATTGGCCCAGCGGGCTGTACCCGTTGCGCAAGGATTCGATGGATTACCGTTTCCGCCCCGCCCCCGCGAGCGACATGGAAAACTACGAATTCTTGGCCGACACCAAGGGCAAGGAGACCACGCTCGTCCCCATGGGACCGTTGCACATCACCTCCGACGAGCCCGGCCACTTCCGCCTGTTCGTTGAGGGCGAGACGATCGTCGATGCCGACTACCGTCTGTTCTACGTGCACCGCGGCATGGAGAAGGTCGCCGAGACGCGCCTGAACTATGACGCCGTGACGTTCCTCGCCGACCGCATCTGCGGCATCTGCGGCTGCGCCCACTCGGTGGCCTATGCCGAGGCCGTCGAGCGCGCCCAGGGCATTCATGTCCCGCCGCGCGCCCAGTACATCCGCGCCATCATGCTCGAGGTCGAGCGTCTGCACTCACACCTGCTCAATATTGGCCTCGCATCGCACTACACCGGCTTCGACTCCGGCTTCCAGCAGTTCTTCCGCGTCCGCGAGAAGTCCATGGACCTGGCCGAGAAGCTCTCCGGTCACCGCAAGACCTACGGCCTCAACGTGATCGGCGGCGTGCGTCGCGACATTTTGGCCGAGCAGAAGCTCTCCACGCTCACGACCATCCACCAGCTGCGCTCCGAGGTTCAGGAACTCGTCGACATGCTGCTCTCCACGCCCAACTTCATTGAGCGTACGAGCGGTATCGGCATCTTGGACCGCAAGATCGCACGCGACTTCTCGCCGGTCGGCCCGCTCATGCGTGGCTCGGGCTATGCCCGCGACGTGCGCTTTGACCATCCCTTCGACGGCTACGCCGATCCGGACGTCCAAAAGATGCATGCCGCCACGGCCGACACCTGCGATGCCTTCGGCCGTACCGCCGTTCGCATCCAGGAGGTCTACGATTCGATCGACATGATCGAGACCATGCTCGAGAACTGCCCGTCGGGCCCCATCCTCACCACGGATTGGGAGTACACCCCGCACAAGTACGCCATCGGCGCCACCGAGGCGCCGCGCGGCGAGGACGTGCACTGGGCCATGCTCGGCAACAACCAGAAGTGCTACCGCTGGCGCGCCAAGGCAGCTACGTACAGCAACTGGCCGGTCCTGCGCTACATGTTCCGCGGCAACACCGTGGGCGACGCGGCGCTGATCGTCGGCTCTCTCGACCCGTGCTACTCCTGCACCGACCGCGTGACGGTGACCGATGTCGCCGCCAAGCGCGACCACGTGCTCGACAAGGAGCAGTTCGAGAACGTCTGGCGCGACAAGTCGCCGCTTGCGGGCGAGGGCACCATGGCCGCTCCGCTCGATGAGGAGGCGCTCTAATATGCTGAAGCTTTGGAAGGTTAACGCCAAGGCCGGCGACGCGACGGTCAAGTACCCGTTTGCGCCGTTCCCCACCAATAAGGACATGCGCGGCAAGCCCGAGCACAATGCCGAGCTCTGCATCGCTTGCGGTGCCTGCGGCGTGGCGTGCCCGGCCGATGCCATTCGCATGGACACCGACCTTGCGGCCGATACCATCACCTGGTCGATCGACTACGGTCGCTGCATCTTTTGCGGCCGCTGCGAGGAGGCCTGCCCCATGGAGGCCATCAAACTCACCGAGGAGTTTGAGCTGGCCGTCATGAGCAAGGACGACCTCACCAGCAAGAGCGTCTACACGCTCGAGCACTGCTCGCGCTGCGGCAAGCCGTTTGCCCCGCATAAGGAGATCGACTACGCCAAGCGCCTGCTGCAAAAGACCGGCGGCATGGAGGCCATCCAGGCCGCCCGTACCGTCGGTATGTGCCAGGAGTGCAAGCGCGAGCTCGACGCCCTGCGCGCCGCCTCGGCCGTAAAGACCGGCAACGCGCGCGGCATGGCTGCCAACGAGACGCTTGCGTCCGGTGAGCCCCAGGGCCCCGGCATGGAGTATCTGGGCGGCCACGGCGTGAACCCGGAGTATGTCGACCGCGAGCTCAACCCCGATGCGCCCGAGATCCCCGCTGGACCTGCACCGGTCGAGGGCATCATCATGGATTTTGATACGAAGGAGGAGTAACCATGGCCGAACCCACGCTTTTGCCCGAGCGGCTTCAGTACCGCCCGACCAAGATCGAGCTCGACGAGAGCATCGAGAAGGCCAAGGCGACCCTTCTTAAGAAGATCAAGCGCTCGGTGTACGTCTACCGTGTTGACTGCGGCGGCTGCAACGGCTGCGAGATTGAGATCTTCGGTTCCATCACGCCCGTCTTTGACGTCGAGCGCTTTGGCATCAAGGTCGTGCCTTCGCCCCGTCACGCCGACGTGCTGCTGTACACCGGCGCCGTGACGCGTGCCATGCGCATGCCGGCCCTGCGCGCCTTTGAGGCTGCACCCGATCCCAAGATCGTGGTGTCCTATGGCGCGTGCGGCTGCACCGGCGGCATCTTCTACGACAACTACTGCGTCTGGGGCGGCACGGACAAGATTCTGCCGGTCGATGTCTATATCCCCGGCTGCCCGCCCAGCCCCGCGCAGACCATCTACGGCTTTGCCATGGCGCTCGGTCTGCTGGACCAAAAGCTCCATGCCGAGACCACGGTGGAGGCCGCCGGCGAGCAGGCCGATATCCTGCACCCTGGCGTGCCGTACAAGCTGCGCGTTGCCATCGAGCGCGAGGCTCGCGCCATGAGCGGCTACCGTTACGGCCGCGACCTGGCCAATGAGTTCATGGATACGCTCGAGGGCGCGCCCAAGGGCGATATCCGCGGTGCCATGGCGTTGCTCATCAACAAGCAGGATGATCCGCGCCGCGTCGAGGTGTACTCGGCGCTGCAGGATCTGGTGCTGGCCGGAGGTCGCTAGATGGAGCTCACGGACCGCTCTGGTTACTTTGCGGGCCCCGGCATGCTCGGCGGCTCTTTTAGCGATGCCTCGCGCGCAAGCGACGAGGCCGCCGAGGGCGTCGCCGACCCCTGCCTGGGCCACGCGCCCGACCAGGTGGTCTTCTACGAGCTCACACGTAAGTTTGTGGAGACCGAGGAAGACGTTCCCCAGGAGGCCTGCGACGTGCTGTACTACACGCTCGCCGTGGGCCACCACACCGGTGTGCTCGACTGCTTTGAGCCGCGCCTGTCGGTGCCGGTGGATGTGTTCTATTCGCTCGTCGACGCGTTGCCGGAGGGGGAGGCCAAGATCAAGTTTGAGGCCATCCGCTCCTTTGGCGAGTGCCAGCTCGACAAGGCGGCGGTGCCTTCGCTGCTCGAGGCCTGCGACACGCTGCTCGACGAGCGCGGTTTTCGCGGCTCGGCCAAGGCCGGCATCTCGGTGTTCGACGACGACTTTGGCCTGCATGCCCAGCAGGTCGCGTTTCTGATGAAGTTCCGCGATCTGGTTGAGCGCGTGCGCGATGTGTCGGGCGTGTACCTGACGGGAAGGTTGCAGTAATGGGTCGCGTTGTGGATGGACGTGTGAACGGCGCCCCGTTTGCGGGTATCGTGCTCACGGCAGGAAGCGTGCTGCGTGCCGACGATGCCGCCGGCCCCGTGCTCTCCAAAAAGATGGAGGACGCGCCCATTGCCGGTTGGTACACCATCGACGGTGGCCAAACGCCCGAGGACGACATCATCGAGGTCAAGCGCGAGCGTCCGCCTCGTCTGGTCTTGGTCGATGCCGCCGACATGGCGCTGCCCGTCGGGTCTATCCGCCTGCTCGATAAGCGCGATGTGGCCCGCAAGTCGATGTTCACCACGCATTCGCTCCCTTTGTCGATTCTGATCGAGGAAATCGAGCAATCGTGCGAAGATATCGTCTTCATAGGGATTCAGCCGGGCGACACGGAGTTCTACAACCCCATGTCCCCGGAAGTCTTTGAGGCCGTCGACGCCGTGTACGACGCCGTGGCCGCCAACGACTTTTCCCACTTTGTCCGCTTGGGGCAAGAGCAATAGGAGCGCTTGTTCCTGCTGATTAGGAAAGAAGTGATTGACATGGCAGATTCCAAGGTGGAGTACCCCTCTCCCGATTGCCTGGCGCCCGCCGCGATCGAGGCCAAGACCGAGGCCGCCGGCGTGACCAAGGCTAACCTGCCGGTCGCTAAGGCCTTTCTGTTGGCAATGTTCGCCGGCGCGTTTATCGCCTTCGGCGGCCTGTTCTTTACCGTGTTCTTGAGCGACAGCACGCTGGGCTGGGGCGCTCAGCGCGTCGTGGGCGGTCTGTGCTTTTGCCTGGGCCTGGTGCTCGTGCTGGTGTGCGGCGCCGAGCTGTTTACCGGCAATTCGCTTATGGTCTGCGCACTCAAGAGCAAAAAGATCACCCTGGTTCAGATGCTTAAGGCCTGGGTCGTCGTGTGGGTCGGCAATTTTGTCGGTGCCCTGTTCATCGTCTTTTTGGTGTACATGGCCGGCATCTATAAGCTCAACGGCGAGGCGGTCGCCAACTCCATGGTGAGCGTCGCCGCCGGCAAGGTGACGATCGACTGGGTGACGATCTTCTTCCGCGGCATCCTGTGCAACATCTTTGTGTGCCTGGCCGTGTGGATCGGTACCGCCGGTAAGACCGTGGTCGATAAGGTTGTGGGCATTCTGCTGCCCATCGCCGCCTTTGTGGCCTGCGGTTTTGAGCACTGCGTCGCCAACATGTACTTTTTGCCTATGGGTGCCGTGATGCACGCGTGCGGCTATGGTGCCGATGTTGCCGGTGCCGATGCGCTCAACGTCGCGGGCATTGCGTTTAACCTGTCCGCCGCCACGCTGGGCAACATCGTGGGCGGCGCGGTTCTGATCGCGCTCGGCTACTGGTTTGTCTACGCCAAGAAGTCCGAGGCGTAATAAGCTGGAATGACGTACGGGCCTCCCGAGGGGCGTTTGCCTTTTGGGAGGCTCTTCGTGTCTTGCTGCGGTAGATGCAGCGGGCTTTGCGTCGCGGCAGCTGGTGGCAGGGCTGTGGTGCGGCGGGGCATGAACCCCTGAGCTGGAAGGAATAATCGAGATGGCATCGAGAGCTATGCATGACGGTCGCTCCGTGGTGACGACATGCGGGGGATGCTATGCCGATTGCGCCTTTGCGGCACGCGTTGAGGACGGTCGCGTGGTGGCCGAGTTGCCGGTGCCGGGACATCCGTGCGCGGCGCGTGCCCTGTGCGCCCGCGGGCGCCATCGCCTGGCAATGCCGTTTGACGAGCGCGACCGGATTTTGCACCCCATGCGACGCCGCCGGGATGGCTCGGGGTTTGATGCGATTACCTGGGACGAGGCGTTTGCTCAGATTGCCGAGCGTCTTTTGGGAATTGTTGACGAGCGCGGGCCCCGTGCGCTGGGCATGACACTTGGTGTGCCCTCGTTCGACCGCTACTGGGCCTATCGCTTTATGCATGCGCTGGGCTCGCCCAACGTGTACGGTGCCGATGGCGCCTGCGAGGTAAGCAGACTTACCGGTTGGGAGCACAGCCTGGGCTATAGCCCCGCCTCCGACCTTGCGCATACCGACTGCATCATGTACCTGGGGCGTTCCATTGTCGATTCGTCGACGATGGGGGCCGTTGACGCGCTCAACGATGCGCGCCGGCGCGGGGCGAAGATCATCGTGGTTGACCCCCGGCGCAGCGGCTCGGCCGCGCTTGCCGACCGCTGGCTGCGCGTACGTCCTGGATGCGATCTGGCGTTGCTGCTGGGTATCGCACATGTGCTGGTATCCGAGGACCTGTACGATCACGAGTTCGTGGACCGCTACGCCACAGGCTTTGACGAGCTGGCGCAGGCGGCCAGTGCTTGGACGCCCGAGTGGGCCGAGTCGATGTGCGACGTGCCGGCCGCAGAGATTGTCGCCACGGCGCGCGAGCTAGCTGCCGCCGCGCCTGCCGCTGTGGTGGATGCAGGCTTTCATGGTGGCATCGGCATCGCGTATGCCAATAGCACCCAGACCGCGCGCGCTATCTGCTTGGTCGATGTGCTGCTGGGCTGCATCGGGCATGAGGGCGGTGCCCTCAACCCGCCCACGCCGCTTGTGTTGGGCGATTTGGACCCTACGCGTTTCGCGACGCCGTCGATGCCGCGTGAGCCCAAGTTGGGGTCCGAACGCTATCCACTGGTCGATCCGATGCGCGGCCTGTGCACGACCATCGGTCAGTCGATTCTTGCCGGCGATTTGCGTGGGCTCATCGTCTATGCCAGTAACCCCGGTGCGGGCTATGGCAATGCGCAGGCTTGGTTGGGTATTTTGCAGCAGCTCGACTTGCTCGTGACGATTGATATTCGCTGGTCTGAGACAGCGCGCGCTTCTGACTTCGTGCTGCCCGATGTGACGTATCTTGAGGCCGACCGCGGCGTGGGCACGGTCGTGGGCGCCAACGATGCGCGCGTGTTCTACCGCAACGCCGTGCTGCCCGTGCAGCATGACGACACACGTCCCGGTCGGGAGATTTTTGCCGGTCTGGCGCAGGCGTGTGGCGTGGGCGAGTACTTCCAGTTTACGTCTGACGATCTGGCGGCTGCCCAGGTGGCGCCGTTTGGAATTGACCTCGCTGCGCTTAAGGAGCGCGGTTGGGCCGATACGGGCGTGCCGCTGCCGTCGCGCACGGGTGAGCCGGCGATTCCCCTGGATGGCGGCAAAATTGCGCTGGCAAGCGACGTATGGGAACGAGCCGGCCTGGGTTGTGTACCCAACTGGATCGCTCCCATGGTGGAGCCTGGCCCGGGGATGTTTCGCCTCATTAGCGGCAACCGTCCCTTTGAGTCGCATACCTCGCGCAGGCTCGCGGCCCAAGGTGCCGCCGAGGCTGGGTCGGACCTGGATGCCGTGCAGATGAATGCCGATGCTGCTGCGCACATGGGCATCGCCGACGGCGAGATCGTCGAACTCGTGAGCGACATGGGCCGCGACCGCGTGCGCGTGGAGACGACGCCCTATCTGCATCCGGCGTGCATCTTCACCTCGGCCGCTCCCGGCGGGCGTTCGTTTGGCGCCGATGCCGGTGGCGCTCAAGCCTTGGGCGTGGGCCCGCTCGACCATACGCCGTTGCGTTGGGACCCGTTGACGGGCGCTGCGCTCACCCAGGAAAACGCCGTTCGCGTGGAAAAGATCGCGGCACGCGAGGATAATAGCGAGTAATTGACTCAGCTGATCGAATTGGCTGATAGTTTGACATTCGAACGATTGATTCACCTTTGGTTTTGAAAGGCCGCACATGAGCGATAGCCAGAACATGTCCGATGAGGTGCGCGCCCGCCTGCGCGCCATTCCTTCCGTCAACGAGCTGCTCGCAGAGTGGCCGGTTGTGAAGGCGGCGGGGGAGACCTGCGACGCGGTGGTGCATTCCGCCGTCACGGCCGAGCTCGACGAGGAGCGCGCCGCCATTCGTGCCGGCGCCGCCCCGCGTTCCAAGCGCGAGCTGGCCTCGGCCATCGAGTGGCGTGCGCATCGCTCCGCGCTGCCGAGCCTGCGTCCCGCCGTCAACGCCACGGGTGTGGTTATCCATACCAACTTGGGTCGCGCTCCGCTCGCGGAATCAGCTGCCAAAGCCGTGGCCGAGGTCGCGCGCGGGTATAGCACGCTCGAGTACAGTGTGGACACCTGTTCGCGCGGGTCGCGCAAGGAGCACGCCGCGCAGCTGATCCGCTCACTCACCGGTGCCGAGGACGCGCTCGTGGTCAACAACAATGCCGCCGCGGTGCTGCTGGTGCTGGCGACTCACGCTGCGGGCAAAGAGGTTATCGTCAGCCGCGGCGAGCTTGTCGAGATTGGCGGCAGCTTCCGTATCCCCGATGTTATGGAGGCCTCGGGTGCCAAACTCATCGAGGTAGGCGCCACCAACCGCACGCATCTGGGCGACTACGAGCGCGCCATCACGCCCGAAACGGCCATGATCCTGAAGGTTCATCCTTCCAACTATCGCATCGAGGGTTTTCACGAGGAAGTGAGCTCAAGGGAGCTCGCCGCACTGGCCCATAAGCACGGCCTGCTGTTCTATGAAGACCAGGGGTCGGGCGCGCTGTTGCCTGACGACATCCTAGTGCGCGGAGGCGAAGAAACCACGCCGGCTTCGGTCGCGGCGGGGCTCGATATCGTGTCGTGCTCGGGCGATAAGCTGCTCGGTGCAGCACAGGCGGGCATTATCATGGGCCGTCGCAATCTGGTCCAGGCCTGTGGGTCGCATCCGCTTATGCGTGCCCTGCGCCCGGGCAAGCTCGCGCTGGCGGCGCTCGAGGCTACACTGCGCATTTATATGGACGGCGCCGATGTGGCCCATCGTGAGGTGCCGGTGCTCAACATGCTCACGCTTCCGCAGGCTCATCTGGAGCGTCGTGCCCGCAAGCTCCGCGATCGCATGGCCGCCGGGCTCGATAAGGCGGGTTGCCCGTGCGCCGTTGAGTTGGAGATTGTCGAGGAGTCCTCGACGCCCGGTGGCGGTTCGCTGCCTACCGTTGAGCTGCCCACGATGTGCGTGGCCGTGCGTCTTGTTGACGAGCGCCTGTCCGTCGACGCGCTCAAGCGCTCGCTTGTCCAGGACTTCGACACGCCGGTCGTCACGCGAACCTCGCACGATCGCATTTTGTTTGACGTGCGCACGCTCGTGGGTGACCGCGATATCGAGACGGCGGCAACGACGCTCGTCGCGTGCGTTAAGAAGGCGATTACTCGATGAGTGAGGTTCAGGCGTTGGTGGAGTGTCCCGTTATCGTTGGCACGGCGGGCCACGTCGACCACGGTAAGTCGGCACTGATTGAGGCGCTGACCGGCAAGAATCCCGATCGCCTGGAGGTCGAGCGTCGCCGCGGCATGACGGTGGAGCTGGGCTTTGGCGAGCTGGCGCTGCCGAGCGGCAAGATCGTCGGCCTGGTCGATGTGCCGGGGCATGCCCACTACCTGCGCGCCATGGTGCAGGGCGCCACGGGCATCGACGTTGCCGTGCTGGTGGTTTCGGCCGTCGAGGGCGTGATGCCGCAGACCCGCGAGCACGTGCACGTGCTGGAGCTGCTGGGTGTCACGCATATGGTGGTCGCGCTGACGATGTGCGACCTGGCCGATGCCGAGATGACCGAGCTTGCCGAGCTCGATGTCGATGACTTTTTGTCGGGTACCGTGTTTGCGGGCGCGCCCATTGTGCCCGTGTCGTCTAAGACGGGCGATGGGATCGACGGGCTGCTTGCGGTGCTCGACGAGCAGGTAAGTGCCTGCTGGGATGCCTGTCGTGACCGTTCCGAGCGGAGCGATGCCGCACCTCGCCTGCCGATTGACCGCTGCTTTACGATCAAGGGTGTTGGCACCGTCGTTACGGGAACGCTGCACGATGCGCCAGTTGCGGTGGGCGACGAGCTGATGGCTTTGCCGTCGCGTACGGTCTGTCGTGTGCGCGGGATTCAGGTTCATGGCGATACGCCGTGCGCGCTGCCTGGGCAACGCGTGGCGCTCAACCTGGTTGGT
Source organism: uncultured Collinsella sp. (assembly GCA_900549025.1). GTDB lineage: Bacteria > Actinomycetota > Coriobacteriia > Coriobacteriales > Coriobacteriaceae > Collinsella. The sequence continues at coordinate 101,661 of URMZ01000002.1, forward strand.
GACGGTGTCGCGGCGCTTGACCGTGGCGAGATGCTGGGCGTGGCGGGCCGCTTTGGTCAGACGTTGCGTTTTATGATGACGTTCACCTACCTGGGCCGCGAGGGCGCCAAGCCGCGTGTGCTCGAGTCGGGTGCGCGTGTGCACGTGATGGCGGGTACGGCCGAGGTTGTCGGCCGCATCATGTTCGTGGAAGGCGAGGCCCCCATGGCGGTGGGCGAGACCCGTACCGTACAGGTGCGCTTGGAGGAGCCGCTGCCGCTGCGAGCCGGAGACCATGCCGTGGTGCTGTCGTATTCGCCCGTTATGCTCATTGGCGGCGGGTGTGTGCTGCTTTCGCGCTGCCGTCGCTCGCGCGAGCTTTCGGCGGGGGAGCGCACGCTGCTTGCGGCGCTTGAGGCCGGCGATGCCGTCGCTGGTGTGGATGCGTGGCTGGCGCTGCAGGCGTTGCCGGTCGTGGTTGCCGACGTTGCCGCAGCGCTAGATCTTGTTTCCGGTGGGGCCGACGCCGCGCTGAACGAGCTGGTGGCGCGAGGTGTTGTTTACAAGCTTGCCGGCTCGGGCGATGCGCTGTATGTGAATGCCGCCGTGCTCGACGCCGCGATGGATGCACTGGCGGCGACCCTGTCCGCCATGCACGCGGCTGCCCCCAAGGAGACGGGCTTTACGCCCGGCGCCGTTGCCCATGCTGCGTGGCCTGCCGCTGATGATGGCGTTGCCGCGGCTCTGATTGCCGAGGGCTGCTCGCGTGGCGTGTGCGCCGCCGAGGGCGCCGAGGTATTCGATCCGCATTCGGCCGCCGCGGCGGCACGCGTGGTGCGAGAGGCCTGCGAGCGGATCGTCGCGCTGCTTGACGAGGCCGGCCTGGATGCACCGGCGCTTCCCGAGGTGGGCGAACAGCTGCAGCTCGGCCGCGACACCATGACGCGTGCCCTGCGCGAGCTTTCGCTCAACCGCTCGATCGTTAAGGTCGAGCGCGACGTTGCCCTGTCCGCTGCCGCCGAGGCCCATGCGCGCGAGCTTGTTGCCGCTGCCATTGAGGCAGCCGGCGGCGCTGCCACCACGAGCGTGCTGCGCGAGGCCCTGGGTGTGTCGCGCAAACGCGCCATCAGCATCTTGGAACACCTGGATGCCGTGCGCTTTACGGTGCTCGACAAGGAGGCCGGCGGCCTGCGCTCCCTGCGCTAGATTGGCTGCTCGGTTTGGTAAAATACCGCCGCACTTGGGAACGGATGGGCTCCGGTGGGCTCCGCGGTCCTCAAAACCGTTGCGAGGCGTGCAAAACGTCTTGGATGTGTTCGATTCACATACGTTCCCGCCATACGCTACCAGCGCTTTTGTGCTCGCGGTCTTGCTGCGTGCCGCAAAGGCGCTGTTTTGTTTTTGCACGAGCTTTTCGTAGCGCTGCTATTTCGGTGGCTGTATTTAGCTTCGTGCGCCGGGTTTCGAGCATGCCGATGGAGGTGTTTTGCCGTATGACTACCGTAAGACGTGCCGATCTTTCTTGTGTCGTCCAAGCGGGTGGGCTGTCCTCGCGCATGGGCTGTGATAAGGCTCGCATGGCGTTTTGCGGCGAGCCGCTCATCGAACGCGTGCTGGGTCGGCTGGCGCCAGTTGCCGGCGAGTTGGTCGTGACGACTTCGCGTCCCAGCGAGCTTGCCTACCTTGAGGAGCGCGCGTTTGGCGGCCTGGTACCGCGAATAGTGTCGGACCTTGAGGGGCCGGCGGGCGCCATGCGCGGCATCGCGAGTTCGTTGGCCGCGGCCCGATTGCCGCTCGTGGCGATCGTCGCCTGCGATATGCCGTTTGTTTCGCCGGAGCTCATCGGCGCGCTTGCCGATCATGTTGAGGCCGAGGCGCTCGATGTGTTCGTGCCGCGCGAGGAGCGTGGCATTGAGCCGCTTTGCGCCGTCTGGCGCCGTGAGACCTGCTCGCCGATTGCTTATGAGCTGCTCGCCGGTGACCGCCAGCGCATTCGTTGCCTGATCGACCGGGTGAACGCCGGGTATTTGGACGAGCCTCAGATTGTCGCGGTCGCAGGCTCGACGCTCTGCTTCGAAAACGTCAATACGCCCGAGGAGTTTGCGGCGGCCGAGTTGCTCGCCTAGACGATTGGAGTTGCCATGTCTCACGATATTTGTCCCGACACGGGAGAACCTTGCACCTGCGATGGGTCCGAGCCTTGCACCTGCGGCTGTGGCGGCTGTGGACATACGGCCGAGGAAGAGGCAGCGGCGGCTGCGTATCGCGAGTCGCACCGCGAGGCCTCGTTTGGCGATGCCCCTGATCACGAACGCAAGATCATCGTTTCGTTCGATAGCACCTTCGATGTGATGGAATGCGAGCAGCTGTGCCTTGCCGCCGGTGTGCCCGGGCGCATCATGCCGCTGCCCGGCTCCATCACCGCCGGCTGCGGGCTGTGCTGGGCCATGCCGTTCTCGGGCGATGCACTCGCCGCCTTTCGCGCCGCCACCGAAGGCCGCATAACCCCCGCCGACTACCATCAGCTCGTCCTCTAATCACCAACACCACCACAAAGGTGCCTGTCCCCAATGTGGTGGTTCGGAACATGTGGACGAAACAGCTTCGAAACACGCGATTTGTTCGTCAGGTGCCCAAAAACGCTTCTACCTGCATCGTAATCAAAACGAAACATCTGCTCGTCGGCTTATGCGAAACTTTGCTGCAACAGTGCGATATTATCCATACTCGATAAAGCTCGGGGCGCATGGGGCGCCTCGAACGACACTTTTCTTTTCCATCAATTGGAGGAAGCATGAGCTACACGCAGAAAGTTCTCGAAGAGCTCAAGGCCCGCTATCCCGAGCAGCCTGAGTTCATCCAGGCCGCGACCGAGATCCTCGGCACCATCCAGCCGGCGCTCGACGCCCACCCCGAGTACGAGGAGGCCGCCCTGCTGGAGCGCCTCGTCGAGCCCGAGCGCATCGTCATGTTCCGTGTTCCCTGGGTCGACGACCAGGGCAAGGTTCAGGTCAACCGCGGCTATCGCGTCGAGTTCAACTCTGCCATTGGACCCTACAAGGGCGGCCTGCGCTTTAACCCGACGGTCACCCTGGGTATGCTCAAGTTCCTGGGTCTGGAGCAGATCCTTAAGAACAGCCTGACCACCCTTCCCATGGGCGGCGGCAAGGGCGGCTCCGACTTTGACCCCAAGGGCAAGTCCAACAATGAGATCATGCACTTCTGCCAGTCCTTCATGACCGAGCTCTATCGCCACATTGGCCCCAACACCGACGTTCCCGCCGGCGACCTGGGCGTTGGCGGCCGCGAGGTTGCCTACCTGTTCGGTCAGTACAAGCGCCTGACCAACGAGTGGACCGGCGTCCTTACCGGCAAGGGCCTCTCCTTTGGCGGCTCGCTCGCCCGTACCGAGGCCACCGGTTACGGTCTGGCCTACTTTGTGGACGAGTACCTCAAGAGCCGCGGCGACTCATTCGAGGGCAAGAACGTCGTCGTTCACGGCTCCGGCAACGTCGCTATCTACGCGGTCCAGAAGGTCACTCAGCTCGGTGGCAAGGTGCTCGCCTGCTCCGATACCCACGGCTGGGTCGAGGATCCCGACGGCATCGACTACACCGTGCTCGAGCACATCTACAACAAGAAGCGCTCTGGCCACGACAAGGGCGTTACGCTCGCTATGTACGTTGACGAGAAGCCCAACGCCGTGTGGCACGAGGGCGACGGCCGCGGCGTGTGGCAGCTTCCCTGCGATATCGCGCTGCCCTGCGCTCGCGAGAACACGCTGCTGCTCGAGGACGCCCAGGCGCTTGTCGCCAACGGCTGCAAGGTGGTCGGCGAGGGCGCGAACATGCCCACGACCATCGAGGCCACGACCTACTTCCAGGAGAACGGCGTCGCCTTTATGCCCGGTAAGGCTGCCAACGCCGGTGGCGTGCTCGTGTCCGGCCTGGAGATGAGCCAGAACGCCGAGCACCTGTCCTGGACCTTCGAGGAGGTCGACGGCAAGCTCGAGCAGCTCATGCGCGGCATGTTCCACAACGTGGACGACACCGCCAAGGAGTACGGCGAGGAGGGCAACTTTGTCATGGGTGCCAACATCGCCGGCTTCCTGAAGGTCGCCGACGCTATGCTCGCCCAGGGCGTCTGCTAAATCTTCGCTCGATATAGCATGTGATGAGGCTCCCAGTTATCCGGCTGGGAGCCTTTTCTATCCCGGAGGACTCTTCATAACTTGCGGTGAAATACGGACTGTTTAGCGTCCCAGAACGGCTAATCAGTCCGTATTTCACCGCAAGTTATGGATGGGTGGGTGGATTTTGTCCTAAAACGGTGTGCGGCCCCTCGTTTGGTACACTTAAAAGTACTGGACAAGTGAAGAGATGGGGGAGAACGTGCTCAAGTTCGGTACCTACGTCCGTGTGGGAAACGCGGCCGAAGCCTATGAGCTCTTGCAGAAAAACCGCAACAACAAGATTGTGGGCGGCGGCATCTGGATGCGCCTGGGTTCGCGTCGCGTGGCGACGGCGATTGACCTTTCGGCCTGTGGACTCGATCAGATCGAGGAGACCGAGACCGAGTTTCGCATCGGTGCCATGTGCACCCTGCGCCAGCTCGAGCGCCATGCCGAGCTCAACGCGCTTGTCAACAATGTCTTCGAGTTTGCCGTCCACGATATCGTGGGCGTTCAGCTGCGCAACACCGCCACGGTGGGCGGCAGCATCTACGGCCGCTTTGGCTTCTCGGACGTTCTCTCCGCCTTCCTCGCGCTCGATTCCCATGTTGAGCTGACGGGCGCCGGTCGCGTGCCGCTCGCCGAGTTCGTGGACATGGGCTACGTGCGCGACGTGATCGAGCACGTCGTGGTCGTTAAGCACGACTATCGCGCAAGCTACGAGGCCGTGCGCAAGGCCGCGACCGACTTCCCCTCGCTGAACGTCACTGCCGCCTGGTGGGACAATAGCTGGCATGTCACCGTGGGTGCCCGTCCGCTGCACGCGACCCTGCTGCAGGGCGAGGCATGTGGCCTTACCGCCGAGCAGCCTTCCGAGGACGAGCTGCGCGCCCTGGCCGCGTCCGTACGCGCGTTGAGCTACGGCACCAACCTGTGGGGCTCGGCTGACTACCGCCGCCGCATCTCGGCCCCGTTGGCGATTCAGGCCGTGCGCCGCGCCGCCGGCATCGAGCTTTCGGCCGCGCTTGCCCGCGAGCTCGAGGGCGTGCAGATTCCTAAGTTTGCCACGGACGAGTATTCCTGCCGCCGCGTGCCCGGCGTCGATTCTAGCGAGGTGCGCTAATGGCTGCCAAACTCATCGATCTTTCCTTTACGCTCAACGGCCGCAAGGTCAAGGTTCAGATTGCCCCCGACACCATGCTCTTTACGCTGCTGCGCGAGCAGGGCTGCGCGTCGGTGCGCTGCGCCTGCGAGACCACCAACTGCGGCCTGTGCACGGTGTGGCTCGACGGCGACCCGGTGCTGAGCTGCTCGGTTCCCGCCGCCCGTGTTGAGGGGCACACCATCACCACGCTTGAGGGCCTTAAGGCCGAGTCCGAGGCGCTCGTCCGCGCGATGGCTGCCGAAGGCGCCGAGCAGTGCGGTTTTTGCGCCCCCGGCCTCATCATGAACGTGCTGGCGCTCGCCCGCGCCGCCAAGGAGGACCCGAGCCTCGTCGCCACGCGTGAGGAGCTCTCACGCCAGCTCGCCGGCAACCTCTGCCGTTGCAGCGGCTACGAGAGCCAGCTGCGCGCCATCGTCCGCTTCCTCAACGAATCCGGCGTGCAGGTGGGCTTTGAGATGCCCGAGCTGCCCGTCAACGACACGAGCTCCGACGGCGTCTCCTACAAGCAGATCACCCACAAACAGCCCAAGAAGGACTCGAAGGCCTTACTCGAGGGTCGTCCCGTCTACACGGGCGACCTGGTGCCCGCCGGCGCGCTCATCGTCAAGCTCAAACGCAGCCCGTATGCCCGCGCCAAGATCCGCTCCATCGATACGTTGCGCGCCCTGAAGGTGCCCGGCGTCGTGGGCGTCTACACCTACGAGGACGTGCCCAAGCGCCGCTTTACCATCGCCGGCCAGAGCTATCCGCAACCGAGTCCCTACGACCGCCTGATCCTCGAGAACCTCGTGCGGTATCAAAACGAGGAGGTGGCGATTGTCGCCGCCGAGACCGAGGAGGCCGCCGACAAGGCACTCAAGCTCATTAAGGTCGACTACGAGGTGCTCGAGCCACTGCTCGACTTTACCCAGGCACTCGATAACGACATCGTGGTCCACCCCGAGGGCGACGTGACCTTTATGTTCCCGCAGGGCGGCGATGTTCCGCGTAACCTGGTATGCAGCGGTACCAGCGATTTTGGCGACTTGGACGAGGCCTTCGCCCAGAGCGACATCGTCTTCACCCGCACCTACACCAGCCAGGCCACGCAGACCGCTCCCATGGAGACCTTCCGTGCCTTCGCGACCACCGACGCGTTCGGCCGCATTTCGGTGACCACCTCTACGCAGGTGCCCTTCCACGTGCGCCGCATGGTCGCTCAGTCGCTCGATATCCCGCAGTCGCAGGTGCAGGTCATTAAGCCGCGCATCGGCGGCGGCTTTGGCTCCAAGCAGACGGGCTGCTGCGAGATCTTCGTGGCGTTCGTCACCCAGCAGACCGGCCGTCCGAGCTACTGCTGCTATACCCGCGAGGAGACCATCACCGCGGGCAACTCGCGCCACCAGATGCAGATGACCGTTAAGCTGGGCGCCATGAACGACGGCACCATCACGGCCATCGATCTGCATACGCTGTCCAACGCCGGGGCCTATGGCGAGCATGCCACCACGACGATCGGCCTCTCGGGCCACAAGAGCCTGCCCATCTACAACCACGTGAAGGCGAGCCGCTTTAGCTGGGACGCCGTCTACACCAATACCAACCGCGGCGGCGCGTATCGCGGTTACGGTGCCACCCAGGGCCAGTTTGCCGTGGAGAGCGCTGTCAACGAGCTCGCCGACATGCTGCACATGGACCCCGCCGACCTGCGCCTTAAGAACATCGTGCGCGAGGGCGAGATCATGCCGCAGTACTACAACGAGAAGCTCAACGCCTGCGCGCTCGACCGCTGCCTGCTGCGCGCGATGGACATGATCGGCTGGCGCGACAAGCCGCTGGCCGTGGACCTGGGCGACCGCGTGCGCGCCCTGGGCTGCGCGCTTACCATGCAGGGCTCGGGCATCTCCAACGTGGATATCGCCGGCATCGACATGCGCCTTGAAGAGGACGGCTTCATTACCATTGGCACCGGCGCCACCGATAACGGCATGGGCGTCGACACGATCCTGGCGCAGATTGCCGCCGAGGAGCTGGGCGTGGAGAGTTCAATGATCGTGGTACGCGGCGTGGACACCGACGTGTCGCCGTTCGATGCCGGCTCGTACGCGAGCTCGGGTACGTACGTGACGGGCCTTGCCGCCAAGAACGCCGCGACCGAGCTGCGTGAGAAGATCTGCGCCAAGGCCGCCCAGATGTGGGACGTGGACGCCGCCGACGTGGTCTTTGATGGTCAGTACGTGCGCCTGTCCGACGAGCGTGCCGCGCGTGAGCAGAACCGCTACCTCACGCTGCGCGACTTTGCCAACCTGTGCGTCAAGAACATCGCAGGCGGCGACGCGCTCACCTCGCATGCCTCTGCCTGCCTGCCCGTTTCGCCCCCGCCGTTTATGGCCGGCATTGCCGAGGTCGAGGTCGACAAGGCCACCGGCAAGGTGACTGTGGTGGACTACGCGGCGGCTGTGGACTGCGGCACCGTGATCAACGAGGCGCTCGCGCGCGTCCAGGCCGAGGGCGGCATTGCCCAGGGTATCGGCCACGCGCTCTACGAAATCGTCGAGCATGATGAGCGCGGCCGCCTGCGCACCGGCAACTTTATGAGCTACAAGCTGCCCACGCGCCTGGATATCGGCAGTATTCGCGTGGCCTTTGAGCCGAGCTACGAGCCGACGGGCCCGTTTGGCGCCAAGTCGATCGGTGAGGTCGTCATCAACACGCCGCTCGCCGCCGTGGCCTCGGCCGTGGCACACGCCACCGGCCACCAGGTTCGCTCGCTGCCGATCACGCCCGAGAAGGCCCTGCTGGGGGAGTAGGCGAGGCGACGCATCCGCCGCTCTTTGCCTAGCCCTGGGAAACTGCAGCCCACTTTTCGACCGAATTGTGGGCTGCAGTTTCCGTTTGAGGCCCTCGGCGGAAAGTGCATCCCGGAATAGGGGCTCAAAACGGGTTGCAGTTTCCGGTTGATGGCTATAGCGGAAATTACATCCCATTCCGAGGCCCCAAACCGGGACACGCTTTCCGGCGCATGGCCAGCATCGCCAGGCTGCCGAGTCCCGCCGAAGTTGCGGTGGAATAGGGACTGTTTTGGAGGACTGGAGCCCCAAACAGTCCCTATTCCACCGCAACTTCGATGGGGCGGCGGGGGATCCGATGCGTACTCGTGGTGAGGTCGTGAGCGTGTAAAACGTGTGCGTGCGCTTGTCGTTCGTATCTGCTATCATTCCTAGTCTGTGCGCTCATGCGGGCGTGGCGGAATTGGCAGACGCGCCAGATTTAGGTTCTGGTGGGATTCCCGTGAAGGTTCGAGTCCTTTCGCCCGCACCAACGCATCTGCGTCGGCTTCGGCCGTCGCGACTCTTTGTTGCATAAAGGTACCAGCACCTCAGATAAGCTGGGCAGTATGAGGAGGAACGTGTTGAACATCACCGCTTCTGACGTCAAGGACGCCAAGCTCACCGCTACGGTCACCATCCCGGCCGCCGACGTCGACGCCGCGATCAAGAAGGCCTACAAGGACACCGCCAAGAAGTACCGCTTCCCGGGCTTCCGCGCCGGCAAGGCTCCCCGTCCGGTCATTGACTCCGCCCTGGGCGCCGAGGCTACCCTCGCTCAGGCCACCAACGACCTGATCGCCGCCAACGAACCCGCTGTCCTCAACGAGCTGGACATCGTCCCCACCAAGAACGGTGACTACAAGGAGCTCGACCTCGCCAAGGATCACGAGGACTACACCTACACCGTCGAGTTCTCCCTGCGTCCCGCCGCTGAGCTCTCCTCCTTCGACGCCGTCGAGATCGAGATGCCTCCCGCGGAGGTCACCGAGTCCGAGATCAACAACCAGGTCGAGATGCTCCTCAACTACCGTGCCACCTTCGAGGACGTCGAGGGTCGCGCCGTCGAGGCCGAGGATTACGTCACCGTCGACCTCAAGGCCGTCGAGAACGCCGACAACTTCGCTGCCGAGGGTCGCATGCTCATCGCCGGTAGCGACAGCAACCCCGTCGAGTTCAACGAGGCCCTGATCGGCGCTAACGTTGACGACGTCAAGACCGTCACCTGGACCGACGAGGTCGAGGAGGGCGAGGAGGCCGAGACCCACACCGTCGAGGTCACCGTCAAGGGCATCAAGGTCCGCAACACCCCCGAGCTCACCGACGAGCTCGTCAAGTCCGACTTTGGCTTCGACAGCATCGACGCTATGCGCGACGCCATCAAGATCGAGATCGAGCAGGACAAGGCTTCCCGCCTCCCGGCCGAGAAGGAGAACCGTTGCGTCTCCGCTCTCGCCGAGCGCCTGCAGCTCGACGAGATGGACGCCGACTACGAGCAGTCCGTCTTTGAGGAGCTCGGCCAGAACTTCCTGTCCAACCTCGCTGCCCGCGGCATGACCCTGGACACCTGGCTGCCCGCTTCCGGTCTGACCATGGAGCAGTTCATCGGCGACCTGCACAAGCAGGCCAACGACGTCGCCCGTGAGTCCCTGGCCCTCGACGCCCTCGCCCGTGAGCTCAAGATCGAGGTCACCGAGGACGACATCAACGCCGAGTTCGAGAAGGCTGGCGTCAAGGACGTCGAGGCTTCCAAGGCCGAGTTCATCGCCGATGGCCGCATGCCTGCCGTTCGCGAGTCCATCCGTCGCTCCAAGGCCGTCGACCACCTGGTCGAGAACGCCAAGGTGACCGAGGTCGACGAGACCGCCAAGGACGCCGAGTAATTCTCGCCACCTTGCCCGCGAGCGCATGGGTGCGCCCGTGATGGGGTAAAGTTATACACCGGTTATCCGGTTGCTTCGTACGGTGCCAGCCAATGCATAGCATGCGGGCACCGTACGTTTATCTAGAACCAATTTGGTTCGCAAGAGAGAAATGGAGATGCGTATGATCGCTAAGTTCGATTCCGCCCTCGTGCCATACGTTATCGAGCAGACGCCGCGCGGCGAGCGCAGCTACGATATCTATTCGCGCCTGCTCAACGATCGCATCATCTTCTTGGGCGAGGAGATCAACTCCGTCAGCGCCAACCTGGTCGTTGCCCAGCTGTTGCATCTTGAGAGCCAGGATGCCGAGAAGGATATCTCGCTCTACATCAATTCGCCCGGCGGCGAGGTCTACTCCGGCCTGGCGATTCTGGACACCATGAACTTTATCAAGCCGCAGGTCTCCACCATCTGCGTCGGTATGGCCGCGTCCATGGCCGCCGTGCTGCTTTCGGCCGGCGCCAAGGGCAAGCGCTTTTGCCTGCCGCACTCCAAGGTCATGATTCACCAGCCCAGCGGCGGTGCCCAGGGCCAGCAGACCGAGATCGAGATCGTGGCCGAGGAGATCAAGAAGACCCGTCGCGAGCTCAACCAGATCCTGTCCGACGCCTCGGGCCAGCCCATCGAGAAGGTCCAGGCCGATACCGAGCGCGACAACTACCTGACCGCTGCCGAGGCCCTCGACTACGGCCTGATCGACCGTATCGTCACCTCGCGCGATCTCGCCGCGAAGGACGCCTAGGATGGCCGGTAACATGCAGGACAACTTTGACGAGAACGGCAACCCCATCCGCTGCTCCTTTTGCGGAAAAGAGCAGGGCCAGGTCCGTCGCCTCGTAAAGGGCCCGACCAACATCTTTATCTGTGACGAGTGCGTCGCCGCCTGTTCCGAGATTCTGGAGGAGTCGCTGGCTTCGGACTTTATGGACGCTGCCCGCAACGGCAAGCTGCCGGGCTTCCTCAACGACCACGGCCAGGCTGCATCCCAGCCCGCCGTGGACCCCGAGACCGAGGGCTTTGAGCTTGAGGACGACCGCCAGGTCATCACGCACGTGCCGACGCCGCACGAGATCTATGACGAGCTTTCGGCCTATGTCATGGGTCAGGAGGACGCCAAGCGCGCCATGTCGGTTGCCGTGTACAACCACTATCGCCGCGTGATCGAGGGCGGTGCTGCGGTGTCTGCCTTTGATGACGATATGGGCTCGCAGTTCGATGACGATATGGACGAGGTAGAGCTCGCCAAGTCCAACATCCTGCTGCTCGGTCCTACCGGTACCGGTAAGACCCTGCTCGCCCAGACGCTCGCGCGCATCCTCGAGGTGCCGTTTGCCATCGCCGACGCCACTGCGCTTACCGAGGCCGGCTACGTGGGCGAGGACGTGGAGAACATCCTGCTCAAGCTCATCAACGCCGCCGATGGCGATATCGAGCGCGCACAGGTGGGCATTATCTACGTGGACGAGATTGACAAGATCGCCCGCAAGGCCGAGAACCTCTCCATCACCCGCGATGTTTCGGGCGAGGGCGTTCAGCAGGCGCTGCTTAAGATTCTCGAGGGCACGGTGGCTAGCGTTCCGCCCACCGGCGGCCGTAAACATCCCCAGCAGGAGCTGCTGCAGATTGACACGACCAACATCCTGTTTATCTGCGGCGGAGCCTTTGTGGGCCTGGACAAGATCATCGCCGACCGCGTGGGCAACAAGGGTGTGGGCTTTAACTCCGAGATCGCCGGCCCCACCTCGGTCGACGAGAACGACCTGCTGCGCCAGGTGCTCCCGCAGGACCTCAACGCCTTTGGCATGATCCCCGAGTTTGTGGGACGTACGCCCGTCGTCACCCAGACGCAGGCGCTCGACGAGGACGACCTGGTGTCGATCCTGACCGAGCCCAAGAACGCCGTGGTGCGTCAGTACCGCAAGATGTTCCAGCTCGAGGACGTTGAGCTTGAGTTCGAGGACGCCGCCCTGCACGAGATCGCCCGCATGGCACTCGCCCGCAAGACCGGCGCCCGCGGCCTGCGCTCCATCTGCGAGGACGTGCTGCAGCAGACGATGTTCGACCTCCCTAGCGAGGAGGGTGTCGTCAAGGTCATCGTGACCGAAGCCTCCGTAAAGGGCGAAGAGCAGCCCCAACGCATCTACGGCTAAATAGAGCCCGTTCAGGTCCCGCGGCAACCACCGCGGGACCTGCCATTTAGGGACAGGTTTATTTTGGTCGGTTTTATATGGGCAAATGTCGTTTCCCCTGATAAAACCTACCAAAATAAACCTGTCCCTTTTCGGCAGGTATGCCTGTGCTATTCTGTGAAATTGTCAAGTTAGTACCTTCAGACTGAAGTAATCGATACCTAAGGGGAGGAATGCAGACCCTGGCGGGCCTACATTCCTCCCCGGCGGGACAGGGAGAGATATATGGAAGAGATGCCCAAGAACTACGATCCGTCGACCAATGAGCCGGCGATCCTGCAGAAGTGGCTCGACGGCGGCTACTACAAGCGCCGTGAGGGCGTGGGCGACTGCACCGTCACCATTCCGCCTCCCAACGTGACCGGCAAGCTCCACATGGGTCACGCCACCGACGACTCCATCCAGGACGCCATCATCCGTATGGCCCGCATGCGCGGCAAGTCCACTCGCTGGGTGCTGGGCACCGATCACGCCGGTATCGCCACGCAGACCAAGGTCGACAAGAAGCTCAAGAGCGAGGGCATCAGCCGCCTGGAGATCGGTCGCGATAAGTTTGTCGACGCCTGCTGGGACTGGACCCACGAGTACGGCGGCATCATCGTCGAGCAGATCAAGCGCATGGGTTGCTCCGTCGACTTCGACAACGAGCGCTTCACCATGGACGAGGACTACGCCCAGGCCGTGCGCAAGGTCTTCTGCGACTGGTACCACGACGGCCTGATCTACCGTGGCAAGCGCATCGTCAACTGGTGCCCCAACTGCACCACCGCCATCTCGGACGACGAGGCCGAGTACAAGGACGAGAAGGGCCATCTGTGGCACCTGCGCTACCCGCTGACCGAGCCGGTCAACGGCCAGGACTACATCGTCGTCGCCACTACGCGCCCCGAGACCATGCTCGGCGACACGGGCGTCGCCGTTTCCCCGAAGGACCCCGAGAAGGCCGCCTTCGTGGGCAAGACCGTCAAGCTTCCCATCGTCGACCGTGAGATCCCCATCTTTGAGGATTGGCATGTCGACGCCAACTTCGGTTCCGGCTTCGTTAAGGTTACTCCGGCCCACGACCCCAACGACTACGCCATGGGTCAGGCTCACGACCTGCCGCAGATCAACATCTTCGACGAGCACGCGGTGGTCGTCGAAGGCTACGGCGAGTTCACCGGCATGAACCGCGACGAGTGCCGCGAGGCCGTCATCAAGTGGTTCGAGGAGCACGACCTGCTCGATCACGTCGAGGACCTCGATCACTCCGTCATGCACTGCTACCGTTGCGACGCCGCACTGGAGCCGTGGCTGTCTGAGCAGTGGTTCGTCGCCGTCGATAAGCTCAAGGGGCCGGCGCTCGACGCCGTCAACTCCGGCAAGGTCACCTTCCACCCCGCGCGCTGGACGCAGACCTACACCACCTGGATGGAGAACCTTAAGGACTGGTGCATCAGCCGCCAGCTGTGGTGGGGCCACCGCATCCCCGTGTTCTACTGCGAGGACTGCGGTTGGGAGGACGCCCTCACCGAGGACACCGATGTGTGCCCCAAGTGCGGCGGCCATCACGTGCATCAGGACGAGAACGTGCTGGATACCTGGTTCAGCTCGCAGCTGTGGACTTTTGCCACGCAGGGCTGGCCGCAAAAGCCGGAGCTGCTCGAGGGCCATCACCCCACGACGGCGCTCGTCACCGCGCGCGACATCATCGCGCTGTGGGTCGCCCGCATGGTCATGAGCTCGCTGTATTTCCTGGACGAGGTGCCGTTTAAGGACGTCGTCATCTACCCGACGATTCTGGCCAAGGACGGCAGCCGCATGTCCAAGTCCAAGGGCAACGGCGTTGACCCCATGGACCTCATTGGCATGTACGGCGCCGACGCCATGCGCTACAACCTGCTCACGCTGTGCACCAACAACCAGGACGTCAAGTTTGACGCGAACATCGACAAGAAGACCAAGAAGCTCATCGACAGCCCGCGTACCGACCAGGCCAAGTCGTTTGTGACCAAGATCTGGAACGCCAGCCGCTTCCTACTCATGAACATGGAGGGCTACACGCCCGGCGAGCCCGTCGTGGAGACGCCGGCCGACGCCTGGATGTTCAGCCGCTTGGCCAAGGCCGTGAAGATGGTCACCGAGGGGATTGAGAACTATACCTTTGGCGATATGGCCCGCGGCGTGCAGCAGTTCTTCTGGAACGAGGTCTGCGACTGGTACGTCGAGGTCACCAAGGCCCGCCTGAAGGGCGAGGGCCGTCTGCAGGCGCAGCGCAACCTGATTTTTGTGCTTGACACCTCCATTCGCCTGATGCACCCGCTCATGCCGTTTGTCACCGAGGAGATCTGGGACAACATGCCGGCGAGCGTGCTCGACCTGGATGCCGAGGGTAACGTGGATCGCGCGGAGGCGCTTATGATCGCCAAGTGGCCCGAGCCCGCCGACTACGCCAAGTATGTCGACGAGGACGCCGAGCGCGCGTTTGAGCTGTGCCGCACCGTAGTGTCTGCCGCCCGCGCCACCCGTTCGCGCTATCGCTTGAGCCCCAAGGCCGAGCTCGACGTGGTCGTGCGCGCCGGTGCCGAGGACATCGAGAAGCTCGAGAGCCTGCGCTCGACGATTGAGCCGCTGGCGAACACGGCTTCGCTGGTCATGGGCACCGACGTTGAGAAGCCGGCTGCGAGCATCGCCGTGGTCGACAGCGGCGTCGAGGTCTTTGTGGTGCTCGAGGGCAAGGTTGACCTTTCGGCCGAGAAGGCGCGCCTGGAGAAGGAGATTGCCGCGGCCCAGAAGGAGCTCGCCGGCTGCGAGAAGACGCTGGCCAATGAGGGCTTTGTGGCCAAGGCCGCGCCCGCGGTGGTCCAGAAGAAGAGGGACCGTGCAGCTGAGCTCAAGGAGATCCTGGTGGCGCTGACTGCTCAGGTTGCTGACTTCTCGTAGATCTTACTGAGGGGCGCGTCCTGACGCTTTGCTCGCTACTGCGGACAGTCCTGCGCAAGACGGACAGCACATTAAGTGCTGTCCTTTGCGTGCGGAACTTGTATCGAGCAAAGCGTCGGGCCGCTCCTAGTTCGTTTACGTGGTTGTTTGCAACTGGTTAGTTAGGGCCACTTGGTTGTGGCCTTGATCTTGCTGCAAGCGGGTAAAGGCTGATTTTGTCAACGCGAGGGGCTCATTATTTTTGATGGGCCTCTTTTTCTGTAATTGGAGACTTTGGGTTATGGCTAAGCGTTCTGGGTCGTATGTCGTTCCTTTCTCGTTTGAGTTGCTTTCGTTTGATGAGGCTGTGGGACTTGCTGCTGATACGGGGCGGATTTCTGGGGATGCTGGTCCTTTGCTCGAGACGGTTGTCGATATGCTCGATGAGCTGGGGCGTCCGGACGAGTATTTTGATTGTATCCAGGTTGCCGGTACCAATGGCAAGACTTCGACCACGCGTTTTTCGGCTGCTATTCTTCGTGGTGAGGGGCTCAAGACCGCGCTGTATACGTCGCCGCAGCTGGTGCGCTATCCCGAGCGCATGGAGGTCGATGGGTGCGTTGTGAGCGATGAGGCCTTTGCCCGTGGCGTTTCTGCCGCTGTTGAGGCGGGACATCGCGTGAATGCGCGCCGTGTGGCGGCGGGGGAGCGTGCCTATACCATCACGCCGTTTGACCTGCTGACGGCTGCCGCGCTTGTCGTGTTTGCCGAGGCCGCGGTGGATGTTGCCGTGCTCGAGGTTGGCATGGGCGGGCGTTGGGACGCCACAAGCGCGACCGATCCCGTCGCCGTTGCCATTACGGGCATTGGGCTCGATCACACACGTATTTTGGGCGACACGCTCGAGGCTATTGCGGGGGAGAAGGCTGCGGTCATTAAGCCGGGACGCCTGGTTGTTTTGGGTGAGGGCACGCATGAGGCGAGTGTTCAGTGTGTGATGGATGCCCGTTGCCGTGAGTGCGGCGTAGTGCCGCTCGTGGTGAGCCATACGACGACCAAACTTCCGGCACACGTGGGCGACACGGTTGAGTTTAGCTGCACCACGCCGCGTGCGATCTATACGTCGAGCATGGTCAAGCCGGCATATCAGCCGCAGAATGCCGCGTGCGCGATTATGCTGTGCGAGGGCTATCTGGGCCGCGAGCTCGACCACGATGCGCTGGATGCATCGCTTATGGGTTGCCCCACGCCGGGTCGCTTTGATGTGCTGGGAACCGATCCACTCAAGCTGATCGACGCCTGCCATAACCCCCAGAGCTGCGAGAACTTTGTGAGCGCACTGGACGAGATCGATCCGTGTGTAGAGAATCGCCCCACGCTGCTGTGCGCCGCATTGGCTGATAAGGACGTGGCGGGCATCGTCGACGTGCTGATTCCAGCCTTCCCGCGCGTGGTTGTGACGCAGACCGATTCCGATCGCGCCCTGCCGGCGGAGGAGCTTGCTGCCCTGGTGGACGCCGATAAGCTCGCGGGCGTGTATCCCAACGTATCCGAGGCCCTCGCAGCCCTCGATGCCGCGGGCGAGTCCTTCGTAGCAGCCGGCACCATCACCCTAGCCGGCGAAGTAGCGGGGCTGCTGCGCTAGGGCCTTTCTGTAGGGCAGCTGGTTGACCTGCTCGCCACGAAATGGGCCTATTTACTACGTTTGACCGGTTGCCCTCGACCACGCCGAGAATTGCGAAATCAAAACCGCAGGTAGATGGCTTGCCAATTTTCAAAAAAGACCCGCATGGTTGACCCATGCGGGTTAAACGTAGTAGATAGCCCGTTTTCGTGGCGAAGCATAATCGGAATGCGGCAAAGGGACTCTCCCTTAACCGCATTGCCTAGTCTAGGCGGATCGAATCGTGGGGGTAGGCGTTGAGGATCTCGACGCCGGACTCGGTAACCAGGGCAAGGTCCTCGATGCGGACGCCGGTGCGGCCGGGGAGGTAGATGCCCGGCTCGATAGAGAACGTCATGCCGGGCTCTACGACCTGTTTGTTGACAAGCGAGACGTCGCCCGGCTCGTGGTCCTGCAGACCGATCGAGTGTCCCAGGCGGTGCGTAAAGTACTGTCCATAGCCTGCATCCTCAATCACGTCGCGCGCAGCACGGTCCAGGTCGCACATGCGCACGCCTGGTGCTATGAGCGCCTCGGCGGCCTCGTTGGCGCGGCGCACGATGTCGTAGATGCGTGCCGTCTCCTCGTCCGGCTCGCCCCAAAAGAACGTGCGTGTCATGTCCGAGCAGTAGTTGCAGCGGCGTCCGCCAATGTCGAAAAGTACCACGTCGCCACGCTTGAGCACGGTGTCGTCGGGCTCGTGATGCGGGTCGCCGGCGTTGGCGCCAAAGCTCACGATGGGCGGAAAGCTAAAGCCCTCGCAGCCGTGCTTGCGATACAGACCGAGCATCTGGTCGGCAATTTCGCGCTCCGTCACGCCCTCGTGAACGAGTTTGATGGCGTCGGCCATCACGGCGTCGTTGGCGGCCGAGGACGCGCGCATCAGCTCCTGCTCGGCTTCGTCCTTGTGGGCGCGTGCGACGGTGACGGCAAAGTCGCCCAGGAAGAACTCGCTTGCGGCGTGACGATCCATAAGGGGCATCAAAAAGCCGGAGCGCATAACGGTGTCGATGCCGAGTGGTTTGGTCGGATCGACCTCGCGAGCGATGGCGTCGGCCACGACGTCGGTATCGGTGTGGTAGGCGACGCGGGCATTGTCATACTCGGGCAGCTGATGCAGGGCGTTGACCAAGATCACGGGCTCGCAATTGCGTGCGAGCAGCACGCCACAAAAACGCTCGAACATATCGGCATAAAAGCCGGTCAGGTAATAAATCGACCACGGGTCGTTTACGAGCAGCTGCGCGCCGGGGTGCTGAGCCTCGAGCGCATCGAGCACGCGCGTCACGCGCTGGTCATCGACATGCGCCATGAAACATCCTTTCGCTAGGGTGCCACCATGGTATCCCAAGCCTGGCAGATAGGGACGTTCCTTTTATGCCGGCGCTTCGGGACGCTCCTTGGCATGGCCAGCCTAGCGAACATTCGGACAAAAGCAGTCATAAGAGCCCACCCCAAATGGGCTGCTTTCAAAACTATGGCGGATTACGGGGCTGGACCTGTATTGCTTGACCGTGGGAAAAATTGCGAATTTAAAACTGCAGGTAGACGGCTTATCAAAAATCGAAAATTGCCGGTATGGATGGGGGTCTCCGAATCAGCCCCCGTAATCCGGCATAGTTTTGAAATGGCACTAAAGTGGGCACAGGCTAAATACCGATTCCAAGGATAGTTGCGGTGGAATAGTTCCTGAATGCCGGGGTAATGGCCTAAAACAGGAACTATTCCACCGCAACTGTAGGGGGGATGAAGCCCCGTCCTAAATGAACCATCTAGGCTGGGTCGATGTCCATGCTGGCGATGAGGTTGATGCTGGTGTTGAGGAGGTTCTCCAACACGACGTCGCCCATGCGGATGGGGGCTTCGACGCCCAGGCCTCGGATGAGGTCCATGGCCTGGGCGTGGAGTGCCAGCGGGATGGCTTCGGCCGTGCGCACGGGCAGCAGCGCCTCGTCGCCGCCGGATACGGCAACGGTGGTGGTGAGCACGCGCATGGGGCAGGTGAGCTCCTGATGCGCGAACGTATCGCCGCGCGGGCAACTGTTGCCGGTCACGGAGCGCACCTCTACCACGGCGCCGTCTGCGTCACGTTCTACCTCCACGGTCAGGAGGCATTCGGATGGGCAGGTGGTGCAGTTGAACTGCAGCGTTTCGACCGTGTTCGTGCTCATGGCCTTACGCCTCCTCAATAGGGTCGACGGACAGGACAATCTCGCTAACATCAAGGTCGAGTGCGCGCTGAATCACCTTTGCCGGCAGCGGGAAGCTTTCCATGACGCTCGGTTTAAACGGGCGGACCTTGCCTGCAAACAGTTCTTCGTCGCCTGCCAGAATGCGCACGCGGGCGGCGCCGACCGGTCGGCGCACGCGGAAGTTGAGTTTGGTGAGTGCCACAGCCGTAATGCGTCCCGGCAGTGCGTAGCTCGCAATGCCGGCGGGGGAGACCGTGAGCTCGCAGCCCTCGTCCGCCACTCCCGCTGCGGTACCGACAGCCCCCAGCGCATACGCCGCCGCAGCCGCACCGGCACGCTCGGACTCGGTCGTCACGTTGTCGGCCAGGTCGTGCACGTGCAGCACGTTGCCGCAGGCAAAGATGCCCGGCACGCCTGTTTGCAGGCTCTGGTCCACTACGGCGCCGCGCGTGCGTGGGTCAAGCTCAACGCCCGCGCCCACTGAAAGCTCGTTCTCGGGAATCAGACCCACCGAAAGCAGCAGCGTGTCGCACGGAACAACGCGCTCGGTTCCCGGAATGGGCGCCAGGCTCTCGTCGACCTGACTCACCTCGACGGCCTCCACGCGATCGTGTCCGATCACGCGCGTGACGGTGGTGGACAGGTGCAGCGGAATGTCAAAGTCGTCCAGGCAGTTCTTGACGTTGCGGCGCAGGCCGTTGGCGTACGGCATGAGCTCGTACACGCCCTCGACCGAAATCCCCTCGAGCGTGCAGCGGCGCGCCATGATAAGTCCGATGTCACCCGAGCCCAAAATGACGGCACGCGAGCCGGGCTTGAGGTTTTCGATATTGATGTATCGCTGCGCCAGGCCTGCCGTAAACACGCCGGCGGGTCGGCTGCCGGGAATCTTGATCTCGCTGCGGGTGCGCTCGCGGCACCCCATGGCAAGGACGACCGCGCGTCCGGTGAGCTGAAGCATGCCGGTACGGCTCATGAGCGTGACGGTATGGACTGCGGCATCTCCCGTGCCCTCGTCCGTGTCCGGGTCGCCCGCACCCGCGCCCTCGCTCGAATCAATCCCAAGCACCATGCTGCCCAAGAACAGTGCAATATCGGTCGCGCGCACCTGGTCGATAAAGCGCTGTGCGTACTCGGGACCGGTGAGCTCCTGTTTAAAGTGCGAAAGGCCAAAACCGGGGTGGATGCACTGGCGGAGGATTCCTCCTAGATGCTGCTCGCGCTCCACGATGGCCACGTGGGCGCCGGCCTTATGTGCGGCAAGCGCAGCCGCCATGCCAGCAGGTCCGCCGCCGATGACGACCACGTCGAAGGCCTTCGTCGACACCGACGCTAAAGCTCCGGCTTCCGCGCGTCCGTCGCGCATATCCAACGTCGCCATCCTAGCGCACCCCTTCAGCGGTCCCTCGACCAGCCAGGATCCGGCATCTTCCAACAGCACTTCGCTGGGGTCGCAGCCCAGCTCGCGGGCAAGGATCGCCACCACGCGGCTCTGGCAAAAACCACTCTGGCACCGACCCATGCCGGCACGGCAGCGGCGCTTGACGCCCTCGACCGAAACCGCGCCCGGGCGGCGTCGGATCGCGGCCACGATCTCGGCCTCGGGCACTGTCTCGCAGCGGCAGACGATCTGCCCCCACGTGGGGTCGGACTCAATGAGCTCTTCCTTGCGCGCAAGCGGCGCGCGGTCAAAGTCATCTGGCGCGCGGCGTATCGGGTCCCAATCGCCTCGTTCGCGCAGGGCTACGCCGGCATTGCGTAACACCTGCTCCATGCGCTCGGCGATGGCTGGCGCGCTCGCCACGCCCGGCGACTGAATGCCTGCCGCCTGGAACAGCCCCGGTACCACGGCCGACTGTCCAATAAAGAAGTCGTTCGTCCCCTTAATGACCGGGCGACCGCCGGCAAACGCGCGCACCACGCGACGCGTGTCCAGATCGGGCACCAGCTTGCGCGCGCCACTCAGCAGCGCGTCGACATCGGTAGCGTAGGTCTGTGTATCGCCTGGCTCGCGCACGGCGGCGGTCGCGGTAATCACGGTGTTGCCATGAACGGTCCCCGTCACGATGACGCCCTTGGAAATCGGCGTGGGAACGGGGTAGAGCGGCATGAGCGCACGCGGCTCCTTGTCCAGCACCACAATGTTGCCCTGGCGCCAGACCATCTGAAACTCCTCGGCGCCCGCCATATGCGAGATGTCTGCGGCACCGTTGCCCGCGGCGTTGATCAGGTAACGGCAGCGCACATCGCCGGCGGGCGTCACCAGCGTAAAGCGCGCGGCTCCGTTATCCGAGCCGGCAACTTCAATGACTTCCACCGGCGCGGAGCGTATAAACGTCACGCCGTTGGCGACCGCGTTCTCCAGCGCGGTGATGGCGACCTCAAACGGGTCGACGTAACCGGTCGAAGGGCACCACAACGCGCACGTCGCCTTAGCACTCGCACGCGGCTCCAGCTCATGGATGCGATCGGGGCCGATAATCGACAGTGCGGGCACGCCGTTGACAAGGCCATTCTGGCGCAGCTTCTCCAGGTGCGCTCGGTCTTCGTCGTTGAAGCCCAGCACCATCGACCCGGTGCGGCGGAACAAAAATCCCAGCTCCTGGGCCCAGGTGCCATACAGCTCGCAACCGCGGGCGTTGACCTGCGCCTTTACGGTGCCCGGCGCCGGATCGTAGCCGGCGTGCACCAGGCCGCCGTTGGCCTTCGACGCGCCCAGCGCGATATCGTTGGCCGCCTCGACCACGCAAATGGACAAGTCATAGCGCGCGAGCTGCCGCGCGATGGCGCACCCGGTGATGCCCGCGCCCACAATTGCGATATCAAACGTTTCTGCCACGGTGCCTCCCAGACGAGTTGACAGGCTGTCAATAGGACTATCCTACGGTCTGCACACCCCCGGTGCAGCGGCAATGCGGCGAACAGCCCCGCTGCATCCGCCAACGGCTGGCGAGGGGAGATTCAGGACCATCGGTGACCTCGTCTGCCGCCCCTGGTGTCAGAGGTTTGTCTCGTTCTGTAACAGCAAGCAGAAGAACTGGGTTCCAGATGTTACAGATCGAGACGTCTGCCAGACGGCCCCTCCGTTTGTCTTGATTTGTAACAGTAAGAGGGGGAAATCGGGCCTACGTGTTACAGATTGAGATTCAAAGTCAGGGAGAGATCTTCTGTCTCGATCTGTAACATCTAGGGACCGTTTTGGGGTCTAGATGTTACAGATTTAGATGAACCTATCAGTCGGTTTCGAATGTCCAAATCTGTAACGGTAAGACCTGTATTTACCGAGTTGTTGTTACAGATTGAGATATTGAGATTGGACGTTTTCCTTTGTCTTGATCTGTAACAGATAGAAGGGTTTCTGACCCCTAGTTGTTACAGATTGAGATATTTAACGGAGGGCTCACCGTTCATCTTGATCTGTAACAGTTAGCTGATGATTTGGGTTCTAGATGTTACAGATCAAGACAAACCTTCCGACGGATTTTGAATGTCTCGATCTGTAACAGTAAGAGGGGTTTTTGGGGCCCAAGATGTTACAGATGGAGATTGAAGTCGGGGAGGGGCCCTGTGTCTCGATCTGTAACAACTAGACCCTTATTTGCCGAGTAACTGTTACAGATTGAGATGTTTGTGTCCGCGCCAGCCCCGCCCCTAGCCGTGGTCCCATATAAACAAACCCCGTGGTAAACTTGACCGGACTGTTAATAATCCGAAAGGTACCCGTAATGTCCAAGTACATCTCCGAGCTCATGTCGCCGCAGCTTATGGGCGTCGTCTATGCCTTCGTTGGCTTTATCATCGCCCTGTATGTGCTGTCGGTCGTCTATGTGTTCATTGACGCTCGCCGCCGCGGCGCCAGTGCCTACGTGGCATGGGGCATCATCGCCCTCATCCCGTTTGTAGGCCTCATTGCCTACCTGGTTCTGCGCCCGCACTCCTACGCGTCCGACCGTGAGGAGCAGGAGCTGGACATGGCCCTGCGCGAGCGTCAGCTTGCCCAGTATGGCACCTGCCCGCAGTGCGGCGCGCCCATCGAGAAGGACTTCGTCGTCTGCCCCGTGTGCGATACCCAGGTTCGCAACGTGTGCCCCAGCTGCCATCGCCCGCTAGATGCGCACTGGAAGGTCTGCCCCTACTGTCGAACTCGCATCCAGTAACGCATCCATCGCCGGGCCGGCCGCAAGCCACGGGCGCACCGCAAGCCACACGCGCAGCCACGCCCTCACACGATGAAGCATGCGTAGAAAATCGCCCGCCGTGCCATTAAGGTGCGGCGGGCGCTTGTATACCAAGGCAACCTGCCTATAATGATGCAAGTCAAAAACGCCGAGCGCATCGCACGCACTTGCATCAGGCATCCGAGAGGAGAAAACATACCCATGAAGGCACTCTACAATGACGGTTCGGTGGCCGAGCTCCCGCAGGACGAGGTCACGCACGTCATCCGCCACTCCGCCGCGCACATCATGGCACAGGCCATCAAGCGCCTGTACCCCCAGGCCGACTTTGCCTACGGTCCCGCGACCGATAACGGCTTCTACTACGACGTCGACCTGCCCGAGGGCGTCAAGATCAGCGAGGACGATTTCCCCGCGATCGAGGCCGAGATGAAGAAGATCGTCAAGGAGAACCTCAAGTTCACCGTCTTTGAGAAGCCCCGTGCCGAGGCCATCGCCCTTATGGAGGAGCGCGGCGAGAAGTACAAGGTCGAGCACATCGGCGACCTGGACGACGATGCCCGCATCACCTTCTACCAGCAGGGGGACTACATCGACATGTGCGTCGGCCCCCACATCTGCTACACCAAGGCGCTGAAGGCCTTTAAGCTCACCGGCGTCTCGGGCGCCTACTGGAAGGGCGACAAGGACAACAAGATGCTCACCCGCATCAACGGCGTTGCCTTTGCCACCAAGGAAGAGCTCGACGAGCACATGCACATGCTGGAGGAGGCCAAGAAGCGCGATCACCGCAAGATCGGCCGCGAGATGGACCTCTTTATGATGCGCGACGAGGCCCCCGGCTTCCCGTTCTTCCTGCCCAACGGCATGATCCTTAAGAACACGCTGCTGGACTACTGGCGCGAGATCCACCACAAGGCCGGCTACGTGGAGATCTCCACGCCGCTCATCATGAACAAGCAGCTGTGGAAGACCTCGGGCCACTGGGACCACTACAAGGACAACATGTACTCCACCGT
>URMZ01000003.1 GCA_900549025.1 uncultured Collinsella sp.
CAGTCCTGCGCAAGACGAAGGCCACATTAAGTGGCCTTCTTTGCGTGCGGAACTCATTTTGAGGAAGCACCCGCCCTGCCGGGGCTCCCGGGTTCTGTGACGACTCGGCCGTTCGGGTCAGGTTGGCTGGATTGAATTTGGTGAATGAGGGCGCCGTTGGCGCCCTCATTCTTTATATATGTTGGGAACGCCAGGTGGTGGGGGTGGTGCCGGTGTATTGTTTGAAGGCTTGGGCGAAGGCGGCCTGCTGAGGGTAGCCTAGACGCTCTGCCACCTGCGCTATCGTGAGCGCGCTATCGGCCAAAAGGTCCTGTGCTCGCTCCATACGGCGTCTGCGAATGTAGGCGCCCAGGGACTCGCCAGTTTGGGCCTTAAAGGTGGCGCATAGCTTGGAGCGACTTGTGTAGAGCCTCTCGGCCACCTCGTTGATACCCACACGTCTGCCTTTGTCGAGCGCGCGCTCAATCATTGCCGTTGCTTCTTCGGCAATGGTAATGCTGACGCGTGTGTCTGCCGCCTGCCGCGCCTGCTTGTGGGCCGCGCACGAACAGGCGAGCTCCGCGACCATGGTTTCCACGATGCCCTGCATATAGACGTGTCCGC
This sequence comes from uncultured Collinsella sp., assembly GCA_900549025.1. Lineage (GTDB taxonomy): Bacteria > Actinomycetota > Coriobacteriia > Coriobacteriales > Coriobacteriaceae > Collinsella. Next base: position 604 of record URMZ01000003.1, read on the forward strand.
CTGCGGTGCGGGCGCGGTCCTCGTTAATCCGGCGCAGCGTGTGGCAGATGGCAGACGTCGCTTCCTCGTGCCATGGCCCGGCAAACGCCTCAAAGATTCCCGCGAACTCGGTGGGATAGCGGTGCTCCAGTTCGTCAAAATATCCAGGCAAAAAGAGCACCGAGCGCGAGTGATAAAGCTCCCCCGCAAACAGCGGGCTTAATTCCTCGCCACAGCTATCTTGGATAAAGCTGCAAACGGCATTGTTTGGCCACGGTCCATGCAATGGTTTAAGGTTTGCGGGCGTTATGCCAGCCTCGGGCATGCATGTAAGTGTGGGCGCGCTGACCTCGCTCACGCAGGCGTATGGCTCGGGTGTGTATTCGGCCAGGTACATATCGTGCGTCGGGGTGATGAAATGCTCCATGACAATGCAGGTAGGGGAGAGTGGCATGATCCATGCGCGTCCGTGCGCCCGATCGTTTGCCACCTCGCCGGTAAAGACAGCGCCCTTGCCGGAAAGCTCCAAGCCAAACTGCTCAAACTGTGGTGCATAGAGCTCGGTTATGTCGGTCGCCGCCCGATGCATTTTCAAAAGCGTCCCCTTCCTTTGCGGAAACGTCCATGCCTGGCTCGATTGTGTGCCTTGGCTAACATATCAATGATAAGTTGATTAAGGTTAACTCTCAAGCCGTTAGAAAGGAACCTTATGGCAAAGGGATCAAAAAGGGAAGGCGGCGGTATCGGCGAGCTGCTTGCATATGCCGGCGACCGTAAATTCCTAACGTATTTGGGCATGGCTCTCTCAGCGCTCTCACAGCTGCTGAGCTTTGGCCCGTACATCTGCATCTGGTTTGTCGCGCGAGACCTTATCGCTGTGGCGCCTAACTGGAGCGAAGCCACCGATATCGCGATGTATGGCTGGTGGGCCGTGGGGTTTGCGCTGGCAAGCATCGTAACTTATTTCGTGGGACTCATGTGCACGCACCTGTCTGCGTTTCGCTGCGCGTCCAATATCCGCAAGACTACGAGCGAGCACCTGCTTAAGCTGCCGCTCGGCTACTTTGACACGCACGCCACCGGTGAACTGCGCCGTATTGTAGACGGATGCGCCGCCTCCACCGAGACCCTGCTCGCGCACATGCTGCCCGATATCGCAGGCGCCGTCGCCATGGTCGCAGGCCTGCTTGTGCTGCTTTTCGCGCTCGATTGGCGTTTGGGGGCGGCATGCCTTATCTCGGTCGTCGTTTCGTTTGGCGCCATGGCCACCATGATGAGCGGCAAAGGCGCCAAGTTCATGAAGGCCTACATGGGTGCTCTAGTCAAAATGAACAAGACGGGCACCGAATACGTACGCGGCATCCCCGTGGTCAAGGTGTTTCAGCAGACGGTCTACTCCTTTAAGGCTTTCCACGATGCGATCGCCGAATACGCCGACACGGCACAAAGCTATGCGGGTACGTTCTGCCGAGGTCCGCAGGTACTCAACCTTACCGCGCTCAACGGTCTTGTGACATTCCTGTTGCCCGTAGCGTTGCTGTTGGCGCCGGGCGAGACGGACTTCGCGCATTTTATGGCCAACTTCACGTTTTACGCGATATTTTCGGCCGTGGTGCCGACGGCCATGACCAAGCTCATGTTTGTGGGCGAGGCCTCTCAGATGAGTGCCGATTCGCTGGCTCGTATTCGAAGCGTCATGGATTCCAAGCAGCTCTCCGTGCCCGCCCAACCCAAGCACCCTGCCGGTGGCGACGTGCGATTTGAGGACGTGAGTTTTACCTACGAGGGTGCCGAAACACCTGCCGTTAGCCATGTGAGTTTCAGCGTTTCCGCGGGTAGCACTCTCGCCCTGGTGGGTCCCTCGGGTGGCGGCAAGTCAACCTGCGCAAGCCTGATCCCGCGTTTTTGGGATGTCTCCTCGGGTCGAGTGCTCATAGGCGGTGTGGACGTTCGCGATATGGATCCGCACGAGCTTATGGGCCAGGTCGCCTTCGTGTTCCAGACCAACCAGCTGTTCCGGCAAACACTTGCCGATAACGTGCGCGCCTCCAAGCCTACGGCCACTGACGACGAAGTGCGTGCGGCCCTCTCCGCAGCTCAGTGCGACGACATTGTGGCCAAACTCCCACAGGGCATCAATACCATGCTCGGTGCCGGCGGAGCATATCTTTCGGGCGGCGAGGTCCAGCGCGTGGCACTCGCCCGCGCGATCCTTAAAGACGCGCCTATCGTAGTGCTCGACGAGGCCACGGCGTTTGCCGATCCCGAGAACGAGGCGCTCATCCAGCGCGCCTTTAGCAAGCTGGCGGCGGGTCGCACGGTCATTATGATTGCGCACCGACTCTCGACTGTAGTGGGCGCAGGCCAAATCGTGGTGCTCAACCAGGGCAGCGTGCAGGAGTCGGGTACCCATGCCGAGTTGCTGTCCCAAGAGGGTCTGTATGCCAAGATGTGGGCCGAATACGAACAAGCCGCGAGCTGGAAAATCACTGCAGCGACCGCGGATGTCGCCGTCACGAAGGGAGGCGAGGCCTAAATGTTCGCCTCATTCCAAAAGAAGTATTTCCTATCCGATAAAGGCGTCGCCGGCGTAAAACGCGGCATTTTCTGGACCACGCTCACCAATCTCATTACCATGGCCGGCATGGGCTTTTTATTCCTGGTTATGGCCGGCTTTGTCGAGCATCTCGCCAGCGGGGCTGACCTGCCGGATGCCCTGCCGATCGTGGGCGGCCTCCTGGTCTTTTTCGTGCTGCTCTTTGCCTCTAACTGGCAGCAGTATTACTACACCTACTGCATTTTTTACGAGGAGTGCGGCAAGCAGCGTATGGAGATTGCCGAGCGCTTGCGCAAACTGCCGCTGTCGTTTTTTGGTCGTCGTGATCTGGCCGATTTAACCGAGACCATCATGGGTGACGTCCAGGCCATGGAGCACGCCTACAGCCACGTGCTGGGAGAGCTTTGGGGTGCCATCATCGCAAGCGCCATTGTGTTCGTGGCGTCGCTGTTCTTTTGCTGGCAGCTGGCGATCGCGGCGTTTTGGAGCGTTCCCGTGGCCTTTGCCGTGCTATATCTAACACGCGGCCCCATGACTCCGGTGTTCGATCGCGTGCGTGCCGAGAAGGTCAAGGTTACCGAGGCAATTCAAGAGACGCTCGACTGCGTTCGCGAGATCCGCGCCACCAACCAGGAGGCCCATTATCTTGAGGGGCTCAACGCCGTGATCGATGCCGAGGAGCATGAGACCACCAAGGGCGAGCTCGCTAACGGGCTTTTGGTCAACTCCGCCTTTGCCATCCTGCGTCTGGGCATTGCCACCACGCTGGTCACGGGCGCCGCGATGGTCGCCTCCGGGCAGGTCGACTTTTTGGTGATGTTTGCCTTCCTGCTTATGGTGAGCCGTATCTATGCGCCCTTTGACCAGGCATTAATGTTAATGTCCGAGCTGTTTGTCGCCGAGTCGTCTGCCAAGCGCATGCGTTCCATCATGGAAGAGCCTGTGGCGCGGGGCAGCGAGAAATTTGAGCCCGTGGGCCACGATGTGGTGTTCGATCACGTGGCATTTGGCTATGGTGCGGGCGAGGACGGACGCGCCGGCGATAAAGTTCTTACCGATGTGAGCTTTACCGCCAAGGAAGGCGAGGTCACGGCGCTGGTCGGTCCTTCGGGTTCCGGTAAGTCTACGGTGAGCCGCCTGGCCGCACGCTTTTGGGATGCCACTGCGGGCAAGGTTACCGTGGGCGGTGTGGATGTTGCGAGCGTCGATCCCGAGGTGCTCCTGCGCGATTACGCCATTGTGTTCCAAGACGTGCTGCTCTTTGATGACACGGTGATGGGAAACATCCGCCTCGGTCGTCGTGATGCCACCGACGAGGAAGTGCTTGCGGCCGCGCGTGCCGCCAACTGCGACGAGTTCGTGAACCGCATGCCGCAGGGCTATGACACCATGATCGGCGAGAACGGCTCCAAGCTGTCCGGCGGCGAGCGCCAGCGTATCTCCATCGCCCGCGCGCTGCTCAAAGACGCGCCCATCGTGCTGTTGGACGAGGCGACGGCAAGCTTGGATGTGGAGAACGAGACCGTGGTACAGCAGGCACTCTCCCGTCTGCTTACAGGTAAGACGGTTATCGTTATTGCCCACCGTATGCGTACGGTGGAAAATGCCGACAAAATCGTTGTACTCAAGGATGGCGTGGTTGCCGAGCAGGGTGCTCCGACGCAGCTCAAGGCGGCAGGTGGAGAATTCGCCCGCATGGTTGCGCTGCAAAAGGAGGCGGCGGACTGGCAGCTGTAGGACTGTGGCAAAGGGATTGTCCCTAATGTGACAAAGGGACAGTCCCTTTGTCACATTGTGGGGAGGTGGAAATCGAAGGTGAATACTTTTCCGCGAAGTGAACGACCTTATTTGGACCCTCGGAGCATCGACACTTTTAGGAGCTGGTTTCCTGCGGTTTTGCCAAGTTTTTCCCGCGGTTTTGTTGGCGAAAAATGCGGATGTTTCAGGGGTTCGATTTGACTCGTTCACTTCGCGGAAAAGTATTCACCTTTGATTCGCAAGGGCGGGGGCGGATACCCGTGGGGGTGCGGATTTGCATCGTGGTGAGTGAACCACCGAGTACCGGGCGGTCTGGACCGCATGTTTTCAAAAAGTTAGCCATTGTTGACCAAATAGTTATACTAAACTAGTCTCAAAAGCGTGCTCGAGCAAACTAATGAACTCGGGTGCTAAGGCACCATGCCGCGCTTGTGCGGCAAAAGGGAGAAGCAACATGAAGAAGTCGACGTTCAACACTCTGCTTGTCGGTGGCGGTTTTCTGCTTGGCACGGCCGGCATCAAGCTGCTCACCAGCGCTCCGGTAAAGAACGCCTGCGTGCAGGGTATTGCGTGCGGCATGCGCATCAAGAACTGCTACCAGGACATGGTCGAGCAGGCCAAGGCCAATGTCGATGACATGGTTGCCGAGGCTGCCTACATCACTCAGAGCGAGGCCGCCGCGGACAACGCAGCCGAGTAGCGCTCCCAGGCACAAACTATGAGATTCTCGATTATCAGCGAGATCCCCGGCAGGACCCGCCTCCAGTTGGCGGGTCCTGTGCCAGAGAGCGATCTCGATGCGCTTCTTAAGCTCAGCGGCGAAATCGATGGCGTGCACAAGGTGCGCGTTTATGGCCGTATTGGCCAGATGGCGCTCGAATATGACGAGCAGTGTCGTGCGGGCGTGCTCGACGCCTTGGGTGCGCTCGATGCCCAGGCCATTGCCGACGCAAAGACGGGTTACGTGATGCAGCTTGAGCCACGCAAGCACAAGCTCGTCATGGATCTTGCCACACTTATCGGCGCCCACTACGCGCGCCGCTGGTTCCTGCCTACGCCGCTGCGTGCCATCTTTGTCGTGGCCGGTTACATGGCCTTTTTGCGCGCCGCCCTCCGTGAGCTTGCACAGCCGCGCCTGACCGTCCCCGTGCTCGACGCCTCGGCCATCGGCATCTCGTTCGTCAAGCGCGACGTCGACACCGCGGGCCAGACAATGTTCCTGCTCAACGTGGGCGAGCTGCTCGAGGACTACACGCGCGCCATGAGCGAAAACGAGCTCATCAACTCGCTGCTTGATGTGCCCGACAAGGCGCAAAAGGTCGTCGGCGACACCGAGGTAAGCGTTGCCGCGACCGAGCTTGAGCCCGGCGACTTGGTCGCCGTTCGCACCGGCATGTCCATCTGCATCGACGGCGTGGTCGAGCAGGGAAGCGCCATGGTTAACCAGGCGACCCTGACCGGCGAGCCGCTTGCCGTCGAGCGCAGCGCGGGCGACGATGTATTCGCCGGCACCGTCGTGGAAGACGGCAGTATCTTGGTGCGTGTGCGCGCCAACACGGCTCAGACCAAGCTCCGCTCGATCGTCTCGCTCGTGCAGGCGGCCGACTCGCTCAAGTCCGAGGGCCAGTCGCACATGGAAGACCTCGCCAACAAGATCGTCCCGTGGAACTTCCTGCTCGCGGGCCTGGTTGCGCTTGCCACCCGCAGCCTCATCAAGACCTCAGCGGCGCTGATGGTCGACTACTCGTGCGCACTTAAGCTCACGGGTTCGGTCGCCGTCATGACCGCCATGAGCGATGCCGCCAAGATGGGCGTGATGGTCAAGGGCGCCAAGTACTTTGAGTCGTTTGCCAAGGCCGATACCATCGTGTTTGATAAGACCGGCACGCTCACCGAGGCGCAGCCGCGTCTTGCCTGCGTGCTCACCACCGATGGCTGGAGCGAGGACGAGATTCTGCGCCTTTCCGCTTGCTTGGAGGAGCATTTCCCGCATCCGGTGGCACGCGCCGTGGTCAATGCGGCACGCGAGCGCGAGCTCGAGCACCGCGAGCGCCATGCCGCCGTCGAGTACATCGTGGCGCACGGCATCGCTTCGTCCATTGAAGGGCGTCGCGCCATCATCGGTTCCGCACACTTTGTATTTGAGGACGAGGGTGCGCAGCTCGAGTCCGACATTAAGGAGCAAATCGAGTTCCAGATGCAGGGCTTGTCGCCGCTGTATCTGGCGGTCGACGGCACGGTTGTGGGCGTGCTCGGCATCGAGGATCCGCTCAAGCCCGGGGTCCGTGAGGCTATCGCCGACCTGCATGCGCTGGGCGTCAAGCATGTCGTTATGCTCACGGGCGACTCCGAGCGCACAGCCGAGCGCATTGCGCGCGAGGCGGGGGTCGACGAGTTTAAGGCCGAGCTGCTGCCCGAGGACAAGTACGCCTATGTGGAGCGCATTAAGAGCGAGGGGCGCCACGTTGCCATGGTGGGCGACGGCGTCAACGATTCTCCGGCGCTCGGTTTGGCCGACGTGGGTCTGGCCATGGGTGGCGGAAGCGACATCGCCAAGGAGGTCGCCGATATCATCCTGACCGATACGGATCTCGCTGCGATTGTGCGCCTGCGCCGCATGAGCCAGGGGCTTATCGACCGTCTGACGAGTTCGTATTCCAAGGTGATGCTCACCAACTCGGCGCTGTTGGCATTGGGCATTACCGGCATGATCACTCCGCAGACGTCGTCACTGCTGCACAACGGCTCGACGATCGCCTACAGCCTGGGCAACGCGAAGGCGTATCTACGCTAACGCTTTTGCTTGAGTTTATGGCCTGCACCCGGGCGGCACTGCCGTCGTCCTGGTGCAGGCTTTTTTGTGTTTGACCGTGTGCTATCAGCCATTTATAGTGGTGCTAGCAGTGATAGTATGCGGGAGGAGCGTGATCAATATGAGCGTTGCTGGCAGTATGGCGCAGGTAAATGTTCGCGTGGATCGCTCGGTTAAAGAGCGTGCCGAGGAGGCGCTGCGACTATCGGGTGGAACGCTGCCCGACCTTATTAAAAAAGTCGTGGCCAAGGTTGCGCAGGGCGGCGGTTCGTGTGAGGAAATCCTTGAGGCCGTTAACGACCGGCAGCGGGGTGCCGCACTGGATTCTCCGTTTGCCGCATCTTGGGCGGCGGCGGATCAGCTTTACGCGGACCTGGGCATCGCTACGTCGCCCGTATCCGACGATCGCGGTTGGGACACAATTTATTCCGACGCCATGGATGAGCATTATCGCCAAAAGGGGATGATCCAGTGAGTGGGGCGCCTCTCAAGATTATGGTGGACGCCAACGTATGGGTTGATTCGTTTTGCGTCGACCATGCCGAGTCGCTTGCCGCGCGTGCGTTTATTGGGCAGGCGACGGAGACGCGGGCGTTGCTGTTCTTTCCGGTGCATATCGCTAAGGACGTGCTGTACGTTGTCCAACACGAGCTGAAGCGTAGCGTTCTTGCCAGCGGGGGAGCGCTCGACGAGGCGTCTGCCCGCGCGATTGGCGATGCGGCGCTGGCGTTTGTTCGGAATATGACCGAAAACGCTACGGCCGTGGGCGCAGATGCGTCGGACCTTTGGCTGGCCGACAAATACTTAGCGCTCCATCGCGATTACGAGGACAACTTGGTGCTCGCCGCGTGCAAGCGCGCGCAGGTCGATTACTTGGTGACCAACGATCGCAAGCTGCTCGAACATGCCGATCTTGCAGCAAAGACCCCGCGCCAAATGATGCCGATTCTGGCTTTGGTCGAACGCGGCGGCGCGGTTATCGGTTGACGCGAACTGTTTGCGGGCCTCTTGGACGACGATGCGCCAGGGGACCCGCGTCTGCTATTTACAAAAGCTCGGCCTTAATGGCGGGACTTTCTGCGAGCTGCTCGGCTGCCTTTTCGTCGGAGCTGTCGAGTGCTGCCAGGCTGCGGTAGACCCACTCGTTGACCTGGGTGTTCTTGACGCCTGCGGTCTGCATAAGGGCGCCTACCTCGCGGATTGCTGCGAGCAGATCGGCTTTGGGACCCGCGAGCTCGACCTCGATGCCGTGGTAGGCGGCCACGCCGCGGTTCTCACTCACGTGGTCGATAAAGCCCTCGACGGTCTCAAGCTGCTGGGCGAGAGCCGCATCATCGTCAGCGTCCAGCGCGACGAGTGCGTTCGATACCGTGAGGGCGGGATGTCCGCAGGGGACAAAGCCCTCGATGACATCCATAGCTTCGGTAATGGTTGAGCCCAGGCCTGCGAGGGCATTGACGAGTTGCTGCTTGGTATCCATAACGGTCCTTTCGACGGGTCAATTTTGCTTGGCGAAAATATACGTGACGCGATCGGTAGCAAAAGTGCGAAGTGCGGCGCACATTGGGGTCTTCACAGCTCGTGCATAGAACAGCTGTCCGCTTTCAGAACGTGGTAAGATAACACTCCACAAGCGGGGCTCGCCCTGCATGTTCCTTGAAAAGTCGACGGGTGTTGGGTATTCGTGCCCGATACCATCCAGACTTTCCCGACATTCGGGGGCGACTGGTTTCGACACGATAGCTCTGAGAGAGGAAGCAAGCCGAGGTCTCCTCGCCTCGTTAAACAGGGGTACCGTCAAATTGAATTGACAACAACTCTTCTTTTGAGCCTATGGCTCTCGCTGCTTAGTTTATAGCGGCGCGTCAACCCGGTGATTTCCCCGCCACCGGCGCGACGTCATTTTAGGGGAATGCTCCTGCGCACGTAATCGGTATGGCGCAGGCTAAGACCGAACCGGTTAGGACGCCGCGAGCGTGTCGCTGCGCGCAAAGCGTCCGAGACTAAACCAGCGACTGAGCTTGGAGATGCCAATCAGGGGGCTTTCGTGGACCGGAGTTCGATTCTCCGCGCCTCCACCATAAGTAACAGGCAGGTAGAGTAGTGTCTCTACCTGCCTTTTTATTTCTAGTCCGCACCGCGGAGAATCGAACTCTGTGCAGGGCGCGGGCGTTAAGAAAACGCGTAAGCGTTTTTAGCCCGCGGGCGAGGACGCCGGCAGGCGGCCGAAGCCGGTGCGGATTTGCGAAGCAAATACGCGGATTCTCCGCGCAAACTATCAGCTCAATATGGATGCGATGTTTATCGAATCTCAGCTGGCCATGCGCCGCATCAACGGAACCCCAAACCCGCGGAGAATCGAACTCTGTGCAGGGCGCGGGCGTAAAGAAAACGCCGCGTCAACGCAGGCCGGGACACGCTTTCCCGATGGCGGCCCAGGCGGAAAGCGTGTCCCGGAATCCGCGCTCAGACTGGGACGTAGTTTCCGGATGGCGCCTCAAGCGGAAACTGCGACCCGGAATCGAGCCGTAGAGTGGGACATGCTTTCCCAATGGCAGCCCAAGCGGAAAGCACATCCCGGAATCCAAGCTCGGAATGGGATTCATTTTCCTGATGGCGGGCTCAGCGGAAAATGCGACCCGGAATTTGCTCTGAGAACGGGACACGCTTTCCCGCCGACCGCCCCGCCCTCCTCAACTCCAAAACCCATGCGCTCTCCATCCCAAAACTGGGTAGAAGAAGGCCAAAACGCAATCGCAGGAGGTCAATATGACTGCAGAAGATAAAGCAAAGAACGCCGGCAAGGTCGCGCTCGTTTTGGAGGGCGGCAGCTTCCGCGGGCAATTTACCGCGGGCGTGCTCGACGTTCTCATGGAGGCCGGCGTTGAGATTCCGGCTGTCTACGGTGTATCGGCCGGCGCCCTCAACGGCGTGAACTACAAGTCGCACCAGATCGGCCGTGCCAACCGCATCAACCTGGCTTTCTGCAACGACAGCCGCTTCATGGGCGCCGCATCGTTTGCGTCCACGGGCTCTATCGTCGGCTACGACTTTATCTTCAACGATGTCCAGGACCGCCTGGATCCCTTTGACAACGAGACATTCGACGCGAGCCCCATCGAGATGTACGCCGTCGCGACGGACATGCTCTTTGGAACCGCCACGTACCTCCCGGTCAAAAGCGCCGTGCTCGACCTCGACGCTGTTCGCGCCTCGACGTCGCTGCCGCTGGTGACGCCGCCGGTCGAGATTGACGGGCACAAATACGTCGACGGTGGCGTAGCCGATTCGATCCCCATCGAGCACGTGCTGGAGGAGGCGGGCTTCGATCGCGCGGTCGTCATTGTCACGCAGGACCGCTCGTACGAGAAAAAGCCTTACGAGTTTATGCCTGCCGCGCGCGCCCGCTATGCCGACTACCCCTATCTGCTCGAGGGAATCGAGACGCGCCACGACCGCTACAACATCCAGCGCATGCACCTGTGGAAGTATGAGCGCGAGGGCCGTGCGTTGGTCGTCGCTCCGCAAAAGCCGGTCGAGGTCGGCCATGTCGAGCACGATTCGGCAAAGCTTTTGGACCTGTATATCCAGGGCCGTCAGGAGGCAAAGCGCCTGCTCGCGGAAATTCAAGAGTTCGTTGAACGCTAGCGACGGCGAACCCTCAAAAAATGACAACAGCTAAAGAGCTGGAAAATCACGGCTCGTGGATGACATGTGCAGAAACTCTGGTCGGAGCCAAAATACCTGTTGACTCGTACGGCGAGCGGGGTAATATGGACGGGTTACTTGCAGAGCCCCGTGAATCTCTGTAACAACACGTACTGTACATGGAGGAGTCTAAGTGATTTCGAAATCGACTCACTACGCCAAGCAGGGCGAGGTCCAGCGCAACTGGGTTCTCGTCGACGCCGATGGTGCTGTCCTGGGCCGTCTTGCCACCCAGATCGCAATGATCCTGCGCGGTAAGAACAAGCCCCAGTTCACGCCCAACAGCGACTGCGGCGACTTCGTTGTCGTCATCAACGCCGATAAGGTCCAGCTTACCGGCAACAAGGCCGACACGAAGACCTATTATCGCCACAGCGGCTACAACGGCGGCCTCAAGGCTGAGAGCTTCCGCCAGGCTATGGAGAAGCACCCGGAGAAGGTCATCGAGCGCGCCGTTCGCGGTATGCTGCCCAAGACCACCCTCGGCCGTGCCCAGATGACCAAGCTTAAGGTCTACGCTGGTGCCGAGCATCCGCATGCTGCCCAGAACCCCACGAAGATTGAGCTGGAGGCTTAAAGATGGCTGAGAACACCGTTGTCTACCAGGGTACCGGCCGTCGTAAGAACGCCGTCGCCCGCGTCCGTCTCGTCCCCGGCACCGGCAAGGTGACCATCAACAAGCGTGACGCCGAGCAGTATTTCGGCCGTCATCAGCTCGTTGAGAACGCCCTTGCTCCCTTCAAGGTGACCGACACCGCCGGTCAGTTCGACGTTATCGCTCTGTGCGATGGCGGCGGCATCTCCGGTCAGTCCGGCGCTCTGCGCCTGGGCATCGCTCGCGCTCTTCTGAACGCTGGCGACTACCGTGCTGACCTCAAGAAGGCCGGTTTCCTTACGCGCGATGCTCGCGTGGTCGAGCGCAAGAAGTACGGCCTCAAGAAGGCCCGCCGCGCTCCCCAGTTCTCCAAGCGCTAAGGTTTTATCTCCTTTCGAGATACAATGTACAAGCGGGGCCTGCCGATTCCTCGGCGGGTCCCGCTTTTCTTTTTCGACTAGGGTGGGCGGTTGCATATCGCCTGCTAGGGAAGGAGCGATCCTATGCCCCAGAACATCTTCGGTACCGACGGCGTCCGTGGCGTCGCCAATGCCGACCTCTCGTGCGACCTCGCGTTTCGCCTGGGCCGCGCGGCGACCAAGTTCCTTGGTCCGGATATCTGCATCGGCCGCGACACGCGTCTTTCGGGCACCATGCTCGAGAGCGCTCTGACCGCCGGCATCATGGCCGAGGGCGGCCGTCCGCACTGCTGCGGCGTCATCCCCACGCCTGCCGTGGCGCTGCTCACCGTTCAGAACGAGCTCGATGGCGGCATCGTCATCTCTGCTTCGCATAATCCGCCGGAGTTCAATGGCATCAAGTTCTTTAGCCGCAAGGGCATGAAGCTTCCCGACGCGGTCGAGGAAGAGATCAGCGCCTGGGTCATGTCCGAGGAAGCCATGGCTGCCGACACGCTGCCGACCGGCGCCGGCGTGGGCCACATTATCAAGATGAAGGACGCCCGCAAGGCATATGTCGACCACGCCATCGATACGCTTGATGGCCTGAGGCTCGACGGCCTGGTCGTTGCCGTCGACTGCGGCCATGGCGCTTCCTGCCAGACTACGCCCGCCGCGCTGCAGCGCCTGGGCGCCACGGTGCACGCTATCAACACCGATTACTGCGGCACTGACATTAACGTTGAGTGCGGCTCTACGCACCTCGAGCCTCTGCGCGAGCTCGTGCTGCGCACCCATGCTGACATCGGCCTGGCCCACGACGGCGACGCCGACCGCGTACTGTTCGTGGACAGCGAGGGCAATGAGATCGATGGTGACTACATCCTGGCTATCTGCGGTTCTGACCTCGCCGCTCGCGGCAAGCTCGCCAACTCCGAGATCGTCTCGACCGTCATGTGCAACCTGGGCTTCTCCATCGCTATGAAGGAGCAGGGCTTCGAGATGGTTCAGACCGCTGTGGGCGACCGCTACGTTCTGGAGCGTATGCTCGAGGACGGTGCCGTCATCGGCGGCGAGCAGTCCGGCCACATCATCTTCCTGGAGCACAACACCACCGGCGACGGCTTGGTGACGGCCCTGCAGCTTCTGGCCGTGCTCAAGCGCACTGGCCGCACGCTCACCGACCTTGCCGGCATCATGAAGAAGTACCCGCAGGTGCTCGTCAACGTGCATTCGGACAACAAGGCCGGCCTGGACGATTGCCAGCCCATTTGGGACGCCGTCGCTGCCGCCGAGAAGGAGCTCAATGGTCGCGGCCGCATCTTGGTGCGCCCGAGCGGTACCGAGCCGCTGGTTCGCGTTATGGCCGAGGCCGAGACGCACGAGCTGACCCAGCGTGTTGTCGACGACATCGTCGAGGTTGTCAAGCGCGAACTTCCCTAATGGTCAATAACGGGTGCCAAGTGGTAAACTGTTAAGGCTATTTTGATTGATTAGTATGTCCGAGGGGGAGCATGTTCACTAAAGTCCTAAGGTCTTTTGGTATGCGTGGTCGAGTCCTTACGCTGGATGCTCCCATCTCGGGCGACGTCATTCCGCTCTCCGAGGTAAACGATCAGACGTTTGCCACCGGCCTTTTGGGCCAGGGCGTGGCGATTCAGCCTACCGGCACGCGCGTGATTGCGCCGGCAGACGCCAAGGTCGAGGCCATTTTTCCCACGGGACACGCCGTTGCGCTCAACACGGTCGATGGCCTAGACGTGCTCATCCACGTTGGTTTGGACACTGTTCAGCTCGAGGGCAAGCACTTTACCGTACATGCGCAAGTGGGCGACATCGTCCATAAGGGCGATGTGCTCATCGAGTTCGATCGCGAGGCAATTGCTGCCGAGGGTTACGATGTGACGGTTCCTATCTTGGTGTGCAACTCCGTTGAGTTCTCGAGCATCAAGGGCTCTATTGGCGAGCACGTCGAGGAGATGGACCAACTCATCGTCGCTCGCGAGCGCTAGTGAGCGCGCTTGGCCTTTAGCCTACAATTCAAACACGTTTACGGAGGGCGCCCTTGAAAGAGGACGCCCTCCGTGGCAAGATGGGATTTGTCCGAAGCTAAACAGCTTTGGGTCACCGTGGACGGGCAGGGGCCTCGACGCGGGTAGACACGAGACATATACATTACGCGACCTCGCCCTGGTGGCCGCACACGTTGGTTGCGGCCGACGCGGGCCGCGGGCAAGTGCTTGTAAGGGGAGCCTTGCCTCTCTTGTACGAGAAAGGACGCGTAATGAAGATTATTAAAGCTAAAGACTACGAGGATATGAGCCGCAAGGCCGCCAATATCATCTCGGCCCAGGTTATCCTCAAGCCCGATTGCGTGCTGGGTCTTGCCACCGGCTCCACCCCGATTGGCGCCTACAAGCAGCTCGCCGCTTGGTACGAGAAGGGTGACGTCGACTTTGCCGAGGTCAGCACCTACAACCTCGACGAGTATCGTGGCCTTTCGCACGACGATCCCCAGAGCTACCACTACTTTATGCGTGAGAACTTCTTCGATCACATTAACATCGACCTGAACAACACGCATGTGCCCGATGGCTCCAATCCCGACGCTGCCGCTGCCTGCTCTGAGTACGACAAGATCGTCGCTGCTGCCGGTTACCCTGATCTGCAGCTGCTCGGCATCGGTAACAACGGTCACATTGGCTTCAACGAGCCCGATGACCACTTCTCCAAGGGTACGCACTGTGTCGACCTCACCGAGAGCACCATTCAGGCCAACAGCCGCCTGTTCGACAGCATCGACGACGTGCCCCGTCAGGCCTACACCATGGGTACCCAGACCATCATGTATGCCCGCATGATCCTGGTCGTCGCCAACGGCGAGGCAAAGGCTCAGGCCGTGCACGATATGTGCTATGGTCCGGTTACGCCCAAATGCCCGGCTTCGATCCTGCAGCTGCACACCAACTGCGTTGTCGTTGCTGACGAGGCCGCTCTTTCGCTCTGCGAGTAACGCGATCAAGCGATCTTACATAGTTTCTCAAAAGGCCCTCGCTTTGCGGGGGCCTTTTTAGTGGACATAGGCCGTGGCGCATGCATGACGGAAACCTTGCCGCATGCTTGACTGGAGGGTTTTAAATTTTTGTGATTCATTCTATAGCAGATTCTATGCACATTTGCCACCATAGAGTCGCAGGCGGTAGCGAGGAGTAGGCGAGTTGCGCAACTCAAATAAAAATAGCCGACTGCGCTACACTGCAAATGGGATGGGACATGCTGGCAAGCGCATTGACCTGCGCAAAGACCTATTGGTCGGGGGATAAGTTACCATCGGGCCTCGCTGTACAAAAACTTGCCAAACACGTACCGGCAGACAATTAAAAAACCCTAAGTCGCGCTATTCACGGGGCGGCTCATATGGTTCTGCAGCTACGGTGTCCATATGGTCGAGTTGAGGAGCAAGCATGGTAAACGATCTGGGCAATACGGACGACCTCGAGTTGATGCCGACGGGCGGCGGCTATATGGTGCGGCGCGATCGCTTGATGAACGAGCTCATCGTTAAAGGGCGCAAGGCGGGAATTGTTTTGCTCTACGCGCCCGATGGGTTTGGTAAGACGTCGGCGTTGCTGCAATACGTGCAGGAGGTTAAATCGGACCCCACGCGAGGGCCGGTTCGGATTATCGAGGCCGACCGCGCGATTGGACGCGAGCTCTTTATGCAGCTCGAGGTTGTCGCCGATGAGCTTAAGGACAAACCTCATTCGCTCGTTGCGATCGACAACGTGCCCAATCTCGAGCAGCACGAAACCGAGGACCTCATCGATCGAATCCGCAGCTTACGTGCTACGGGGACGGGGGTCTTTATTGCCTGCCGCCCCTCCAACCGATTGCTTATCCACGGGCTGGGCGATTCTGTAAAAGTCAATGCGCAGATGCTCAAGGTGCACGCCTATGAGTATTCGTCATGGGCCACGGCGTTCTCAATCAGCACATCGCTTGATTTCTATCGGCTCACACAGGGTGTACCCGAGCTGGTATCTGCCCTGCAGACGGGAATGTATGGACAGGGCGATGTTGCCGGGTTGCTCGAGAACGAAATCGTCAACGTGTACGGTGCGGCGCTGGCCGATCTCGCATCGCTCGAGAACAACCTGTTGTTTACCGTTGCCTGTTTGATGGTACTGATGGGCGAGGGCCGCATTGCGGAGCTAGAGGCGTGCGGCGTGAGGCTTTCGATGGTCGACCAGTCCATCTTTGTGCGCGATTATCCGATTTTTGGCGTGGATCCGTCTGATCGCACCTTTAGGTGTTTGGGCGCTAAGGACAACGCGCGCCTGAGGCTGCGAAAGTTTGTTGCCGAGATCCGTCCCGAACTTGTATCGCGGGCTGCTCGCATTTTGATCAAGGCGGGCCGATGCGATTTGGCTATGGACCTGGCCGACGCGTTCTTGGACCGCCATGTGGTATTGGAACTTGCCGGGCAGTATGGGGCCGATCTTGCCCTGACCGGGCACGGAGGGGACATTTGCCGTGCGGCGTCGGCGATGATCAATGCGGAAAAGCAGGAGCAAGAGCCGGCACCCGCCGAGGCACTCGGCGTGTATCTGGCGGCTGTCAGCGTGTGCAATACAAAGCTAGCAAGGTATATGGCGTCCGTTATCGAACGTGCGGGTGACCAGGCGGCGCACGAGGTCGATCCCGCTACCTGGAAAATAGCCCAGGCGCTCACCATCGCCTTTTATGGCGACAATGACCTGGGGCTTCCCGCCAACCCTGTTGTGCAAGAACAGACATCCTGCGAGGTGCTCGACATGCTGTCCGCGCATATCGAGGTCAAGCGCCACCTAACCGAGCGAGCGGAAGACGGCAATGTTCTCGCGAAGCTCAAGGCGTGCAAAGCTTATGATTGCGAGCTCGACATCGCGGGGATTCTCATACAGGCCGACCATATGCTGGTGGAGCTGTTCGACGGCTCGTTTGCTAAACCCGACGAGCGCGATGACAAGATGGCGCAGATACTCGAGGCGCTCGATATCCGCGGGCTTAAGGCGCCATCCATTTGGCTGCGTATGGTGCTCGCGGCACGGCGCCTGCTCGCGGGCTTGCCCGTGACCGACGATGCGGCGTTTGGCGAGCTCGACCGCTTTGCGGTGCGTGTTCGTGACAATCAAATTCAGCTGTTTGGGTTATTGCTGGAGGGTTGGCAATCGCTGGCGGAGGGGCGGCCGGTCAACGCGAAGTTCCGCGCGGTTCAGGTGCTCAAGCTCGCCGACGAATCGATTGCGTACATGCGCGAAAACGCGTTGCTGCTGGAGCGCGTGGCGTACCTGCGCAATACGTCGCTGGTATCGGTTCGCGAAGAGGCGGAGCTGCTCGACATTAGCAAGACGCAGGTCGGTGGCTCAGAAGCCTGGATCGTGGCGCTGCACCTGGCCGCTGCGGGCCGCGATAGCGATCTTGCCGCCTGGATGTCTATGAATCGCTCGGGGATTTTAGACCCATCGTATCGGCTATTTGCGCGTCTTGCGATGCACTGTCTGGGCGAGCCTGCCGTCAGGATTCGCAAGAAGCTTCCGGTGCGTGAGCTGTCGCGGTATTCACTACGCGATGATTTTGAGGGCGAAAGCGAGCACCTGTTCCAGGCGGGCGAGGTTGAGGCTGTCGATACGATCGGCCATATTGAGATGCGCATGTTTGGCACATTTCGCGCCGAGCGCGACGGCTTTCCCATCACGGATAAGATGTGGCGTCGCAAAAAGGCGGCAACACTTGCCGAGCGGCTCGCGTTGGGCATGGATGCCATGGTCGACCGCGAGACAATCGCCATGGAGTTGTGGCCCCATGCCGAGTTTAGCGCGGCGCGCAACAATCTGTATTCGACGGTATCGCGCTTGCGCTCGGCTTTGGGTCCAACGCCGGATGGCAAGTCGTGCGTGCTCATCCAAAACGAGTGCATTGGGCTCAACGGCGACTACGTTAAGACCGATGTAAGGCTCTTTGACCAGCTGAGCCGCGAGATCCTGGGAAACCGTATGGGCGCGAGAGGCCCTCACCTGGTTGAGCTTTGTCTTAAGGTTGAGCAGCTCTACGCGGGGCCGCTGTATGTTCCCACCGGTTGCAATCCCACGTTTTTTACGCGCATGCGCCACATTATGCAATCCAAGTACATCGACTGCATGATTAGGGGAGCGAATGCCGCTCTCGAGGAAAATGACCTGCAATCGGCAATTTGGCTCGTTGAATCGGGGCTTCGCCAAGAGACGGCGCGCGAGGACATGGTTCGCTGTGCCATGCGCGTTTACGGTGCGGCGGGACGACGCCGCGATGTTGTCGAGCTATACAGCGGCCACATGCACCACCTGCGAGAGCAGGTTCAAGGCGTGCCCGAGCCCGAGACAAGGCGCCTGTATGAGCGCCTGGTCGAAGGCAGGCTCAAGTGCGTGCTTGTCGAGCGATAAAAAACGGGCGCCCGAATCACTCGGACGCCCGCAGGCTACTCGGTATGGCTAGTCGGTTTTAGACGAGCTTGATCTTCTCGATATCCTTGCGCGAGGACTCGCGATACAGCGAGAACTTGCGGCCGATAACCTGAACGACGTCGGCGTGGCAGCGCTCGGCGAGCTCCTCGGCGGCCTCGCGGGCAGAAAGGCTGGAGCCGTCCAGCACGGAGCACTTAACGAGCTCGTGCTTCTCCAGGTAGGCGACCGTCTGCTCGACGGTGCCCTCGTTGACATCGGACTTACCGATGATGATGGCGGGGTTGAGGTGATGGGCCATGCTGCGAAGCTGCTTGACCTGGGCTCCTGTCAGTGCCATGGGTTCTCGCTTTCTATGTATGGGGCGCCCCGCAATGGGGCCTTAATCTACGTGAGCTGTCCCACGATAGCGCAGGAACGGCGTGGTGTGGAGCGCGTTTGCCCAGTTCGCAAAGAATGCGGATGCCGGGCGGGAAGACGATGCAAGCTTTAGATGGGCTACGGGCGGGGTACGGAGACCGGCTCCCAGGCGATAAACGCCCATCGGACTTTGCGGATGTGGTCGAGCATGTAACGTCCCTGCGGTACGCCCTTGGATCCCGGCTCGCCGGCATGGGGGTTCTCGATCATGTGGTGGGCGATATAGTCGCGCAGACGGTCGATCTTGTCCTCGTTGCCATGCTCGAGCATACGAGAAAAGTCTGCCACGCCCGCCTCGAGACTATCGAAGGTGTCGCGACGGGGCGATTCAAAATACGTGACCTGCGGCAGCGCCCCCATCTGAATAAGGATGTTAAAGGCATATACAAATCCGTTGCTGCGGGTAACCGAGGCGCCGATGGCGTTCATCAGGTGCAGGTCATAACGCGGGCTCGAGTTGGCGACCATCGTAACGGCACAACGCCGACGAGCCGTGCGGTCAAGCTTGACAAGTGCCCCCTTCAGGTCGTTCGTAGTAACCGAGCGACTCGCAAAGGCAACATCTACAGCCTTGGTAACCGGCCCAACCAGATCCCAATCGTCATCCCAAGCAAGCTCAAGCGGTGTAATAAGATCCTCGAGCCCGTAATACTCAACGCCGGCATCAAGGGTGCCCAACATAGCGGGGGAGAAGTCGGCTGCAATCACAGGATGCCCAGCCTGAGCAAGCGGAATAGCAATCGACCCAGCCCCACACCCCATATCGAGCACCGACTCACCAGGCTCAAGCGCCAGCAGTTTTATATAATCCCGAGCATACGGGGCAGTCTCCAATGGCCGAAAATGCCGAGCCCGCTTATCCCACTCAAAAGGATCATCAGCCCGATGCCGACCAGCTTGCAAGCGCATCCATTCGTCATTCCAATCCGCAGAAAGAAGCTCAGAACGAATCAAATCATCAGCCACGGGCCATCCCCCTCACAACAAAAAAGCGACTCCTCCCAAAAGAAGAGCCGCAACCAGCATATATCAGAAAGAACCGATCCAACGTCAAACCGCCACACCAGCCAAGTGGTGCAGGAGCGAAGCAACTGCAACCGGGATAGAACCCAACTGAGGTCCCGTTGTGCGGGAGCCCCGGGGAGGGCAAATATATAAGGTCGATCGCGAGTTCCGCACGAGCCGGAGAGCACTTAATGTGCTCTCCGTGCGAGTCAGGACTGTCCGAGCAGGCGACCTTATATATTTGCCCTCCCCGGGGCTCCTCGCCAGTCCCCCTCAGCTAGTTCTTGAGCGAGTTCAGCGGTGCCGGGAAGCGTCCGCCACGGTGGGCAAGCACGGTGCCGGCGTTGGGGTTCACCGGCATGATGGGCGCACGGCCAAACAGGCCGCCATACTCGACGCAGTCGCCCACGCCCTTGCCGATGGCGGGAATCACGCGCACGGCCGTGGTCTTATTGTTGATGACGCCGATGGCCATCTCGTCGGCGATAATGCCGGCGATGGTCTCGACCGGGGTGTCGCCGGGGATGGCGATCATGTCCAGGCCAACGGAGCACACGCAGGTCATGGCCTCGAGCTTCTCGAGCGAAAGTGCGCCGGCCTCGACGGCAGCAATCATGCCGGCGTCCTCGGACACGGGAATAAAGGCGCCCGAGAGACCGCCCACGCTGGAGCTGGCCATGACGCCGCCCTTCTTGACGGCATCGTTGAGCATGGCGAGCGCGCAGGTCGTGCCGGGGCCACCGCAGGTGCCCACGCCGATGATCTCGAGGATGCGTGCAACGGAGTCGCCGATGGCGGGCGTGGGAGCCAGCGACAGGTCGACAATGCCCTTCTCGACACCCAGGCGATGGGCGGCCTCGCGGCTCATGAGCTCGCCGGCACGGGTGATCTTAAAGGCGGTCTGCTTGATCTTCTCGGCGACTTCCATCATCGATGCGGAATCGGGCAGTGTCTCCAGGGCTGCGGCCATAACGCCGGGGCCCGAGACGCCTACGTTGATGACGGCGTCGGCCTCGCCACCGCCGTGGACGGCGCCCGCCATAAACGGGGAGTCCTCGACCATGTTGGCAAAGCAGACAAACTTGGAAGCGCCGACGGAATCCTGGTCGGCCGTGAGTTTGGCGGCATCGATGATGGTCTGGGCGGCCATAAGCACGGCGTCCATGTTGATGCCGGCACGCAGGCTGGCGACGTTGACGCTGGAGCAGACGCGGCTCGTGGTGGCGAGCGCCTGGGGAATGGACTGGATGACGCGGCGGTCGGCGTCGCCGATGCCCTTCTGGACGAGTGCGGAGAAGCCGCCCAGGTAATCGATGCCGAGCGTCTCGGCCGCGCGGTCGAGGGCATGCGCGATGGGGGTGAGGTCCTCATCCTTGCAGCATGCGGCAATCTGCGCCACCGGGGTGACGGAAACGCGCTTGTTGACGATAGGGATACCGTACTCGCGCTCGAGGTTCTCGGCGGTCTCGACCAGATGTTCAGCCGTGTGCGTCACGTGGTCGTAGATCTTCGTGCACATGCGGTCGAGGTTCTCGTCACCGCAACCCATGAGCGAAACACCCATGGTGATGGTCCTGATGTCGAGGTTCTGCTCCTCAACCATGCCGCGGGTTTCCGCGATTTCTGCGGGCGTGATCGCCATCCTTGCGCTCCTATCTGCCAAAACGAGCATAATCTTATCTATTCTAACGTGCCGCACGTGCCAAGTGGCGCGTGCGGCACGTTTTGGTGCTCGGTTGTTTCCGTTGTGTTACTGCCCAAAGACCTCTTCGGCGATACGGGCACTTTCGGCGGCGTCCTTGGCGTAGTAGTCCGCGCCGATCTGCTTGGCGTATTCGGGGGTGAGTACGGCGCCGCCTACGATGATTTTGACGCCCGGCACTTCGGCATGAAGCAGCTTGATGGTCTCTTCCATGGCCACGACGGTGGTAGTCATAAGCGCCGAGAGGCCGACGAGCTTGATGTCACGCTCCCGTACAGTCTTGAGTACCTCTTGCGGGTCGACGTCGCGGCCTAGGTCAAAGACGGTATAGCCGTAGTTATCGAGCAGCATCTTAACGATGTTCTTGCCGATGTCGTGGATATCGCCCTTGACGGTGGCCACGCAGATCTTGCCCTTGTCGGCAATCTCGCCGGCGGGCATCAGGCGCTTGATGGTGTCGAAGCCCACGCGCGCTGCCTCGGCCGAGGCCATGAGCTGCGGCAAGAAGAACTTTCCCTGGTCAAAGAGGACGCCAACCTCGTCGAGGGCGGGGATAAAGTGATTGTTGATGAGGTCCATGGCGTCGTGATCTGCCAGCAGGCGCTCGGTCTCGGCCGCGATCTCGCCTTTGCGGCCCGAGACGACCATGCGACGGATCGGGTCGTCGTTGCCGTCGGTGCCGGCGGTGCCAGCAGCGGGCGCGGCGTCGGTCGATGCCGCCTGGGCCGCCGTCGGGTTTGCGGCGATCTTGTACGGATCGGTCCAGCCGGCGTAGCGCTCGATGTATCCGGTCGAGCCCTCGTCTTCAACGCTCAGGACGCGATAACTGTAGACGGTATCCATGAAGCGCTTGGAGCCCGGGTTCATGATAGGGGCGTCCAGGCCTGCGCCAAAAGCGGCAGCCAAAAAGACCGAGCCCAGCAGCGGGCGGGCGGGCAGACCAAAGCTGATGTTCGACACGCCGAGCGCGCATTTGACGCCCAGGCGCTCCTTGCACAGGGACATGGCGCGCAAGATCTGCTCGGCTTGGCGTTGATTGGTCGAGGCGGTCATGACCAGACAGTCGATGAGGATGCGGTCCGGGCCGATGCCGTAGCGGGCGGCCTCGGCCACGATGCGCTCGGCGATGGCGAAGCGAGCCTCGGCGGTATCGGGAATGCCGCCTTCGTCGAGCGTGAGGCCGACGACGTTGGTGCCGTAGTGGGCGACCAGCGGAAAGATCTCATCCATGATCTGCTGCTTGCCATTGACCGAGTTGATGATGGGCTTGCCGGCGTAGCGGCGCACGGCGGCCTCGACGGCTGCGGGATCGGTGGAGTCGATCTGCAGCGGCAGCAGCGTAGAGCCTTGGAGCTGCTCGGTCGCCTGTTGGATGATCTTGACCTCGTCGATCTCGGGCAGGCCCACGTTGACGTCCAGGATGTCGGCGCCCTGTTCCTGCTGGCTAATGCCCTGGCTCACGACGTAGTCCAGGTCGCCGTCGCGCAGGGCCTGCTGCAGGCGCTTTTTGCCGGTGGGATTGATGCGCTCGCCGATGACGGCGATCTTGTGGCCGTCGCAGGGAAGGTCCACGACCGTCTGGGCGCTCGTGACCGACATGCTGGGCTTGCGGCGGCGCGGGCTGGGCGTGTGGTTGTCGATAAGCGCGCACAAGGCCGCCATGTGCGCCGGCGTGGTTCCGCAGCAACCGCCCACGACGCTTACACCGTCGGCGATCATACCGGCAACGGCGTGAGCGTATTCGGGGGCTTGGATGTCAAAGACGGTGTTACCGTCGTCGTCCACGTGGGGCAGACCCGCATTGGCCTGCACCATAACGGGCTTGTCGGTAACGGTGAGCATACGTGCGGCGAGCCCTCGGAGCTCGGCCGGTCCCTGGCTGCAGTTAATGCCCAAAACGTCGGCGCCGATGGCGTCGAGCGTGATGGCGGCGACCTCGGGACTCGTACCCAGGAAGGTGCGGCCGTCTTCCTCAAAGGTCATGGTGGCAAAGACGGGCAGGTCGGAGTTCTCGCGGCAGGCGAGGACGGCGGCCTTGATCTCGGCCAGGTCTGTCATGGTCTCGATAATAAAGAGGTCCACACCCGCGGCGACGCCGGCGCGCACTTCCTCGGCAAAGAGGTCATAGGCCTCGTCGAAGCTCAGAGTGCCCAAGGGGCGAAGCAGCGCGCCGATGGGACCGATATCGCCGGCGACGTAGTGGGCACCGGCCGCGCGGGCGCAGGCGACAGCGGCGGCAAAGACATCTGCCACGGTGGCAGCACCGTCGAGCTTGTGGGCGTTGGCGCCAAAGGTGTTGGCGGTGATCACGTCGCAGCCGGCCTCGACGTACTGACGTTGAATATCGGTAATGACCCGGGGCTCCTCAAAGTTGAGCAGCTCGGGCAGGGCGCCGGCCTTCATGCCGGCCGCCTGCAGCATGGTGCCCATGCCGCCGTCGAACAGCAGGTGTCCCGTGCCCTCGATGGCGGCGCGCAGGCGATTGTCCTTAATGCGAAGGTCGTCGATCGTGCGCGTTTTGTACGCGGCACCGTTGCAGCGCGCAGCATTGACAGGCGCCGCCAGCGCGGAGCCGTCGGAATCATGGGTGATAAGTATGTTTGATCTATTCGCCATGTGCATCCATTTCGTCTAGAGCCCACTGAGGAATTTCGATTTGAAGAGATTTGTCGGGTTCGATATCTTCGATTCGCTTGTTGTAGTGGGCAAGAAGCCGTGCGACATTTAATCGAATTAGGCCTCGCTTGTAGAACGATAATTCTTCAATATTGATGCCGATAAACGATTCGAGCGCGATGACCTGTACGCGATTGCCGAGCCCCTCACTTTCGAACAGCCCGTAAGCGAAGGAAACTTTATCGTGGGGGACAACGACGATGGGCCGAATGCCATTTCGAATGTTATCTCGGCATCGATCGGTCAATTTGGCCATTGGCGATACAGTCACATGAAATGCAGCATCATTGATTTGGAAATCGCCAGAACGGTCTGTCTGCTGGTCAGCGGCGTTTGAGTTGTCCTTTCCGATTTCTATGGTTGGAAATAACATCTCTAGTTTTGCACCTACCAGGTGCTGTGCGACGGTACCCGTTGGCTTATCGGACCGTAGGCTTGCTTGGTCTAGGATATCATCGACAATGACAGAAATTGGTTTTTGAAGATCGATTTCGACTTTGATTCTCTGCCGGTTAAAGAAATCGACCTGGATTCGCTCGACGAAGAAATTGGCGATTGCATTCGCAGCTTCAAGACGAGTGTCTTCGCAAGTGTCGCTGGGTAGGGCAGAGTTGATAATTTTGGCAAGCTCAAGCGCCATCGGGAGTGTGCCGCGTGAGGTTCTGCCGCCCTCTGATGCGAAAGCACGCGTTTCCCCATGTCTGGCTAAAACTGTTTTGATGCATGCTCCACTTAGGCCTCGTACTTGGCTCCCCTTGTCCGATTGCACATAATCGTCGGTGAGCGGAAAACGGTTTTGCAACAGCTCGCTTATGCCTATGCCAACCGCCATGACGTTACGGTTGACATTGCCTCGCTTGCTGCGCTTGGATTCGTACCAGAGTTCAATGGCATCCAAGATATCTTTATCGGGCTCGCTCAAGGAGCAATTGGTCATTTCCATTATTGTCCACTCCGTTCCTTGAAGACATAAGCGCGGGTTTGACTGCATTTTTTATAAGCCAAGTGACAACTGGCACGGCAACTGCATCGCCGAACGCGTAGCGAATCTGAGCATCCGAGAAGCCGCTAAACTGGCATGAGTCAGCACCTTGGAGACGGGCATATTCAGTTCCAGTCATCCAGCGAACTTCTATCTTTCCGTTTTCGCATATAACGACTGCCTGTCTTGATGAGCCGCCGCGAGCCGTTCTTAGACATCCGGCAATTTCTTCTTCACGAATTTCCCAGCGCACAACGCCCGATCGCGTGCGACGATAAGCAGTGCGAACAATTATTTCTTTGGCATTTAAGAAGCGCTGGAGGCGCTCTGCTTGATGCGGTGCAAGTGAGTCGATAAATGCTTGTACTTGGTTTTTGTTCCACCAACGCTTGTCGTCCTCGGGAATCTTTTCAACAACCGTTGCAAGGCCCGTCATGCGAAGCGGGCTCGGCTCGTTTAGGTGAGAGACGTGCGTAATGAGTGAAGGGTCGGAGTGAATCCAGGAGACCTTTTCGGGTCGAAGCGAGGAATCGAGTCGGCTGTTGGGAAGAGGGTTTTTTAATCCGACGACAAACATGCGGGGGCGTGACTGGGGAAGCCAGTGCCGTGCATCGATAAAATAAGCGTCGCATGAATAGCCTAAACGATTAAATTCCTGGCAAACGAGTCTAAAGTCATCGCTGTTATTAGACGTGGCAAGGCCGATGACGTTTTCGAGAACAAGTGCCCGCGGGGCACGATCGTTCATTCCTTCGATGGCCTTAATAAAGCCAAAGAACGCACTGGACTCTTTGCCAGAGATAAGTCCCTCCCTGTTTCCCGCGAGAGATAAGTTTGTGCAAGGGCTTGACGCCCATGCGATGTCGGCTTGGGGTATTAGGTCGGGGTCGAGTGTGTGGACATCCTGCTCGACTAGATGCTCATCGCCCCAACACTGGCTGTACATGGCGCATTTAGTATGGTCTATGTCATTTGCCCAGATTGTTTTGATTCCGGCTTTTGCCATGCCGGCACGAGCCAAGCCAATGCCTGAAAAAAACTCAAGCGCGGTTAGTTGTGGCGAGAACTGCAGAATGTTGTGCATGTACTGGCTTTCAGATAGTTGTTATTCGGCATCTTATGGTACTTGTTTATGAGGACATCCGCTTACATTCGGATGAGATTCCCTCGATACCGTGCCATCAATTGACATTTTATTCAGAATGCGAATAGCAGGTGGTGTGGGCGGCGCGGAAGCGGCAGTGCTCGCGCATACGGCAGATATTGCAGGTGGGGCGGCTCTGGGCGTCGTGGACCTCGCCGTCAAACAGACCAATCACCGCGGTCACGCTCTTGGTGGGCATGAGCAAGTTGGTAGGCGTGACGGTAAGCCCGATGAGGCGCGTGGCGTTGAGCGCATTGACGATCGAGCGCTGGGCCGAGAGCGGGCAGTCGCCGTAGCCGGGACTAAAGCGCCAGTTGCCGGCGAGCCCATGAACGGCGGCGTCCGTCTTGACCTGCTGGTCCATTTGCTCAACGGCGGCTTCCACGTAAGCGGAGCACGCGGCGTCGAGCACGGCGCCCTCCAGGGGTTGCTGGGTTCCGGTGGTTCGCAGACGGCGTTCGGCAGACATCCCGAGGGTACATGCCATGAGCGCCGCCAGGCGGGCGTCCTTAAGGTGGCGATAGATATCACGACCCCGCAGCTCAACATTGGTGCCAACCAAGCGGATGCAGGGCTCGCCCTGCTCATCGACGCCCGTGGCATCGACGGCAAACACGCGGCGCACGCCACGGGGCTCAATGTCTAACTCCAAGCGCTCGACCACAAGCTCAATTCGTCGTGACAGCTCGGGCTCAATCTGCTGGCCGCCGTAGCCCAGATACCGCAGCATCTCGGCACGGTCGACACGAGGGTGGCGGGCAGCGTCGATACGGTAAAGCGCCGGCGACGCAAGGTCGGCCGGCACTTCAACAACGGTTGTATCGACGTGCGGTTTTTCCATTACCCCAGGCGCTCCATAATGGTCGCGGCGATTGCAGGACGGTTCATAGTGTACAGGTGCAGACCGTCGGCACCGTGCTCCTTAAGGTCGCAAAGCTGACGAGCAGCATAATCTACACCGGCTGCCTTCAGGCTTTCGGGGTCGTTCTCGTACTTGGCGAGGATCTTGATGACGGGGGAGGGCAGCGACGCGCCGCACATAAAGACCATGCGGCTGATCTGCGACTTGCCCATAAACGGCATGATGCCCGCGGTAATGGGCACGGTGATGCCGGCCTTGTCGGCAAGCTCGCGGAAGCGATAGAAGCACTCGTTATCAAAGAAGAGCTGTGTCACAAAGAAGCTCGCGCCGGCGTCCTGTTTTTGCTTGAGGTGTTCGACCGAGACGTTGAGGTCCTCGCAGGCAATGTGGCCCTCGGGGTAGGCTGCGGCGCCCACACAAAAGCAGGCGTCAACGAGCTCGGGGATGAGGTCGCGGGCGTAGGCGTAGTCCGAGGCGGGCTTGTCGTCCTCAGTCGCGCCAGCGGGCAGGTCGCCGCGCAGGGCCAGCACGTTTTCCACGCCGGCGGTGCGATACTCGTCAATCTTGGCGGCGATGTCGGCGTGGGTGCGGCCCACGCAGGTGAGATGCGCTACCGAGGGTGTATCGAATTCGCTCGTAATCATATGCGCGATGGGGGCGGTGGTGGCACCGTTACCCGAGCCGCCGGCCGAGCAGGTGACCGAGACAAAGCTCGGCGAAAGCTTGCACAGATTGCCTGCCACTTCGCGAGCCGTGTCGAGGGTTAGTTCGCCCTTGGGCGGGAACATCTCAAACGAAACGGGTGTGGTGCCCTGGGATGCTGCCTGCTTAAAAACCTCGTCGACGCGCATATCGTGCTCCTTTAGATGCCTGGGTGCGATGTTTTGTTGCAAGGATTCTACAGCACCACTGCGCTAAGGTGGAGTTTCACTCGCTATTTGGGGATACCAATCGAAAATGCTTCGCTATCGGCATTTCCTATAACAGGGTAGTCAATCTAAGATGGGGCTATATTGAATGGTATTTGATGCGAAATACCAGTTAAGAAAGCCCCGTCCCAAATTGACTACCCTTAAATCGTGGGGAGAGGTCTGCAATTTATACAGTTGATTGGCTGTTGAGGGTGGCAACGCCGCCTCGATAGGGTAACCTCATTGATTGGTTTCGCGACAGCAACATAACGGTAATGTCGCGGAAACACGGCGAGTCTAAGCTATGACTCGTTCGTTAGTAATCAACACCGCATCTCACGCGGTGCCGATACGAAGGGAGTTC
Source organism: uncultured Collinsella sp. (assembly GCA_900549025.1). Taxonomy (GTDB): domain Bacteria; phylum Actinomycetota; class Coriobacteriia; order Coriobacteriales; family Coriobacteriaceae; genus Collinsella. Next base: position 28,956 of record URMZ01000003.1, read on the forward strand.
CGTATGGCCGAACTTACTGACCGCTTCGGGACCATGGTGTTCTCTGAGGAAGTCATGAAGGACTACCTCCCCAAGGACATTTGGAAGCGCCTTGCTGCAACCCTCGAGGACGGTGAGCCGCTCGACCTGGATGTGGCCAACGCCGTTGCCCACGCCATGAAGGTTTGGGCCATCTCCAAGGGCGCGACGCACTACGCGCACTGGTTCCAGCCGCTTTCGGGCATTACTTCCGAGAAGCACGACAGCTTCCTGGAGCCCAACCACGACGGCACCGCCATTACCAAGTTTACGGGCAAGAACCTCATCCAGGGCGAGCCGGACGCCTCCAGCTTCCCCAACGGCGGCCTGCGCGCCACCTTCGAGGCCCGCGGCTACACCGCCTGGGATCCCACCAGCCCCGCTTTTATCAAGGACGATGTCCTGTGCATCCCCACGGCTTTCTGCTCCTACACGGGCGAGGCCTTGGACAAGAAGACCCCGCTGCTGCGCTCCATGACCGCGCTCTCGCGTGAGTCCAAGCGCGTTTTGGCGCTGTTTGGTAAGACCCCCAAGAAGGTCGTTCCTTCCGTGGGCGATGAGCAGGAGTACTTCCTGATCAAGAAGGACGCTTACCGCAAGCGCAGGGACCTGGTCATCACCGGCCGCACCCTCTTTGGTGCTGCTCCCTGCAAGGGCCAGGAGCTCGAGGAGCACTACTTTGGCGCTATCCGCCCCACCGTCTCGGCCTATATGAAGGACCTGGACGATGAACTGTGGGCGCTTGGCATTCCCGCCAAGACCAAGCACAACGAGGTTGCTCCCTGCCAGCATGAGCTCGCACCGGTCTATGGCGAGGTCAACGAGGCCATCGACCAGAATCTGGTCATGATGGAGAAGATGAAGCTCATCGCCTCCCGCCACGACTTGGTCTGCCTACTGCACGAGAAGCCCTTCGAGGGCATCAACGGTTCGGGCAAGCACAACAACTGGTCGCTTGGCACCGAGTCCGAGAATCTGCTCGATCCGGGCGACACCCCGCTCGACAACCTGCAGTTCATCGTCTTCCTCACCGCGGTGATCGAGGCCGTCGATAACTATCAGGAGCTCCTGCGTGCCTCCGTCGCCTCGGCCGGCAACGACCATCGTCTGGGCGCCAACGAGGCTCCTCCGGCGATTATGTCCATCTTCCTGGGCGACCAGCTTACCGAGGTCGTCGAGAAGATCATCGATGGCAAGGCTTCCGTCCATGCCACGCGCGGCGTGCTTGACCTGGGCGCCGATACCCTGCCCAAGCTGATGCAGGACAACACCGACCGCAACCGCACCTCCCCGTTCGCCTTCACCGGCAACAAGTTCGAGTTCCGTGCCTGCGGCTCCGAGCAGAACGTCTCCGACTCCAACCTGGTGCTCGATGCCGCCGTGGCCAAGTCGCTCAAGTCCTTCGCCGACGCACTCGAGGGTACGCCCGAGGATAAGTTCCAGGACGCCGCGCTCGAGTACTGCAAGAAGGTGCTGACCGATCACCAGCGCATCCTGTTCTCCGGCGACGGTTACTCCGACGAGTGGCCCATTGAGGCCGAGAAGCGCGGCCTTGCCAACAACAAGACCACGGCCGACGCCCTGCCCGCCTTTGTTTCCGATAAGGCTATCGCGCTCTTTGAGGAGACGGGCGTCCTGACTAAGGCCGAGGCCCAGTGCCGCTACGACTGCAAGCTTGAGAAGTACAACAAGCTCATGAACATCGAGGCTACTACGATGGTTCGCGAGGCGCGTCGTACCTATCGCCCGGTCATTACCGCCTATGCCACCAAGGTCGCTAAGGGCCTTGAGACTATTCGTGCCGCCGGTGCTGAGGCCGCCATGCAGTGCGAGCAGAACACGCTCAACAAGCTCTGCAACGGTATCACCACCATCAACGACTCCATTAAGGCGCTCGACGCCGTGCATCAGAAGGCCGAAGCTCTCGATGGCCAGGAGCAGGCCAATGTGTATGCACACGAGGTCGTTCCCGCTATGGATACGCTGCGTGCCGCCGTGGATGCCATGGAAGAGATCGTGGCCGCCGACTACTGGCCGGTTCCGACCTACGACGACATCCTGTTCTACGTGTAACAGACACGTTTGATTTTGCGTGCGAAGGGGTCTCGCCTGTGCGAGGCCCCTTCTTTTTGTCGCTTGAACCTTTTTTAACTTGCAGCCGAGCGGGCGTTTCGCGTGGGGCATCTTAAAAGTTGTAACCTGTTTTGGCATGCGGACGTTGCGGGCGTTTGTTCATAAAGGGGAGGATTATCCGATGAAGGTATTCGATATCATGTTTAGCCCGACCGGCGGAACGGAAAAGGTATCTAACTACATTGCCAATGCGTTAGAAGGGGAAACCGTTGCTGTAGATTTGACCGATAGCGGGCTTGGCTGTCGTGCGATTGCGATGACAAAAGAGGATGTGGCCGTGATCGCGGTGCCCTCGTATGGCGGGCGAGTCCCGGCTGTGGCTGCGGAGCGCTTGGGTATGATGCGGGGAAACGGTGCGCAGGCGGTTCTAGTTTGTGTTTACGGAAACCGCGCGTATGAGGACACGCTGGTCGAGCTTGAGGACGCGGCAAAGGGCGCGGGCTTTCGGGTGATCGCGGCGGTTTCAGCTATCGCCGAGCATTCTATTGTTCGCCAGTTTGCAGCCGGTCGGCCAGACCCACAGGACGCGGCGCAGCTCGCTGGGTTTGCGAATCAGATTCAGCAAAAGATATCTGCAGGAGATGCTTCTGAGCCGGCTATTCCGGGCAATCGCCCCTATAAGAAGGCCGGGGGCACCGGTATGGTGCCTAAGGCTACAAAAGAGTGCACCGCCTGCGGGGCTTGCGGCGCAGCGTGTCCCGTTGGCGCTATCGATAAAGACGACCCCAAGCGGGTGGACAAAAAGGCCTGCATTTCATGCATGCGCTGTGTGTCTGTATGCCCGCGGGGCGCGCATGGGCTTAATCCTGTCATGCTCTCTGCGGCTACCAAGATGTTGAGTAAAGCCTGTGCCGAGCGGAAGGAGTGCGAGCTGTTTATCTAGCGCAAGGGCCTTGAGTACTTTCCGTTTTATAACGGCAAAAAACGAACCCGTCGGACCTTATATCCGGCGGGTTCGAACATTTTAAAGTTGGTGCCCCCAGCGGGATGTCCGCGTGCGGCTGGCGCCGCCCGCTTCCGCTGCGTCGCTCCGCTCCTTGCGTGCTGCGCTGGAAAACGCTTGCGCGTTTCCTCAGCTCCGCACCCTGTCGGGTTCGAATTCCGGCGTATGGGTAGCAAAAAGCCCGTCACCGCAAGGGCAACGGGCTTCTCAGTTTAAATGGTGCCCCGTTCAAACAACTTCTCGAACCGAGATCTGCTCGTTCGGGACGATCGTTCTTCTTAGGATACCACGCACTAGGCTTGCGGCATAATCGCCTGGTCACCGTGCTCGTCGAGGTACGGCATGAGGTACACGCCGCCCTCGTCTGTCGTGAGCAGAAGGTACTCGCGGTTGAGCTTATCGCACACGATTTCCTGGTGCACGCCATCCGGCAAATCGTAAATCGGACCATCGGTTCGCGCGGGCGATACCGTCATGTCCTGCGCCCCCATGGCCTGCCTGGCGCACGAGGCGGCGGCAAACACGATGAGCAGCAGGATTACCGCCGCCACAAGCGGGCCGCACCCGCCGTTGCGGTCTTCGTCGGCAGGGCTTGGGTACGGCATCGCCTACACCTCCTCTGCGTACTTCTCGCCGGAGGCGGTTTCCACGGCGATCCAGCGCTTGTAGCCGGAACCGCCCGTATAGCGGCCCCAAACGTAGCCGTCGGCCGATGCGAACGTGCCGTCGAGCGTCACAGTCTCCCCGCGATGGTAGGTTGCGACGGTCGAGTAGCCGGTGCCAGCACCGGAGCGCACGTTCAGGGCATCGACGCAGATGCGGTACGTTCCCGCCGAGTTGCTGGTCTGCGCCTGCGCGGTGCCGACGCGCACGAGGTAGTCGTTCGGGTCGTAGCCTCCCGTGGGCTTGCCGACGGCGATGTAGCGAGTATGACCGCTGTCGCTGGTGTAGCGTCCCCACACGTAGCCGTCCGCGATGCAATACCAGTCATCGAGGTTGACTGTCTCGCCCTTGCCGTAGGAGGCTACCACGTAGCCTGAAAGCGCCGGCGCGTCTCTGACGTTCAGACAATCGACTGTGCAGCGGTAGGTTCCGTTGAAGCCTGTACCCTCCTTGCCGGTGGCGCTCGGCTGCTCTGCCGGTACCGATGGCGGGACGGTCGGGGCGCTGCCGCCGTCGAGAATCGCGTTCACCTCGGATGCGAGCTGATCCATGCGGGCATGCAGCCACGCGCCGGGGCAATCGGTCGAGGAGAACATGCGGTGCTCGGTGAGCGTGGCGTTTCGCGTTCCGTCGTATGCGAGGCGGAAGCCGTAGCGGCGGCAGATGTCGGCGCACAAGTTGACGAGCGCGGCCCACGTGGCGTCGGTGAGCGAGGAGTCTGCGTTGTTCGCGCACTCGATCGTGATGGCGCGGTCGTCGTTCCACTTGCTAGCGGAAGTCCAGGCGCGGTCGCCCTCGTCCACGCTCATGGCGATGTCGCCGTCGTAGCCGATGCAGTAGTTCGAGCTTGCCTGGCGCGCGGTCGCTGCGAAGTAGTCGGCGCACTGCCTGCCCGTCCAATGGGCCGCCATGTAGTGCGGCGTGATCTTGCAAACGCGATTGCCCGAACGCCCGCTGTTGCGGTTGCCAGTGATGTTGGCGTAGGTGCAGAGGCTACTCTTCGTCATCGTCGCCCCTTCCGTCGTTAAGCTCTTCAAAGGTCTCGTCATCCATGGCTAGCCCTCCTTCTTCACGTCGCCGAGCGCCAAGAGCGCGTCGAGCCACTTGTCGGTAACGCCAACGCTCTTGAAGGCGGCGTAGGCCACCTGCACGCCGCCTACCGCGGCGAAGATGGACGTAACCCACGCCGTGGGGTCAGTCGGCATACCCCCGGCCATGGCCGTCAATGCGCCGCACAGCGCCGATACTGCGATGGCCGTCCAGCGGGCGACATTGCCGGTCATCGCCTTCGTCTTGATAGCCTGCACGATATAGGGCACCACGAGGACGGTCAGCACCGTGAGTCCTGCCTGTATATCAGTCATCTTTATCTCCCTGTCTCCTTGTTGTACATGAGGTCGACTCGGTCGTAGATATGGTCGACCTTCTCGGCCATGCCCTGGCTACGCGCCTGGCTGTGGACCAAGTCCGCGTGGAGGACGTCATTTGACGCGACAACCGACTCCATGAGCGTTTTCATTCCTTCAATCAGGGTGTTGCTGCGCTCCATCTGGGCGGCGATGCGCCCCTCCATTTGGGACCGCTCGCGGTCGCGCTGCGCCCTCTCGTCGACTTCGGCCTGCTTGCGCTCCTCGCGCTTCAGGTCGAGCTCGCCCTTCCGCTGGTTTTGGCGTTTGTACTCCTCAAGAAATTGTCTCCCGAAGTAGAACGCAACGAGCGTCAGGAGCACGCCGCCAAGCCAAGCCGGTCCGTAAGGCGCAAAAAGCTTGAGCACTTCCATCCTGGGCGCCCTCCTTCCGCCTATTCGGCCGTGTACTCCTCGCCGGTGATTTCCTTGTACTCGTCGGCGGTGATCCATTTGCACTCGACAGCCTTGTAGACGCGCGCCTTGCTCCAAAGGTCTTTGTCGTAGTACTTCTTGACCTTCGCGAAGTGCTTGGAATGCTCAACGGTTTTCTTCGTAGCCATTACTGGTCTCCTCCCACGGTCATGAGCAGGTAGTCGATGTTCGCCGTGTTGGTCTCGGTCTGCGTCGGCTGGGACGCCTGCTCGCGCATCTGTTCGAGCAGCGCCGGGAGGTCGGGCACCTCGCCGTTGGCGTAGGCGGCGAGCGCGGAGGTGTAGGCGAGCTTTCGCGCCTTCCGCTCCACGTACTCGTCATCGTCGATAACGCCCGCGTCGTGCGCCGCGTCGGGGTCGCCGATCTGCGACAGCAAGTCGCGCAGGGCGTTGACCTCGGCCAGGGTGCCGTCTCGAAGCTCGTCGGGGCGCGGCATGTCTTCCTCAGTGTCCATGCGGACTCCTTCCTTATCGGGGAATGTGCCGCCATCGTATTGGCGCCGTGAGATTGCCTGGCCGTTTGGGCGGGCGCGAAGAAAGAAGGCGCGCCGCAGCACGCCTTCGCTGTCTTGGTTATTTCGTTTTCGACCCGTCTAGGCCGCCGTTTTGAGTTGCCGCCCTTCCGCTATGGCGAGGGCGTTCCGCCCGAATCGTCTCTCGGGCTTGATTGCATTGAGCAACCCCCCCCGCGAGATTTTCGAACAGGCTGCGGTACAGCGCGTCCATGGCCAGCACGCTGCGGTGCGCGTCCAAGTGAGCCATGCCGCCGCGCCAGCTCTGGTAGCTCTGCTGCACCTGCTCGGGCGTCATGACCTCCTCGGCCACCATGCGCGCCATCTTCTTCAGCTTGCGTCGCTCGCGCGTGATGGAGTCGCGGCACGGCTTCATGACGATGCGGCCCGTTTCGGTGTAGAAGATGCGCTTCTTCAGCCACGTGAAGCCGCGCGTCAGCTTCACCACGCGGGTCTTGCGCGGGTTCAGCGCGATGCCGAGCTTCGCGCACTCGTGCTCTATCAGCAGAAGGCACACTTGCAGGTACTCCTTGGACTCGTGGATCAGGTAGAAGTCGTCCATGTAGCGCCCGTAGGCCTCGGGGCGCAGCATCTCGGCCACGTAGTGGTCGATGCGGTTGGGGTGCGCCACCGCGCATATCTGGTTTGGCTCGCTGCCCAGGCCCAGGCCGACCTCGCCCTGCGCGTCTATCAGGCGGTGCTCAAGGGCGACCACGCGCGGGTCGAGCAGCGCGTCGGCCACCTGCCGCTTGACCGGCTCGTGGGCAATGCGCGCGAAGTAGTCGGAGAAGTCGCCCAGCAGTATGTAGCCCTCGCGCCCATGCCGCCGCCAGTGGCCGGCCAGGTGGCGCTTGAGCAGCTTAAGGGCGTAGTCGGTGCCGCGCCCCTTGATGTTGGCGGAGTTCGCGGATACGAGCGTGGGGACTATCGCGGGCACGAGGGCGTTCTGGGACAGCGACTTCTGCACCACGCGCTCGGGGAAGTGCACTGCACTGATGTGGCGCAGCTTGCCGCGCTCCCACAGGTCGAAGCGGATGAAACCCCGGCATATGTCGCGGCCCTCCAAAAGGTCTTGGCGCGATTTCACGGCGTTTCGCAGGTAGTCCTTCATGTACCGCTGCGTCGAGGCCTTCCACATGACGCCACGCGCGGCCTGCTTGGAAGCCTTGCACAGGCTGTTGAGGTCGGCCACCGTCTCAAGGGTGCACGCCTTGACGCGCTCGGCCTTGGCCCTGGCGCGCTTCTCCTCGCGGCGCTTCCGGCGTGCGGCCCGCCTTTGCTCCGAGTTCATAGAAGGCACCCCGCACGGCTTGCAATGTGGCTCTGACAGCCGCTTGAGGTATGGCCATGAAACGCGGCGAAGCCACGGAGCGCCGCGCCATGCAAGCAGCGTCCGGCCACCCTCGCGGGGTGCGTATTTACGGGCTCGCGCCCGATGGTCGCGCCTTCCTTCCTCTCCGCGCTCTGCTTTCGGCCCGCTGGCCTACTCGGTCTGGCAGTAAGGGAATCCGGGGCGGGGGCGAACCCAGGTGTTCGTCGCCGAATTGTAGTTGGCATTGCCGTTGTTGTTGACGTAGCACACGTTGGACGAGGAGCCACCCATGACGGAACGCAGCCACCAATTGTACCGATATACAAGGCGGGACCGCCGCCCATTATAACGAACGCAGGCGCTCTAGCTCGGCCTCGGCCTCGGCTATGCGCTCGTCGGTCGTCTTCTTGCCGGTGACGCGTACGTTCTTGCGCGCGCCCTTGAGCAGTTTGATCTCCTCCTCGACCATGCCCGCCAGCGCCTCGAAGCGGTTGGCGTTCACGGGCAGGCCGATGTCCATGAGGCACTGCATGTCGAGCATCAGCTGCTCGCAGTCGGCTATCGCCAGCGTCAGGTAACGCTTGCGCTCAAGTGCGTTGAACGAACTGTTGGGGTAGAAGCAGTCGGCGCGGTTGACGTTGTATACGATGCTGCGCGCGGTCTCCACCGTGGGGACTGCGTTCAGCAGCCTGTAGGCTTTCGGCACGACCGACGATGAGGCCATGAGCTTGTTGACCTCCACGCGGATGGCGATGGCCTGCGTGAAGAACTTGTACTCGGACACCTCGCGGTTTCGCTGGTAGACGCCGCTCATGGCACCTCCCGGAAATAGTGGCAAAAAAACGGCCCGCTGCGCGGGCAGGGATGCGACCGCGCAAGGCGGTCGCATCGAAAGAGAAGTATAGAGCACTCGGCTGGCTAGCCGACGAGGAAGCCGGGGCGGGGGCGAACCCAGGCGCGCGTCGCCGAAGAGTAGTGGGCAAAGCCGTTGTAGAGGACGTAGCACACGTTGGACGAGGAGCCACCCATGACGGAACGCAGCCACCAACGGTACCGAGTTCCGTTCAAGCGGTGCGCGGTATCGCGGAACAGGTCGAACTGGCAGTCGAAGCCCACGCTGTAGCCCTTGGTGCCCCACACTGGGCAGCCGTACACCTCCATCTCGGAGGGCGACCACACCTTGCCGATGTCCTGCCAGCTCCAGCTGTTGGAGTCGCTGAGCGCGCCGCTCGCGCTGTAACGCTCCTCAAGCAGCACGCGCTGGGTGAGCAGGTACTTGGTCAGCCCCTCGGGCAGGCACGCCTCGAACAGCTTCTCCCACGCCTTGAGGTTGCTGTTCAGGTACGGGTTCTTCACGTCTGCGGTGCCCTGGTTGGTGTTCGCAGTGTTCCACATCAGGTAGCTGTCGTTGGCCACGCCGGTGACGGTCTTGGCCACGGCGACGGGCGCGGACGCGATGAACGCGATGTGGTGGCCCTTGGCGCTGTCGCCGCACTGGTAGTACGGGTCGAAGTGCGCAAGCAGGAAGCGCACGGACTGCTGGGCCGCCACATTTGACGCGCTCACGAGCGGCACGTCGATGTAGTCGCCCACGCGCATGCCGCTGAAGTTCGCGGCCTGCACGCGCTTGTGCAGCGCGTCGTACACCGTACCGCTGCCGATCTCCCCGGCAAGGATGGTGGCGATGTTCTGCCCGCCGTACTTGCCGATGAGGCTCTGGCGGTTGTACTCCGCGTTGTTGAGCGCCAGCTGGGCGTTCTCTCGGGCCGTGCCGTCGATGAGCGTGTAGGTTTGCCCGTCAATGCCGAAGCGCTCTGCGTTCACTGTTGCCATTTGAGTTTCCTTTCTATGCGAGCACGATGGTCGTGCCTGATACCGAGCAGGTGGAGCCGAGCGTGACGGTTCCGTTGCTTATTGACGCCTTCGCCGACGGGGCGTAGACGGTGCCGCCCATGAAGAAGAACTTGCCCGTGGCGCTCGCGAGCATCGAGGCCAGCTTCTCGTTCTGGCTGCGCAGGTCTGCGATGTTGGAATCGCCGACGCTGCCCTGGGCGATCGAGTTGGCGATCTGTAGGGCCTGGTTTGCCGCCGCGTCGGCGCGCGAGGCCGCGCCACTGGCGGCAGCTGCGGCGTTCGACGAGGCCTGTTGGTCTGCGATGTGCTCGTCATGGCGTTTCAACTCGGCCGTCTTTCTGGCGGCCTCGTTGCTTTCGCGCGTCGATTCGGCAGATTTGCGGGCGCTCTCGGCGCTTGCTCGCGAGGACTCGGCCGTTTTGCGGGCGTTCTCGCTGTTGACGCGGGCCACTTCGTTGTTGGCGCGGTTCACCTCTGCGTTGAGGCGCGAGGTCTCGTTCGAAGCCCTTGTTTTCTCGGCCGAAACCCGCTTTTCCTCGGCGGCGTTGGCGTTGTCCATGGCCGTCTTGCAGTTCGCTGCGGCCTCTTGCGCCGCTTCCGCCGAATCCATGGCGATGGTCGATGCAATGTAGTAGATCTTGCCGTCGGTCGTGCGCACCCTATCGACGTTCCCGTTGGCGTCGAGCATCAGGGCGGCGTATTGGGTCGTTTCTGCCATCAATACCTCCCTTACTTGGCTATTAGGCCCGTGACGATAGCCTGCGGGCCGATGGTCTCGACGATGCAACGGTCGCCCGCCTTGGCCGCCGAGCATGCCGTGGTCATCGGAAGCCCCGAGAGCGTCGTGCCGGATATGGCGACCGCGAGCGTCGCGCCCGAGACGGACTTCACGGTGCCGAAGCCCACGGAGTGCCCCGAGCCGCCTTGCGGCGAGAACAGGGCGGCGAGCTGTTCGCCCGCGTCGGCTATGGTGCTAGCGTTCAAATCGCCTCATCTCCAATTCCATCGGGCATCCTCCCACGAGGGTGAGAGTCTGCTTACGTATCGCGAAGTTCCCGAAGATGCCGGCGCTCGGCCAGCGAACCTCGATGGCGTCGGAAACGCCCACGGGCGCGTAGACGTGCGTCACCTTCAGGCGGTGGATCGCGGATTGCTGGGTGCGCAGGAGGGTCGCCGCCTCGGCGTTGGCGTTGGCCTGCCGTTCAGCCGCCGTGGAGCCTGCCGGAAGCTCGCTCTTCGTGTACTTGGCCGACTTGCGCCAACCGCGCGTGACGGTCGAGTACTGGCTGTTGGGGTCGGAGTCGATTGCCGTGCCCCTTATGCTTTCGTCGGATGTCGAGTAATCGACGTGCACGACGTTCGCCACGCCCGATTTGTCCAGCTCCTCGGTGCCGCCGTCCTCGAAACGCGCCCACTTGCCCTCTTCCATGACCATCGCTGGCGCGCGCTTGTCAGGCTCGACGTAGCGGCGCAGCAGCACGCGCCCCATCGGGTCGCACGACGCCGAGCTGAAGCCCGCCGCATCGAGAAGGGCGTTTACGGCCTTCAGGCGGGTGGCGTAGTTGCTCTCCCCGTTGCCGATTGCCCCGATAACCCACGTGGTCGTTAGCGTGAAGTCGGACGGGTCGGCGATAACCTCAAGGCCGACCTCGCGCAGGAGCTTCGCCGCCTCGCCGACGGCGTTGCTGCCAGCCGCAAGCGAGCGCGGGGCGTCGAACTCGTCTTCCGCAACCTCGGACAAGCGGCCTGATAGGTCTGCTTCAGACGAGTTGTAGCCAGTTGAACGCTTTGGCGTCGATACGACGAACGTACCAAGCGGCTCCGACACCGTTGTGTCGTCCGGGAACGTGGCATCGAGGTAGATGCGCAGGAGGTCACTACCGAGGTCGAGCGTTCCGAGGTAGTCGATCTTGCCCGTCTCGTAGCTGGTGTCCTGGTTTCGCTCGATGCTCCCGCCGTTTCGGATGTTGCGCAGTCGCTCGACATCGAGGCCGGTCTTTCGGTCAACGCGCATAAAGCGGTACGAGGCCGCGAATCGCTTTTTCCAATCAGGCATTGCTCGGCTCCTCGAACACATCGTGCTCGACCTTCGCCGATGCCGACCAAAGCCCCGCAGATTTAAGCGACTCGTTGAACGTCATCGAGCCGAACGCACGCTCACCGGCGAGGCCGCGCCACCAGCCCTGCCACTGTGTGCGCATGATCTTGCGGAACAGGTCGTGCCTGTCTCGCTCAAGCAGGCAAGAGGCCGATGTCGCAAGGTCTGCCTCATCGAGCGCATACGACTGCGGAAGCCCACCGTTTTCCCCGCCGTCGGCGAAATGGAAGCTGTTGAAGCTTCGCGCCGCAGATGTCGAGTATTTGGCGTCAAGCTCCATCTTGAGCAGCGTCGAGGCATCCTGGCCGAAGTTGAGCGCCATGCACTCGGCGTGCAGGTTCGCCTTGGCCTCGGCGTAGGAAGACGTTCCGTTCGCCGCAGTGCCAGTTGCGCGGTACTTGAAGTCGGCGTTGAGCGGCGGCACGCGGTCGATGGTTTCCTGGGCATCGAGCAGGCTCGACGTGAGAAGGTGGTCGCCCTCGTCCAGCACGCGCTCGACCACGAAGCCGACGCATTTCGACGCGTCGCCAAGCACCAGTTCGTCGCCGTCGCACGTGATCGTGCCGGGCATGGGTATCTCGCCCGTGTCCTCGTCGTAGGCCATCGGGCCTATGATCGTCGTCTCCTCGACGTTGTAGGCGGAAACGCCGTTCTCCACCTTCACGTGGCACGTGAGGTCATCGCCGTACGTCACGGTGATTACGGGGGTTGCCGGCTCCGCCCAGTGCGTCTTGAACCGGCGCGTGGCCGTTTTCGACAGGCCCGAGCCGCCCGTCACCGTCAAGGTGAGCAGGTAGTCGATTCCGTTCTTGATGGTCGTGTAGCTGCCAAGCTCAACGGGCTTCATGCTCGTCACGTCGGCCGTGGCTATCGTCGCTCCGCCGACCTCGGAAAGCGTCAGCGTGGCATTGGCTATTCCTGTCTCGTCGGAGGCCGATACCTGAACGGTCATCGGCACGGAGTCGATGAGCACGCCGTCGGTCGCAGGCGAGGCAACCCAGCACGACGGGTAATCGGCGACCACGAACGGCACGTAGTCAGACCACGCGCCCCAATCGGCGTGCAGGCCCTTGGTGCGAACGCGCACCCTCCAGCTGCCCTTGGCGAGCGACTTCTTAATGCTCTTCGCCGTGGTGACGCTTTCGGTGATCGCGCTCGGGCCGCTGAACTCGACCTGCGCGGCGGTCTGCTGCGAGCCGTCCGGATGGTTCGGAACCCACGACACCGCCGCCTGGCTTCCGGTGGCCACCACGGTCGGCGCGGTGACCTTCGGGGCGAGCGGCGGCGTGATGGTGGTTACCGAGTTCGACTTCACCCACGCCGAGGCGAGCGAGCCGCGCTTCGCCTGAACGCGGTAGACGACCGTTCCGGCCGGCGCGGCCTTGTCGTGCAGGTCGAGCCATGCGGGGTCTTCGCCCTCGGTGGTCGTCGTTATGTCCGCCCACGTCGAGCCGCCGTCGACAGATCGCTGGACGCCCCACGCGTTTGCGTACGCCGCGGCGCCGTACACGCGCAGGGTCACCTCGGTAGCGCCGGCCTTCACGGCCTCAACGCGCGACGGCGCGTTGGGCGTGGTGTAGGTCGTGCCAACCGACGCGTAAACGGAGTTGCCGCCGGGGCCGTGCGCGCACAGGCGGTACTCGTACTTGTGCCCGGCCTTGGTCGAGTTGTCCGTGTAGTTCTGGACGTCCCACGAAACGTCGGCGATGTTCACCCATGAGCCATCGTCGGTGCGGCGGTCAACGTAGACGCCCGCCCACGGGTAGGCACCGTCCATTCCCGTGTAATCGACGTCCCAGGTTATCTTCTGCGATGTGTCGGACACGCGCTGCAGCTTGCAGTTCTTGGGCGGATGCGGCTGCGAGTAGCCGCGCTGCGGCACCCATGCGTACACGGTAGCCCACGCGTCGCCGCCGGCAGAGCCGTAGTAGTTGTTGTACGTCTTGCCGTAGACGTGCACCTGCACCGGGCAGTTCCAGCCGCTCGCGCCGCGCGGCACGTCCACGTCAAATGTCACCGCGTCGCGCGTCGCCCAGTTGCCGTAGTTGTTCAGCACGACGTCGCGCGAGCTGCGCACCGAGCCGTTCACCACGACGTCGTAGTGCGTTCCGTACTCGGCGGCGTACTTGTCGTCGATCGCTGAGGTGACTCGCAGGCGAGTCGTGGTGTCGTTGACGTTCCACTGGCTGTCAACGGAGATGTAGCCGCGATACCAGCGGTTGCGGCCCGCGATCTGTATCTCCCTTGTGTGCTCTCCCACGGGCTACCTCCTCGCTGTGGATGAGCGGCGGGCTGCGGCAACCAAGGTGTCGATGGCGTCGGCCACCGCCACGTCTGCGTTCGCCGTAGCTCCGTCGATTGACAGGTAATAGGTGTCGCCACCGGAAACCGAGCCGACGGCTGCCGCCGCCCCGGTCTCGTAGGTGACGCTGTTTCCGCCGAACGACATGCTCAGGTCGTCGGCGAAGCCCGATACGGTGGCCTTCACGCCCTCGAAGCGCTTCTTCAGGCCCGCTTCGAGGGATTGCATGATCCAGCCGCCGTTCGGGATGAGCAGGCGCAAGTCCTTGCGCTTCGGGCCTTTGAGGCTGGCGATCTTGCCCGCGATGCCGGAAACGAAGTCGTACACGCCGCCTATGCTCGACTTGATGCCGTTGAGCAGGCCGCTGACGATGGAGCTGCCGGCGCTGTAGAGCAGGGAGCCGAGGTTCCCCAGTGCGCTCACGATTCGCCCGGGAATCGACGACACGAAGCTCACCACGGAGTTGATGCCGTTCGACACGCCGTTGCGGATGTTGCTCCACGCGTTGTTCAGGATGTTGCCGACCGCGTTCCATGCTGACGACCAGATGGATTGCACCGTGGACAGGCCGCCCGATATGAACGACTTCACGTTGTTGATGCCGCCTTGCACGGCAGTCTTGATGCTGTTCCACGTGCTGGTCACCCAGTTGCCGATAGCGCCCCAAATCGAGTCCCACACGCTCTGGATGAGCGCGAGGCCGTTCTGTATGACCGCCTGGATGAGCGCAACGCCGCCGCTGATGACGTTCTGGATGATGCTCCACACGTTCGCTGCCAGCGATTGGATGGCGCTCCAAACGGAACCCCAGTCGCTGTTGATGACGCCCAAGACAATCGTGATGATGTCCTGGATCGCCTGCATGGCGGACGTCACGATGACCGAGATGTACGGCCAAACGGCGTCGATAACGCCCTGAATAGCGGTCATCGTCGATGTGATTATCTCGACCAAAACGGGAAGCACCGTGGAGACGACCGTCTGGATAAGCGTGCATGCGTCAGATATGACCTGCTGGATCAGCGGCATGTTGGCCGTTATGAGGTCGGTCACCTGCTGGATGATTGGGCAAACCGTCGTCGTGATGGCTAGCGCCACCTGGCCTACCGCGTCGATGATCGTTCCGATTACGGGAACGAGGCCCGATACGATCGAGGCGATGACCGGCGCGATTGCCGCAACCAGCCCGCCGATGGCGAGCGAGAAGCTGTTCACGACGATTACGGCGGCGGCGAAAAGCCCCTGAAGGGGTTCGGCCAAAGCCGTGAGGCTCTGGAACGCCGGGGCGAGCGATGACGCGATGCTCGAAGCGATGCTGACCATGGAGTTGCGAAACGCCTCGTTGGTTGCCATGCTGTAGGCGAAGATCGCCGCGAAGGCGGTGATTGCCGCGACGGCGACCGCAGCAGGCGCGGAAAGCGCCAGGAACCCAGTGGCAACGCCCTTCAGAGCCGGAACGATGCCGCCCGTAAGCGAGTTGGCAAGCGCGCCGAGCACGGGAATCTGCCCGATGAGGCCGCCAAGCGACACGGCGGCTAGGCCGGCCAAAGCGGCGGCGGCCACCTTGCCGCCCGTTCCGAGCTGCGAGAGGTCTACGCCCTGGATCTTCTCGGCCAGGCTGTCGAGGAACCCGCACACCTTCTCGACCGCGCCGCCTGTGCGCGTCAGGTTGCCCTGCGCGTCGTATGTGACGCCCAGGAACTCGCCGAAGGCCACGGTGAGCGGCTTCAGCGCCGCACGGCACGAGTTCAGTACGCCTCGTATGGAGTTGAACACGGGGATGGCGGAGTCCTTGAGCGGAGTCATCCAATCCTGGCCGATTTTCGAGAGCGCGGCCTTCATGTTCGCCATGGAGCCGGTGAAGGTCTCGTTCGCCGCCTTTGCCGAATCGCCGAACGCGGAATACATGGCGTCGGAGAAGGTTTGGAAGTCGATCTTGCCAGCCGTGACCATCTTGGAAACCTCGTCGGAGGACTTGCCCAAGTAGGTCGATAGCGTTGATATTGCGTTGATACCTCGGTCGGTGAACTGCGCGACCTGCTCGCCTGAGAGTTTGCCGTTCGCGGCCACCTTGGCCCAAATCGAGGAGAGGTCGCCCAAGTCCTGGCCGAACGTGGCGGCTGTGCCCACGCAGCCGTTCAGAGCCTTTTCCATGTCGTTGCCGGCGGCGACGCCAGATGCGGCGAGCTGGGCGCACGCCTGCGCGGCGGTGTCGAAGCCGAACGCCGTTCCGTCAACTGATTGCTGGATTGTGCTGTAGAAGTCGCTCCATTCGAGCTTCATGCCCTTGAACATCGTCTGGGCCTTCTCGATGTTCAAGGCGCGGCTCATGCCGCCGGTGGCGGCGAGCGTGGTAACGCCTGCGGTAACCGTTCCGATGGCGTTGCCAATTGACTTCGCAACGCTGCCGAAGCTGTTCGCGAAGTATCCCGCCACCTGCGAGCCGACGCCCTTGGCCGTCTCGGTGAGGCCCTTGAGCTTCGATGCGGAGCCATCGACGCCCGAGTCGAAGTTCGAGCCGTCGTAGGTTCCCTTGGCGGAGAGAACGTAATCAGCCATTCAGCTTGCCTCCTCCCCAAGGCGTCCATGGCGGGTTCTTTCGGTGCTGCTCCTTCAGCGCGTCGATCTCCTCGTAGGTGAAGGAGTCCTCGCGGAAGGAGCCGTTGCGCTTTTTCCAGAGCTTGTGGCGCTTCTTGGACAGGCAGTTGGCAACCGCCACCTGTACGGCGTCCTTGAAGAGGTTCGATTGGTCGACGGTCACGGTCTCAAGCTCTTTGCGCACGAACGCGAGCTGCACGGGCGTGTGCTGCGCGTACTGCTCGTAATCCCAACCGAGCCTGGCGGCGAAGAACGCGAAGTCGGCCTCCCTGCGGAACAGGGCGGCGTCTTGCGCGGCTTCGCCGCTTTTCGGCTTGGCGGTGAAGTAGTCGAAGCCGGTGAGGCGCGTTAGGGCTAGTTCCCTGCGCCCTTGAATAAAAAAGCGCAGTCGCGCTGAAGCGCCATCATCACGGCCTGGAACACGACGGGGTAGCCGTTCGTGTCGATGAGCTTGTTCACGATTTCCTCGGCCTTCTGCGGCAGGAAGTAGCCGCCGCCCTGTACCTTCAGGCCGTAGCCCGCGATGGCCGCAAGCTCCTTGAAGGTGAACATGCCGTCGTTCTTGTAGAACGAGGCGATGATCGGCGTGTGGCGCTCCTCGTAGAGGTCGATGCGCTTGCGCGAGAATCGGATCTCGCAGACGTGGCCGCGCACGGTGAAGGTCTGCGGCTCCATGCTCTCGGGGTCTTGCTCAAGCTCGTTCACGATGTCTTCAGCTTCCGTGGCGTCTGCGGTGGAATCCTCAAGGAATGCGTCGAGTTCGGTGTCTTCTGCCATTGGTCAGGCTCCTTAGCTGTTGGAAACGGTGATGGTGGCTGCGGTGATCTGCTCCTCGGATGCGGTCTCGTAGAGCCACGGCTTGCCCGTGCCCTGGAACTCCATGGAGTAGGTGGCGTTGTCGTCGTTCGGCGCCTCGAAGCTGTCGGAGGACACGAGCGCGAGGCCCATGCGCAGCGGAACGTACTTGGTGTTCGCGCTCGTGCGGATGCGCTTGCAGACCTTCAGGCACAGGTACTCGCCCTCGGCAAGCGCCTTGGCGACGGTCTTCGTGGCGGAGTCGTCGGGCGAGTACAGGCCGTCGATGGATGCGTCCCAGCTCTTGGAGCTGGCGAACTTGAGCGTCCAGCCGCCGATGGCGTCGTCCTTGGTCGCGGCCTCCGTGTTGTCCTGGCTCATGTTGAATTTGAGTCCCTGCTGGCCGCTCACGGCGAGCATCTCGATGCCGATCTTGTCGGTAACGAGGGCAACGATGTCGTTGCCGCTGAGGGCCTTGGCGGTTGCTGCGTCGAAGTCGCAGCCGATGAGGTTGGTGTCCTGCTGAGCAGTAGACATCTCGGTTCCTTTCTAGTTCTTGACGCGGAGGCCGTAGCAAACGCGGAAGGTGAACTCCGCGATGGCGTGGCCCTCGTCGGTCTCGTCTTTCTTTACGGTCTGCACGCCGTTGCAGGTCGTGCGGTAGAGGCTGAACGGCGCTGGAAGCTCGAAGCCGTCAGCAAGCGCCTGTTCGAGCCGCTGCACCATGCCGAGCACCTTGGCGTTGCTGTATGGGCGCACTGGCTCGCTGATGCAGTGCACCCAAACGGTGATGGCGTCGATGTACATGGTTTTGGTGTTCTCAGGCTGCGTCGATTGCAGCTCGACGCTGTAAAGCGGCGAATCACGATTCTCTGGGCTGTCGTAGCAGCTGGTGCCGGTACCCGCCTCGATGGCCTCTATGAGGCAACCGAGGAACACCGCGAGGCTTAATCGTTGGATCATCGCGCCCTCCCTAGAGCTTCCGTAGCTGGTCGATTAGGTCTTGTCTGAATATCGGCTCTTGCGCCTTGACGTTGCGTTGCAGGAATCGCTGCCCCTCCACGTATCCGCCGTTCACCGTGCGGTGGCCGTACTCGACGTGAGGCGCGTAGTCCTTCGCGTATCCGACGGTGTCGCCGGACTGCCCCAACGACATGCGCAGCTCGCCGTGTGGCCCACCAGGCCTGGTCTTCTCGGTAGATACGGGCGTTCCGCCGTCCGCTTTGCCACGGTTGTAGATTTGGGCCATGTTCTTCATGATCACGGCCTCGAACCTTACGTGCGAAAGGCGGTTGAGCTTTCCGGCAAGACCGTTCACGTCGCGTATCACGAGGCCCATGGCTTGCACCTCTTGACGCTCACGACGGTTGCGTCGCCGTCGGCCATGACGTTCTCGACCTCGTAGGAAGCCCCTTTGACCTCGACGCCGCAGATGCCGGCGAAGTCGCTTGCCGGGCGCTTGGTGAGCAGGGCGCGGGAAACGCTGTCGAAGGCGTTTCCCGCCTCGGCGCTGCGAACCTTGTGGCTCGGGCCGAAGCGCACGAAGAAGTCGAACGCCTCGACGGTCGAGCAAATGGGGTTGTGCAGCTCGTCGATGCCCGTCTGCTCGCGTCTATAGGCCTTTGCCCTACACCACTTCATCGGCGCGCTCCCATGAACTTGATGCCTTTGGGGCGACACGCCTCGCGCAGGGCCTCGATGTCGTCGGAATAGGCGGACAGCACGTCGTCGATGAACGAGTTCGACATGCTGCCGCCGTCGGACGCCGATTCGGAGGTGCTGCCCTCGTAGCCGCGCAGGCGCAGGGCCTTCACCGCCGCATCGACGGCGATTGACTCGGCCAGGCGCGGAAGTCTCTCGACCTTGAGGCGGATGAGCAGACGGTCGGTGACCGTCTGGATCATCTCCTCGATTGCCGAGTCGTCCGGCACGGCCTCGTCTGGGAGGTATCGCGCCTTAACGCGGTCTACGAGCGCGGCCATGGGCTAGCCCTCCACGTGGTCGGAGGCCTCAAGGGCCTGCGTGGATGTCGTGTCGATGGTCGCGATGATGTGGCCGTAGACATTGGGCAGCACGGGGATGAACACGCCGGAGGCCTTCGTCCACGTGGCCACGGGGTCGGGGGTGTCCCAGCGGGTGCAGGTGACGAACTGCATCTGGCGCTTCTCGTCGAAAGCGCCGCCCTGCTCAAGCTCCTCGGGGGTGACGCCCCAAAGGCCCGTGCCCACGGAGCCGTCGTAGCCCACGGAGCACATGACGAACTTGTCCTCGGGGAAGAAGCGGCCCTGGGACACGCTGCCGCCCTCGGCCCCGATGATGCCGTAGCGCTCCTCGTCAACGGTCAGCGTAAGGCCGTTGAACTGCTGCGCTAGCAGGTTGTTCACCTGCGCCAGGCTAGGCAGGATGCCCGCGCCGTTGACGCCGAAGATGGCCTTCTGCACGGCGGCGTTGCGCTGGATGAGGGAGAACACCTTCTTGGAGGTGACGGCCACGGTCGGGGTCTGGCCCTTGCCCTGCGCGATGGTCACCCAGCCGTCGATGTCTCCCAGGATGTCGGCTTCGGCAACCGCCCACTTGGCCGTGACCTTCTGGTCTTCGGGCACGCCGAAGTCGATTTCCATGGACACGTTGTTCTCGGCGATGATCATCTTGCCCGTGGTCAGGGCCTCAATTTTGGCCTTCTCGGCGCGCGTGACGACAGACTCGGCGGTGCGGGCGACGTCATCGAAGACGTAGCGGCGCACGGAGTCCATCTGCATGTCGAGGCCGCGAGTGATGCGGCGCAGGCGCTCGGAGAGGTTGATCTTCTCCTTGATGAGCAGGGACTCGGTGGTGACGCGCTCGAACGGCACGCGGGAACCGATGTGTGCCTCGGTGTCGAAGCCGTGGATCATGGCAACGGTGGGCAGGTTGCCGTTCTCGGCCAGGCGCGTGTACTCGGCCTCGATGTACTGCGTCTTGCGGTCGGGGAACAGGCGGGAGCCTGTGTAGCTGCGCTGGACGTTGAAGCCCTGCGAGAAGTCGAGCATGTCGCGCTCGGTGATGAGTTCAGAGATGAGACACATGTTGCGCTGCTCCTTTCGTTAAACCAGGTAGAGGCCTGTGGCGGCGAGGTCTGCCTTCTTCGCCTTGGCCTCGGTGGATACCTTGTCGGCCTTGAGTCGGCCCTGGAAGATAACCGCAGCCGGGCACTTGTCGGTATCGGTCATGTCGTAGTCCTCAAGGAACACGCCGAACTCGGACGTGCCCGTGAAGAGTGCGCCCGCCTTGATGAGCTTGCGGCCGTCGACCTCCTTGGCCATGGCCTGCGTGGCGGTGCGGGTCTTCGCGACGATGCCCACCTCGGAATCGAGGATGCTTTGGGACTCGCCGTAGGTGAACGCCTTATTGAGCGCCATCTTTCTTTCCTCCGTTCATTCGGTTGCTGTAATCGGATGCGAACTTCGACGCGAACGACTGGCTGGGCTTGGTGCCCGCGCCGTCTTTCGGGGGCTGGCGCTTCAGCGCCTCCTGCACGGCGGCGTTTACCGCCTTGGGGAACAGCTCCTTGATCTTGGAGATCGCGGCGTTGGTGTCGGCGGCCTTCTCCGTGACGAACATGGACAGCAGCTCGTCGCCGAGGTCGATGCCTGCGGCCTTCAGCTCGGAGCGCGCGACGCCCATCTGCTCGGCGAGGTTGATGCGGCGCTCAAGCTCGGCCTTCTCGCCCTGGGCCTTCTTCAGCTCGTACTGCGCGCGCTGCAGGTCGTTCATGCCCGCCAGCTTCTCGGCCTCGGAGCGCTTGTCGTCGGCCTGCTGCGCAAGCTCCTCGCGGATGCGCTTTTCGAGCTTCTTGCCCTCGCGCGCGAGCTTCTGCTGCACGATGGCGTTCACCTCGTCGTCGGTGTACGTCTTGCCCGAGAGCTTCGGGTCGGTGCCGTTGCCCTCGTCGCCGGTAGGCTCGGGGGCTTGGTCGTTGCCCTCGTCGCCTTCTGCGCCATCGCCTGCGGGGTCGGCGCTGCCGCCCTGCGGCGGCGTGAGGTTTCCGCCCGCTACGCCAGCGAACTTCTGTCGATTTCCGTCTTTCGCCATGTTTCGCACCCTCCATAAGGTTTCTCGTGGCTCATGCCTGCACGTTTCGCCGTAGCTTTTAGCGGGTTCCACGCCTGCCCGATGCCGTGGCTTTTAGCGACTTCAACGCTCGGTCGGTCTTTGACCAAGCCAGTGTCCCGCGTGCGTGAGATTCGCCCGCTACGAGGGGTCTAGGATGTTTTCGAGGCGTTCTAGCGTCGGCAGATCGGCAAGGCGCATGACCTCCGAACCTTCGTCGGTTATCACCACCATGGGGATGCGCGTTATGCGCTCGGAGTTGTTCAGCCGCTCCATGAGACCGTCCCACGCCCAGTGCTCGCGCACCTGCCCGGGGTATTCGGCTGCAAGCGGCTCTATGACCGCCTTTCGGTAGGCTTCGCACGCGGGGCAGCCCCGGCGCGTGATGTACTCGGCTCTTATCACGTCTCCTCCAATCGAAAAAAGAAAAGCCCCCATGTCCGGGGGCTTCGTTCTACCGTGGAGGTGAGAAGGGTGTTCGGTTTTAGCGGTGGAGTTCCTTGTTGCGCTTGCGGATGATGGCCTCGGCCTGCTCTTGGCTGATCTCGTCCAGCCACAGCTCGCCTATAAGCATGTCCCATAGCTCGGTATCATCGTGCCATCTGCCAAGCGTGAAGTTATATGTCTCGGCGGTTCCCGCCTCAAGGTCGATGCGCGAGACTCGCTTTCCCGTGTCGTCGGTGTAGTAGGTCATTTGCGCACCTCCTCGATGTTGGGCGGGGTAGCCAGCCCGTCGGACAGCTCTATCATGCGGCGCACAAGCTCGGCGCGCCTCTTCGGGTCGGTTTCGGGCAAGCGCGCTTCCTCGTACAGCTTATGCAGCTCGTTCTCCTTCAGGGCAAGCGACTCGGGCGTGTGGAACTGCAATTCGAACTTGAAGCCGTCTGGCGTCTCGAACTGGCAGTTGACGCCGCGATAGGTTACGCCCGTGCTTTGCAGCGTATTCTTGACCCTGATCAGAGTATAGCCCGCCTTCTCAAGCTCGGCGCGGATGCGGGCGAACTCGTCGGCGAAGCTGGATGTCTTCAGCTGGTAGGTGTACCGCAGCACGTCGTGGATGCCATCAGCCGCCTCTTGCTCGGTGATAACGTCTTTGTACGAGTCGGTTCGTATCTTGCGCGCAAGCGACTGCTGGCCCTTGAGCCTGAAATCAAGCCCCGCGAGCGTCGAGCCTACGCGCTGAAGCGATTGCAGGAACGATGTGGTTTCAGGCTCGCGCACCATGGCGTCGGAGCGCAGGCGTGTGGCCTGTGTGGCCGAATCGCCGCCGCGCTTCTGCACGTACTCGTCTATCCACTTGCCCCAATCGGCCACTTCAAGGGTGTAGGAGCAGCGGCACCACGGGTGCATGGGCGGAAAGTTCGTTCCCGGCATGCGCTCCGACAGCCTTGCCGGATGCTGCTTCTGGTAGGCCTCAAGCTCGCGGCACACCTCGCAGGCCTTGCCGTCGTGTATGCAGCTGATGGCGTAGCTTTCGAACTCCGACTCGTGGACGCGTGCCTGCGCCTCGTTGAAGAGGTACGTGCCCTCGGTGTACACGAGGCGCATAGCCGTTCGGGTGCCGCTGTGGTTCAGTCTCGCCCGAAGCTCGCGCGAGACCTCGTCATAGGAGACACCCCGCGCTATGAGCTTCGAGAAGTCGTCGTTGAGGTAGCTCGCCAGCTTCTCGCGGTTTGTCCAGATGCGCGCCGAGAAGTCTTCACCGGCGGCCCATGCTGCCCCCACGGTGGCCTTGACCACCTCGGAGTCGTAGCGGTAGAAGTCCTTGCCGAAGCCCAGCTCCTCGGCGGCCATGTTGGCCGCGCGGCGCGCCTGCTCGGAGAAGTGGCGCTGAAGCTCTGCCTGCTCGATGGCCCCTATTTCGTACTGCTGGATGCGTATCTGAAGCTGGATGGCCTCAAGCTCGTTCAGCCGGTAGATGGACTCGCGGACGGGCATGAGGTCGGCGTACTGCGGGTACTTCTTGGCAAAGTCGTCCATGCGCTCCATGAGCAGGGTGCGGTCTTCCGCGCTGATGGATTGCAGCAGGCGGCGGTACTCTATCACCTTGTCCTCGCCGTACTGGGCGTAGTAGGCGGCTATGAGGCGGTCGAGCTTGGCCGCTTCGCTCGCGTACACCTTCTCAAGGCGCTTGCGCAAGGCGGCCTCGTCCTTCTCAAGCTGCGCAAGGAACTCGTCTCGGCGCTCGCGCCAGTACTCGTCGCTAGGCTTGCTCATCGCTGCCCATAAGAAGCTCGATGATCTGCGCCTTGGTGGCGTTCTTCGGAAGGGTCACGCCGCTTCCCTTGGCAAGCTCGCGCAGCTCGTTGATCTTCATGGCCATCAGGCCGGCGTTGTCGTCCGCCTCGGGCTGCTCTTCGGCAGGCTCGGGTTCGGCCTCTTGCGCAGGCGCTTCCTGCTGCTGTTCCGCCTCGGGCTGCGGCGCACCGCTCGGCTGCTCCTTGATTGCGTACGTTGTCGTATCCACCAGGGAGCCGACCGTCACGAGGTCTTCGCGGATGTAGCCGCCCATGGTCAGCTCAAGCCAGCCGGGTGCGGCATCCTCGACGTGCGCGGCGCAACCGCTGCCCATCGTTCCGATAATTGGCGCCTCTGCGCTCGGCTGCTCGCGGATGGCAAGGCGCTTGCCTCGGCTATAGATCGCTACCTTCATCGTTGGTTCCTTCCTCTTCGGTGTCATCGGCCTGAGCCGTCCTGTTGGTGGGCATGCCGCCGCTTATGGCGTCGGCCTTCTCTTCCTGCTCGTCGCGCTTGCGCTGCATCTCTGCCTTCGGGTCGCTCACGCACGAGAGCACGGAAAGCTGGGTCTCCTCGGACACGATGCCAGAGAGCTGCCCGGCCACGCTTGCCTCGGATTGCAGGTCGTCGGGCATGTTGCGGTGCATGGTCACTTCCACGGCCTGCCAGTCGTCGCCCGCGAAATCGGCGTTGGGGTAGGCGGCCAGAAGGCGCATGCGCTCCTGCACGCCGCGCCTGAACTTCAGCTCTTTGTTTCGCGCCAGGTTGCTCATGGGCATCATGCGCATCTTGAGCGCTATGCCGGAGGCCGTGGCGAAGTTGTCGTCGGTGATGTCGGGCACCATGGCGGTCTTGTAGATGAGCGTTTCCAGGCGGTTGATGAGGTTTTCCTGCACGCCGTCGGCGTTCGGCTTCACGAGGAACATCACGTCGAGGCCCTCAGTCGATTCGCCGAACAGGTTGATGATCTTGTTCTCGCGGATGTTCTCTATCTCGGACTCGTCAAGCTCCTTGCCCTTGACCACCATGTAGCAATCGCTGAAGTACTCGACGTCGTTGGCCTTCTCGGACAGCACGGCGTTGTACTGCTCGATGAGCGACAGCACGCCCTCGTAGAGGCCGCGCCCCTCGGTGTTCTGGCGGAAGTCGACCGCGGGCACGCTTCCGAACGCATGCGCGCTAGGCTCGCCGAAGGCGAAGCCATCGTTCGTGCGGGCGAAATCGACCACCTGCGCGGCATCCGACCAGCTGCCCTTGATGGCCCCGTCGTCGCCGTAGAACCAGCGCACGAAGAACAGCGGGCGCTTCAGCACGGAGTCGTCGTACACCATGAAGGCGGTCAGCGGCGCGACCGCGATGGAACGCGGCATGCCGTCCTCGTCTTGGTAAAGCATCTCGTAGGCATGGCCGAACTTGGAGGCCATCTTCGAAAGCTCTGCGTCCACGTCCTCCTGAAGGTTTCTCGCCGTGAACTCGGCGATGAACGCCTCCACGGAGCTTTTCCGCGAATCGGGCATCCCCTCGGCGTTTTTGACCGAAAGCGTCATCGGAACGCCGATGAAGTAGCCCTCGAACGTCTGCGTGATGGTGTAGGCGAAGTCCGCCGCCATGCGGTTGTCGGGCTTGTAGTCGGGCTTCCTGCGCCAGGCGCGGTCGAAGATGGCGTAATGGCCCCTGTAGGCCGCGTCCAGGTACTCGTAGCGCGGCTTGTGGGCCTGCTCGAACTCGTCGATGAGCCTCTGAAGCAGCTCGGGCGTCATCTCGGTGCCGGCGGGCACGCGGAAGTCCTCGGTCTCAGGCTCGCGCTGCATCTGGTCGTAGTAGAAGGAATGGAACTCGTGCGCCACTTATATGCCTCCCTTGAAGAACTTCACGCCCGGCTTGCTCTGCCACTGCCTTATCGCGCTTGCGAGCGAATCCGGCATGTCGTCGTGCGCTGCGTTCTCGCTGTAGTCGAGCACCTGGTTCAATGCGTCCGCGTCGAGCGGGTACTGGTCGCAGTCGAGGAACCTCACGTTGGCCCACTGACTGCGCAGGTGCGTGCTTATCTTGATGTACTTGTTCTCCGCCTCCTGGTAGGAGCAGCACGGGTGCCCCCTGCGGATGATGGACTTGCGCAGATAGCCCTTGTCGGCGTTCGACTCGCAGAAGACGGTGCCGATGCGCAGGGCCTTGCACTCCTTCAGGATCTCGTCGAGGCAGTCGTCTACGTGCCTATGCCACATGCGGATGTGCGCGTACCAGATGCCGCTCCTCTCCCTAACGCAGGTGAAGGCCGTATAGTCAGCGCCGCCGTAGCTCGCGTCTATGTGGCCTATGCCGTCCGCCAAAAGCTGCGGCTCTTTGAAGAACTGCGCGTTGGTGAACATGGCGTCCTCGTCGGCGATGTGCTTCAGCTCGTAGTTGGCAGCGAAAAGCGAAGGCGACATGCTGGCGCGCACGCGCTCTATGTCCTCGCGGCTCATGAGTCCCGTCTCGAAGCAGCTCCATCGGCGGATGTTGGGCATCAGCTGGAAGGCGTCGTCCTTGTGCCACGGCGTGCCCGTGTTGAAGATGCGCCCGCCTCGGTTGCGGATGTTCTGAAGCTCCATGTACAGCAGCTTGATGCGCTCGCGCTCGGCTGCGGACACCCTGTCCTTCACGTTCACGATGTCGTCGGTGAACACCTTGTCGGCGTGCTTGCCCGTGAGAGAGCCGCCGCAGCCAAGCCCCAGCAACTGGGGAGCGCCCGACACGCCCTGTTTGAGGTTCGTCGACACCGAGGACTGCGTGGCCTTGGTTATCACGAGGTCGGTGCCGTAGAGCATGCGCCCGAGGGCCTGGAACCACTCCGATTGAAGAACGTTGGCCGTAGCCGTCATGACCTCTGCCACGTCGTCGTCGGTCTTGCGCAGGAATATGACGCGCTCGCCGGGGAACAGCACGAGGATGAAGGCGAACGAGATGTGCAGGCACGTGGTCTTGAACGAGCCTCGGTGCGCCTGGATGGTCTCGTCCTCGGTGCCGAACACCATGTCCTTGATCCACTTGTTGTGCAGGCCGGTGAGCTTGTCGTATCCCAGCTTCACGGCTATGTCGGCGGGGCAGTCGTACACCAGGTCGATGAGGTCAGCCCTTGTCGGCATGGCGCTTCGCCTCTATCAGCTTGCCGATCTCCTCGGCCGCGTGCGACACGTCCGCTGCCACCTCGACCTTCTCGACGGGCTTCTCGCCTGCGGTGTCGCGAAGGAACTGAAGCGCGGCTATGTCGCCCTTCATGGCCTTCCTGGCGACCTTGAGCACGCTTATCTCGGAGACCGTGAGCTTGCGGTCGGGGTAGTCCTCGAAGGACATCCCCTCCAGCTCGTCCAGCTCGGCGTCGGTGCCCTCGAACGGCATGTGCAGCACGGTCTTGGCGATCTCCTGCAGCTGCTTCTTCTCGCGGCGCTTCTTGGCGGCGGCCTTGCCGGCCTTCGAGGCAGCGGCCCGGCGCTGCTCGGGCGTCTGGTCGCGCTTCGGCTTGATGAGGTTCTGGTCGTTCATGGCTAGTCCTCGAACGTGAGGCCCATGAAGCGCAGGCGCTTGTCAAGCTCGGCGAGCGCGCCGAAGTCGTTGGAGCCGTACACGAGGGCGTGGACGATGGCGGTGTCCATGACGTACTGCCACTGGCGCTCGTCCCAGCGGTCGCTGCAACGGTCGTCGCGCCACGCGTTGAACCATGTGACGGTCTCGGCGGGCCAGTCTGTGTCGGTGGGAAGTGTGGGCTTCTCTCGCTTGGCTGCCATGCGTTCACTCCTCTCTGTTTTGCTTTGACGATGGAAAGGGCCAGCGCCTTATGATCGCGCTGGCCCTGGGTTCCCCCTTAGTAGGAGGAGCGGCCGGAAGAGCTGCCGCGACCGCGATTGAACGCGGAGCGCACTCGGTTGGCGATGTTTCCCGCTGCGCGGCGAATACGACCGAACATGCCTGCCTCCTCTCGTTTTAGGGAACAAAAAAGGCGTCCCGAAGGACGCCTTGATTTTCCTATGCGCGTGAGATTGGCCTTAGGCCTCAAGGGCCTCAAGGATCTTCGACCCGTCCATGTACAGGTCGCCGTACTTCGCCAGGGCATACTCCCTGATGAAGCTTTCGAGGTCGTCGGAGTCGCGGAACACGCACACGACGTAGTAGGCGCTGCTCCAAACGTTGTCGTAGTAGGGCTTAACCTCAAGCGACTCGAACGCCTTGAGTATGGCATCGGCCTCGGCGAAGCTGTCGCCTTCGAGGCTGTCGGTGGTCTCGACCGAATCGAGCGGGTTCGGCATCGGCGTGCCCTTCTGCTCCTTCGGCTTGAACTGCCGCTTGTTCTGAAGGCCTATGCGCTCCTCGAACACGGGGCGGATTACGTCGCCGAACGTCCAGCCCTCGGCATCGGCCTTGACCAGATCGGCGAAGCGCCCGCGCTCCTCGGCGTCATGGAAGCAGAAGCAGATCCAGAAGCCGGAATCGACGGCCATCTGAAAGCGCTTCTCCTCGCGCTTCTCGCGGTCTCGGTAGCTTTTCTGGTGGTCGGACAGCTGCGCTTCCTCGGCCGCCTTAGCCTCTTTACGCGCCTTCTGCGGCTTCTCAAACTTAAAGCCCATAGTGCTCCCACCTCTTCTCGTCTGCCTCGATGAACGGGTACCACTTCTTGACCACGGCGAAATCGTCGGGGCGCTTCTCGCGCAGGGGCTTCATGAAGCGCATGTCCAGGCCGTCGAAGCTGCGCCCGAACAGCTCGTAGTCCGGAGGCAGGCCGATGCCCCTGCGGGCGATCGCATCCATGACCTCTGCCTTCGTCCAGTCCGCAACCACCGAGGCCTTGTGCGTGGTCTGCTTCATGAGGCCGTGCTTGGTGAGGCTGGCTCGACGGTACGGGTTGTCGCAGGCGCGCACGCCGTCGCAGAACCACGTGTCATCGGGCAGGCCGAGGTCTTCGAGGATGTAGGGGCGCATGTCGTCGTAGCTGTAGACCGGCATGTTCGCGGCCTCGATCACGTCGCAGTGCGCCGGACTTTGGAACACGCAGTTGTTGAGCGTCCTCGACCATCTGGGGTGCGGGTACTGGTGTATCTTCACGCCGAACACTTTCTCGATGGTTCGCACGTTCTGCTCGACCATCGGAAGGCCCGGGATAGACCAGTAGTAGATCGGCACGACCTCTATACCCTCGTCCTCAAGCGCCACCCAGGCGGCCAGCGAGTCCTTGCCCAGCGAGCAGGAAAGCACCACGGGGCGTCCTTCCGCCTTGAGCCGCTTGCGAATCTCGGCGCTAGTCGGCTGGCCCTTGATTATCGTCGGCATCTTCGCTCCTCTCCGTTATCTCGATGGGTTCGCCCATTCCGTTCAACGTCAGCTTAAAGCCCATGTGAGAAGCCATGAGCGCAAGGTTTCCCGCGCCTAGGTCGGAACCTTGTTTGATCGTATTCTGAACGTAGTTCCTGCTCTTGCCCATGGCCTTTGAAAGCGCGTACATGCTCATGCCGGAACGGTCGAGCATTTCTTTAAGCGCCTCAGTCGGTGTCATGCAACCTCCCTTCATGCCTTGATCTGATCCCCCGATGATACAGCAATAGCAATAGGGATACAACAATAGCAATTGTGCAGGTATTGTGTAGAACAATAGCTATTGTGCATTGTGCCTATAGCACACTAATTATTGTACAATAATTCAGTTGTCAGCAATGAGGGCCACAAAGCCCACAGAGCTAGCAAGCAGCTTTAGAACCGAATAAGGAGGCTACAGAGATGGCAGAGCAGCAGAGTTTAGATCTGGTGGTAAGTGGTCAGCTGGTGAGCAACCACACGATCCTAGCCATAGTTGAGGGTATGCGAGCACGAGGCTACTTCAGAAAAGGCCCCCAGGGCCGAAAGGATGGCCTAGAGCTTGCAACAGCCTTGAAGCTTGTAAACGAGTACATGGCTTTTCCAGAGCTTGGCAGGTACACAGTAGAGGCCACGAAGCACAGGCCAATTAACGAGATCCCCCGAGCCGATTACGAGCAAGTGGAGATCATGAGGGCTTGCGATAACTACCTTGCACAGGTAACCGAGGCATTCAAGGCCAACAGCGACGAAGAAGCCATTATTTACATGGTGAAAGACCTTCGAAAGCAGGTCATAGCCGATGGCATCGAGTCCGGGGCCTTGAAGGTTCGAAAGTACTTCGGCAAGCATGGATTTTACTACATGGACGATCAGGGCAAGTGGCAGAACGCCAAGGCCATTGATTGGAACATCGGCGAAACGAACCCCATCAGACCAGCAGAGCAAGCAGCCTAAAGCAAGCAGGAGGCCCCGAGAAGGGGCCTCCCGCAACAACACACAGGAGATCATACCATGCAGAAGCTACTCACGAAAGAGCTGCAGAAGAAGCTCCCGCCCCTTTACTCACAGGACGGCAAGAAGGCCGACACGATCGTGTACGGCCACTGGTTCAGCTGCATAAACGGCTGGGACCTATACGCCACCGAGTACGACGAGGAGACGGGCGACATGTTCGGGTTCGTCTTCGGGGCGGTCCCCGAGATGGGCTACTTCAACCTGGCAGAGCTCGAGGAGATCAACAGGAAGTACGGCATGAACTTCTTCGAGCGCGAGACCTACTTCACGCCGAAGAGGGCAATCGAGATCCCGAGGATAGCAGAGGCGTTCGGCTACCTATGGGAAAAGTAACGGACAACTACCGGGAGGGGCCTCGCCCCTCCCATTAAGGAGGCTACAAGATGGAGCGAGAGAGGATCATCGAGAAGATCAAGAAGCTGCGCGAGCACAGCGTCGAGAACGGCTGCAACGAGGCCGAGGCGATCCAGTTCGCCCTCAAGGCCCAGAAGCTCATCGCGGACAACGACGTGGAGGAGTGGGAGCTTGCCGACGAGGTGAAGCGGGTGACCGAGACCACCACCGGGTGGACGGCAAAGGCGTGGGCGCCGAGCCTGGCGCAGACCATCGCCGACAATTTCAGGTGCAAGGTGTACCAGCGCAGGGTGACGGCCCGCAAGTACGAGTTCGTGTTCGTCGGCTACAAGGCCGACAGCGAGGCGGCGGAGATCGTTTACGCGAACCTGCTCGAAACCTGCCACAAGCTGGCAAACGAGTATCAGGACTTCGCGTACACCGACCCCGACGCCTACTCGAACTTCGTTATCGGCTTCATCGCCGGGGTGCGCGCCGAGCTTGAGAAGCAGTGCTTCGAGCTGATGATCGTTTGCCCCAAGGAGGTTGAGGACTACTTCGAGGGCCTGGGGCTTGGGCGATCCCATAGGCGAGGCCTCAAGGCATCCAACAACGACAGCATAAGCCGAGGCATGCAGCAGGGGCGCGACGCGGTGCGCAGCCGGCGCGTGGAGGCCCCGAGGGGCAACCTCCTCCCGGCATAGCAGAACGACATAGGGGCAGGGCTTCAGGCCTTGCCCCAATCTTTAGAAAGGGGCACACCATGCAGGTAAAGGCAGGCGACATTTTCGAATGCGAGGGCAGTTTCTACCAAGCCATCAAGGCCACAGCGAAAACAGCCACGATCAGGCCCATAGAAAGCACCTTCGAGGGTTTGGCCGACGCCTACGGGTGGGAGCGCAAGTACATGCCCCTGCCGAACTGCTTCACCTACGACCCGATCATGGGCCGAGAGGCGAGCGACAACGGGAAGCGCCTCAAGGTCAGGGACTACGGCAGGGCGAAGAACAGCCCCGAACTCGAATTATGCGGGTACCGGCTCACCCTATGGGACGGCACCCCGAGCATCTGCGACACATACAACTAGAAAGGCAAGCCATGAAAGACCGAGAGCCGAAGCAGTGGCACGAGCTTTTGCAGATCATCAGCGAGGCCAAACGAGACCTAGAGAAGGCTATAGCAGCCGAGAAGGCCACAGGGCAGAGCAGATAGCAGCAGGCAGCAGAAAGCCCCCTAGATTCGATTCTAGGGGGCTTCTTCATGCCTTCAGGGGCTACACAAGCCCCCATATACTGGCAACCCAGCGAGCCAGCAGGGAACAAACCCCGATCATTGCGAGCGACACAGCCACGAGGCTACCGGCATACACCACGGCGGCTATGACCTTCTGCGCGCGGTTCACTTCAGGCCCCCAATCTTGGCCTTGATCTTGCTCAGCACCCCATAGGGGCGAGGAATTGGCACGAACACGAAGCGCTTGCAACCCTCGCGCCCGCAGGCACCAGGATAGGGCTTCGAGCCGGTGATGCGCCCGCGCTTGCGGTTTCTGTCCTCGCAGTCCATGAGGTGCAGGCGCATGTCGTCGCAGCCGCATGCCTTTACGAGGTTGGCAGTCGCCTGCACGACGTCGGCGCACTCCTCCATGAGGGGCTGGCGGCATTCGGCCTTGGCCTCGTCGTCGCGGCACTCGTCCCACACCTGCCAGGCGTTGTACACCTCGGAAGCCTCCTCAAGCACCTTCAGGGCTTGGGCCTTGTCGGGCGTGACGCCGTCGAACGTGGCGACGCTGCCCAAGATCACGCAGTCTTGCATGTCATACTCCAATCATCCAGCGCGCGAGCGACGAAGCCGCCCACACGGCAAAAGCATCAATAATCAGGGCCACGGCGAGGAACGCCAGGCAGCCCCAGTTCACGTTTCTCAAGCGTTTCCCCTAACCGCAGGCGAACAGGGCGAGCAGGATCAGACCTGCCGCGAGCATCCGGACAACCCAGGCCTCAAGCGCCAGGATTCCGAGCAGCAGCGCCACACCGGAGGCGGCTAGCCATCGCATCGTTCGCACGTGTCCTCCTGCATGTCCTTGTAATGCTCGACGATCCAGTCACGCGCCCAGCAGGCGGCCTCCCATGCCGGAAGCGGGCGCTTGCCCGCCTCCTCGTCGAACGCCTCCTCGAACTCGAACTCGCAGATGCCGTAGTCGCAGCAGCCTTCCAGCAGATGCGAGCAGTCCCCGCAGGTTTTCGGCTCCTCACGGTTCCACGGCGCGTTCGGGTCTCCCTCGAAGCACCCCGGCGGGAGGTTCCAGCCACTAGGCGGCTCGTAGCCAACCATCTCACCACACCCTCTCGAACCGGTTATGGTCGAGCCACCAGCTCGGGCAGTGCTTCAGGCCTTGCCAAAAGCGGTAGTACGTCCAATCCTTCTGGCGGTCGGCATGGCTGCAGCCGTAGAACTTCCCGTAAAGGCATGTCGAGCAGTTTTCTGGAACGTTATTCCTCTCTATCACCAACATCGTCAGTCACCGTCCCAAACGCCGTCGGGGCGGATACGCGCCATCGCGGCCAGCTGCAATAGGGGGCGCTTGGCGTTGCCCTCGGTGGCTTCCCAGTAATC
Source organism: uncultured Collinsella sp. (assembly GCA_900549025.1). Taxonomy (GTDB): domain Bacteria; phylum Actinomycetota; class Coriobacteriia; order Coriobacteriales; family Coriobacteriaceae; genus Collinsella. The sequence continues at coordinate 61,635 of URMZ01000003.1, forward strand.
TTCGGAAACCTCATCGGACAGCTTGGCCGCTGCCGCTTCGAGCACGGGGATGGACTCCGCGCCCGTCATGCCGTAGATGGTGCGGATGCCCTTGTCGCCGAGCACGCGGTAGTAGTGCTTGCCGTAGTTGTAGGTGACGTTCAGCCAGAGACCGGTAGTGCCGCCCATGGCGTAGGTGCCGCCACGCATGTCGTGAAGCACGTCGGTTTGCAGCGCCTCGTGCGTCACGGGGTCGCACAGGCGTATGTCGTAGCTCATCGCGCCTCCTCCCAGTAGTCGCAGTGGTTGTTGTCGCCCGTCACGAAGTGCTTGCCGTCGTGGTTGCAGTAGCAGCGCGTGCCGGTAGTGCTGCCCGCCTCATTGCCATCCACGTCGAAACGGACAATGGGCACAACGTCGTGCTCGTGGTGGGCGCAGTTGCCGCATCGGTGCGCAGGCGGCTTCCACTTCTCGTGTATGTCGGGGTTGAATACGTATTGGTCGGTCATTTCGGTTCTTCCTTGTCCGCCATGGCGATCCTCTTGCCGATCCAGCGCATGACCGGAACGGCCATCGAGTTGCCTATGGCCTTGTATCGCGGGCCGTCGGGGCACTCATCGGCGGGTTTGCCCCTGTACGGTATCCGCGTGTGGTTGTCTGGGAAGCCTTGGAGCCGTTCGCACTCCAAAGGCGTGAGTCTTCTGACGATCATGGTTTCTCCCTCGTCGGCGAAAAGCGTTTGTGTGTTGGCGGTAGAGAGGGTGAGCGACACATCGTCGCTCACCAGCGCTCCTTTGCCCCCCCTGCGCAGCCGCAGCGGACTACGAGGGTGCAGGCGCTCATACGCACACCGTGGGCGCATCGCCCCCGACCTTGAGGGTTCCGACCATGTTCTCGTCGATGGCCGTGTTGGCGTTGAGGTCGGCCATCGCTATCGGCTCGGTCAGAACGGCCGGGTTGTGCCAGTCGGCAGTGCAGGTCGGTGACACCTCTTCCTCGTAGCCTATTCCGCCGGCCCCGCTTCCCTGGTGGTACTTGAAGCCTGCGCTTCGAGTGCAGCTTCTAGCCTCGGCGGCAAGCTGCGCCCTCTCTTCCGCGCCCGTCGAAGAACGCCCGCGCAGGCTTTCTGGCTCAACAAGTACGCCGATGGGGGGCAGGCTCCAAGGCGTCCGACAAGAAAGAGACGGCGCCGTCTTTGGGCCACTCCGAAGAACTGCGCATCAAGTACCCGCCACGCCAGGCCGTACCCGAGTTTGTCCATTTCGGACAAGAGCTGTCTGAAAGCCTCCCCACCTTCGCTTGAGAGCGCTCCGGGGACGTTTTCCCAAAGAAACCATCGAGGACGTATCTCGCGTATTGCGCGAATGTACTCAAACATGAGGCCTGATTCACCTTGCAACCCCTCCCGTTTCCCCGCGATCGAGAACGACTGGCACGGGCTGCCTCCCACGACCAGATCGCACTTGCCGCGATACTTCTTCCACTTAACCTTCGTCACGTCACCGACGTTCGGCACGTTGGGATAACGCTCGGCGAGAACGGCACTGGGGAACTCATCGAACTCCGCGAAGCACAGCGGCTCCCATCCGAGCGGTTCCCACGCGACCGTGGCGGCTTCTATCCCGCTGAAAAGCGATACGTACTTCATCTGCATCGCCCGATGCTCTTTAGGTACAGGTTGCTGCGGCGCGATCGCGCTAGCGCGCGGCGATAGCGGCGCTGCCACCTCGGGTCGAGCCGCTTCGCCAGCTTGCGTATCGACTTCGCCGCTTGGCGGAACGCCCGCGCGAAGCACTCGGCCAACGCCTTCACGGCATCCACCGTCATGCGGGCTGCCTCGGCGGAGAACTCGCTACTCCTCATAAAGCACCTCCAACCCGTATGCGGTGGCGGCGTCGTGTTCGATCTTGCAGCCTCGGGCGTCTTCCCAGCCCTTGCAGAAGTAGGCCGCATGACAAAGGCTCATGTTCTCAAGCGACTTCGCGAGGAAGCACAGCGGAACCTGCACCACGCCGCGCTCCTTCATGGCCTCGTCGCTGTACCACTCGTCGGTGAATAGGGTGTTCACGACCTCGTAGCCCATCTGGCGCAGCTTCGCCACGGCGAGGTCGCGCGTGGCCACGATTTCCTCGTCTGTCTTGCCGGCCATCGGCTGCGAGATCATGGCCTTCTTCACGGTTGCGGCTTCCTTGGCGGTCTCGGTTTTCTTCTCGTCGGTCATCAGATTTCCTTTCCTATCAGCTTCCACAGGTCGAGGAGCGTTCTCCTGCACCTGCGTATATCGTTCTGTATCTGGGTCTTGCCCTGCCCGTCTTCCAGGCCGTAGCCGAGGCTGCCGTAGGTGTGCAGGCACGACTCGCTAGCCTCTCGGGCCTCAATGTTGTCGCACAACTCGTCAACCATCAGGCGCAGCAGTTGCGCTTTCCGCAACACCTTGGCGTTAGCCATCGCTGCGGCCCTCGCAGGCGATGATGATTCCCGCCGTGATGGACTGCACCATGTAGGCCAGCTCCTCGGCGGCGGGCGTGTCCTCCCCAATGCTGGCAAGCATGTCGCACGCCGCATGCGTCGCCTCGTGGGCGGCGAGCGCGTACAGGTCCGGGGCCTTCACCTTGCGGCTGATCCAGATCACGCACCCCTTGCCCGGGATGCAGCTGGTGAGGCCGTCCTTGCCCTTGGTGTCTCCCGGCTCTTCACCCATCCTGCGCACGGCCTCGCGGTACTCTCGCTTGCTGGTGGTGACCCAAAGCGGGTCGAACGGCATAATCAGCGGCTCAATCTCGGTTGCCATCGCGTTCCTCCTCACAGCCCAACTCCACGCAACCGGGGAACCGGCCCCGCAGGTCGAGCACGGTTCCGTCTTCCAGCAGTGCGAAGCACTGGTAGCTGTCGTCGGTCAGGGCCTCGACGATGGAAAGCGCCTCTTCCTCGGTGCCCGTGGTGGCGATTTCGATGCCCTGCCGGTATGCGCTTGCGTAGCTCTGGCAGAGCGAGCGCTCGTAGATGCGTATCATTCGCGCGCCTCGGCAGCCTGCTTGTCGTACTTCGCGCGAAGCTCAGGTTCGAACTCCTTGATGAACGCAAGCACGCTGATGCCCTCGGGCAGGTAGTACTTGCGCACATTCTCAAGGCACCAGTCCTCGAACGTCTCGCCGTCGGTCACCTCGCACGCGTATCCCGTGCAGTGGCTCATGAGCGCATCGCGCCTGGCCTTGCGGATGGCCTGCTGCATCGCGGAGCCGTGCGCCGCCTCGATGGCATCAATCTGCCCGGTCAGCTCGTCGATGCGCTCGTCGCGGTACTTCAGCTCGCGGTTGAGCATGTCGTTCTCGTCCTGCTGGTCGAACAGCTGTGCGAGCACGTACTGCTCGCAAGTCTTGATCTCCATGGTCATTTCCCTTCTCGGATCATTTCGTTTCCGTGTTCGTCGGTTATCGCCCAATAGCCGTACTCGTACAGCCCCGGGTGGTGCGGCTCGTAGACTTCCAGCAGTTGGCCCGTCCACCAGGCCTCCTCGTACACCTTGGAGCGCCAGCGCCACTCGGCCCTGAGGCCCGCGCCGCCGTGGAACTGGTTGTGGCACCCGGTCGTGCCGCTGCCGCACAGGGCGAACAGCGGGCTTCGCAGGCTCCACGTGCCGTTCGGCGTGACGAGCTCGAACTCAAGCCCCCAGCTTCGGTGCGCCACGTGGTGGCAGCTCTGTGCGCGCCTGCCGCAGACGCAGCAGCGGTCTTGCAGAAGCTCGTACGACCGCTTGCCCGTGTAGCGCGCCCCGAGGTGTGGCTTTCCGTAAAGCTCGGCGCGCTCCTTCGGCCAGCCGCGCAGCTGGCTTGCTTGCAGGATCATGCGAGCCTCCCGTCCGGGCCGTCGAACTCGACCACCCTTGCCCCGTGGCGCAGCCGCGACACGATGGCCTTGGCCGTGTCGGCGTCGCCCTGCTCGGCGAGCCTGCGCACGAGGTCGCTGGGCCTGTACTGCGTGGTGACAAGCGTGGGGCGCATCGCCGAGTAGCGCTGGTCGATGAGCTGGAACAGGCTGTCGAGCACGAAGCCCGTGGGCCTGCGCTTGCCCAAGTCGTCGATGAGCAGGTAGCCCGCTTCGGCATAGCGCTTCAAGGGGTCGCCGCCGTCGTGGAAGCTGCGCTGAATCTCGTCGAGCACGCGGTACATCGGCACCATGAGCGGCGACTTGCCCCGGTCGTGCAAGCGCATGGCCACGGCTGCGGCGCAGGTCGTCTTGCGGGTGCCGACGTCGCCCCACAGGTAGAGCCATTGGCCGCCCTCCATGGCAAGCGCAAGCTCGTCGGCCATTGGGTGGTCAAGCCCCAGGTAGCGCTCGGGCACGCCGCAGCGCACAAGCGAGCGCCTGCGCTTCTCGGCGACGGCCTTCTCGGCCTCAGCCTGCTCTTGCGCCGCTATGGCAGCGCGCTCGGCGACGGCCCCTTCGCAGCCGCACGACTCGTAACCGCAGAACAGGAGCTTGAGGCCCAGCTGGGTGTACCGCGCGTTGAGCACGGCCCCGCAATGCGGGCACTCAGTCGTACTGGGAAAAGTCGTCACCTTCGCTCACCTCCTGCTTCGTCTCGCGTATCGGCTTCGAGGTGCGCACCCAGTTGCGCACGGAGGCCTTCCAATCCTTCATTCGCGATTTGCCGACCATCCAGCCCTTCTGGGCGTAGAAGTCGACGAACCGCTCTGGGTCGAAGTCGGTCGAGGCGAGGTCGATGTCCTTGGACGCCGCATAGGCGGCTGCGTACTCGGCTACCTCTTCGGGAGAGGGGGCGCGGAAACGCGCCGCACTCGCTTTTCCCTCTTCCTTAATTCCTCTTCCTACTTCCTCTTCCTCTTCGCTTGGCCGTTTGCTTTCGGCTTTGCTTGCCAGCTCGCTTGACGTTTTGCTTCCGCTTTTTCTTTGCGGTTTGCTTCCCGTTTCGCTTGGCCGTTTGCTTTCGGCTTTGCTTGCGTCGTTGCTTGACGATTTGCCGCCGTTGCCTCCCGCCACGATGCGCGAGCGGGAGGTTTCCATGACGGGCCGTATGGCCGTTAGCACCGCTTCCTGGGTGTCGGTGCGCGGCTCGGGTTCCTCGCCCGTGCGCAGGTACCGGACGATCATGCCTATAAGCTCGTCGCCCTCCCTGCGGTTGCGAAGCCTAAGCGGCCCGTCGATGAGCGAGTCCAGGACTTGCACGCCGCCGTCACCCCTAAAAGGGAATGTCGTCGTCGTACACGTCCATCGACTGCTGCACGGGCTGCTGGGGCGCTTGCTGCGGGGCCTGCGGTGTCTGCTGGGGCGCGTACTGCGGCACGGGTGCTGGTGCTTGCTGGCGCGGCTGCGGGGCGGCAGGCGGGTTCTGGTAGGCCTGCTGAGCGTTCCACTGGGGTGCCTGCTGCTGCGGCGCTTGCTGCGGCTGGTACGCCTGCTGCGGTGCCTGCTGGGGCGCGTAGGCCTGCGGTTGGTAGCCCTGCGGCGCGTACTGCTGCGGCTGGCCCTGCTGGGCGTTGGGGTTCTGGCTCAGAAGCTCCACCTCATCGGGGATGACTTCGAGCTTCGAGCGCCTGCCGCCGCCGTTCTTGTCCTCCCACGAGCTGTAGCGCAGCTTGCCCTCGATGGCCACCTTCATGCCCTTGCGCAGGATGCGGCTCAGGGCCTCGGCGCGGTTGCCGAACATCGTGCAGTCGACGAAGTCCGGGTAATCCTCCCACTGGCCCGTCTGCTGGTTCTTTCGGCGGTCGTTGACCGCAACGCCGAAACCGAGAACCGCCATGCCGCCCGCCGTGCTGCGAAGCTCGGGGTCTCGCGTCAGGTTGCCCGTAATGTTCACTCGGTTGATGCTCACAAAAAGCTCCCTTCTCCGGTGCCGCCGCTCGTCCACGTCCTCTGGATGTCGGCGTCAACGGTCTTGATCCTCAACTTGATTGCCATGATTGCCTCGCTCGAGGCCTTGTAGAGCGCTTCGGCGCAGTCGCGCAGCTGCTTCTTCTCGGCTATGTCGGGGCGTCCCCGGCACAGGTCGCTTATCACGGTGACCGGCGTGCCCTTGGAACGCTCCTCCAAGATGGCTATGCGCAGCGCCTTACGGTACTCGGCCTCGTTCTCGGCGTACTGCTGGCCAGTCCTGCGCAGGGCCTCAAGCTCCTGCATGAGCTGGTCGAAAAGCTGCTCGCGCTCTCCGTACAGGTCTTGCATGGCCTACAAGACCGTCCACGTCGGGGTCGCGCAGCAACCGGGGTTCTGGATGAACTGCTCGTACTGCTCACGGCTGTTGAAGCGGTAGGCGGTGCCGCAGGCCTTGCACTTGGCGTCGAACGGCCCCTGCACGGGCGGCTCCTTCTCGGGCTTTTCCACGCCGTTCAGGGAGTCCGGGTCGCTCGTGCCGTCGATGTCGAACATGCCGCAGAGCGCGTACTTGCGCGCGTAGCTCGACGCCGAGCCGGTGAGCTGCGTCTCGCTCATGCCCTTCTGGGCGAGCGGCTCGCGGGCGTAGGCGCAAATGACGATCTCGCCGGGAGCGCCGTCCTCGAACTTCACGAGGCAGGTGGCCTTCACGTAGAAGCGGTCGCCCACCTGCTCGATGGAGTCGTTGAGGGTGAAGAACACGCCCGCGTCACGGCAAGGCTCCTTGAGCGCGGCAACGATGTCCTCCATCGAGCGGTAGTAGTAGTTGCCGTGCGCGTTGTACCGCGCCTTCGGCACGACCACGGAGCGCTGAACCTGCGCCACCGCCTGGTCGATTGTCATGTGCTTGTCGTCTGCCATTCGATGCTCCTAACGGATCGTGCGCTCGTAGACCTGCTGCAGGGTGCCGCGCTTGAACACGCCGCTCACACCGATGCTCCCGCAGAAGCGCCCGATGGCCTGCATCTGGTCGGTCGTGGCGGAGTCGATGAGCATCACGCAGGGGGCTGCGGGACCACTCGACACGGGCTCCGGCGAGGCAACTGGTGCGGGCACGGGCGCCGGTGCGGCAATGGGCGCGGGGCCGATAGGCTCGTCGCCGATCTCCTGCATGGGGCTTCCGCCCGGATACCAGTTGCCGGCGGGTTCGGGCGCGGCCTCCGGCTCTGGTTCAGGTTCCATGGCGGCTTTGAGCTCGGCAATGCGCGCGGCCTCTTCTGCCGCCTTGCGGGCCGCTGTGAGCGCTGCGCCCAGGTCGAGGGTCGCGAACAGCTCGCGCTCGGCCTCGGCATAGAAAGGCTCGCCCTCGAACTGCGACTTGAGCGTTTCCCAGTCGCCCGCCAGCTTGGAGACCTTCGCCTCAAGCGCCTCGTAAGCCTTGATCTCGCCGAAGGTCTTGTTGAGCCACTGCGGCTCGTGGAAGCGCTCGTAGGGCACGACGGGGGCCAGAAGCCCGGCGAACTCCTCGTAGTGCTCCTGCAACTTGGCGTAAGCGCGGGCCTTGCGCTCTTCCTCGGCCTGGTCGAGCTGCGCCTTAATGTTGTCGGCGGCTTCGTCGATGATGGCCGTGATCTGCTTGCAGCGCTTCTCGAAGGCGTCGAGCGGCTTGCTGTACTCGCGCTTCACGGCCTTGCGGCGCTCGTCGATCTCCTTCTTGAGGCCGTTGAGGTAGCTGCGGTCGTGCTTGGCCTCTGCGATGTTCTCCTTCTTGGTGAGGTCGTAGGTCGCGCCATCGTAGGCCTCGACGGTCTTGCGCACGTGGGCTTCGAGCGCGTCGAAGTTCGCCTCGATGACGGACGGCTTGTAGGCCACGGTCAGGCTCGATGCGTCCTGCTCCTCGATGACCTCGGCCACAACGTTCTCGGCTTCGTTACTCATCCCAGACCTCCCCGGTCTCGTCGTCGAACTCGATGGTCTTCTGCTCGCTCTCAACGGTCAGGATCACGTAGCCGCCCGTCTTCTTCATCAGGGGGAAGGCGTTCTCGCTGTCCATTCGGACGGTGAACTGCAAGACCGCCTCGTCGCCCTTGATGGTCGATTGCTTGAACAGGGCGCGTGCGCTTACCGGCTGCGTCGTGATCAGCGCCATGGCTAGTCCTCCTTCTTCACGCCGAAGATGATGCTCATGACGTGCTTTGCGGCCTGCTCGGCCTCTTTGCGGCGCGCCTGCTCCACAAGCTTCCGGTTGGTGTTCTCGTTGACGACCTGGTAGCCCTTGGCGCGCACGTCCTCGGGGTAGCTTTCAAGCGCGGCCTCGGCCAGGGCGATCATGGCCCACCAAGCGCCCGCGTCCTTCTCGTCGGCCTCGGCCTCGCCGCCCGCCACTATGAGGGCGTTCACGGCGATGCAGCTGGTGAGGTCGATAAGCGTCTCGATGCTGTCGGTGCGGCTCATGCCGTCGTTCACGTTGTTCTCGAAGTGCTTCATTTCTTCTCCTTCACGTACTCCTCGACGAAGTACTCGATGTAGATGCTGATAAACGGTTGCGTCCCGTGGCAGGGCCTCGGGCGCTTGTCCACGGTGCAGGTGATCACCTGCTGGTCGTCCTTGAATGCGAGGCCGTTGAGCGAGTCGCAGACGAGCTTGCCCACGTTGTCCCAGTCGGGTTTTCCTATGTCAGAGCGCCCTTCCCAATACTTGGGGTTGCTCTTAGCGAGCGGTCGGTAGGTGGATATGCGCATCCTCACGGGGCCGTCGTGCCCGGCGAAGGTCTCGCCGTATTCGGCCCGCCACGCGTCGCGCACCTCCTTCTCGGCCTTCAAGGTCTTGGTGGGGGTGTAGGTGCGGCGGTTTCGGTAATCGGTGCGGGGGCGCTGCTTGCCCACGACCTCGCGAACCGGAACCACGACCCGCGCCGTCGCTGCCAGCGTTTGAACCCAGCTCATTCGCTGAAACCGTCCGACTGGCTGCGGTGCTTGTTGAAAGCGCCCTTCAGCTGCGGGTAGCGGGCCTCCATGATGCGGGCCAGGCTCGGGGCGATGCCGTTCTTGCAGGCCACGTGCAGCTCGTTGCGCACCATGTTCACCAGGTAGTTGACCGACACGTAGCCCTTGCGGTTGAGCCTCACGGCGTTCTCGACCATGAAGTTCCAGGCGCCGGGGTTGTTCTCGATCCACTTGCGGGCCTCTTGGAAGTCCTGCTCGCCTGCGAAGCCGAGGCCGAATATCTCAAGCTGGTTGCTCTGCGGCTTGGGGCTGTAGCGCTCGTCGTTACGCATGGACGACACCCGCCGTGGTCTCGTAGGCCTGCTGGGCGGTTGCCACCGCGCCGTCCATCGTGGGGATGATCCACGCCCACAGGACGATGAGGAAGATGAGCGTGGCGGCTAGGAAGCCGACCAAAACGCCAGCCTTGAACTGGGAGGCGTCCTGCATCTCCTTCGCGGTGGGGCGCTGCTTGCGTTCGAATGGTATGATGGTCGAAGCATCGTTCTCGATGCGGTTCATGCGGGCGCTCGGAGTGTGGTAGCTGGGGGCGCTCGCTTTCTTTTTGCTTTGCATTTCGTGCTCCTTTCTGATGTTTCCGCTGGTCATAGCACGTGTGGCTTTTGGTGTGCCTATTTCTGCTTTTTCTTGGCGCGGCTCTTTGCGCTGTAGTAGCGCTGTCGCTCCTGGTTGTTCCTCTTCTCCCTGATCGCCTCCTCTCGCATGGCGTTGGCCTGCTCGGCTAGGTCGGACATGTGAAGCTCCTTCGTACACTCGATGCACCAGCCGTTGATTCGGTTCAGGGGGCGGAACGTCCATCTGCCGCAGTTGGGGCACTGGCTGCGCTTGCGGAGCGAGAGTCCGCAGCGTTGCGCTTGCCACTTAACAGAGTCTTCCGAACGTCCCAGCGCCTTGGCTATCGCCTTAGCGCCTTCGCCCGCGTGCTCTTCGAGGTACATGAGTTCATGTGTCGACCACTGCCTCATTACGCCTGCTTCTCGCCTTTCTGCTCGCGCTCCCAATCTCTGTAGGCCTTGGTGAGCGTCGTTACCATTTGATCCAACCTGGTTTCGCGAAGCGTTTCGCGCTTTGCTTCGGCGCTAGGGCGCGAGTCGGCAGACTTCATCGCTCGTCACCTCGATTGCATTCGCGAGCTTTCGTGCTTCCGTAATCGTCATGTCGCTCTCGCCGTTAACCTTCTTGTTGAAGGTCACGAGGGAACAACCGATTGCGTCGGCTACGCTCTGCTTCGTGATGTGCAGCTCGGCAATGCGAGCAGCAACGAGACCTTGTAGGCTGTTCATTGATCCTCCCTTCTTCCTAATGCCCATTAGGTACGAGCAAAACAATATCCTAATGGACATTAGGAATCAATAGCATATTGAGTTTTTCCTAATTTCTGTTAGGATTTACTCGAATAGTCTTTAGGTGAGAGGGGGCTAAAGATGCAGCTATCACGCGCATTGAACGACTACCTCGACGAGCTTGGCATGAAGCAAGCGGATGTGTGCAGGGCGTCCGGTATGTCAGACGCTCACGTGTCGCAGATTTTCAGTGGCAAGATCAAAGACCCAAAAGCGAGCATCGTATACAAAATTGCACACGCTATGGGCATATCGGTTGACGCTCTGCTCGATAGGGCGGAGTCGTACGAGGATGAAAGGGAGTAGCGCATGGGAATGTTCAACAAAAGCGCCGCTAAGAAGATGGCTAGCGATGCTGACGAGTTCATCGTGAGCGACGGGAAGGTTCACGCCCTCGTGTTCCAGGTCGCGGGCAAGGCCATGTATTCGACCGCCACGCAGCTTGAGGACAAGGTTACCGAGCGCATCGACGGAACGTTGTCGCGCATCCAGGACAAAGGTTGTCAGGTCGTCGATGTCAAGATGGCCGTCAGCGCCAACACGCGCGACAGCGACATGATGCTGTACTCGTTTACCGTCTTATATAGGTAAAGAAAAAAAGAAGCCCCACGGGGTCACAGCGTTGCAGCGCTACCCGTGGGGATTTCCACAGAACCTCTGAAAGGAGGCCGTTTCTTATTATGCCAAAAACAGCGGTGATATACGCCCGCTTTTCATGCAACAAACAGCGCGAGGCCTCGATAGACGACCAGCTGCGCGTGTGCCGCGACTGGTGCAAACGCGAGGGCTACGCCATCGCCGCCGAGTACTGCGACTACGCCATATCGGGCCGCACCGACGACCGCCCCGAGTTCCAGCGCATGATAGCCAACGCGGGCGAATCCGACATAGTGCTTGTGTACATGATGGATCGCTTCTCCCGTGGGGAGTACGACGCGCCCATATACAAGCGCGAGCTTGCCAAGAAGGGCGTGAAGCTCGTGTCGGCGCTTGAGGCCATACCCGACTCGCCCGAGGGCATCATCTACGAGAAGCTGCTGGAAGGCCTTGCCGCCTGCGAGTCGAAGAAGACCGCCATGCGCACCAAGCGCGGAATGGAGGGCAACGCGCTCCGTTGCAAGACCAACGGCGTGCGCGTGTTCGGCTACCGCAGGTCGGAGGACGACGAGTACGAGATAGACGAGCATGACGCCGCATTCGTGCGCGAGGCCTTCAAGCGGCGCATCAACCGCGAGACCGTGAACTCGATAGCTCGGGACTTCGCCCAGCGAGGCGTGAAGACCTCCAACGGCAACCCGTGCGGCTACTCGATGGTTTACCAGATGCTCCACAACAGGCGCTACACGGGGCGCTACGAGTGGGGCGGCATAGTCAAGGAGGGCGGAATGCCCGCGATCATAGACGAGGTGACTTTCATGGACGCTCAGCAGGTGCAGGGAACCAAGAAGCGCTCTTCGGAGGACTGGGGCGATTTCGCCTTGGCGGGTAAGGCCATATGCGCCGGCTGCGGGCGCAACCTGCAGGGCGTGAGCGGGCGCGGGCGGCACAACGTCAAATACGAGTACTACAGCTGCGTTGACGGCTGCATGAGAAACGTTCGCCGAGAGGAGCTTGAGGGCTCTATCGTCGGTGCCCTACGCGAGCTGCTTTCCGACCGCGAGGAGGCCTTGAGGATAGCCCGCATGGTCGCCGACAGGGCAGACGGGGCGGAGATTGCCACAAGGCGAAAACAGGCGGCGGAATCCCTTTCAGCTGCGGAGCGCGGGCTGAAGAACATCCTGAACGCCATCGAGCAGGGAATCATAGCGCCGGGCGTGAAGGAGCGCATAGCCGAGCTTGAGCAGCAGAAGGCTCGCGCCAACTACGACCTGCAGGCCATCCAGGAGCAGAAGATAGACCCGGAGCGCTTCGCGGACTTCCTGCAGTGCGGCGCGAAGCTCGATGACGCAACGCTATTGAAGGCGTTCGTATGGCAGGTGAGCGTATCCGACGAAGACGTGCTCGTGACACTGAACTACGACACGGAAAGCAACGAACCCGCCAGACTTGACATCCAGCGGGTTCGAGGAAAATTGGAATGGTGCCCCCAGCGGGATTCGAACCCGCGATATCCACCTTGAAAGGGTGGCGTCCTTGGCCGCTAGACGATGGGGACAGCGGGAAAGAGTATAGCAGACTTTTTTGCCGGCGCGTATATCGTTGGCAAACTGGAAAACCACCACAAAGGAGTAGGCTTCTATTCCGATTTTCAAATATCTCAATCTGTAACATCTGGGCGGGCAAATCGGCTCTATCTGTTACAGATCGAGACAGACGGCAGGCGTCGGGACGAATATCTCAATCTGTAACAGTAAGACGACTTTCAACGGCCTAGATGTTACAGATCGAGACAAACCGCTGGGACGGGTCAAAACCACCACAAAGGTGCCTGTCCCCTTTGTGGTGGCGGGGCGTTAGGGGAGGAGCTTCATCGCGGCGTCGTGGGCGGCGTGCTCGTAAGCGTCGTCGAGGGGCTTGAGCGGCAGCAGAGCGTTGGCCTGCGCGTCGCCGCGGCGCTTGAGGGCGTGCGCGATCAGCCAGTCGGCGAGCTCGGGGTTCTTGGGCAGTGCCGGTCCGTGTAGGTACGTGCCGATGACGCCCTTGTAGATGATGCCCTCAAAGCCATCGTCGCCGTTGTTACCGGTACCCGTGACGACGGACGTTCCGAGCGGCGTGGCCTCTGCATCGAGCAGGGTGCGGCCGCCGTGGTTCTCAAATCCCACAAAGGGCTCGGGTGCCAGGTCGGTCTTGACGGCGACGTTGCCGATCAGGCGATCGGAGCCGCGCACGGTCTCGGCGGCAATGACGCCCAGGCCCTCGATGCGATTCTCGCCCATATAGTACGAACGGCCGAGCAGCTGATAGCTGCCACAGATAGCGAGCAGCGAGCCGCCATCCTCAACATAGGCCGCGATCTTGTCTTTTTGAGCGAACAGCTCGTGTGCCACGGCCAGCTGATCGCGGTCGGAGCCACCGCCCATCATGACGATGTCGGCGTCGGTGAGATCGAGCGACTCGCCCATACGGACCTCGTCCACGCGCACGGGGATGCCACGCCAGGCGCAGCGGCGCTCGAGGGCAATGACGTTGCCGCCGTCGCCATAGAGGTTGAGGGCATCGGGATACAGGTAGACGATGCGTAGCGGGCGCGAAAGCTCGACCGGCGCAATGTCGGTGGGGACAGCGCTGCCATCGGCGCGCGTTACGGCGTGGGAGGCGACCGAGCTCGCATCGGTGCCCTTAAGCTCGTCGAGCTCCTTGACCAGCGGCGGGAAGGCCGTGTAGTTGGCGACTGCGTAGAAGGTGTCATCGGCGGATTCGTCTGCCACGGCGCCAATTGCCTGCGCGACGTCCGAGATAATCGCGGCATCGATGCCGGCGTACTTGAGGCGTACCTGCATGTCGTGTGCACGCGTGCCTCCGGCAAAGGCGACAAGACCCGGCGTGTCGGCGATGCGCTCAAAGTCGACGTCGTAGATCCACGATACATCGTGGCCGTCGGCGTCGTTGTCGTTGAGGAAGAAGGCGCAGAGCCTGCCGCCTGCCGTTTTAATGGACTGAATCTGGCGATCGAAGCCCACGGGATTCTTAGCCAGGTTGGCCTCGACGGTGCGGCCGGCGATATCCCAGCGGCCCATGCGTCCGCCGGCGGGGACGTAGGCATCGAGCGTGGGCTGCAGGTGCGCCGTATCCACGCCTAACTCATGTGCGGCAAAGAATGCAGCGGCAACGTTGTAGACCATGTACAGGCCGTTGTAGCGTGTGGCGATGTGTGCGGCAGCCGCGTCGGGCGCAGATCCAAAGACCAGGTCAAAGCCGTAGCCGTCGCAGCCAAGCTCCACGCCCGTCACACGACGGACCAGCGCGGGACGACTCCAGCCGCACGAAGGGCAATGATAGGCGCCGAGCTGGCCGTACTGTACATAGTCGTACTCCAGCGGCGCGTTGCACTGCGAGCAAAAACGCGAGTCGCTAATGCGATCGGACTCGGTGCCTGTGGCACCGTCGATGCCAAAGGCAATGCTCATATTGGGGACGCGTGCGGCGATCGAGGCGCACAGCGGATCGTCGGCGTTATAGATGAGCGTCGTTGCCGGCGAAAGCTCCAGCGCATGGGCGATGACGTCCTGGGTGTGGTCGATCTCGCCGTAGCGGTCCAGCTGGTCGCGGAATAGGTTGAGCAGCACAAAGTAGGTCGGCTTGAGCTTGGGCAGGACGCGCACCGTGTAGAGCTCGTCGCACTCAAAGACGCCCACGCGCTCGCCGCCGCCGGTTCGCTTGAGGCCGCTGCGGGCCTCGAGCAACGCGCCCACCACGCCCGGCTCCATGTTGTTTCCGGCACGGTTGCATACCACGGTGGCGCCGCTGGCGGCAACGGCGTCGGCGATGAGGTTGGAGGTGGTGGTCTTGCCGTTGGTGCCGGTGATTACCACGCTGCGGTCGACAAGACCCGCGAGGTCGCTTAGCAGCTCGGGGTCGATCTTCATGGCGATGCGGCCGGGGAGTACGCCGCCCTGGCGCTTAAGGACGGAGCGCAGTCCCCAGCGGGCGATATCGCTCGAGGTGCAGGCGAGAGATGAGCGGAAGTTCATGAAGCCGTTCCTAACGTGAATGACATGGTCGTGGCGTTTGCGCCGTTAAAAGCCGTAGCGGCGCGCAAATTCCTGGGCAAGCTGCGATACGTCTTCGCAAGCGCTGGCCCAGGGGGCAAAGTCGGGAGTATCCGAGATGATGCCGTCGGCCTCCCAAACTGCCTGATGCGAAAGGTCCCAGGGGTCGTGCGGTTCGGGCCGGCAGGGAAGGTACGGCGTCTGATACATGGGGTTCAGCAAAAAGAACGCGCCGCCCTCGCAACGGTTGGCAAACTCACGCAGCGCGCGTGTCGCCGGGCGCATCTTGTTCGTTTTGAACAGCAGGATCGTGCGGGCGAGCAGGTACCAGGGGGAGTCCTCGAGGGCATCGGCCCCCATCTCTTCCTCGAGCTGGTGGGCCAGGGCAAAAAAGCCGTCCTCGTCTTCTAGGCGAGCGAGGGCGAGTAGCACGGTGCCTGCAGCTCGGGTGGGATAGCCTTCCGCCTTAAGGACGCGGCGGGCGTAGTTGGCGGCAGCACGGTAGCGAGCGCTCGCCATGCACAGCTGCGAGATGGCCTCGAGCGTGTGGAGCCACCCGATAAGAGCCGGCTCGCTTACGGTGAGATCGGCCGCCGTCACGCCGTCTGCCAGCACCTTGTTGGCCCAGTAGTGCGGGGCCTCCATGTCGAACCCGGGCACGCTTTGCTGCAGGTAATCGGTCGTGGTCGCCTCGAGTTTCATCAGGTCGCCCAGACAGGCGTCGACGGGCGTGTCCGCCAAAATGATGGCGAGCAGCTGGGCATCGAGGACATACGCATCGATGCGGACGATTTTGAGTAGCTCATCGCGCATATCGTCGAACAGGCGGTTGCGCGTCTGTTCAAACTCCTCGTCGCTGCCCATGTCCTCGATGCGATGGAGCTCGTCGAGCAGGTGGCGGTGGACGCCTGCATAGGACAGCAGTGCCTGGGCATGCTCGGTCTGCGCATACTTATGAGGGTTGACGCTCACGTCGTTATGGACAAGCTCGCGTGCTGCATCGGTGAGTTCGGGGTGCGACGCGAGGTAGGCGCGCTCCAGGTAGACGGGGATGTAGACGCTCGGATCCATTAGAGGTCTCCTCCCTTAAACGGCAAGCCCTGCTCGGCCGCCCGCAGGATGCGCTCGTCGATCTGGGAGCGGACGATATCGTTGGTGGCGACCCAGGCAGCGAAGCTGGCGTTGTCGGGGGCGCCCAAGCCCTCCTGCAGTACCGGCGTCGCTTCGGACAGTGCGAGGACAAGCTCGTCGGTGGAGCCCACGCCCACGTTGACGCGGGCATAGACGCCATCGGGAAACTCGGTTTGGAAGTAGAGTGCTTCGGCCGCGTGCGGGCATGAGCGCACCAGGATGCGCAAGTAGCGCTCGGCACCCTCGTAGTCCAGCTTGCGCCAGGCAGCGCTCATCAGCGCGATGAGCGTCCACGGGTCCAAGTCGCGCTCCGCGTCCTTGGGACGACGGCGTAGCGGCGTGTTAGCGAGATAGGGGACGGAGTGGGCAGAGCGAAAGCACTTGAGCTCCTCGGCGGGGTATTCGAGCTTCGCCATGGCGAGCATCGCGGTGTGACGGACGCCGGCCGGATCGTTGGGGGCAAAGTCGAGGCTGCGGTTTGCGGCTTCGAGCGACATGCGATAGCGGCCGCTAATGAGGGCGCGCGACGCAAGGGCGGCAAGCCAGCGCAGATAGGGGCGGCGCATAAGGTCGCCTGCGGCCTCGCGCTCGTAGGGGTCCTGCGCCGAGGCGATCTTGAGCGCCAGATCATGCTCGACTTCATCGCGCTTGGATACCAAGTACTGTACGTACTCCTCGTTGGAGTTGGCGGTGAGGGCGGTCAGCATGCGCTGGGCATCCCAGTTGGTGGGGTCGAGTGCGGCTGCCTCGCGAAGCATGTTCTCGGCAGCGGCCTCTTCTTGCTCTGCCTGGGTATCGTCAGGGATAAAGGGAATGCGGTAGTCGACAGCCTCGACCACCTTGGCAATGAGATGCCCGGCGCGGTCGCGGTCGTGCACGATGAGCGGCGTGGGGTTGCGGGTGAATTGTTCCATCAGACGCTCTACGGCGGCACCGTCGGTGAGCGGAATATTGTCGCGGCGCAAGGCCTCAAGAACGAGGCGATGGCAATCCTCTTGAATGGGATCGAATGCCATGGGGCCTCCTTTGCTGCGGTTAGGGTTCAAATGTCTCTATAATAAGGTTCTAGTTTACCCGCATGTGGCACACCGGGGGTGCCGCACTTGGACATGCACCTTTGCACCACGAAGACGGATGTCGCACAAATGTCGGCACCTTGGACGACTGAGTGGTATCACGGTGCCGCAAACGGTCGATTTTTGGCGGCGAACGGGGCGCATTTTGGAGGGGCACCGTCCTGCCCGGGATATGTGGTCAACCTTGATAAAACGTTTGCCCAGCTTGGGAGTATGAATGCCCCACAAGGGTCTTCAGGGATAGAAAAAACGTTTCATCATTGTCGGCTTTAGGTGAATAACTGACCAACTAGAACGGTAGAATAATGTTTGTCTGAGCGTTGAGACGTTTAGACATCGCGCATTGTCATCGCCGGCAACGCGCAAAACGGTCCTAACGGAGCCAATTGGGTGCTCCGTTATATACGCAAGTCTAAGAGGGGCTTGTTTAGGAGGCACAGTATGGGACGTTTTACCAATCCTCGTGATCTGTACTTTGGTGAGGGCGCTCGCCACGAGGTGAAGAACCTCAAGGGCAAGAAGGCCATCATCGTTTCTGGCGGCAGCTCTATGCGCCGCGGCGGGTTCCTGCAGGACGTTGAGGCCGACCTCAAAGAGGCCGGCATGGAGGTCAAGCTGTTCGAGGGCGTCGAGTCCGATCCGTCCATCGAGACGGTCATGAAGGGCGCCGAGGCCATGCGCGAGTTCGAGCCCGACTGGATTGTCGCCATCGGCGGCGGCTCGCCCATCGATGCCGCTAAGGCCATGTGGGTCTTCTACGAGTATCCCGAGGAGTCCTTCGATAACATCATCCAGCCGTTCAGCTTCCCCGAGCTGCGTCAGAAGGCTCACTTCTGCGCCATCTCCTCCACCTCCGGTACCGCTACCGAGGTCACTGCCTTCTCCGTCATTACCGACTATGCCAAGGGCATCAAGTACCCGCTGGCCGACTTCAACATCACCCCTGATGTCGCCATCGTCGACCCCGAGCTCACCTACACCATGCCCGCCAAGCTGTGCGCTCACACCGGCATGGACGCTCTGACCCACTGCATGGAGGCCTACGTTTCCACCTGCGCTTCCATGTTCACCGACGCCAACGCTCTGCACGGCATCCGCGAGATCGTCGAGTGGCTGCCCAAGTCCTATGCTGGCGACCATGAGGCCCGTCAGCACATGCACGAGGCTCAGTGCATCGCCGGTATCGCCTTCTCCTCGGGCCTGCTCGGCATCGTTCACTCCATGGCTCACAAGACCGGTGCTGCCTTCGAGAACGGCCACATCATCCACGGTGCTGCTAACGCCATGTACCTGGGCAAGGTCATCCAGTGGAACTCCAAGGATCCCCGTGCTGCCGAGCGTTATGCTTACGTGGCCAAGGAGATCCTGCACCTTCCCGGCGAGACCAACGAGGAGCTCATCGCCGCGCTCGTCCAGAAGATTCGCGACCTCAACGACCAGCTCAACATTCCGCAGTCCATCAAGGATTACGCGAATGGTGGCGTGAAGGTCGACGCCGAGAACCCGCAGATGGTTTCCGAGGAGGAGTTCCTCGCCAAGCTGCCCGAGATCGCCGCGAACGCCGAGACCGACGCCTGCACGCCGGAGAACCCGCGTGAGACCAAGGCTGCCGACTTCGAGAAGATCCTCAAGGCCTGCTACTACGACACCGACATCGATTTCTAATCGACTCTTGTTATCGTAACGAGGGGCTCCGCACGTATCCGTACGGAGCCCCTTTCTTTTTTCTTTTAGAGAATGGGATAGTTATGGCTGCAATTTTCAATAGCCCCAGCAAGTACATCCAGGGTCCGGACGAGCTGGCCAAGCTCGGCTCCTATGTCGAGCCGCTCGGCGCTAAGGCCCTCGTCATCGTGACGCCTTCGGGCAAGAAGCGCGTCGGTGCCAAGATCGAGGGCAGTTTTGCCGAGGCCAAGGCCGAGCTGCTGTTTGAGGACTTTAACGGCGAGTGCTCCAAGGGCGAGGTCGATCGTCTGGTTGCGCTCGCTCGCGACAACGGTTGCGACATCATCGTCGGCGTCGGTGGCGGCAAGATCCTCGACACCGCGAAGGCCGTTGCCTACTACCTGGAGTCCCCGGTCATCATTTGCCCCACCATTGCTTCGACCGATGCTCCGTGCTCGGCACTTTCGGTGCTCTACACCGACGACGGCCAGTTCGACAAGTATCTCTTCCTTAAGGCAAACCCCAATATTGTCCTGATGGATACGACAGTTATCGCGGCGAGCCCGGTGCGCCTGACGGTTTCCGGCATGGGCGATGCGCTCGCAACCTACTTTGAGGCCCAGGCGACGCATGATGCCGACGGCGGCACTTGCGCCGGCGGCAAGGGCGGCATGGCCGGCCTGGCGCTCGCCAAGCTCTGCTACGAGACGCTTATGGCCGATGGCGTCAAGGCCAAGGTCGCGCTGGAGAAGGGTGCGCTCACGCCTGCCGTCGAGCACATCATTGAGGCCAATACGCTGCTTTCGGGCATTGGCTTTGAGAGCTCGGGCCTTGCTGCTGCTCATGCTATCCACAATGGCCTGACGATGCTGCCCGAGTGCCACGGCATGTATCACGGCGAGAAGGTCGCCTTCGGCACCATCGTCCAGCTGGTACTCGAGGATGCCCCGACCGAGAAGCTCGAGGAAGTCTTGGGCTTCTGCATTGAGCTGGGCCTGCCGGTCACGATGAAGGAACTTGGCGTTGCCGAGCTTACGCGCGAGCAGGCCATGATTGTTGCCGAGGCCGCCTGCGCACCCGATGACACCATGTGCAACATGCCGTTTGAGGTGACGCCCGAGATGGTCGCAAACGCCATCCTGGGTGCCGACGCGCTGGGCCACTACTATCTCATGGATGAGTAAATCAAGCTAAGGAAGGGGCAAAGCAAGCAGATGGCTTTGCCCCTTTTTACTATGGTGCAAAGTGGCCTGTCTCCAATGCACAAGTTGGTGCAGGGGGCAAGTTACTTTGCACCAATCGTTGTTTGATGAAGGGCGGATTCTCGTATGGCGCTTCCCATGGTTTATGGCGGTCCCGGCCGGTATGTTCAGGGGCCGGGCGAACTTTCGCGTCAGGGCAGGTATTTGTCATGGTTGGGCTGCGCTGCTTATGTCTTGTTTGACCAGGGCACCGAGGATCGGCTGTGCAAGCAGATTGTCGATGGATTTCTGGACGAAGATCTAAGTGAGCCGTTCTTTAAGATTTATGACGGTCCGTGTACGGAAGACGCCGTTGTCGAAATGGCTAAGGAAGCCCGGGCCGAGTATTGCGACATGGTGGTGGGCATTGGCGGCGGCAAGATACTCGATATTGCCAAGGCCGTTGCGTTTTATGCCGAGGTGCCGTTGTGCGTATGCCCCACGGCGGCTTCGATGGACGGTCCGTGCAGCGCTATTTCGGTGCTGTATCACGAGGATGGGTCGTTCGACCACTACCTGATGCTCGAGAAGAATCCAGACCTGGTCGTGGTCGATACCAACGTGGTCGCGGCAGCCCCACTGCGTATGACGGTCGCTGGCATGGGCGATGCGCTGGCAACGTATTTTGAGGCGCGTTCGTGCGCCGCGGCGCACGGCGCCAACGAGCACGGTGGCGCGCCGGGACACTTGGCCTTGGTTGCGGCTCGCGCCTGCTACGACACGCTCATGGAGTGCGGCGTCGCTGCCAAGCGCGATCTCAAAAAGGGCCGTACATCGCCGGCAGTTGAGCGCCTGATCGAGTGCAATATTCTGCTCTCGGGCGTCGGCTTTGAGAGCGGTGGCTTGGCGTTGGCGCATGCCATCGCCAACGGTCTGACGATTCTGCCCGAGTGCAAGGCAATGCATGGCGAGGCCGTGGCATTTGGCCTGGTGGTGCAGCTGCGCCTGGAGCGTGCACCCGAGCTTGATCAGGTGCTCGAGTTTTGCCAGCGCGTTGGTCTGCCGACGACGCTCGAGGAGCTGGGCCTTGGCGAGATTTCCGATGCCGATCTGCAGAGTGTTGCAAATGCGGTCTTTAGAAATGAACGTAATATGGCCAACGAGCAGGCAAAGGTGACCAAACAAAAGCTCGTGCAGTTCATGTGCGAGGCATAGTTTGGCGCTTGATTGACCTTGTGCAATCGAGGCGGCGATGGGCCATGGGCTATTTGCCGCAAAGATGCGCCGCGTGTAATTTGCCCGAGGCGTGGGCCGATAGCGTATCATTATCTCTTGCTTGTTTGCACTGCTCAGGGAGGGGCCGCGCATGGCGCAGGAACACGATCTGTTTGATGACATTATCGAGATCAGCAAGGGTTTCGACTTTCTTAAAAACCCGCTTGGCGGTGTGACCGATGCACTCGATCCGTCGGCACCGCAGTGGAATCCTGCCGACTACAAGGAGCGTCCGCGCGGCAACACCATTCCGTGCTTGACCTGCAAAAACGAGAAGAGCGCCTGCACCGCGTGCATGGACGTGTGCCCGGTCAACGCTATCGAGGTCGAGGAAGACGCCATCGAGATCCTCGACTCCTGTCGCAAGTGCGGCCTGTGCGCCGCTGCCTGTCCGACCGAGGCGATCATCTCGCCGCGCCTGGCGCCCAAAAACCTGTATGACGATATCGTCTCTGCTGCTACGAGCCACGAGACCGCCTACGTTACCTGCACGCGCGCCCTTAAGCGCATGCCGCGCGAAAACGAGGTCGTCGTCGCCTGCGTGGGCGATATTACTGCCGAGACCTGGTTCTCGGTGCTGGCCGACTATCCCAACGTGAGCGTCTACCTGCCACTGGGCGTGTGCGATAAGTGCCGCAACACTGGTGGCGAGGATATTCTGGGCGAGGCCATCGCTACTGCCGAGGAGTGGGCTGGTACGGGCATGGGCCTGGATGTCGACCCCAAGAGCCTCAAGTGCCATAAGCTTCGCGAGTACGAGCGCAAGGAGTACATGGAAAAGATTGCCCGTACCACGGGCCTGACGGTGACCAAGCTCAATCCGGCGACGGCGGCACTGGCCTCGGTGACGCAGAAGTTGAAGGCTCACCGTCACCAGATCACGCAGCTCGAGCGCACGCTCAACACCATGTGCGGCACCACGACGACCAAGCGTCGCCGTTCGCTCACGCACGGGCGGCAGCTGGTGCTCTCGACATTGCAAAACCATCCCGAGCTTGCCCAGAACATGCAGGTGAGCACGCCGGAATGCGATTTTGACAAGTGCACGTCGTGTGGCGAGTGTGTCAATGTATGCCCCACATCTGCCTGCGATTTGGTGGGAAGCGGCCGCTTTGCGTTGGAGTCCACGTATTGCTTGGGCTGCGGTGCCTGCGTCAAGGTGTGCCCCGAGCATGCGCTCAAGTTGGTTGAGCATGACGCGTCCAATCTGGTCGTCGTCGATCCCGAAGCCGAGGAAAAGGCTGCCCAGAAGGCCAAAGCCCACGAAGAGGTCCAAAAGGCAAAAGCCGAGGCAAAGGCCAAGCTTGACAAGATGCTCGACCAGGTGGAAAAGCTCGCAGACTAGTCAGCGACCCCTATCTCTGCTTCATTCGTGCCGCCGTGGTGTCCGGATTCGCCCGGATGCTGCGGCGGCGCTATACTTATGAAGTTTGAAGTACCTGTACCAAAAGGAGCTGTCGTGTCCCTTTCCATCGGTATCGTGGGCCTGCCCAACGTGGGCAAGTCGACGCTGTTCACCGCGCTTACCAAAAAGACCGGCCTTGCCGCCAACTACCCGTTTGCCACGATCGACCCCAACGTGGGTATCGTCGATGTGCCCGATAGCCGCCTGCAAAAGCTCGCCGACATCGTCAACCCCGGCCGCATTGTGCCGGCGACGGTCGAGTTTGTCGACATCGCAGGTCTGGTGAAGGGCGCTAACGAGGGCGAGGGCCTGGGCAACCAGTTCTTGGCAAACATCCGCGAGACCGACGCTATCTGCGAGGTCGTGCGCTACTTTAAGGACCCCAACGTCATGCGTGAGGTGGGCCGCACGGGCGAGTTCGTCGATCCCGCCGGCGATGCCGACACCATCATGACCGAGCTCATCCTGGCCGACATGGGCACGCTCGAGAAGCAGCTGCCCAAGCTCGAGAAGGAGGCCAAGCGCGACAAGGAGCTCATGCCCAAGTTCGAGGTGGCCAAGCGCCTGCTTGCCTGGCTCAACGAGGGCAAGCGCGCCGCATCCATGGAGATGACCGACGAGGAGCGTGCTGCCGCCAAGGGTCTGTTCCTGCTCACCATGAAGCCCATCCTGTATGTGGCCAACGTCGACGAGGATATGCTCAACGAGGACCTGGCGCCCATCGATGGTGTCAAGCCGCTGCCCATCTGCGCCAAGATCGAGTCCGAGCTTTCCGAGCTCGATCCCGAGGACGCTGCCGACTACCTGGAGAGCCTGGGCCTGGAGCAGCCCGGTCTGGACGTGCTCGCGCAGGCGGCCTATAAGCTGCTCGGCCTGCAGTCGTTCTTTACGGCCGGCGAGATGGAGGTCAAGGCCTGGACGGTTCGTCAGGGCGCGACCGCCCCGCAGGCCGCCGGCGTCATCCACACCGACTTTGAGCGCGGCTTTATTAAGGCCGAGGTCATTGGCTACGACGACTACATCGAGCTCGGTGGCGAGCAGGGCGCCAAGGCCGCCGGCAAGCTGCGTATTGAGGGCAAGGACTATGTCATGGCCGATGGCGACGTCGTGCACTTCCGCTTTAACGTGTAAGGACGACGCATATGTTTAAATATGGCAAAAAAGCCGGCTACATGGGCATCGCGCTGCTCGTACTTGCGGTGATTCCGCTGGTGGTTGCAGCGTGTGTTATCCCCAACATTGGCCCCGAGGTGGCAACGAAGTTTAACGCAGCCGGCGAGGTGACGCGCTGGGGTAAGAGCTACGAGCTGCTGGCACTGCCGGTGCTCAACCTGCTGCTGAGCGTGGCGACGTACTTTACGGCGGGACGCCAGGCAAAGAACAACGAGGACTCCGCTGTGATGGCACGTCTTGCGTGCGAGCGCTACCTGCGCAACGGCTGCATCACGGGCGTGTTCCTCAACGTAATCAACGTCTACTTTATGTATTCGGCGATTACTGGAACGGGCTTTGGCTTTGGTTTCTAGCTTGTCCTTTTAGGCAACGAGCCTGCACGCATATTCAATGGCTGCTGCGAGGCCGCCGCTCGATCGTGGTTTAAAGACCATGTCGGCGGCGGCCTCGTTTTCGTATCCGGCGCCGCGAAGGGCGAGTGCGATACCGGCTTCTAAAAGGAGCGGCAGGCCGCGTTGGCTGGTTGCGATTACGGCAGCCTGATTGAGCGAGCAGCTGTGCGCTTGGCATTGGATGGCAAGTTCACCTTGCGCCGGGCAAGGGACCAGAACGGCGGCGACGCGACTTGATAGCAATGCAAATGCTGTGCGCTCATCGGGCGAAAGGCATTCTGCTTCAACGACGACGAGCTTGGGCGGCGCGCAGTTTGTGCGAAGCGTGGCTCGGTACATGCGGACCGAAGAACCCGACATAGAAAACTCCTGTGTATTCGGCAAAACGTAAACTATAGTTTACGTTTATGTTCGGCTCCATTTCAAACTCGGCTGCATGGACGAACGTGCGAAACAGATTCTTGGCAGGCGGGTCGAAGAGACACGCAGGGACCTTGGTATCTCCAAGGTTGATTTTTGTGTGGCGACAGGAATCAGCCGACCCTACCTCGACCGAATCGAAGATGGGACGGCAAATTTCACGCTCAAGGTTCTATTTAAAATCGCACCCGCACTCGGCATGACGGCGTCAGAGCTTCTCGAGGGTATCGAATAGGGGATACCCGTCGACAACTGAATTACGCCATCGGGATGCGGTCGTGGTTGACTTGGCTGTAGAACAGGCGCTGGATCTTGGCGGCATCACGTGACTGGCCGAGTGCCCACATGGTCTTGGCCACGAGCGTCTCGGTGGTCATGTCGTCGCCGCGCAGAATACCCGGATGATCGGCGTAAGCACGGCCGACCTCATAAACGCCCAGATCGAGGCCCTCTTCGGGGACCTGCGTGGTCATAACGACGGTGCGGCCCGAATCGACCCAGCGGAAAATCGCCTCCTGGAACGACTCGCCCGACTCACCAAACTCGGGGATACCGCCGATGCCAAAGGTCTCCAGAATCACGGCGTCGTAGCTATCGGCAAGGGCGTCGAGGATGCCCGGGTTTACGCCGGGCGTAAGCTTGAGTACAAATACGCGCGGGTCGATGCTGTCGTAGAAACGCACCAGGTTTTCGCCCTGATGCGTGCCGTGAAGCCCGTTGCGCACGATGCGGTCATTGCGGATATAGGCGATGGGCGGATAGTTGACGCTAATGAACGCGTTAAAGCTCATGGTGCGCTGCTTGCGGGCGCGCGTGCCGGCAATGGCAACGCCGCCAAACACGATCGAGACGTCGTGCGAGTGCTCGTCGAGCGCATAGAGCAGGCTCTGGTACAGATTGAGCTTGGCGTCGGTAAAGGGATTGCCCATGGGCTTTTGCGAGCCGGTGAGCACGATGGGCTTGGGGCTGTCCTGAATCAGGTAGGAAAGCGCTGCTGCGGTGTAGCTCATGGTGTCGGTGCCGTGCAGAATCACGAAGCCGTCGTGGTCGGCATAGCCTTCGACGATGACGTCGCGGATACGCATCCAGTCGCTCGGGCGCATATTGGTGCTGTCGATGTTCATGGGCTGCACGACGTCGAGCTCGCAGAGGCCCGAGATCTCGGGGACACTCTGGGCGAGCTCCTCACCGGTCAGAGCGGGGGAGAGGCCGTTGCCGTCCTCGGTCGATGCGATGGTGCCGCCCGTGGCGATGAGAAGGATGCGCTTCATGCTGGTATTCCTATCGTATTTGCCGCCGCAGAGGCGGAGTCGTTCGGCAGTATTGTGGCACAGGGCATCCAATGTTCAAACGTATTACATCATCTGTAACGTTTGGTAACACTTCAATCGCCGTCAAATAGGGGCCAGGTCGTGCGTTTGCCGTGCGCTGATGGCTGCGAGGGGCGAGAAACCCCATATAACGTGTACACTATGAAAGTTATTTTTGTTCATTCACGCGGGTGGGCACCGGCTCCCCGCCAACAAGAGGGGGAAACCATGGATCAAAAGGCTTCCGCAAAGGTCCTCGTACTCGACTTTGGTGCGCAGTACGGTCAGCTCATTGCCCGTCGCGTCCGCGACCTCAACGTGTATTCCGAGATTGTCCCCTGCGACATCTCGGCCGACGAGATTCGCGATATGAACGCCTCCGCGCTCATCCTTTCTGGCGGTCCGGCCTCCGTGTACGCCGAGGACGCTCCGTCCATCGATCCTGCCATCTTTGACCTGGGCCTTCCCGTCCTGGGCTTTTGCTACGGCCATCAGATCACGGCCGTGACGCTCGGCGGCAAGGTCGGCCACTCCGAGGTGGGCGAGTACGGCCGCGCAACCATTACGCGCACGGCCGGCGCCAAGCTCTTTAACTCCACGCCCATGGAGCAGACCGTGTGGATGAGCCACCGCGACGCCGTTTCCGAGGTGCCCGAGGGCTTTACCGTTACTGCCAGCACCGACGTGTGCCCGGTTGCCGCCATGGAGTGCCCCGAGCGCAAGATCTTCACCACGCAGTTTCACCCCGAGGTCAAGCATTCCGAGTATGGTCAGCAGCTGCTGAGCAACTTCCTGTTTGAGATCTGCGGCCTGGAGCCCAACTGGAGCATGGACAACCTGGTCGAGACCATGACGGCCGAGTTCCGCGAGAAGGTCGGCAACGACCGCGTGATTTTGGCCCTGTCCGGCGGCGTCGACTCCTCCGTCGTGGCTGCGCTGGGTGCTCGTGCCGTGGGCAAGCAGATGACCTGCGTGTTCATCAACCACGGCCTGCTGCGCAAGGGTGAGCCCGAGCAGGTGGAGGAGGTCTTCACCAAGCAGTTCGACGTCGACTTCATCCACGTTCACGCCGAGGACCGCTATGCCGAGCTTCTGGCCGGCGTGACCGAGCCCGAGGAGAAGCGCCGCATCATCGGTACGCAGTTCTGGAAAGAGTTCTTCGCGGTTGCTCAGCAGCTCGAGACCGATGGCAAGCCGGTCAAGTACCTGGCTCAGGGCACCATCTACCCTGACATCATCGAGTCTGGCGCTCGCAAGACGGGCGGCAAGACGGCCACCATCAAGAGCCATCACAACCTGATCCCGTTCCCCGAGGGCGTGCACTTCGACCTCATTGAGCCGCTCGATCACTTCTTTAAGGACGAGGTCCGCGCGCTTGGTCTGGCGCTGGGCCTGCCGGCTCACATCGTGTTCCGCCAGCCCTTCCCGGGCCCGGGTCTGGCCATCCGCATCATCGGTGCGGTCGACAAGGAGAAGCTCGAGATCCTCAAGAACGCCGACGCTATCGTGCGCGAGGAGCTCGACGCCTACAACCAGCGCCTGTTTGAGCAGACCGGCGAGCGCAACTCCGAGCACAGCTGCTGGCAGTACTTTGCGGTTCTGCCCGACATTAAGTCCGTCGGCGTTATGGGCGACGAGCGCACCTACCAGCGCCCGATCATCCTGCGCGCCGTCGAGTCCAGCGATGCCATGACCGCCGACTGGGCCAAACTGCCCTACGACGTGCTGGCCCGCATCTCCGGCCGCATCGTTGCCGAGGTTCCCGGCGCCAACCGCGTCTGCTACGACATCACGTCCAAGCCGCCTGCGACCATCGAGTGGGAATAAACGATATTCGTTGATTTCAAGCCTCTGACCTGCGAAAACAGGTCGGGGGCTTCTTATTTTGCAACCTCTGTGCAACCTTTGCGGTTTCGCGCCCCGTGAACAGGGGACGTAGCACTGTTCACGTCTGGGCCCATATCGGCACCGATCATTGCCCGCGCTGCTTCTGCTTGCGCTTCAGCTTCCGCTGCTCGAGGCACGTCGCCCGGTGTTCCTCGCCAGAGGAGAGCTGGCCGTTCCTTGCGAAACCGCGAGGCCAGCTATATCCGCTTGCTGCGGGCTTGCTTGAGCCAGTTCCTCTTGAAAGAGCCTATACCTCCGAAGAACTTGTTGTACGTCTCACCGTTCTCCTTGGCTTCGTACTTGACCAAGGCAAGTTCGATAGTGCAGAGGTAATCCGCCGCTTGCTCGAGGCGGTAGTCGGTCATCGAGGTCTTGCGGCGTCGGACGACCCCTTTTGAGAGGACCTTGCCCACCGAGTCGTCTCGCCCGCGGAACAGAAGGAGCGCATCCTCGCGACCCTCGGCGACCTGTGCTGCGAGATGGAGGGCTGTACCATCGCGCAGGGCCCTTTCCAAAGCGAAGTGTCGAGCCGAAGTGTTGAGCGTCGGCCCTGAATGTTCAATGGCCGTTGTTTTCTGCCCCTCAAGTGGTGAACTTCTCCTCGGGGCTGTTGATTCCCCCACGCGCCCCCTTCCGTTCTCTGTGTTCCCCTTATACTCCTTGTACAAGGAGGTAAGAAGTCATGGACAAGACCGCACAGGACAGCTTGGCAAAGAAGCCCGTCGACATGAGGGACAGGATTCTCGAGCATCTCGAGGCCCTCACCTCTGCCGTCTCGCTCGACGACCTTGCCCGTCTGTCCACCTCCGACATCGCCGAGACGCTCATCATCTCCAGGAGTCTGGCGAGCCAGTACCTCAACGACCTTGTTCGCGCCGGCCTTGTGGTTAAGGTGGCGGGCAGGCCTGTCCGTTATTTTCATCGCCGCGCGTTCCAGAAGCGTTTTCAGGTAAAGCTCTCTGCAAGTGAGTACGCCTCGCTCGCCGACCTCATCCAGGCGACGGGAATCGCCGATCACCGTGACTTCGCGCGTGCCGTGGGCTTTGACCTGAGCCTCAGCTCCGTTGTCGAGCAGTGCAAGGCTGCGGTTCAGTACCCTCCGTTTGGCCTGCCCATCCTCTTGAGCGGCGGCGTGGGTGTCGGCAAGTCTTTCCTTTCTCGTCTTGTGTACGAGTACGGCAAGAACCAGGGCTTGCTGTCCCGCGACTCCTCCTATGTGCGCATCGACTGCGCCGGGGTCCCGGACGCCGCCTCGTTCAACGGGCTTCTTGACGAGTCGATCGCGAAATCGCGCGGGGGTGTGGTTTTTGTCAACGGCATCGAGGCACTCTCTCCCTCTGCGATGGAGCACTGCCTTGCGACGGCCCTCGGGCTCGATGCCTCCCAGGATGCGCCGCGCGCTCGCCTCGTTCTTTCGACGACGCTTTCCGCCGATGACCTGAAGGTTTCCTCGGCCTACAGCAAAATGCCCATCTGTGCCCGCGTCCCCTCACTCAAGGAGCGGACCCCCGAGGAGCGCGAGGATCTCATCTTGAGCTTCCTGCGCAGCGAGGGGTGCCGAATCGGTTCTGATGTGAAGATTAGCCGCGGCGCATACCGTTGCCTCGTGAACGCGGACTTTTCCGATAACATCGCCGGCTTGCGCGCCTGCGTGACGAACTGCTGCGCCAAAGCGTTCCTCAATCGCGAGGGCGACTACGTCGTCGTTCGCCCGTATCTTCTTCCCAGCGGGCTCCTCTCCTCCGCGCAGATCGATCAACAGCCCGACGATGGCGTTCTGATCGACGCGTCCCTGGATGCCGCCGAGAGCACAGGGCCGGTCGAGCAGGCGCTCGATGCCCTGTGCGCTCTCGATGAGCGATTCTGCGCCGGGGAGCTCTCTGTCTCCGAGCTCGTCTCGCAAGCTGTCTCCGCTGTGCGCGGCGTTGAGGATCACTTGATCTTCGGCCGCGGCGTTACCTCCTCGAGGTCGCGCGCCTTCGAGCGCATCGTGGGCGCGGTCCTTGCCGACGCAGGCTCTTCTTATGGCATCGAGCTTTCGAGGAAGGTCGCTTTTCTGCTGGCCCAGGAGATTTGCCTGCAGTTGTGGCCGGGCATCGGCCTGGCTAAGCGAAAGTCTGCCTGTGCGGAGCAAATCTCTCATCTCCTCGGTGCCGTGACCTCCGAATTACCGTTTGCCTCGAGCGTCTCCGATCAGGTCGCCGCAGACGTGGAAGGGGCGCTGGGAATCTCGCTCGATCACTTCACGAAGACGCTTCTGACGCTGTGCGTCGCATCGGAGTCTCGCGACGCGAAGGCCCTTCGGACGCTCTGCGTCATCTTGTCTCATGGCTACTCAACGGCGACGAGCATCGCCGACGCGGCGAACCGTATGCTCGGCATGCATGTGTACGAGGCGGTCGACATGCCCTACGACCAGCAGCTGAAGGACATCGTCGGTCCGCTCCAGCGCCTCGTCGACCGCCATTCCTACTGCACCGGGGTCGTGTTCCTCGTCGACATGGGATCCTTGGAGGAGGCCTATAAGGCCCTCGAGAACGTTACCGACTCCACTATCGGCGTGGTGAACAACGTCTCTACTGGTCTTGCGCTCGAGATCGGGGTCGGGCTGCTCGGCGGCAAGTCCATCGCCGAGGTTCTTGGCGATGCGACCGCCGCGTGCGTGACGCACTGCAAGGTGATCGAGCGCATCAACCGTGAGGACGCCATCGTCTTCTGCTCCGAGTCCGGGATCGACGCCGCGGAGAGGATACGCCAGCTCGTCTCGCAGAGCCTCCCGCGCACCATAGGCGCGCGCCTGCTCACGAGGCCCTTCAAGCAGCTTGTCGCGAACGGGTCGAACGACGCCGTTTTCTCCGAGCACCGCGTCTGCGCCGTCATCGGCACGGGAGACCCCGGGGTCGCCTCCATCCCCTTCGTCGCCCTCGAGGACATCATGTCGACGGCGTCCGCCTCTAAGGTCGATGCCGTGTTCGGCAGGTGGCTTGACGCTTCCGAGCTCTCTTCTTTCCACGAGAAGCTGCTCTCGAACATGACGCTGCAGAACGTCATCCGCTCCATCACCATCCTCGACCCGGAGCGGCTATTCCACGAGATCGAGAGCGCCGTGCACGAGCTTCAGCGCAGGACAGGCGAGAAGATCGGCAGCAACGCCATCATTGGGCTCTACGTCCACCTCTGCTGTCTCGTCGAGCGCCTTGTTACCAGAAACCCCATTGAGACCTACGTTGGCCAGGACCGCTTCGAGGAGGAGCGTGCCGATTTCATCGAGTCCTTCAGGCAGAGCTTCTCGAGTATCTCGACGCGCTATCGCGTAGAGGTTCCCGTAAGCGAGATCGCATATGTCTTCGACTACATAAGCGTGAGCGCCGCCCCGGCGCGAGAAGAGCGCCTCGGCTCCTCGGACCTCCTGCTCGACGAGTGACCTTCCCCGCGCCGCCGCAAGCTGACTGCGCGTCCTCAATAATCCGATAACCCCTCGCCCGGCGCGAATCCGGATAGCGCCAAGGCAGTGCTGAATGAAAAACTTGATTTGATAGGAGCAAACATGAGTGTTGTTATGGCACGAATCGACAATCGCCTGCTTCACGGCATCATCGTGACGCAGTGGGCCCCGGTGTCGGGCGCAACCCGAGTCATGGTCATCGACGACAAGGTCGCCGGCGACGAGGTCCTGAAGTCCACCATGAGGATGGCGCGCCCCGCGGGCATGGCCGTCTCGATCATCTCCGAGGAGACCGCGCTCAAGAACTTCGCGGCAGGCAAGTACGACCGCGAGAAGGTCTTCGTCATCGCGAAAGAGCCCGAGACGATGCTTCACCTGGCCGAGTCGGGCGTCGAGTTCCCGTCGCTGATCGTCGGTGGCTCGCTCGTCAAGGAGGACGGCATCCAGCTCACCCAGCGCGCCTACGCCTCCGCGGAGAACGTCCAGAGCTACAAGGCGCTCATCGCCCGCGGTGTCAAGGTGACGGCCCAGTTCGTGCCCGCCGACAAGCCCGTCTCCGTCGCAGACCTCATCTAAGGAGGGAACATGGTCAACTTCACTATCCTGCAGGTGGTCCTTCTGACCCTGCTGGCCTTCATCAAGCACGTCGATTACTACGGCATCCCGATGATCTTCGTCAACTACGCCGTCTTCTGGGGCCTCATCACCGGCGTCGTCATGGGTGACTGGAAGACCGGCCTCGCCATCGGCGGCACTATCCAGCTCATGCAGCTCGGCGTCGCGGGCTTCGGCGGCTCTTCGATCCCCGACTACGGCACGATGGCCATCATCGCCACCGCCTACGGCGTGACCCTGGGCTCGGACACGGGCCTCGCCATCGGCCTGCCGGTCGGCATGCTCGGCATCCAGCTCGACGTCATTGCCAAGATCCTCAACGGCTTCGTCGTCGAGAAGTCCCAGAAGTTCTGCGACGAGGGCAAGTTCAAGCAGATGAACGCCATCCTGTGGGTCTGCCCCGTGCTCTTCGGCCTGTGCGCCGCCCTGCCCGTCTTTGTCTCCGTGACCCTCGGCCAGCCCGCCGTCAACTGGCTCCTCGAGGTTATGCCCCAGTGGTTCCTCTCCGGCCTCACCCTCGCCGGCAAGATGCTCCCGGCCGTCGGCATCGCGATGCTGCTGCGTTACATGCCCACTGGCAAGTACTTCCAGTACCTGCTCGCCGGCTTCTTCCTCTCGGCCTTCCTGAACGTGCCCATCATCGGCGCCGCCATCGTCGGCGTTGCCCTCGCGATCGCGTTCTACCAGCGTGCCGAGAGGGACACCGAGCTCGCCGCCCACGCTTCCGCAGACGCCTTCATCGGAGAGGATGAGTAACCATGGAAAACGAGAACATCACCGCCGCCGCCGAGGGCAAGCCCTCCGGCTACAAGGTCACCAAGAAGGACCTGCGCAACGCGAACTGGCGCTGGCTCATGAGCGTGTGTACCTTCAACTACCAGACCCAGCAGGGCGCCTCAGTCGCCTACGCCCTCTCGCCGGTCCTGAGGAAGATCTACACGAACGACGAGGACTATAAGCAAGCGCTCAACAACCACTTCCGCTACTACAACACCCAGCCTTGGCTCGCCGCCATCATCCTTGGCGCCTGCGTGGCCATGGAGGAACGCGACGGCCTAGCGGCGGCGGACGCCGTCCAAGACCTGAAGATCGGCACCATGGGACCGCTCGCCGGCGTCGGCGACTCCCTGCTCATGACCATGATCCCGACCATCATGGGCTCCATCGCCGCCTACATGGCCATCGAGGGCAACCCCGTGGGAGCCGGCATCTGGTTCGCGCTCATCTTGGCCATCTTCTGGGTCCGCATGCACGCCCTCGAGTTCGGCTACAAGCAGGGCGTGAAGCTCGTCACCGACTTCAGCGAGAAGCTTCCCAACCTCACTGCCGCCGCCTCCGTGCTCGGCCTCACCGTGGTCGGCTGCCTCATCGCCTCGGTCATCGGCGTCACCTGCCCGATTAGCTTCAGCTTTGGCGACGTCTCGATGGAGATTCAGCCGCTGCTCGACAAGATCCTGCCTGCCATGATCCCCGCTGCCATCACGGGAAGCGCGTATTACCTTCTTACCAAGAAGAACGCGAGCATGACGGCCCTCATCCTCGTGGTGATTGTCCTCGCGATGGTCGCCTCCGCCGCCGGCATCCTCGCTTAGCTTCGACCCAAGAGATTGGTGAATCAATGAGAAAGATAGTTGTGGCGAGCCATTCCCTTCTCGCCCAGGGCTTCAAGGACACCCTCGAGTTCCTTACGGGTAAGAGCGACGCCGTCAACGCCGTGTGCGCCTACGTGAACGACAACGGCGAGGGGCTCGACGCGGCGGTCGAGGCGGCGCTTTCGGGCACTGACGAGGTCGTCGTCCTTACCGACGCGCTCGGCGGCAGCGTGAACCAGCGCTTCTCCCGCTTCGCCTCCGACCGGATCCACGTGATCGCGGGTGTCAACCTCCCGCTCGCCATGACGGTCGCGCTCGCGCGCCCCGACGAGAAACTCGACTTCGACGCCCTCGTCGACGAGGCGCGCCAGCAGATCGTCTACGTGAACGGTGCCAGTTCCGCCGAGTGCGAAGACGACGAATAGAGGAGGTCGACGATGAGAGAGTTCCTTAAGGACGTGTGGATGCACGGCGGTGAGGAAAGCCGCGCCATCACCCCCGAGAACATCACGGGCGAGAAGGGCCGCGCCGCCATGTCGGCCAGCCACCTCGGCGTCGGCCGCAAGGGCTCGTGCTGCGTGCCCCTTGAGTCCGGCGAGACCATCACGCTCGCGGACATCGAGGGCCCCGGCATCATCCGCCACATCTGGATGACCGTCCCCGACAAGACCGCCGCCGGCAGCTTCGTCATGCGCGACCTCGTGCTGCGCTTCTACTGGGACGACGAGGAGACCCCCTCGGTCGAGTGCCCTGTCGGCGACTTCTTCTGCAACGGCTTCGGTGAGCGCGCCATCGTCAACTCGATGCCCATCTGCGTGAACCCGACGGGCGGCATGAACTGCTACTTCGAGATGCCTTTCAGGAAGCACGCCAAGGTCACGCTTACGAGCGAGCACCCCGGGTTCATTAAGTACATCTTCTACACGTTCAACTACGCGCTCACCGACGTGCCGGACGACGCCATGTACTTCCACGCCCGTTTTAACCGCGAGCGCAGCACCCGCAGGGGCGTCGACTACACCGTGCTCGACGGCGTGCGCGGTAAGGGCTACTACGTCGGCACCTACATGGCCCTGTGCGCCCTGGAGCGCTATTGGTGGGGCGAGGGCGAGATGAAGTTCTTCCTCGACGGCGACGAGGAGTTTCCCACGGTCACCTCGACGGGAGCCGAGGACTACTTCGGCGGTGCCTGGGCCTTCCTCGACAGGCCGCCCCACGCGCTGCCCGAGGCGCAGTGCTTCAACACGCTGTTCGCCGGCTACCCGTACCGCTCGACGCGCGACGCCACGCGCGACCGCTTCAGCGCGGGCAAGCCGAACCCGAACCCGATGCTCGCGACCAACGACGACGCGCTGCCCAGGCACGGCCTCTACAGGTGGCACCTTCCCGACCCGATCTCGTTCAAGGAGGACCTGCGCGTGACGTTCCAGGACCTCGGCAACGACGACATCAAGCTCTACGAGCGCGAGGACGACATCTCCACCGTCGCCTACTGGTACCAAAGCGAGCCGCACGCCGTGCTCGCCCCGTTTGCCGCAAGGCAGGACCGCGTGCCCAGGTAGGGTCGCCTCGAAACAAGCCAACGTTATGGGCGCCCGCGGTTGACCATGACTGCGGGCGTCCCTTTGTAAGGAGGATCACATGAGCGAAAAGCAAATGAGGCTCGGCGCCCTCGAGGCCGGCGGGACCAAGATGGTCTGTGCCGTGGTGTCCGGCGACGGCGAGGTCCTCGACCGTATGGAGACCCCGACGCTTATGCCCGCCGAGACCGTCCCGCAAATGGTCGAGTGGTTCACCGCCCGCGATGTGGACGCGTTGGGCATCGGCGCCTTCGGCCCGACCTGCGTCGACCCCAACGATGAGCGCTACGGTTCCATCCTCCAGACGCCCAAGCTCGCGTGGCGAGGCTATGGTCTTCGCGCCGCGTTCGCCGACGCCCTCGGGATTCCGGTGGCCTACGACACGGACGTGAACGTTGCCTGCCTCGGCGAAGTAGTCTTCGGCTGCTGCAAGGGGCTCGAGGACGCCGTCTACGTGACCATCGGCACCGGCGTGGGCGCGGGCGTCATGTGCGCGGGCAGGCTCCTTCACGGCATGCTGCACCCCGAGGCCGGCCACATGCTGGTAAGGACCCGTCCCACCGAGGAGGGACGCTGCGTCTGCCCGAGCCACGCAAGCTGCCTCGAGGGCCTCGCCTCCGGCCCCGCCATCGCCGCGCGCTGGGGAAAGCCCGCGGCCGAGCTCGCGGACAACGCTGAGGTGTGGGCGCTCGAGGGGGATTATCTGGGGCAGATGTGCGCGAACCTCGTGCTCATGTACTCGCCTCGCCGTATCGTCCTCGGCGGCGGCGTGATGCACCAGGAGCAGCTCTACGGCATCGTCCGCAAGAAGACCCTCGAATATCTGGGTGGCTACATCCAGACCGCCGAGCTTAAGGACATAGAGAGCTACATCTGCGCCCCGGGCTGCGGCGGCGACCAAGGAATCCTTGGCGCGGCCGAGCTGGCAAGAAGGGCGCTCGCGTAACTTGCGCTCTCTCCGCCATACAACGCGTTAAGAAAAGACGAGCGCTTCTTGCCAATTGGGCGGCAAGAAGTGCTCGTCTTTTGCATTTTTGCCTCTCAAAATCTTATTTTCACGATTTGCATTTTCATCCCGTTGTCACCGACCCTTGCGAGAAACCGGAAAAAGCCGCTGACGGAAGGGTCTCTCAAATCGTTGTAACCCAGCATATAGCCGCGACTTGTGACCTGCAGACGGCTGTCCCACGCGCCGATTTCCTTGGCGGCATCCGAAACCGCAAAATATGCCCCAACATCCTTGATTTTTGCAGTCTTAAGCCATGTTTTTGCGATCATCTTTACTGCCGTCCGATTGGCAGCATCAAAGATCAGCACACCGCCGGGGAAAGCGTCCGCCATCTCCCGCACCAGTTCCCGGACCTGCTGGGTCAGAAAGTAATAGAACACCCCGGAGGCAAAGAACACCGCCCCGCCGGAGGCATCGATTTTGCCAAACCATGCGGTGTCTTTCAGATCGCAGGGGATATTTTGTTCTCTATCCTCGGCGGGCAGCAGCTGCTGCCGCAAGGCAATCACATCCGGGAAGTCCAGATTGTAGATCTTGCATCTACCGTTGTCGCAGGTTCTGCCGGTGTTGTCCAGCCCACAGCCCAGATTGACCACCGCCGCATTGGGGTGGCCTTTCAGGTAATCCCGCACCTCGAAAGCAAGATCACTCTGCCGCATCGCCACCTCCAGCGCACCAAAGCGCTGCATCAGGCTGCGGGAGTTTTTCTCTGCCTCTGAAAAGTCGTAGTCAATCTGGTCGAGCAGACGAACCGCTGCTTCATCCCTGTAAAGGTTCGGGTACAGCTCCGTACACAGCTTCCGGGAATACAGCGGGAGGATCAGCGTCTCCTGAACGGTGTTTTTCTCAATTTTACATTTCATAGGTTTCTTCCTCAGTGAATAAAAACTGTCATAATTGCCGCCAGCACAGCCTTGATTATCGACTTTATCCGAACACCTCCCACATTCATCCGCACATGTGCGGATGAATGTGGGAACCCGATACCCTGAGGGCCGGGCCGGCCGGCCCCGGGAGATCGGAGGACGGCATGTCCGGAAAGAAGAACAGGGGCTCCGCGAGGGCGGTCCCGAGGGCCTACGGAAGGCTCACGAGGCACGAGCGGGACACGGTCCAGAGGATGCTGGAGCGCGGGGCGTCGTGCAGGGAGATCGCGAGGGAGCTGGGCAGGTCGCCCTCGACGGTGAGCGCCGAGGTGGCGTCGCACAGGTTCGTGACGGCGCCGAAGGCCAGGCGCGGCGAGCGCGTGGACGCCTCCGCCGACCTGTCGGCGGCCTGCCCGCGCCTGGCGGCGTGGCCGCGATGCTGCAACGGCTGCGGCCGGTACCGCGCGATCGGCTGCAAGCGCCGCCCCCACGTCTTCTACGAGGCCCGGGCCGCGCAGCTGTGCGCCGACTCGGTCCTCGTCTCGTCCAGGCGCGGGGTAGACGCCGACGAGCCCGCCGCGGCGGCCAGGCTGGAGGCCATTGTTAGCGCTAATCTAAAATTGACCACTTTCGCAAACGCATCTCGCCGAATGCGC
>URMZ01000004.1 GCA_900549025.1 uncultured Collinsella sp.
AGTTCACCATCGAGCAGGGCAAGCTCTGGATGCTCCAGACCCGCGTGGGCAAGCGAACTGCCACCGCCGCCCTGCGCATCGCCATCGAGATGGTCGAGGAGGGTCTGATCACCCGCGATGAGGCTGTGAGCCGCATCGATCCCGCGCAGCTCGACCAGCTCCTGCACCCACAGTTCGACGCCTCCAAGAAGTACGAGGCTCTCGCCAGCGGTCTTAATGCCAGCCCCGGTGCCGCCGTGGGCGAGGTCATGTTCTCGAGCGACGACGCCGTCGCGCGCGCCAACGAGGGCCACAAGGTCATTCTGGTTCGTTGGGAGACCAACCCCGACGACCTGAAGGGCATGGTCGCCGCCGAGGGCATTCTGACCAGCCACGGTGGCAAGACGAGCCATGCCGCCGTTATCGCCCGCGGCATGGGTACGCCCTGCGTCTGCGGCGTTGAGCGCTTCCATATCGACGCCGCCGAGAAGGTCGTGCGCATCGAGGGCAGTGACCGCGTGCTGCACGAGGGCGATGTCATCTCCATCGACGGCACCCAGGGCATCGTCGTCGACGGTGCCGTTGACCTGGTTTCGGCCGAGCTCACCGGCGATCTGGACACTATCCTGTCCTGGGCCGACGAGATTCGTCTGGATGAGACCGGTGGCCACGCCAACCACGTGCGCGTTAATGCCGATAACCCCGAGGACGCCGCGCTCGCACTCGAGTTTGGCGCCGAGGCTATTGGCCTGTGCCGCACCGAGCACATGTTCCTGGGCGATCGCAAGAACATCATCCAGAGCTTTATCCTTTCTGACGATGAGGCCGTGAAGCAGCAGGCCCTGGCCGACCTGCTCAAGGTTCAGACCGAGGACTTCCTGGCGATGTTTAAGACCATGTCCGGTCGCGATGTGGTCGTTCGCCTGCTCGATCCGCCGCTTCATGAGTTCCTGGATAATCCTCGCGAGCTTGAGGTCGCCATCACCAAGAAGGAAGCCGCTGGCGCCAGCGAGGAAGAGCTTGCCGTCCTGCGCGCCCGCCTGCGTCGTATCGACGGCATGGTCGAGTCCAACCCCATGCTCGGCCTACGGGGCGTGCGCCTGTCCGTCGTCTTTGGCGATCTGCCGCTCATGCAGGTTCGCGCCGTCGCCACGGCTGCTGCCCGCCTTATCAAGGAGGGTGTCGACCCGCGCCCCGAGATTATGGTCCCGCTCGTTTCCATTACGGCCGAGCATGTCCAGACCCGCGAGGTTATCGAGCGCGTGATCGCAGAGGTTTCCGACGAAGAGGGCGTCGAGCTCAATATTCCCGTGGGCACGATGCTCGAGCTGCCGCGCGCCTGCATGGTCGCCGACGAGATCGCCCATCACGCAGACTTCTTCTGCTTTGGCACCAACGACCTCACCCAGACGACCTTCGGTTTCTCGCGTGACGACGCCGAGGCTAAGTTCATCCCGCTGTACATGCATAAGAAGATCTTGAAGGACAATCCCTTCGAGACCATCGACACGGCGGTACTCGAACTGGTGCGCTTGGCCGTCGAGAAGGGCCGCGCCACCAACCCCGACATGCACTTTGGCGTGTGCGGTGAGCACGGTGGCGACCCCAAGTCCATCAAGGGCCTGTTTAACGTGGCCGACGTGGACTACGTGTCCTGCTCGCCCTACCGCGTGCCCCTCGCACGCCTGGCTGCAGCTCAGGCCAAGCTCGAGGCCAAGCGTTCCGCCTAACGTTTTAGGTTTAGACGCCTAGCGTAGCCCCCTTCATGCCGCCCGTCTCATTCGTGAGACGGGCGATTATCATGTGCGGGTTTTGTCTTTTTGTCTGCGTAAAAAATTGTTCTTGCAGCAGAAACCCGCGCGTGTATACTCGAATACGTTTGTTCAACTACGTGCCGGCCAAGGTGGTACGGCACCTCTAGAAGAGTAAGGAATTGCACATGGATTACATCCGCGCAATCGAGCGTCAGCAGATCCGCGAGGACATTCCTCAGGTTCGCGTCGCCGACAACGTCAAGGTTCACTACCGCATTAAGGAAGGCGACCGCGAGCGCATCCAGGTCTTCCAGGGCGACGTCATCCGCATGGCCGGCGCCGGTGCCCGCGAGACCTTCACCGTCCGCAAGATGTCCTTCGGTGTCGGTGTTGAGCGTACCTTCCCGCTTCACAGCCCCAAGATCGCCAAGCTCGAGGTCGTTCGTCATGGTCGCGTCCGTCGCGCCAAGCTGTACTACCTCCGCGACAAGGTGGGCAAGGCTGCTCGCATCCCCGAGAAGCGCTAAGAAGATCGCAGCGTCTGTCCACTCGTTTGGACACAAGGGTCACCTTCGGGTGGCCCTTCTTTTTATCTGATTTGCATGCAAGGAGGGCCTGGTATGGCCAATATGACGAGCTCGGTTTCGGCATCGCAGGTTGCCGGAGAGCTGGCGAGCGCAACGTTTGAGGAGATCCCCGCCCTCGTGGAGCATTATCGCGAGGACCCGCGCCAGCAGGTGATCAAGGCTTGTGAACGCGCCCTCAAACACCATTCCAAAGAGGTCGCCGAGCGCGAGCGCGTCAATGGCATGTACGAGCTTATGCATGAGCTTGGCGGCGATGGGGTGGTCGTTGGTGTCGACGAGGTGGGTCGCGGATCGGTGGCCGGTCCCCTGACGGTGTGTGCCGTGTGCCTTCCCATGGAGCCGCGCATCTGGGGCATCAACGATTCCAAAAAGCTCACGCCGGCGCGCCGCGAGCTGCTCTCCGTGAAGATTGCCGAGGTGGCGACGGCGATCGGTTTTTGCCATATCGCGCCGAAGGATATCGATGAGATGGGCATGGCCCGTGCTATCCGTACCGCCGTTGCGGGCGCCGTGGCCGATACGGGACTTGAACCCGACTGCGTCCTCATGGATGGCAACCCCTTGGGCGCCGTTCCTAACGAGCGTGACGTGGTGAAGGGCGATGCCAAGATCGCCTGTATCGCCGCGGCATCCATCATGGCAAAGGTCACGCGTGACGAGATGATGGTCGAGTACGACGCCGAGTACCCCGAGTACCATCTGGCCGAATCGAAGGGCTACGCAAGCCCCGAGCACATCGAGGCCATTCGCAAACATGGACTTTGTCCACTGCACCGCGTGAGCTTTTGCGGAAACTTTCTGCAGACTGAGCGCCTTTTCTAGGTCAATTGTGGAGACAGGGACCTCTAGGGTTTTATAAACCTGCTGGTAGCGGGCCGTATGCAACAGCATTGCTGCGTACGGCCCTTTTTTTGACGGCATTTGGTCAGCTTTTGGTTTGCTTCCTGTACTTACCCGCATGAAAGGTGCCCTCATCATCGGGGCAATGCAGTGTGCGGGAAAGGAGACCCCATGAGTGCCGCAAGCAAAAAGAGCAAGACGCAGCAGCTCAAGGAGCGTTGCGAAAACGGCGAGCTCGACTGCGGGGCGATGACGCCCGAGTTTATCAAGGGACTCAGTCCCCGTGAGCTGGGCATGCTGGGCGAGCTGATCACCATCGACTACTTTAACGAGCGCGGCTACACCTTGCTGGAGCAGGGTTATCGTTGCACCGAGGGCGAGGCCGATCTGGTGCTGCTCGATGAGCTCGACGATGTCGTGGTGATGGCCGAGGTCAAGACCAGACGCGTCGCACTGGATTGCAGCACGCGGGTCTTTCCCGAGGAGGCCGTGGACGCCCAAAAGCAACGCCGCTACCGCCGCATCGCAAGTTGCTATCTCATGGAGCATTATCCGCTCAAGGCGATTCGCTTCGATGCCGTAGGCGTCACCATTCGCGGCGGACATATCGCCGAGATCGAGCACCAGTACAACGCGTTCGATTGGCAGGTGTCGTGATGGCGTTCGAGACGTTTGCCGTTCACGCGGCCTGCATCCGCGGCGTCGAGGCGATTCACGTCACGGTCGAGGTCTCGCTTGCCGGTGGCGTTCCGGGCATCCAGATGCTCGGCATTCCGAGTATGGAGGTGATGGAGTCACGCGGTCGTATTCGCTGCGCGATGCGCTCCGCCGGGTTCGAGATCCCGCGCTCGGGCATTACCGTTAACCTGGCACCCGGCGATATTCGCAAGACCGGTAGCGGCTTTGATCTGCCCATCGCCATCGCGGTTCTGGCGGCCGATGGGCAGATTCCCCGTGACAACCTCGATCGCTGCCTTATCGCCGGCGAGCTCGGCTTGGACGGTACGGTGCTTCCTGTCAATGGCGAGGTGGCGTTTCAGCTGCTGGCTCGCGACATGGGGCTGTCTTTTATCGCCGGCAGGTCAGACCAGCATGTGCCACTCGCGGGCGTGGATTGCGGCTTTATCGATCATTTGTCTCAGCTTGCTCATGGTATGGGCGATGCCTCGCGGCACTACTTGGATTCCGAGGGCGTCGAGGCGACCTTTGAGCCAGAGCTCGACTATGCCGACGTGCTGGGGCAGGAAGTCGCTAAACGCGGCATGGCGCTTGCGGCGGCAGGAGAACTCGGCTTGCTCATGATCGGGTCTCCGGGATCGGGCAAGACGATGCTCGCACGCCGTATGACCGGCATCCTGCCCGAGCTTTCCGTTGAGGATCAGCAGGAGGCACTGTGCATCCATTCGGTTTTGGGTGAGAACATTGATGGCTTGTTGGCGGGGCACCGCCCCTTCCGCAGTCCCCACCACAGTATTTCGACCGCAGGCCTTATCGGCGGCGGGCGCCCGGTGCACCCGGGTGAGATCAGCCTTGCTCATGGCGGCGTGCTCTTTTTGGACGAGCTTGCCGAGTTTCCCACTGGCGTACTGCAGACGCTGCGTCAGCCCATCGAGCGCGGCTACGTGAGGATCGTACGCGTCGACGGGGCTTTTACCTTCCCGTCGCGCTTTCAGCTGCTGGCTGCGAGCAATCCCTGCCCCTGCGGCTTTTTGGGCGATCGCGAGGTGCCGTGTCGCTGCTCGGCGGCGATGGTCGAGCGCTATCGGTCTAAACTGCGCGGTCCTTTGGCCGACCGTATCGACATGATGATCGATGTGACCCGTCCCGACCCTCAAGTGATTATCGAGGGTGCGGAGGGCATGTCGTCGGCCGAGTTACGTGACTACGTTGTGCGCGGTCGCGCCTTTCGCGCTTGGCGCGAATCCCGCATGGACGATGCGGATGCCGAGGCCGAGGATGACGAGACGCGGTCCATTGACGGCGTCGTTTCGACCTTCGAGCTCGATGATGCTGCCGAGAAATGCGTGCTCGGCCTATCCAAACGCACGCATCTCACGGGCCGCGGCATCGTACGCCTGGTGCGTATCGCGCGTACAATCGCTGACGTCGCCGAGAGCGAGCAAGTGACGCAGGACCACGTGCTCGAGGCGGCGATGTACCAGGGAAGGAGGGACC
This sequence comes from uncultured Collinsella sp., assembly GCA_900549025.1. Classification (GTDB taxonomy): domain Bacteria; phylum Actinomycetota; class Coriobacteriia; order Coriobacteriales; family Coriobacteriaceae; genus Collinsella. Next base: position 5,336 of record URMZ01000004.1, read on the forward strand.
AATGATAGCTGAGGGGACCTTCGAGCTGCATCCAGGTGATGCGTTGTATCCCGAGAGCGTTTTGGAGCTATCTGATGTACCCCAGACGCTCTATGTGCGCGGCAACCCCGAGGTGCTTTCGACGCCCGCGCTCTCCATCATCGGCGCGCGCAAGGCCTCGCCGTATGGTCTTGCCGTGGCAGAGCTTGCGGCGAAGGTGGCAGTCGAGGCGGGAGTGACGGTTGTTTCGGGCGGCGCGGTCGGTTGTGACCAGGCCTCGGGTTGGGCTGCGGTCAACGCCGGCGGCAAACACGTCGTGGTGCTGGGGACGGGCGCCGACGTGGTCTACCCGCGTTCGAGCGCGGGGCTTATTACTCGCACGCTCGATACGGGTGGCGCGGTCGTGTCGATCTCTCCGTGGGGCATGGGTCCGCGTAAGTTTGCCTTTCCGCGCCGCAATCGCGTGATCGCGGCCCTGTCGCAAGCCCTCTTTGTATCCGAGGCGGGTATGCCTTCTGGGACGTTTTCTACAGCCGAGGCTGCTATGGATTTGGGGCGCGAACTTCTTGCCGTGCCGGGGTCGATCCTATCGCCCGAGTCGCGTGGCACGAATTACCTCATTGCGAACGGTGCCTGCTGCATCGTCGACGAGGAATCTATCGAGATGGCTATCTCACGCATCTACGGAACCCTGCGCTACTCGCGCCCCGATGCTCCCGGCATTGCCGACCTGGATCCAACGCAGCAGACCGTGATGCATGCGCTCATCGCCTCTCCGCTCAAGGTCGACGACATCGCGGCGCTCGTCTCGCTCGATGCTGTCGGCGTACTCAAACTCTTGGGTTCGCTTGAACTCGAGGGCCTTATCGAGCGCATGATGGATGGAAGGTATGCGCCCTCCAAGTTTGCCCTTCACGCCCAGACACCCTTCGGTCACAATGGAAAACGTGTCAATTAGAAAGGTGTTTGCAGATGCAGTTCGATCAGGTGACAGTTATCGGTGGCGGTCTGGCGGGTTCGGAATGCGCGATCCAGCTGGCGGATCGCGGGTTTGCCGTAAAGCTGTGCGAGATGCGCCCCCAGGTGAGCTCCCCGGCCCACCATACCGATCACCTGGCAGAGCTCGTCTGCTCCAATTCGTTTAAGTCGACCCGTCCGGATTCCGCGGCTGGTTTGCTGAAGGCCGAGCTTGAGCGCATGGGTTCAGTCCTGCTCGATTGCGCCCATCGCGCGGCTGTTCCCGCCGGCGGTGCCCTGGCGGTCGACCGCGTCAAGTTTTCCGAGCTTGTCGAGGCCGAGGTTGCCGCTCATCCCAATATCGAGGTCGTGCACGGCGAGGTCACGCAGATTCCCGAGGGTCACGTGGTCATTGCCGCGGGCCCGCTGTGTTCACCGGCGCTGAGCGAAGAGGTTATGAAGCTCGTCGGTGGCGATGCCCTGGCATTCTTTGATGCGGCGGCGCCGATCGTCGATGCCTCCACGCTCGATATGGACGTGCTGTTCTCGCAGTCGCGCTACGAGGAGCAGGGGGGCGGCGACTATCTCAACGCTCCGCTCAATAAGGAGGAGTACGAGGCCTTTATCGAGGCGCTTACCACGGCCGACCGCGTGGTGCTCAAAGACTTTGAGGGCGGCGATCTGTTCCAGGCTTGCCAGCCTGCCGAGGAAGTTGCGCGCACCGGCAAGGACGCCATTCGATTTGGCGCCATGAAGCCCGTCGGCCTCACCGACCCGCGTACCGGACGTCGCCCCTGGGCGGCGATTCAGCTGCGTGCCGAGAACAAGGAGAAGACCGCCTATAACCTGGTGGGCTTCCAGACCAACTTGACCTTTGGCGAGCAGAAGCGCGTCTTCCATATGGTGCCGGGCCTGGAGAACGCTGAGTTCTTCCGCTACGGTGTCATGCACCGCAATACCTTTGTCGACGCCCCGCATGTGCTCGATGGCACCTTTGCCGTGCCCGGTACCGGTGTGCGCCTGGCCGGTCAGATCACCGGCACCGAGGGGTACATGGAAGCCGTGGCGACAGGTCTGCTCGCGGCGCTCAACACCTATGCCGAGGCTATCGGTGCCGCGGGCGTCGAGTTGCCGCGTGTGGGCGCCCTGGGTGCGCTCGTGGGCTATGCGACCGATCCTGCCACCGTGGGCTATCAGCCCATGCATGTCAACTTTGGCCTGGTGCCGCCACTCGAGGATGGTAAGCGCCGCAGCAAGCGCGACCGCTACCAGGCCTATGCGGACCGTGCGCTCGAGGCCCTCGATGCCTACTTGGCCACGCGTTCCGACTTGTTTGGAGGCGACCGGTCATAGCCTTTGACCTGTACGACACCGTCGACTCTTTTATCGCCTATATCGCAAGCGTTGAGGGGCATTCTCCCAACACGGTGACGGCCTATGGCTCGAGGCTGGAGCGCTTTGCTGCTTGGTGCGAGCGCGAGGATATTGATGCTTTCGCTGCCGACGTGCGCACCATTCGTCGCTATCTTGCTGAGCTTTCGCGTGAGCAGGTGGCTCCCCGAACGCTTGCGGCGCACCTGTCGGCTATCCGATCTCTCTATCGCTGGATGGCTGCCGAGGGGATTGTCGAGGGCGATGCGGTCTCGGCGATCGCATCGCCCAAGCTGCCGCGTGACCTGCCGGGCGTCCTTACGACCCAGCAGGTTGAGGCGCTGCTCAAGACGCCTGATACCTCGACGCCCGCGGGACTGCGCGATGCGGCGATGCTTGAGTTGCTCTATGCCTCCGGCGCGCGAATCTCGGAGCTCGCGGCGCTCAACGTTGAGTCTATTGGTTGGTCCGAGCGAACGCTGCGACTTTGGGGCAAGGGGAGCAAGGAGCGTATCGTCCCTCTGTATCGTCGTGCTCTCGAGGTGACGCATCTCTATATTGAGGAGGGGAGGCCGGAGTTGCTCGCTCAGGCAAAGCGCCGCGACCTCGCTACTGGGCCGCATCCGCTGCTTATATCGGCGCGTGGCAACCGCATGAGCGCCGCCATGCTCCGGCGGCGGTTCCATACGCTGGCGACGCTCGCCGGCATTCCGGCCGACATCGCCCCGCATGCGATGCGCCATACCTTTGCGACCGACTTGCTCGAGGGCGGTGCGGACCTGCGCTCGGTTCAAGAGCTGCTAGGTCATGCGAGCCTGTCCACGACGCAAATCTACACACATCTCACGCCCGATCGGCTCAAGCGTGCCGTGGCTCAAGCCCATCCCCGCGGCGAATAGTGGCTGGGACGTCCCGCGCCGCACTCAGGTGTGTGGTTTTGATTGCGGGTTGGCAGGAAGATGCATTCCTGCTATCATTCATCGGGTTGCTTCACGGCAACATGTTTTTATCACGCACGCGCGGCTACTTCATACCGTGGTGCCCGGGCTTTGGTAGCACATGTCCGGGTTGGTTTTGGAGGATGACCCCGCGCGGAGGCAAACCACAGGAGGTTTAACATGGCTACCAAGATTAATATCCGCACCCTGCTCGAGGCCGGCTGCCACTTCGGTCACCAGACCCGTCGCTGGAACCCCAAGATGAAGCCGTTCATCTTCGGTGAGCGCAACGGCATCTACATCCTCGACCTCAAGCAGACCATCCTCGACGCCGACCAGGCCTACACCTTCGTCAAGAACGTCGCCAAGGGTGGCAACGTGCTGTTCGTCGGCACCAAGAAGCAGGCTCAGGAGGCCGTCAAGAACGCTGCTGAGCGCGCCAACATGCCTTACATCAACCAGCGTTGGCTCGGCGGTATGCTGACCAACTTCGTCACCATCCGCTCCCGCATCAACCGCATGGAGGAGCTCGAGGCCATGGTCGAGGACGGCCGCATGGCTGTTCTGCCCAAGAAGGAGCAGGCTGTTCTCGGCAAGGAGCTCACCAAGCTCCAGACCAACCTCGGTGGCGCCCGCGACATGAAGGGTCTGCCCCAGGCTCTCTTCGTCATCGACACCAAGCGCGAGGAGAACGCCATCAAGGAGGCTCAGCGCCTGAACATCCCCGTCGTCGCTCTGATCGACACCAACTCTGATCCCGACGAGGTCGAGTACGGCATCCCCTGCAACGATGACGCTATCTCCGCTGTCACCCTTATGTGCGAGCTCATGGCTGACGCCTGCCTCGCTGGCTCCGGCAAGGAGCAGGTCTCCGAGGCCGAGATGGCCGCTGAGCCCAAGGCCGAGTAAATCAGTCTTAGTTAATTCTTTTTCATCTCTTTGAAAGGAACCACAATGGCCCAGATTACCGCCGCTATGGTCAAGCAGCTCCGCGAGATGACCGACTCCCCGATGATGGAGTGCAAGAAGGCTCTCGTCGAGGCTGACGGCGACATGGATGCCGCTGTCGACGTTCTGCGTAAGAACGGCCTTGCCAAGGCTGCCAAGAAGGCTGGCCGTGAGACCAACGAGGGCGCTGTCGCCGCGTTCGTCTCCGAGGATGGCAAGACCGGCGCTCTGCTCGAGCTCTCCTGCGAGACCGACTTCGTTGGCTCCAACGCCAAGTTCACCGGCTTTGCTTCCAAGGTCGCTGAGGTTGTCGCTACCACCGAGCCTGCTGACGTCGACGCTCTGCTCGAGAAGCCGATGGGCGAGGAGACCGTTTCCTCTGAGCTCACCGAGATGATTCACATCATGGGCGAGAACATGAAGATCTCCCGCTTCGCTGCCCGCAAGGCCGAGAACGGCGCGCTCGCTTCTTACATCCACATGGGTGGTAAGATCGGCGTCCTCGTCGAGTTCGCCTTCGAGAAGGCCGAGACCGCTCAGGCTGAGTCCTTCAAGACCTTCGCTCACGACGTTGCCCTTCAGGTTGCCGCCGTCGCCCCGATCTGCGCTACCCGCGATCAGGTTCCGGCCGAGACCGTCGAGCACGAGAAGCAGATCTACATGGCCCAGGCTGCCGAGTCCGGCAAGCCCGAGGCTATCCAGGAGAAGATGGCTGTCGGCCGTCTGGAGAAGTTCTACAAGCAGTCCGTGCTCACCGAGCAGGAGTTCATCAAGGACAGCTCCCTCACCATCAAGAAGTACGCTGAGCAGGTCTCCAAGGAGCTCGGCGACACCATTACCGTCGTTGCCTTTGACCGTCTGGTCCGTGGCGAGTAAATAAGCTCTTGTAGCTGGTAATGAGCAGGCTGTGGGTTTTACTCACAGCCTGCTTTTTCATGGCTCTTATCAGAGCCTTTGATATCATATTGAGAGTCTAATTAAAGGAGGATCGCTTTGTCCGACATCCGATATAAACGCGTGCTTCTTAAGCTTTCCGGCGAAGCACTGATGGGCGACGGCCAATATGGCATCGACCCCAAGGTTACCGACCATCTTGCCAAGCAGGTCAAGGAGCTGCTAGCCGTTGGCCATGAGGTCGGCGTCGTTGTCGGCGGCGGCAATATTTTCCGCGGCATGGCCGGCGCTGCCGGTGGCATGGAGCGTGCTCAGGCCGACTACATGGGCATGCTGGCAACCGTTATGAACGCGCTCGCCCTGCAGGATGCCTTCGAGCATAACGATGTTCCCTGCCGCGTGATGAGCGCTATCCAGATGAACGAGATCTGCGAGCCCTATATTCGCCGCCGCGCCATCAACCACCTTTCCAAGGGCAACGTCGTTATTTTTGCCGCCGGTTCGGGCAATCCGTACTTTACGACCGACACTGCCGCGGCTCTTCGTGCGTGCGAGATCGGCGCCGAGATTCTGATTAAAGCCACCAAGGTTGACGGCATCTACGACAAGGATCCCGTCAAGTGCGCCGATGCTGTCCGCTTTGACAAGATTACCTATCACGAGGTTCTCGTCCGCGGTCTGCAGGTTATGGATTCCACGGCTACGGCACTGTGCCAGGATAACCGTATGCCGATTTTGGTCCTCAACATCGATGGCGAGGACACCGTCAAGCGCGCGCTTTCGGGTGAGCCCGTCGGCACGCTCGTCTATCAGGAGGATTAAGCATGGCAGAGAACATCACCGCCCATATGGACAAGTCGCTCGAGTCCCTCAAGCATAACTTCTCCAAGGTCCGTACCGGCCGCGCCAATGCCAACATTCTGTCCGACATCACCGTCGATTATTACGGTGTTCCCACGCCGGTCACGCAGGTTGCCGCCGTCAAGACCCCCGAGGCCCACATGCTGCTCATCGAGCCGTGGGACAAGGCACTCATCAATGCTATCGTCAAGGCCATCGGCGCTTCCGATCTGGGTATTACCCCCAACTCCGATGGCACCGTCGTTCGTCTTCCGTTCCCGGCTCCCACTGAGGAGCGTCGTCGCGAGCTCGTCAAGGAGTGCCGCGAGTACGCCGAGCAGGCCAAGGTGTCTATCCGTAACATCCGTCGCGATTTCAACAACAAGCTCGAGCGCGATGAAGAGCTCACCGAGGACGATGTCCGTCGCGAGCAGGCCAAGGTCCAGAAGCACACCGATGAGTATGTCGCCAAGGTCGAGGAGCTTCTGAAGGAAAAAGAAGCCGAGGTCATGGAGATCTAAGGTGCAATACGACGAGCATAAACTGGTCGAGTACTTTGCCGACGCCCCTGCGGGCGTCGGTTTTTCCGACCTTGACCTCAATAACATTCCGCACCATATCTCGTGCATCATGGACGGCAACGGTCGTTGGGCCACGTCGCGCGGTCTTGCACGCACCGAGGGCCACAAGGCGGGTATCGTCTCGCTGCGCGAGATCATTACCGCCTGCGTGCGCCTGGGCGTCGACGTGCTTTCGGCCTATGCGTTTTCTACCGAAAACTGGAACCGCCCGCAGCATGAGGTCAACGTCTTGATGCACCTGTTTGCCAAGACGTTCATCGACGAGTTGCCGCTTCTGAAGCGCGAAAACGTGCGCGTTGTCTTTTTGGGTGATATTTCCGCGCTGCCCAAGAAGACCCGCGACGTTTTTGAACGCGGTCTTGCCGAGTGCGCCGATCACACCGGTATGACGCTGGCGCTTGCTGTCAACTACGGCGCGCGTGCCGAGATTACCTGCGCTGTCCGTCAGATCGCGCTCGACGTTGCCGCCGGTAAGATTGATCCTGCCGCAATTGATGACGACATGGTGGCTTCTCACCTTTATACCGCCGGTCTTCCCGATCCTGAGCTTGTGATTCGCACCTCTGGTGAGCTGCGCCTTTCGAACTATCTGCTGTGGCAGGTGGCTTATTCCGAGTTTTATGTCACCGATACCTATTGGCCCGACTTTGATCGTTGGGGCCTTGTCGACGCCATTTTGGCCTATCAGGGCCGTGACCGTAGGTTTGGTGGTCTGAGCAAGACCGAGGAGGCTTAATCGTGTCCGATCGTCCCAAGGCAATTGCTCCCAAGACATCTGAGCGCAAGGCTGTCGCTGCGGGAGCGCCCGCAGCGAAGAATGGCACCGGTTCGTGGCTTGCCGGCTTTATCACCCGTGCCGCCGCCGGTATCGTCTACGCCGTCGTCTTTATCCTGTGCCTGGTTTTGGGTATTGTGCCCACGGCCATCTTTGTTTCTGTCATGAGCGGCCTGTGCTGCTATGAGTTTTTCCGTATGACGAGGCTCGATGGCAAGATGGCTAACGAGCGCATGGGTATCGCTGCCGCCGTACTCTTTCCGCTGTCGGCGTTGGGCGATTCGATGTTGCTGAATGCCCTGCTTTTTGCCCTGATGCTCGCTGTGGGCATTTGGTATGTTTGGTCGCCGCGTACCCGCATCTCTGATGTGGCCGTGACGCTCATGGGTCCCATCTACACTGGCTTTATGCTGTCGGCTATCGTACTGCTGCGCGATGCCGTGCCCGGTTTTGCCGGCGCCCTGCTTTCGGTGGGCGTTTGCGCGTCCCTTTGGGTCTCCGATTCGTTTGCCTACATCGTGGGTAGCCGTATCGGCAAGCACAAGATGGTTCCCAAGATCTCTCCCAAAAAGAGCTGGGAGGGGTTTGTCGGCGGCATCCTGGGCTCGGTTTTGATTTGGCTCATCCTGTGGGCGACGCACTTCTACAAGCTCAGCCTGCCCTATGCGTTGCTGTGCGGCGTGGTCGTGTCCGTCCTGGGCGTTATCGGAGACCTCATCGAGTCGCGCATCAAGCGCGGTGTGGGCGTTAAGGATTCCGGTAACCTTATCCCGGGCCACGGCGGCATGCTCGATCGTAGCGATTCGCTTATCTTTGGCTGCATTACCGCGCAGCTGCTTTTGATGATCGGAGGCGTGCTGTAATGTCCTTCCAGACGACGTATGGCCCCGATGGACGTCTCCGTGTTGCCATCCTGGGTTGTACGGGCTCTATCGGCACCCAGGCGCTCGATGTGTGCCGCCAGCATGCCGATCGCCTGCAGGTGACGGCGCTGTCCGTTAACTCCAGTACCTCCGAGCTCGTTGCCGCTGCCCGCGAGTTCTCGGTTCCGGCGGTTGCCGTGGCCGATGTCGCTCATGGCGATGACGCCGTGCTGCAGGAGTTGCCCGAGGGAACGAAGCTCGGCGTTGGCGCGCAGGCGGTTTGCGAGCTCGCGCGTCGCGACGATGTCGACTGCGTGCTCGTCGCTATTGTGGGCGCCGCCGGTCTCGAGGCGAGCCATGCGGCCTTGACCTCGAATAAGCGTCTTGCCCTTGCCAACAAGGAGTCCCTCGTCGTCGGCGGCGACTTGCTTATGCCGTTGGCGCAACCGGGCCAGCTTATTCCAGTCGACTCTGAGCACTCCGCCATCTACCAGTGCTATCTGGGGGAGAACCCACGCGAGGCTCATTGTATTTGGCTCACCTGCTCGGGCGGTCCGTTCTTTGGCCGCACCCGCGACGAGCTCGACCGCGTGACGCGTGCCGATGCCCTCGCACATCCCACGTGGGCCATGGGTGCCAAGATCACCATCGACTCCGCCACCCTCATGAACAAGGGCCTGGAGCGCATTGAGGCCATGCATCTGTTTAACTGCGACCTCGATTTCATTAACGTGGTCGTGCAGCGTCAGTCCAAGATTCACTCTATGGTCGAGTTCGCCGACGGCTCCGTGATGGCGCATCTCGGTGCTTCCGACATGCGTATTCCCATCCAGTTCGCGTTCTCGTATCCCGAGCGTTGGGATACCCCGGCGCCTCGTATCGATTTCCGCGAGCTGGGGCAGCTCACGTTTGATGCTGCCGACATGGATACCTTCCGCTGTCTGGCACTGGCCGAACGTGCCGGCAAGACGGGTGGCACCATGCCGTGCGTGCTCAATGCCGCCAACGAGGTCGCCGTCGATGCCTTCCTGCACGATGGCTGCAGCTTTACCGATATCGATCGCATTGTGGAATCCTGCATGGATTCCCACGATATGCAGGCGGTCGATTCGTTTGAGCAACTTCACGACATCGATGCATGGGCGCGTGAAAAGGCTGCGCAGGTGCTCGCCGCAACCCGTTCCTAACCCATAAGGATTGCTTTTTCGTTTTATGGATACTGTTCTGAGCGTTCTCTCATCGGTCTTTTGGGGCCTGCTGATGCTTTCCGTCCTTGTGTTTTTGCACGAGGGCGGCCACTTTTTGGCGGCGCGTGCCTGCGGCGTCCGTGTGACCGAGTTCTTTTTGGGCCTGCCGTGTCGCTTTGACATCCATTACACGTCACGTCGCATTGGAACCAAGTTTGGCGTGACCCCGCTGCTGCTGGGTGGCTACGCTGCCATCTGCGGTATGGATCCCACGGACGTCTCGTGCGCCGATCGCGTGCTCGCGGCTATCTATCGTCATGGTCGCGTGACCGTGGCCGACCTTGCTGTCGAGCTTGAGCTTTCCGAGGAGGATGTGCTCGAGGCATGCGCCCTGTTGCTGGGCTGGGGTTCCATCGCACCCTGGTATGAGGAAGGGGAGAAGCCCTTGCCGAGCTACTATCCCACCAAGTATCAGACGCTGCCGCGAGATGCGGCGGGTTACACTACCTTTGACGGCCGCCGTTTCGATCGCGAACATTCAACTGCCGAGGGCGATGTGTGGGAGCTGCCGTGCGGCGAGGCCGAGTTCCTTGCGCAAGAGCGTTCGCACACCTATCTTGGCCAGGGCTTTCTCAAGCGCGCCTTTATGCTGCTCGCGGGCATTCTCGTCAATATCCTGACGGGCTTTTTGCTGCTTATGAGCATCTACTCTATTGCGGGTGTCACCGTGCCGATGGATACCAACGTGATCGGTCAGGTTGACGAGGGGTCTATTGCCGCCAAGGCGGGTATCGAGGGCGGCGACGCGATCCTTTCGGTTGACGGAGTATCGTGCTCTACCTGGATGGATGTTTACGATGCCATCGGTAAGGCTGCCGGTAAGGACGATATCGCCATCGAGTACGAGCGTGACGGCAAGCAGCATTCGACCGCGGTTGCGCTCAAAGAGGACGAGCGCCTAGGTGTGTATGCCTCTACGCAGGTGGTCCGTTTAGACCCCATCACGTCGGCTCGACTTTCGTTCTCCTATGTCGTGCAGACAGCGGAGGGCGTGATGCGCCTGCTCCAGCCGCAGCATACGATGGAGATTCTCGATCAGTCTTCTTCGATCGTGGGTATTAGCGTTATGTCCTCACAGGCTGCTGCTGCCGGTCCTGCCACGTTCCTTTCGTTTGCCGCCCTCATTTCGTTCTCGCTTGGCTTTATGAACCTGCTGCCCATCCCACCACTCGATGGCGGCAAGCTGGTCATCGAGATCATTCAAAAGATTGTTGGCCGCGAGCTTCCGCTCAAGGTCCAGACGATTGTGAGCTATGTGGGCATCGCGCTCTTTGCGCTGCTGTTTGTCTATATGCTTCGTTCCGACGTCCTTCGATTTATCCTGTAGGGGAGTGTTTGGATTGTCTTTATCCCATCCTTTGCCTCGCGAGTTGACGCGCCCCGTGCATGTGGGCGGTGTGCAGATCGGTGGCGGCGCGCCGGTGGTGGTCCAATCCATGACCTGCACCGATACCGCTGATGCCCAGGCAACGCTTGCGCAAGTGTGCGCGTTGGCGCAAGCTGGCTGCGATATCGTGCGTGTGAGTGTGCCCACCGAGGCCGCGCTTGAGGGTTTCCGCACCATCTGTGCTGAGTCTCCGGTGCCGATCGTCGCCGATATTCACTTTAACCATAAGCTCGCCATCGGCGCTGTGGAGGCCGGTGCTGCCAAGCTCCGCATCAATCCCGGCAACATCGGCGATTGGGCCAAGGTCGATGCCGTGATCGATGCCGCTGGCGCCGCTGGGTGCGCGATTCGCATTGGCGTGAACGCAGGCTCGCTTGAGCAGGATATCGCCGAGCGCGATGACCTTTCGCAGCCCGAAAAGCTCGTAATGTCGAGCGAGCGTTTCGTCAAACATTTTGAGGACCGCGGTTTTACCAATATCGTTCTTTCCGCCAAGGCTCATAGCGTGTCCACGACGCTTGACACCTATCGTGCCCTGTCGCGCGAAATCCCCCATGTTCCGCTTCATTTGGGCGTGACGGAGGCCGGAACCAAGCTCCAGGGCACCATTAAGAGCTCTGTGGGCCTGGGTATTCTGCTTTCTGAGGGCATTGGCGATACTATGCGCGTCTCGCTTACGGCCGATTCGGTCGAGGAGCCGCCTGTCGCCTGGGGAATTTTGCAGTCGCTGGGTCTGCGTCGCCGTGGTCCCGAGATTGTCTCGTGCCCCACGTGCGCTCGCTGCCAGGTCAACCTGATTCCCATCGCTGAGGAGGTCACCGAGCGGCTTAAGAACTACTCCGCGCCGCTTTCGATCGCCGTGATGGGATGTGCGGTCAATGGCCCCGGCGAGGCTTCTGATGCCGACTTGGGCGTTGCCTGCGGACGAGGTCAGGGCCTGCTCTTTTCGCACGGCCAGATCATTGGTAAAGTAGCTGAGGACCAAATTGTCGACGCGCTTATGGCCGAGGTCGACAAGCTTATTGAGGAGAAATAAATGACCCGAGCAATGTATATGTCTAAGCTCTATGCGCCGACGCTTAAAGAGGATCCGGCGGACGCTGAGCTCGCCAGTCACCGCCTGCTGCTCCGTGCCGGTATGATTCGCAAGGAGGCCGCCGGTCTGTATTCCTATCTGCCGCTCGCGTGGCGCTCGATTCGCAAGATCGAGAACATCGTGCGCGACGAGATGGACGCTGCCGGCGCCCAGGAGCTCATGATGCCCATCATGGTCGACGCTGAGCTATGGCGTGAGTCCGGCCGCATCGATGCCTACGGTAAGGAGCTCGTACGCTTTGATGACCGTCACGGCCGCGAGTTCGTGCTCGGCCCCACGCACGAGGAGACCGTCACCGCCCTGGTGCGCAATGAGCTGCGTTCTTACAAGCAGCTGCCGGTGAATCTCTATCACATCCAGGATAAGTTCCGCGATGAGTTCCGCCCCCGATTTGGCCTGATGCGCGGTCGCGAGTTCATCATGAAGGACGCCTACAGCTTCTCTGCCACGCAGGAGAGCCTGCAGGAGGAGTACGACAAGATGAAGCAGGCCTACGCCAATATTTGCGAGCGCTGCTACATCAAGGCTCTGCCCGTCGTTGCCGACTCCGGCGAGATCGGTGGCGACACCTCCGTCGAGTACATGGCGCTGGCCGAGGCCGGCGAGGCTTCGCTCGTCTACTGCGACGATTGCGGCTTTGCTGCCGATGACGAGGCGGCAAGCACCAAGGTCGTCGTGACCGAGGGTCCTGGCGACGGTACGCTTACCAAGGTCGAGACTCCGGGCATGGGCACCATCGAGGCCGTTGCAAAGTTCTTCGGTTTCCCCGAGAACGGCACGCGCAAGTCGCTGGCACTCATCGACGCCGAGGGCAAGCCGGTTGTGGCCATTGTTCCGGGCGATCACGAGCTCAACGATTGCAAGGCCGAGCACGTCTTTGGCAAGGGCTATCGCATGATGACCGACGAGGAGCTTCAGGCGAACGGTCTGCACAAGGGCTTTATCGGACCGGTTAACCTGCCCGATGGCATTCGTCTGGTGTGCGACGAGAGCCTGCGCGATTCCAAGCAGTGGGCCTGCGGTGCCAACGAGGTCGATTATCACTTTACCGGTGCCTGCCCCGAGCGCGACTTTACCGTCGATGAGTGGGCCGATCTGGTCACCGTTGTCGCCGGCGACCCCTGCCCGCACTGCGGCAAGCCGCTCTCCGCTGCCCGCGGCATCGAGGTCTCTCAGGTCTTCCAGCTGGGCACCAAGTATTCCGAGGCCATGGGTGCCACCTTTATGGACGAGGACGGCAAGGAGAAGCCGCTCATCATGGGCTGCTACGGCGTTGGTGTGTCCCGCTCGCTCGCTGCCGTCGTGGAGCAGCACAACGACGAGCACGGTATCGTCTGGCCGGTCTCCGTTGCCCCGTACGAGGTCGCGGTGATTCCGCTCGATCCCAAGAAGGAGGAGTGCGCTACCGTCTGTGAGCAGATCGTCGACGGTCTGTGCGCCGAGGGTATCGAGGTCGTCGTCGACGACCGCGATGAGCGTCCCGGCTTTAAGTTTGCCGACAACGACCTTATGGGCTTCCCGTATCAGGTCGTTCTGGGTAAGCGTGGCCTTAAGAATGGCACCGTTGAGCTCAAGGACCGTGCCACGGGTGAGCGCGAGGATGTGGCGATCGACGAGGTCGTCGCCAAGGTCGCCGAGCTTGTGAAGGCAGCACGCCGTTAATCGACGATTTCGCTTGTAGTTCGATATACGGTACGGCCCCGCATTTCTCCAGATCGGGGAGATGCGGGGCCGTCCTTTTATCTTGTGGCATCCTCGATATCTAAAAGGAAAACCCCACAGCCCATGCGAGCTGCGGGGTTTTCCTTGTGCCTCCGATGCGAAATAAATCGCTCAGATATTACTGATAATCGACGACGTCGATCCAGTTCTTCAGGAACTCATCGTTCACGTTGCGCTTACGAGCGAGCTCGGAAGCGGCGACGATGCTCGTCCACTGACGCACGACCTGCATGGGCATGTCGGCGCGGTCGCAGTAGAGCTCCAGGTAGGCCTCAGCCTGATCCTTGCTGTTGAGGGCAAAGAGCAGGTAGGTGGTGGCAACGTCGGCAGCAGGGGAGCCCTGGGTGGCGTGTGCCCAGTCGCACACATAGAGCTGGCCGTCGTCGCCGACGATGACGTTGGAGGGGTTGAAGTCGCCGTGGCAGACCTTGAACTCCTTGGTCATGCCGTCCAGACGCTCCTGAAGGTTGTAGCGCGTGGTGGCATTGAGCTGATCAAGGCTGTCGATCATGCGGGCGTACTTGTCGCGCTGACGGTTGAGCAGCGGGGAGGTGTAGCCGTGGATCTCGGTCTGGAGGTCGACGAACATCTCGAGGTACTCACCAAAGCGCTGGGGCTCGGCAGTCATCTTCTCGGCAAGGGTGGTGCCCGGAACCTTCTCGGTCACGAGCGCCCAGCCGTTGGCGTTCTCGAGCTGGGAAACCTCGAGCGCCTTGGGGCTGCGGATGCCGCACTCATTGATGCGGGCAAGATTCAAAGCCTCGTTGAACACGTCGGAGACAGGCTTGGTCTCGTTAAAGACCTTGACAATCTTGTCGCCCAGGTCGTAAACGACCTTGTTGCCACGGCGGACGAGCTCGGTCTTGGAATCGGGTAGCAGCATGGTTGCATCCTTTCAACGATGCGATAGAAGCGACGGCGGGGGTGTGTGAAACACCCGTGCACCCCCGCCGTTAAAAACCGTGCTAAAACTAGCAGACGGCGTAATCCTGGGGCTCGCGGCCGTAGTAGGCGTCCAGGTAGAGCTCCTTGATCTCGCTCATGAGCGGGTAGCGCGGGTTGGCGCCGGTGCACTGGTCGTTGAATGCCTGCTCGGTCATCTCGTCGAGGGTGTCGAGGAAGTACTGCTCGTCAACACCGTAGTCGGCGATGGTCTTCTTGACGCCGATGAAGTCCTTGAGCTCCTCGAGCTTCGTGATGAAGTTCTCGAAGACCTCCTTGTCGTCCTTGCCCTCGATGCCGCAGTACTTGGCCATCTCGGCGTAGTTGTGCAGCGCGTTGGGGTAAGGATACTGGGAGAAGGTGCCCATCTTGACGGGGGCCTCGGCGGCGTTGTAGCGCATGACGCGAGTCAGGATGACGGCGTTGGCGAGGCCGTGGGGCAGGTGATGGAAGGCGCCGAGCTTGTGGGCCATGGAGTGGTTGAGGCCCAGGAAGGCGTTGGCGAAGGCCATACCGGCCATGCAGGAGGCGTTGTGCATCTCCTCGCGGGCATGCGGATCCTTGGCGCCGTTCGTGAAGCTGGAGGGCAGGTTCTCGAAGACGAGCTTGGCAGCGCGCTCGGAGAGGCCCTTGGTGTAGTCGGAAGCCATGATGGAGACGTAGGACTCGATGGCGTGGGTCATGACGTCGATGCCGGAGGCAGCGGTCAGGCCGCGCGGGGCGGTCATGCAGTTGTCGGCGTCGACGATAGCCATGTTGGGGAGCAGCGCGTAGTCGGCGAGCGGCCACTTGATGCCGGTCTCCTTGTCGGTGATGATGGCGAACGGCGTGCACTCGGAGCCGGTACCCGAAGAGGTCGGGACGGCGACGAAGTAGGCCTTCTTGCCCATCTCGGGGAAGGTGAAGATACGCTTGCGGATGTCCATGAAGTCCATGGCCATGTCCTCAAACTTGCACTCGGGGTGCTCGTACATCATCCACATGATCTTGCCGGCGTCCATAGCGGAGCCACCGCCGACGGCGATGATGACGTCCGGCTCAAAGAGGGCCATCTGCTTGGCGCCGCGACGTGCGCACTGCAGCGACGGATCGGGCTCGACGTCATAGAAGCAGTCGTGGGCGATGCCCATCTCGTCGAGCTTGGCCTCGATGGCGCGGGTGTTGCCATTCTTGAAGAGGAACTGGTCGGTGACGATGAAGGCGCGCTTCTTGCCCATGACGTTGCCCAGCTCGTCGAGGGCGACGGGCGTGGAACCCTTCTTGAAGTAGACCTTCTCGGGAGCGCGGAACCACAGCATGTTCTCACGGCGCTCGGCCACAGTCTTAACGTTGATCAAGTGCTTCACCCCAACGTTCTCGGAGACGGAGTTGCCGCCCCAGGAGCCGCAGCCCAGGGTCAGAGACGGCTTCATGCCAAAGTTGTACAGGTCACCGATGCCGCCGTGCGAGGACGGGGTGTTGATGACGATACGGCAGGCCTTCATGACGTGCTCGAACAGGCTGATCTTCTCGGCCTGGGCGGGGTGCACGTACAGAGAGGCGGTGTGGCCCGGGCCACCGGCGAGCACGAGGTGCTCGGCCTTGTCGACGGCCTCCTGGAAGTCCTTGGCGTGGTACATGGCCAGGACCGGGGAGAGCTTCTCGTGGGAGAACTCCTCCTTGGCGGGGTCGGTGGAGGTGACCTCGGCGATCAGGATCTTGGTCTTGGCGGGAACCTCGATGCCGGCGAGCTCGGCGATCTTGGCAGCGGCCATGCCGGGGATGCGGTGATCGAGAGCGCCGTTCTTGAACATGGCGGCACGCAGGGCCTCCATCTCGGCACCCTGCTTGACGAAGTAGCAGCCGCGCTTCTGGAACTCGGCCTTAACCTGGTCATAGATGCTGTCGATGACGGTCACGGACTGCTCGGAAGCGCAGATCATGCCGTTGTCGAAGGTCTTGGAGTGGATGATGGAGTTGACGGCGAGCAGCACGTCGGCGGTGTCGTCGATGACGACCGGGGTGTTACCGGCGCCAACGCCCAGGGCGGGCTTGCCCGAGGAGTAAGCGGCCTTGACCATGCCCGGGCCACCGGTGGCGAGGATGATGTCGACGTCGCGCATGACCATGTTAGTCAGCTCGATGGAGGGGACATCGACCCAGCCGATGATGCCCTCGGGGGCGCCGGCCTTGACGGCTGCGTCAAGCACGAGCTTGGCGGCGGCGATGGTGCACTTGGCGGCAGCCGGGTGCGGGGAGATGATGATGGCGTTGCGGGTCTTCAGGCAGATCAGCGTCTTGAAGATCGCGGTGGAGGTGGGGTTGGTCGTCGGGATGACGGCGCCCACGATGCCGATGGGCTCGGCGATCTTGGTGATGCCGTAAGCCTCGTCGCGCTCCAGGACACCACAGGTCTTGGTGTTCTTGTAAGCGTTGTAGATGTACTCTGCGGCGTAGTGGTTCTTGATGACCTTGTCCTCAAGAACGCCGCGGCCGGTCTCCTCGATGGCCATCTTCGCCAACGGGATACGAGCCTTGTTGGCGGCCATGGCGGCCTCATAGAAGATCTTGTCGACCTGCTCCTGCGTGTACGTAGCAAAAAGCGCCTGGGCCTCTCGCATCTGAGCGAGCTTGGCCTCAAGCGCCTCTACGTTGTCCACAATTGCGGGAGTAGTGTTTTCCGGTGACTTTTTCACCATTTGTGTCTCCTTGCGATCGGAGATTTACCCTACGCCTTGCATGATAGCAAGAAATTATTCGGCGAACGGTAAGATTCCTGTAAAAGGCACACTAAAACGCTTCAATAAACTGAAGCGTTTTAACTAAAACTATCTGCCTGCTGCATCGCCTCGCTCATTGGGGACAGACTTACATGAGTGCTTTCACTCATTTGGGACAGACATCGTTTTGCCATTTTGCCGTTCTGAACCTGTTTTTGCCGCTCATTGGATATAAATAGGTTACAGGCTCAGCATTTCGCGTTCCTTCTCTCCTTTTAGGTGTTGCCTGTTCAGTTTTGAAAGGAGAGATTATGCCCCGATGCGCCCGCGCCGTTTCGCTCACCGGCTATTACCACGTCTTTGACCGTGGCAACTCCAAACAGATTATTTTTGAAGATGACTCTGACCGATATCGTTTCTTATCGGACATCTCGGACAGGTTTGCACGCCATAAAGTGGCAGTGTTGGCTTGGTGCCTTATGGACAACCACTTCCATTTGATGGTTGATGACCCATTTGACAACCTTTCAAAGGCAATGCAGTGCGCACTGACGGCGTATGCCAAGTATTTCAACGGGAAAACGGGGAGAACGGGGCATTTGTTTGACAATCGCTATTCGCGGGTCGCGGTCGAGTCGGACACACAGGCGGTGCAGCTACTCGATTATATCCATCTCAATCCTGTGAAGGGTGCGCTTGACTCGCTCGAGGCGTACCGCTGGTCAAGCTACAAGGCATATCAGCTGGGCTATGATCCCTTTGACATCTGTGACGCGGCTCCTATGCTCGATATCGTCGGAGGCTCCCGTTGCTATTGCGAGCATCTCGAGGAAGTTGCCGGGCGCACTTGGTCAGTGGAGGTTCTTCCACGCCGGCGGATCCCCGATGAGGAGGCCCTTTCCATTGCGCACGAAGTCCTGCCGAGCATAGATCCTGCGCTGCTCAAGGCCCTGCCACGCCCCGATCGCGATGCCTGTCTGCTGAGGCTCAGGCGGGCACATCTCACGGTCAAGCAAATTGCCCGTATCACCGGCATTGGCGCTACAAGCGTGACCAAGGCCACTGTGGGCTGGAGGGAGGCTGCGTGAGGCTGGGCAGGACCTGATCATGGCGCCGCATGTGTACGTCACGTCTGTCCCCAATGCGTGAAAGCACTCATGTAAGCCTGTCCCCAATGAGTGCAAAAAGGCGCCCTCCGTAGGGGAGGACGCCTTTGGTAAGTTCTATATGAACGCGAGGTCTTTGACCCGGAGAGTCCGAGGTACTTGTTGGTAAGACCTTATTTAGGAGCGCGCAACCTTGCCGGACTTGAGGCAGGTGGAGCAAACGTTCATCTTGCGACGGTGACCATCGACGACGACGTAGACGCGCTGGATGTTGGGGCGGAACTTACGGTTGGTGACGCGGTGAGAGTGGCTGATGGAGCGACCGGCAACGGGGTGCTTACCGCAAACTTCGCAAACTTTGGACATAACTGACCCTCCTTGGGCGACAAACGAACATGTCGCGTTAACAAACAAGCCTGAACTATAGCACAGAAGTCGCTCCCTGTGCGCAATCTACACAGAGATATTCCTCTTTTGGCGATAGTGCCCACGCCACGGCCCTGGACGTAGATCCGATTTGCGTGCTGCAGAGGGGATTATGCCAGCTCGTGCGTGCGTTTTCAAGCTCGTCCCACAAATATATATAGGTTTATGGAGCATTGGGCTCCGTTTACGGATTGCTCTGTATTTATGCTCGCAATTAAGCTCGAGGTTGGCTACACTATCCCTTGACCATTAAAGGGGTACGAGATACCCACATGGAATTACATAGCTGCCAAAGAGCAGCCCTTCCTGTGGGTGTCTGGTCCGCTTTAAGCGGTCGGGCATCTATTTTTTTGACTGTGTCAGCAGTCAAGACATGTGAGGAAGGAGATCGATGGGCACGACTTCCCCCAAGGCGGTCATCATGGACGAGACCGCCGTCAATCGAGCGATGACCCGCATCGCGCACGAGATTCTCGAGCGCAACGAGGGCTGTGAAGACCTCGCTCTGGTCGGCATCGTCACGCGCGGCGACCTTCTGGCAAAGAAGCTCGCCGAGGAGATCAAGGAGATCGAGGGCGTCGAAGTTCCGCTCGGCAGCCTGGACATCAGCTTCTACCGCGATGACTATGCGACCAATTTCGCTCCCGCGATCCACGCCACCAACATTCCCTTTAGCGTCGACGGCAAGCGCGTCGTGCTGGTGGACGACATCCTGTATACAGGCCGTACCATCCGCGCCGCTCTCGACGCCGTCATGGACCTGGGCCGTCCGAGTCGCATTGAGTTGGCAGTCCTCGTTGACCGCGGCCACCGCGAGCTCCCCATCTCGCCGGACTTTGTCGGCAAGAACGTTCCCTCGTCGCATGAGGAGAACGTGCATCTATATATGAAGGAAGTCGACGGCCACACCGCCGTCGAGATCAACGACGTCGCGCCGGGCTCCCACGTGGGTTCTGCGCCGCTGGGAGGTGAGTAGTACCGTGGCGTTCAACCATAAGCACCTGATCGACATTACCGAGTACTCCGAAGAGGACATCAAGCTCATCCTCGAGACCGCCAAGGCGTTCTCCGAGGTCAACGAGCGTGCGATCAAGAAGGTCCCCACGCTCAAGGGTAAGACCATCGTCAACATGTTCAACGAGCCCTCGACGCGCACCCGTAGCTCCTTCGAGCTCGCCGAGAAGCGTCTTTCGGCCGACAGCCTCAACTTTGGCGGCTCCTCGACCTCCACGGTCAAGGGCGAGAGCCTCGTCGACACCGTCGAGACCCTCAACGCCTATAAGATCGACTGCATCGTCGTGCGTGATAAGCACGCCGGCGCGCCCTACATCGTCACGCAGAACTCGCCCGCGAGCGTCATCTGCGCCGGTGACGGCAAGCACAACCACCCCACGCAGGCTCTGCTCGACCTGTATACCATCTGGGAGCACAAGGGTGACTTCCACGGTCTGAAGGTCGCCGTCGTCGGCGACATCTCCCACTCCCGCGTTTGCGGCTCGCTGATCCCCGCGTTGAAGATCATGGGCTGCGAGACCTACGCCGTCGCCCCCGGCACGCTGCTGCCGCCGGCGCCCGAGGTTCTGGGCTGCGACCACGTGACGAGCGACCTCGATTCCGTCCTGCCCGAGCTGGACGTCGTCTACATGCTGCGCGTGCAGCAGGAGCGCCTCGAGGGTGCCCCGTTCCCCACGATTCGCGAGTACCACAAGCTCTTCGGCCTGACCAAGGACCGCGAGAAGCTCATGAAGCCCGACGCGATCATCTGCCACCCGGGCCCCATCAACCGCGGTGTCGAGTTCGACTCCTATATGGCCGACCACCCGCAACGCTCCGTCATCCTGGAGCAGGTCTACGCCGGTATCTGCGTGCGTATGGCTATCCTGTATCTGCTGCTTGGAGGTGCCGATAATGGCCTTGCTTCTTAAGAATGCCCACGTCGTCGACCCGTCCGTCGAGCTTGACGGTGTCGTTGACGTCCTGATTGACGGCGACAAGATCGCCGAGGTCGGCGAGAATCTCGCCGTCGAGGGAGCCGAGGTCCGCGACCTTTCCGGCAAGTACCTCGTCCCTGGCCTGGTGGATATGCACGTTCACCTTCGCGAGCCCGGCTACGAGGTCAAAGAGGACATCGAGAGCGGCACCCGCGCAGCTGCCAAGGGCGGCTTTACCGGCGTGTGCGCCATGCCCAACACCGATCCCGTCACCGATAACGGCACCGTCGTGGAGTTCGTCAAGTCCCGTGCTGCCGAGGTCGGTCACTGCCGCGTCTATCCGTCGGGCGCCATGACCCGCGGTCTTAAGGGCGAGGCCATGTCCGAGATGGGCGATATGGTCGCCCACGGCGCCGTCGCCTTCACCGACGACGGTCGCGGCGTGCAGGGCGCGGGCATGCTCCGTCGCTGCATGGACTACGGCAAGATGTTCGGCAAGGTCTTTATGAGCCACTGCCAGGACGAGGATCTGGTCGGCCACGGCCAGATCAACGAGGGCAAGGTCTCGACCCGTCTGGCTCTCGAGGGTTGGCCGGCTGCCGGCGAGGAGCTCCAGATCGCCCGCGACATCGAGATCGCCAAGCTGACTGGTGCCAAGCTGCACATCCAGCACATCTCCACCGCCCATGGTCTGGAGATCGTGCGTGCCGGTAAGGCCGCTGGCGTTCAGGTTACCTGCGAGGCCACCCCGCACCACATGTTCCTGACCGAGAACGACCTGGACGAGACCTACAACACTTCGCTCAAGGTCAACCCGCCGCTGCGTACCGAGGAGGATGCCGAGGCCATTCGTCAGGGCGTCATCGACGGCACCGTCGACGTTATCGTCACCGATCACGCTCCCCACACCCCGTGGGAGAAGGCCCGCGAGTTCGAGCTTGCGCCCTTTGGCATGATCGGCCTCGAGACCTCGCTGTCGCTCGTACTCACCGAGCTGGTCAACACGGGCAAGATGAGCATGGGCCGTATGGTCGAGCTCATGGCCATCAAGCCGCGTGAGATCCTGGGCCTCGACCAGGTTCAGGTCAAGGCGGGCTCCGTTGCCGACCTGACCGTGTTCGACGCGTCCGCCACCTGGACGGTTGGCGAGGACGGTTACGAGTCGCGCGCCGAGAACTCCGGTTTTGCCGGCCGCACGCTCACCGGTCGTGCCACCGATGTGTTTGTCGGCGGTAAGCAGACGCTTGCCGACGGCTGCATCTGCTAGCATAGCCTTATCGCTTTTGTGCGCGGCGCCCTTGCGGTGCCGCGCTTTCTATTCGTTTGGACCATGCAACCGCATGGGGGATTGGAGCGTCTATGCCCACACCTTCCACTGCACGCATGCACGACTTCGAGGTCGTCTCGAACCGGGAGATCGCCGACGGCATCTTCTCGCTCGTCATCTCGGCCCCCAAGCTTGCAAGTGCGCTCAAGCCCGGCCAGTTTGTGAACATTGCCGTGCCCGGCGATGCTTCCTCGCTGCTTCGCGTGCCCCTGAGCTTCTATCGCGCCGACGCCGAGGCCGGCACCGTCGAGCTGTGGTACGCCGTCGTGGGCGACGATACCCGTCGTTTGTCCCAGATGGGCCCTGGCTCCACCTCTAACCTGCTGGGCCCCGGTGGCCGTGGCTGGATGGTACCCGAGGGCACCAGGAAGGCCCTGCTCGTCGCCGGTGGCATCGGTGTTCCGCCCGTGCTGTGCCTTGCCGGCAAGCTTGCCGAGCAGGGTGTGGCCGTCGACGTGTGCCTGGGTTTTGGCACCGCTTCCAAGGCCGTGGGCATCGATGAGTTCCGCGCGCTGGGCGCCACGGTCAACGTTTGCACCGACGACGGCTCGCTCGGCACGCACGGTTTTTGCACCGATCCTGCCGCCGAGCTGCTTGGCGAGGGCGGCTACGACTACGTCGCCAGCTGCGGTCCCGCCGTCATGATGAAGAAGGTCGCCGCTGCTGCCGCCGAGGCCGGTGCGTACTGCGAGGTGTCCCTCGAGCGCATGATGAGCTGTGGCTTTGGCGCCTGCAACACCTGCAATGTCGAGACGGTCGACGGTATGAAGGGCGCTTGCATGTGCGGCCCCGTGTTCGATGCTTCCAAGGTGGTGGTCTTCTAGTGGGTACCGTGAACATGGCCGTCGATTTTGGCGGCGTCAAGATGCAGAACCCCATCAACACCGCAGCCGGTACTTTTGGTTACGGTTGGCAGTTCCAGAACTTCTTTGATGTTTCCCAGCTGGGCGCCATCACCACCAAGGGTTGCGCAGCCGAGCCCTGGCCCGGCAACCCCGCGCCCCGCATGGCCGAGATCCCCGGCGGTATGATCAACTCTGTGGGCCTTCAGAACCCCGGCGTGGCCGCCTTTGCCCGCGAGTCCGGCCCGTGGCTCGAGCAGCTCTCCAAGGACGGTTGCCAGGTCATCTGTCAGGTTGCCGGCCACTCCGTTGACGAGTTTGTGCGCGCGCTCGAGATGTATGTCGAGCTATGCCCCTGGGCTGCCGGCTACGAGATCAACGTGAGCTGCCCCAACATCGCCGCCGGCGGTGCCGCCATGGGCTCCACGCCCGAGGGCGCCTCTTCCGTTATGGCTGCCTGCCGCAAGGTGACCGATAAGCCGCTGTTCGTGAAGATGGCGCCGGTCAACGTCGCCGAGATCGCCAAGGCCCTCGAAGCCGCCGGCGCCGATGGCCTTTCGGTCATTAACTCCATCCAGGGCATGGCCATCGACGTCCATACCCGCAAGTCCCGCGTGGCAAAGCCCAAGGGCGGCCTTTCGGGCCCGCTGTGCCACCACATTGCCGTGCGCATGGTCTGGGAGGTCGCCCAGGCCGTCGATATCCCCATCAACGGTGTCGGCGGTGTCATGACCGGCGAGGATGCGGCCGAGTTTATCCTGGCCGGTGCCACCTGCGTGTCGGTCGGCATGGCCAACTTCGTCGATCCGTGCGCTTCGCTCAAGATCGCGCATGAGCTCGAGGCCTGGGCCGAGTCCCAGGGCGTAAAGGACATCAACGAGCTGGTAGGTGCTTTCGAATGCTAGAGACCGATGCCCGCGACCGCGTAATCGTCGCCCTCGACTGCGATCGTGAGCGTGCGCTCGAGCTCGCCCACGAGCTTTCGGGCCATGCCGCCTGGCTTAAGGTTGGTATGACGCTCTATTACGCTGAGGGCCCAGAGATCGTCAAGACCTTTAAGGACCTGGGCTTTAAGGTCTTCCTTGACCTTAAGTTCCATGATATTCCGCATCAGGTTCGCGGTGCCGCCCGTTCGGCCTCGCTTGCCGGTGCCGACCTGCTCTCGGTTCACGGCTTGGGTTCGGGCGCCATGCTCGCTGCCTGCCGCGAGGGTGCCGAGGAGGCGCGCGAGGATCGCGCCAAGCTCGTTGCCATCACCGTGCTCACGAGCATGAACCAGGATTCGCTGGCCGAAATCGGCGTTGAGTCGCCTGTGGCCGAGGAAGCCGCCCGTCTGGCAAAGCTTGCCCAGGCCAACGGCATCGACGGCATCGTGTGCTCGCCGATGGAGGCCCATGACATGCGCGAGTTGCTCGGCCCCGACGCGCTGATCGTGACTCCGGGCGTGCGTCCTGTGGGTGCCGCCCTTGGTGACCAGTCCCGTGTGGCGATGCCTTCCCAGGCTATCGAGCGCGGCGCGAGCCATATCGTGGTGGGCCGACCCATCACCGGTGCCGACGATCCGGTTGCCGCCTTTGACGCCATCGTCGCTGAGCTGGTCGAAAACGTCGCGTAAAAGATTCCCCTAAGTCACCACTTTTGGGTTTCATTAGCACAAAATAGCCCCTGTGCCTGCGTAAACTTTCCCATCCTTTGTGTGGAATCGCAGGTCAGGGGCTTAACTTTGGGCGCAGTATATTGCACTTTTTGCGGGTATCGTCTAACCTATGGAGCCGCAATTGGGCATTTTGTACGTTCTACGTGCTAAAATGCCAATTATTGAATCAGATATAACCCAACTATTTGGAGGTACGAATGGCACTCCCTCAGCTTACCGATGAGCAGCGTAAGCAGGCTCTTGAGAAGGCTGCTGCCGCACGTCACGCCCGCGCTGAGCTTCGCGAGCAGATCAAGAAGGGCGAGAAGTCCCTCGAGTCCGTGCTCAACTCCGATGACCCCATCGCTTCCCGCATGAAGGTTTCCACCCTCATCGAGTCTCTTCCTGGTTATGGCAAGGCCAAGGCCGCCAAGATCATGGAGGAGCTCGGTATCTCCGCTACCCGTCGCGTCCAGGGCCTCGGCGTCCGTCAGCGCGAGCAGCTTCTCGAGCAGCTGACCAAATAAGTGAGCGCTCAGGATTCCAAGCTCTTTGTGATTTCTGGACCGTCAGGCGCAGGGAAGGGTACGCTCGTCACTCGTGTGCGCGAGCGCCGCTCGAACCTGGGCCTGACGGTTTCGGCTACCACGCGAGCACCACGCAAAGGTGAGGTCGACGGCGTCAACTACTTTTTTCTGACGCGCGAGGAGTTCGACCGCCGCGTGGCAAACGGTGACTTTGTTGAGTGGGCCGAGGTCCACGGTAACTGCTACGGCACGTTGGTGAGCGAGGTCACATCCAAGCTCGCCTCTGGCGCATCTCTGATTTTGGAGATCGATGTCCAGGGCGCCCTGCAGGTGAAGGAGCGTTTCCCCGAGGCCGTGCTGATCTTTATCAAGCCGCCTTCGCTTGAGGTGCTCCGCGAGCGTCTAGTCGGTCGCGGTACCGAGACGCCCGAGACGATTGAGCTGCGTATGGCAAACGCCGCCGATGAGCTTGCCCTTGCCGACCGCTACGACGACGTCGTGGTTAATGACGATCTCGACCGCGCGACCGATGAGCTCGTTCGCGTTCTCGATATGCATGAAAGGATCTGAGGTCCGTGTCCGTTGTAAAGCCTTGCATTGACGATCTTCTGGAGAAGACCGATCACAACCGCTTCCTGCTCGCTTCGCTTGCCTCCAAGCGCGCCTGCGACATTAACAGCATGCTGCGTGGCCAGCACAACCGCGTGCTTGCCGTCCAGGATGTCGATGACATCACCATCGGGCTTTCCGGTGCCGATACCATTTCGATGGCTATGGACGAGATTGTCGACGGCGACATCTCTTACGACGAGGCCCGTTACGAGAAGGCACTCGGCCACAAGGTTGCTGAAGCCTAAATGGCGGCTCGCGTCTGCCTGGTCCACTATCACGAGGTTGGACTGAAGGGTAAGAACCGCGCACATTTTGAGCATATCCTCATGGATAACATCAAGGCGGCCTTGGCCGCCTTTTCCGTGAATGCCGTGTCTCGAATTTCCGGTTATATCCTCGTGACCTTTAACGAGCATCAGGCCGACGAGGCGGCGCGTGTCATTCGCACCGTTCCCGGCGTTGCTCGCGTTTCTTTGGCGTATCACACCAATCGCGACCCTCAGGAGTACTGTGCCGCCGCCGTGAAGGCGCTGCGCGAGTTTGGTTCCTTCGATTCGTTTAAGGTGCACGCCAAGCGCTCCAATACCGACTATGAGCTCACCTCGATTGACATCAATCGTCAGGTGGGCGAGGTGCTGTGTGAGGCCTTCCCCGATAAAAAGGTTCAAATGCACGACCCCGATGCGATGGTGCACGTACTGGTGGTCCAGGGTAGCGTTTATGTGTACGCGCGCTCCGAGCGCGGCGTGGGCGGTCTGCCGGTGGGTTCTGCCGGCAAGGTCGTGACGCTGCTGTCGTCGGGTATCGATTCTCCGGTGGCGACCTGGATGCTCGCGCGTCGCGGCGCGGTGTGCGTGCCGGTACATTTCTCTGGTCGTCCGCAGACGCCCGATACGAGTGAGTATCTGGTGCAGGACATCATCCGTGCGCTTGAGCCGGGTGTCCAGATCGGCCGCCTGTACGTGGTGCCGTTTGGCGACTGCCAGCGTGAGATTTCGGTCACCTGTCCCAGCAACCTGCGCGTGATCATGTATCGCCGCATTATGTATTCGGTTGCCGAGCGCATTGCACACATCGAGGGCGCCAAGGCCATCGTGACGGGCGAATCGCTTGGACAGGTTGCCTCCCAAACGCTTGAGAATATTATGGCCGTCAACGAGGCCGTGAAGATCCCCGTGTTCCGTCCTCTCATCGGTTCGGACAAGCAGGAGATCATTGCGCGTGCCGAGGAGATCGGTACGTTCGATATCTCGACTGAGGCCGCTCCCGACTGCTGCACGCTATTTATGCCGCGCCGTCCCGAGACGCACGCTAAACTCGATGCCGTGCATGAGGCCTGGGAGTTGTTCGATCACGAGGAGATGATCGAGCGCCTGCTCAAGCAGACCGAGTACATCGACTTCGAGAGCAACACGTATAAGGCCCCCAAGACCTTAAAACGCAAACATTCGGAGCTTGCTCCGCGTGAGATTTACCAAGATCACGAGTAAATTTGTGCATAGACCGACGATGCGCCTGCATCGTCGGTCTTTTGCTATCTGGGCATTTTGCGGCTAAGTGTTCATTTGCTGACGTGTGCCTGAATAAATGGACAGATTTGTGCAAGGTTTTGGTCGGTTTTTGGTTTGACCGCTAAAACCGGTTTTGGAGCGTAGCTGTTGCGGAGTTCCTTTCCTGACACGATGGTGTTGGGAGGTTTTGCTATGGCGCAGCGCGAACAACACGAACGGGTCAAAAAGATGGACCGCTTGGCGGACAAGCTGTTCGGTCATAAGGCGGCGGTCGTGGCGATACTGGTCGTCATTGCGATGGCGAGCGGCTTGGCGATGGCGAACCTTGGCGGCGGTGCCGGCGGCGTGTCGTTTGAGCGCACTGACGGTTCAGACTCGTTGGTGGAGCCGGGATCCGGCGATGCCTCGAGCGGAAAGACATCCGAAGGTTCTTCGACTAAGGCTTCTGCCGCGGCAGAGGTCTATGTCGATGTCGATGGCGCCGTTGTGTCGCCCGGTGTATATCGTCTCAAGGACGGCGCGCGGGTGGCTCAGGCGATTGATGCCGCCGGCGGGCTGGCGCCCGAGGCAGACGTTACGGGGCTCAATCGGGCATCTAAGGTCGTTGATGGACAGAAGATTCACGTTCCAACGGTAGGGGAGCAGCAGGCGTCCATTGCGGAAGCCGGTGTTGATGGTGGGGCTTCCGCATCATCGGGCGTGAGTGGCGCAACAGGCCTAGTAAATATCAATACGGCAAGCGCGGCAGAGCTACAGACGCTCTCGGGCATCGGCCCCTCCATGGCCCAGTCGATTATCGATGAGCGGACAAAGAACGGTGCTTTTGCCTCGGTTGACGATCTGATGCGTGTGTCGGGAATCGGCGAGAAAAAGCTTGCCAAAATCAAAGATTGCATCTGCGTATGAGTGCGACCGAGCGCGAACATGTGATGCCTCCGCGGCCCCTGATGCCGTGGACGATGGCCCTGTGTGCCGGCATGTGCATGAGCTGCGCCTTGGTGCTCAACGTGGCCGCTGATGCGCTGCTGAGGGAGCAGGCGCCGGCGGTCGGGCTGCTATGGGCCATTCCCGTTGCGGCGGCGGTCTTCGTTGTGCTGGCTCAATCTTGTGCGCGGCTTGCCCCTTGGAAGCGGTGGCTGTATGCCGCGTCCGTCGGTCTCGTGGCGGGAGCGGTCGTCTCGGCGTGGTGGGCTGTGGGCACGCTAGGCGCCTCGAAGGCGCTCGACGGTCGAGCGGCAAGCAGCCTCGAGTTTGTCGTGCAGGGCGATCCATCCATAAACGACGACGTGTATTCCTATACCTGCGGGGCACGCGCGGACGGTAAGAACTTGGCAACGGTTCGTCTATCGTTTGACCGCGAGCTCAAGGTCGGGGCGCACGTGCGTGTTATCGGTCGCGTTTCACGTTTTGAGAACGATCCATATGGACGATCGCGCGTGCTCCGAGGCGAGGTGCGCAAGGTTCAAGCCGTTCGAGTTGTGTCGGTCGATGAGGGCTCTCCGGGGCCGCTGCTTCGGCTGCGAAATGGGCTGCTAGCGTCCATCGCGCCTGCGACCGACCCGGCGCGTGCGCTCATAGCCGGTGTCGTCTGCGGTCGTTCGGCCGAGCTACGCGCCCAGCCGGCGGGCGACTGGTTTTCGGTAACGGGAACGGCGCATCTTATCGCCGTCTCGGGCAGCCATTTGGCTATCGTGGGGTTTGTAATCGAGGGTTTATTGCAAAAAACTCGGTGCTCACGTGGTCTTCAGCGGGCGATATTGGCGATAACGCTTGTTGGCTACGCTGCCTTTACTGGCGCGTCTCCCTCGGCCGTGCGCGCGTGCTGCATGGTGTTCGCGACGCTTGTCGTAAACGGCGCGGGGCGTCGCCGGCACGGCGCATCGGCACTCTTCGCAACCATGTCCATCTTTGTGCTGCTGCGGCCGACGGTGCTGTTCGAGATGGGCTTTCAGCTTTCATGTGCCAGCGTCTTTGCCATTTTGTGCTTTTGCCCCTATGCGACCTACGCTTTGGGTGAGCTGGGTGTGCCATCGGGCGTCGCCAGCATGCTTTCCGTCACGCTGTGCTCGCAACTGGCGACACTTCCCATTACCATTCCTGCATTCGGTACGTTCTCGCTCATTGCTCCGCTGGCAAATGCGGTCATCGGTCCGGTGGTGAGCGTACTGCTTGCCGCATCGATCGTGCTGGTTCCCTTTTCGCTTGTGACACCGTTGCGGACTTGGGTGCTCGTTGTGCCTATGATTGTCGCCCGTTGCGCGCTGTTCTTCGAGCAGCTGTTTGCCGCCGTGCCGGGTGCATCCGTGAGCGTGCCGCCCGATAGCATGTGGATTTACCTAGTGCCGTGTTTGCTGGCGGCTCTGCTGGTCTGGTGGCCGCGTCCCCGTGCACGCCCTATGGCGGTGGGACTTGCATGCCTGGTGCTCTTGGCTGCGATTCCGTACGTCTACTGGGATCGATTCGCTCCACCTTCGGTGACGGTGCTCGATGTGGGCCAGGCGGATGCGATTCTTATTCGCCAGGGCAGCGCAGTGGCACTCGTCGACTGCGGGCTCGACGAGCGCGTGGTGGCGGCGTTGGTTCGCAATAACGTGCACCATATCGATGCCGTCTTTGTGACGCATTGGGATGAGGACCACTGGGGTGGTCTGCCTGCCGTGCTCGAACAGTTTTCGGTCGGAACGATTGCCGTGGCGGCGGATGCGCTGGAGGATGCTCCTGTTGAGGTATTGAACCGACCTGGCGTGGAGTATCGGCAGGTGCGCTGTGGGGATACGGTCGACATCGGCTCATTTTGCGCCCGCGTGATGTGGCCATTCGAGTCCGTGGATGGCGAGGGAAATGAGGACTCACTTGTCCTGCTGCTTTCTTATGTTCAGGAAGGCAAGGGCCTGCGCATACTTCTCACCGGTGATGCCGAGCTCGACCAAGAACGGGAATTCGTGCAGGAGGTGGGGGATATCGATGTCCTTAAACTTGGGCATCACGGCTCCAAGGTTTCAGTCGATGTTGAGTTGCTGGACGTCCTGAAGCCCGAGCTTTCCCTCGCGAGCGCGGGCGAAGGGAATCGATACGGCCATCCGTCCGACGCTTGCATCGATGCCGTTAAGGAAGCGGGCGGCGTGTTCGCGTGCACCATCGAACACGGCGACATTACCGTCACGCCGACTGCGAATGGCTTTGCGATGCGATGCCAGCGACCGTGAGGACGTCGTTGGCGTGTGGTGGGCCCCTGGGCTAGAATGGCACGGAACGAATACGAAGGTCTGCGGGAGGGGAGCGCGATGTCCGAAACCGGTCTGTTGCCGGCATATCTGATCGTCGGTACCGACGGAGTCAAACGCGACCATGCTGTCTCACGTATGAAGGCGCGTCTGGAAAAGACGGGCATGGTCGAATTCAACCTCGACGAGCGCGATATGACCAAAGACCCCGATATCGAGTCGATTATCGGATCGCTCAACACCTTTCCCATGGGCAGCGAGTTTCGCCTGGTAATCCTTGACGGCTGCTCAAAACTCGCCAAAGCGATCTCCGAGCCGCTTGTCGACTATCTGGCGAGTCCCAGCCCCACGACGGTTTGCCTTATCATCGCCGACTCGCTTGCCAAGAACACGCGCCTGTATAAGGCGATCGCCAAGATCGACAAGAAGGCCGTGATCGATTGCTCCGGCACAAAGCGCTGGGAGCTTCCGCGCCGCGTGCAGCAGATGGCGACGCAGCACGGCAAGTCGATCTCGACGGCGGCCGCCGAGGAGCTCGTCTCGCGTTCGGGCGAGAACACTCGCATGCTCGATAACGACTTGGCTAAGCTTGCCCAGATGGTCGAGGCGCCCCAGATTGAGCTTGCCGACGTTGAGCGCTGGATTGTACGTACGGCCGAGGTTCAACCCTGGGACTTTCTCAATGCGGTCTCGGCACGTGACATGCGACGCTCGCTCGAGCTTTTCAATCTATTGCCCGCCAAGAGCTACGTGTGGACTTACACGTTGCTGTGCGGCCGCATCCGCGAGCTTATCGTCGCCAAGGCGCTCGATGCGCGCGGACAGGGTCGTGAGCTGGCCGCAACGCTCAAGCTCCAGTCCTGGCAGGTCAAGAATCACTTGACCTGGGCACGTCGCTTTTCGATGGCAGAGCTCGTCGCGGCGCTCGAGGGGTCGGTCGATGTAGAGCTCGCGCTCAAGGGTTCGGCCGATTCTGAGACCGCGCTTTTGCTCTGGATTACGAACATCTTGAGAAAATCGTGATGATACCTGCCTATTTGACAAATTCGTTCTATCCCTTTGAGGGGGAGCGTGCTATAGTAGGCGCTTGCATGACCTCACCGTGTCTCAGAGGTGTCATACATTTTTTGCAAGGAACTCGAAAGGAACTCCAGAAGTGGCAAACATCAAGTCTCAGAAGAAGCGTATCCGCACCAATGAGGCAGCTCGCATGCGTAACAAGGCTGTCAAGTCCGAGCTCAAGACGCTGACCAAGCACGTCCAGTCCGCCGTCGCCGAGGGCGACGCCGAGAAGGCCCAGGCTGCCCTCAAGACCGTCACCAAGCGTCTCGACATGGCTGCCGCCAAGCATGTTATCCACAAGAATCAGGCTTCCAACCGCAAGTCCGGTCTTGCCAAGCTCGTGAACAGCATCAACGCCTAAGTTGTAAATTTCACACCAAACAGATTACGCGCATAAATGGAGCCTGTTTTATGGAACAGGCTCCATTTTTTGTACCGCTCGGGTAAGATAGTCCGCATGAATACTTCAATTGACATTTCCCACATCCGCAACTTCTCAATCGTTGCGCACATCGACCATGGCAAGTCCACGATCAGTGACCGTATCCTCGAACTCACCCATACAGTCGACGAACGCGACATGGAGTCGCAGCTGCTCGACACCATGGATATCGAGCGCGAGCGCGGCATCACGATCAAGTCCAATGCCGTTCGCGTGTCCTATGACGCCGACGATGGCGAGACGTATCAGTTCAACCTGATCGATACGCCGGGCCACGTTGACTTTACCTATGAGGTCTCGCGCTCGCTGGCAGCCTGTGAGGGCGCGGTGCTCGTTGTCGACGCCACGCAGGGCGTCGAGGCGCAGACCGTCTCTAATGCGACGCTTGCCATGAACGCCAATCTGGACATTGTGCCGGCCATCAACAAGATCGACCTGCCCTCGGCCCATCCCGATGAGGTTAAGACCGAGATCGAGGATGACCTGGCGATCCCTGCCGATGATGCCGTGTGTGTCTCGGGCAAGACCGGCGAGGGCATCCACGATCTGCTGGAGTCCATTGTCTTTTTGATCTCTCCGCCCAAGGGCGATGCGAACGCGCCGCTCAAGGCACTCATTCTGGATTCGTACTTCGACGAGTATCGTGGCGTCGTCGCCACGGTGCGCGTCTTTGACGGTTCCATCAAAAAGGGCGATACCCTGCGCATGATGCAGGCAAAGGGCGACTTTTTGGTCGATGGCGTGGGCGTCAAGCGTCCCGCCGAGACCCCGGTCGATGCGCTGACGGTTGGCGAGGTGGGCTACGTGGTCACGGGCCTGAAGGACCCCGAGGCCGTGCGCGTGGGCGATACCCTTACGTGGGCGTCGAATCCCTGCCCCGAGCCGCTTCCCGGCTACCGCGAGGCCAAACCCATGGTCTACACGGGCCTGTTCCCGATCGATAACAAGGACTACGAGAACCTGCGTGACGCGCTCGATAAGCTGCACGTCAACGACCCGTCGTTGGTGTGGGAGCCCGAGACCTCGGTGGCGCTCGGCTTTGGTTTCCGCGTGGGCTTCTTGGGCCTGCTGCATATGGAGGTCGTCAAGGAGCGCCTGGAGCGCGAGTTCAACTTGGACCTCATTGCCACGAGTCCCTCGGTCGACTATCACGTCTACAAGACCGATGGCGAAATGATCGATGTCCGCAGCCCGCAGGACCTTCCCGAGGCTACGCGCATCGAGCGCATTGAGGAGCCCTACCTCAAGGCCAAGATTATCTGCCCGCCCGAGTATACGGGTGCCGTCATGCAGCTCGCTATCGAGCACCGCGGCATTACTACCGACATGATCCATCTCACGAGCAAGTCGGTCGAGATGCGCTTTGATATGCCGCTCGCCGAGCTCATCCTGGACTTCTTTGACCAGCTCAAGAGCCGTACCAAGGGCTATGCCTCGCTCGACTACGAGTTCAACGAGTACCGTCCCTCCGAGCTTGTGAAGCTCGATATCTTGCTTTCGGGTGATGAGGTGGACGCGCTGTCGTTTATCGTCCATAAGGACAAGGCCTATGGCCTGGCCCGTGGTCTGTGCGACAAACTTAAGGAGATCATCCCGCGTCAGCTGTTCGAGGTTCCCATCCAGGGTGCTATCGGCAACAAGATCATCGCCCGTTCTACCGTCAAAGCGCGTCGCAAGGACGTTCTTGCAAAGTGCTACGGCGGCGATATCTCGCGTAAGCGCAAACTGCTCGAGAAGCAGAAAGAGGGCAAGAAGCGCATGAAGGCCATCGGCTCAGTCGAGGTCCCGCAGGAGGCCTTTATGGCGATCCTCAAGGTGGACGAGTAGGGCTATGGCGCTTTCTGAATACAGCAAGCGGCTGCTGGGTGCTTATGCCGAGCAGCCGTTCCTTATGGCTCCTATGGCGGGCGTGACCGACCCTGCCTACCGCATCATGTGCCGCCGCCGGGGTGCCAACCTTGCCTACAGCGAGATGGTGAGCGTGGCTGGCCTTGCCTATGCCAGCAACAAAACATGGCGCCTGGTGCTGCCGGCCGACGAGGAGCAGCAGATTTGCGTGCAGCTCTTTGGCTCCAAGCCCGAGCAGTTTGCGAGTGCCGTCGCCGCCGTCGAGGAGCGTGTGGGCGATCGCCTGTCGCTCATCGATATCAATATGGCATGCCCCGCCCGCAAGGTTGTTACCAAGGGCGAGGGCTCGGCGCTCATGCGCACGCCCGACCTTGCGGAGAAGATCGTCGAGGCCACGGTGGGCGCGGCGCACGTGCCCGTGACCGTAAAGATCCGCAAGGGTTTTTATGCCGAGGACCGTAATGCCGCGACGTTTGCCCAGATGCTCGAAGGCGCAGGGGCTGCCGCAGTCGCCGTGCACGGTCGTTGCGCCACGCAGCTCTATACGGGCCAGGCCGATTGGTCGGTCGTCGATGAGGTGGCCGACGCCGTCGAGATTCCCGTTATCGGTTCGGGCGATGTGTTCTCGGCCGAGGACGCTACTGAGCATCTGCAAGGCTCGAGTGCCAGCGCGGTGTTTATCGCGCGCGGCATCTACGGCAATCCGTGGGTGTTCGGTGATGCTCGCGCCCTTGCGCTCGATGGCACGCCGGTGCCGGCGCGCAGCTCCGTCGAGCGCCTGGACGCCCTGCGTGAACACCTAACGCTGACGCATGAGCTCCTGCCGCTCATGTCGCGTGCCCGCACGTACGCAAGCTGGTACTTAAAAGGCATGCCCCATGCCGCCGCTTGGCGTGCCCATGTGGTGCGCTGCTCCACGTATGAGGAGTTCATGGCGCTGGTCGATGAGATCGAGCACGATGTGGTGGCCTGCGAGGCTGCCCTTGCCGCCGGCGAATCGGTGCCCCCTCATCCGCTGGAGGCTTAAGGGTGGCCGTTACCGCACTGTACGTGCACGTGCCGTTTTGCGCCCAAAAGTGCCGGTACTGCGACTTTGACTCGCGCAGTTTTGCTCCGTGCGACCTGACCGCTGCGCTCGATGCCTATTTTGAGCAGTTGTTCGCGCGCCTCGATGCTTTTGGCAAAGCTGGGGCCCTTGATCAGATCCGCACCGTCTATGTTGGCGGCGGTACGCCGTCGCTGGCGGGGGAGCGCCTGGTGGAGCTGGCACGGCGTATTCGTGCGTGGTGCGCCCCCGTTGAGTTTACCTGCGAGGCCAATCCCGAGTCGCTGAGCGCCGAGCTTGCCGCTGCGCTTGCCAAGGTTGGTGTCACACGCGTCTCTCTGGGCGTGCAAACGCTCGATAACACCGAACTTACCGCCATCGGCCGTATCCACGATGCCGATCGGGCGCTCGCCGCCATCGCGACGGTCAAGAACGCTGGGCTTGACGTGTCGTGCGACCTTATGTGCGGACTTCCCGGGCAGACCGCGGCGAGTTGGAAGCGCACGCTCGATGGCGTGCTGGCGGCGGCTCCGCATCATGTGTCGGTCTACCCGCTCACGCTTGAGGAGGGGACGCCCCTTTATCGCATGGCGTGCCGCGATGAGTCGCTCGAGCCCGACGAGGATTTTCAAGCTTCGTGCATGGATGTGGCGCGTGAGCGTCTGGGTGCGGCCGGCTATCATCCCTATGAGGTGGCAAGCTATGCGCTCGACGGCCATGAGTGCGCCCATAACATTGCCTACTGGACCGGACGGGGCTACCTGGGCCTGGGTCGTTCCGCCGCGGGCATGCTCGACGCCGAGGATTTCGACCGTCTTGTAGGTTTGTTCCCCGGCGTGTCTTCTCGAGGCGATTCGTACCGCGTGCGTCTGGTGCAACGTGACGATGACGCGACGGCGTTCGAGGCCGAATATCTGTCGCAGCGCGAGGCTGCGGCCGAAGACCTGATGCTTGCTTGTCGCATGACGCGCGGTGTCGCGTCCGACCTTTTGGTTCGCGCGGCTCGTGTCATCCCGGCCGATGAGCTGGCAGCTGCCTGCGATCGCGCGCTCGAATTGGGTCTTGCCACTTGGGTGCCCGAGACGCTCGGGGTCCATGAGGGACCTTTCACTTCGGCAGATGTCGTCGCGGGCTATGTTCGAGCTCGTCTGGCGCCGACACACTTGGGCTGGCTCGATGGAAATGTTCTGTTCGAGCTGTTTTGGGATCTAGCTTAGGCCGCTCGGGTAGAATTACCGGAATATATACGCTGCTGTGAGCAGGAGGTTGCCGCGCATGGCGACGATGAACGAAAAAGATTATTACGAGATTCTGGGTGTCTCCAAGGACGCCACCTCGCGTGATATTCAAAAGGCCTTTCAGCAAAAGGCCCGCAAGCTCCATCCGGACGTCAACAAAGAGCCGGATGCCGAGGAAAAGTTTAAAGAGGTTTCCGAGGCCTACGCCGTGCTTTCGGATGAGCAAAAACGTGCGCGCTACGACGCCATGCGCTCGGGCAATCCCTTTGCCGGTGCTCCTACGGCTTCGCCCTATGGTGGCGGCTACGCCGGCAACACAGGCTATGGCAATCCCTTTGAGGGCGGCTTTCCCTTTGGTGGCGCCTGGGGCCAGCAGCGTCGCGGCCAGGCTGCCTACAATCCCGAGAACGGCGCCAATGTGGTCGTCGATATCAAACTTGACGCCAAGGAGGCCAAGGGCGGTGCCCGCAAGACCGTCCGCTACACGCGTTTCGATACATGCGGACATTGCGGCGGCTCGGGTTCTGTCTCCTCCGAGCATGCCCATACCTGCCCGAGCTGCGGCGGCCGCGGCCACATTGACGTCGACCTGTCCTTCCTGTTTGGTGCGGGCACGTTTCAGTCAGTCTGCCCCGAGTGCGGCGGTTCCGGTAAGGTCGTCGCCGACCCCTGCCCCGATTGCGGCGGCAGCGGGCGAACTCGTGTGACCTCCGAGCAGACGATTGAGTTTCCTGCCGGCACGCACGATGGCGACGAGGTCCGCATTAGCGGTATGGGTCACGCTGGCACCAACGGTGCCTCGGGTGGCGATCTAGTCGGCCGCGCCCATGTTGAGTCCGAGCGCTTGGAAGGCAAGGCTCGTACCGGTTTTTACCTGATGGGCATCGTGGCGCCGTTTTTGGTGCTGTCGGCCATTTCGGGCGTGTTCTCGGCCTTTGCCGTGATGTGCTTTATTCCGTTTACCATGGGCCTGTTTATGGTGCTTTCGGACGGTGTGCTTCATCGTAGTCTGCTGTGGTGGAAGCGCGGTGCGATGCAGTTTGCCAACGGTTTTGCCAACGGCTTCATGTTCGCGCTCGTGTCGGTTTGGTTCGCGAGCTGCTCGCAACGTGCCATGCTTTCGCCCTACGCAATGCAATAACATCAAACCCTCTGTTTGCGGTCGGCCCAGCTTGGGTATAGGACGCACTGTGACAATAATGAAAGTCGGAAGGATTCGGTCGTGTCGGAAAATAGGGATTACTACGAGGTGCTTGGCGTCGACAAGGATGCCGACGCGCGGACGATTAAGCGTGCGTTTCTAAAGAAGGCCCGTACCGTACATCCGGATGTTTCGGACGACCCCGAGGCCGAGGCCAAGTTCAAGGAGCTCAACGAGGCCTATTCCGTTCTTTCCGATGAGCAGAAGCGTGCTAACTACGACCGTTACGGCACTGCTGACGGCCCTGGTGGTTCGGGTTACGTCGATATCAACGATATCTTTGGTGGCATGGGCATGGACGACTTGTTCTCGTCGTTCTTTGGCGGCGGTGCCGGCGGTGGCGCCCGCAGCCGTCGTGAGCGTCGTCGCGGACGTGACATGGCCATCTCGCTTTCGGTGACCCTTGAGGAGGCGGCGCTCGGCTGCAAAAAGACGATCAGTTATGACCGCCTTGCTCCTTGCGAGGACTGCAATGGCACCGGTAGGGCAGAGGGCGCACAGGAAAAGCAGTGCGGCCGCTGCCACGGTACGGGCTACGTCACGACGGTTCAGCGTTCGTTCCTGGGCCAGGTTCAGTCTTCCTCGCCTTGCCCCGACTGCCATGGCGAGGGTACGGTTATCGACCATCCCTGCGAGACCTGCGACGGTCAGGGCCGCACGCCTTCGCACGAAAAGATCGACATCGATATTCCCGCCGGCGTTTCGACCGGTCGCCAGCTGCGCGTGAGCGGCTTTGGCGAGGCCGGCCTTCGCGGCGAGCCCTCGGGCGACCTGATTGTCAACGTGCGTGTTGCCGACCATGAGCGCTTTAAGCGCAACGGGGACGACCTGTACCTGGTGAGCGATATCTCGATTGCGCAGGCTGCGCTCGGCTGCGAGATCGAGGTCGAGGGCATTATGCCCGACGAGGTCGTTAAGGTGACGGTTCCCGCCGGCGCCCAGTACGGCGACACCGTGAGCGTCAATAATTACGGCATGCCGCGCATTGGCGGTGGCGGTTCGCGTGGCCGCCTGATCGTGCAGCTGCGCGTGGTCGTTCCCACCAATCTTTCCAATAAGCAGCGCGAGCTGCTCCGTGCTTTTGCCGATGAGATGGGCGATGACGTCGCTTCCGGTAAGAAGTCGGTGACCGACCGTATCAAGAGTGCCCTCGACGATATCCTCGATTAAGGAGCCCGCGTGCTCGCACCCCATATTTCCGTCGTCAACCTCGGCTGCCGTGTCAACCGGGTTGAGTCTGACCGTATCACTGCCGATCTTATGCGCCTGGGCTTTGCTATTGTGGAGCCCCAGGATGCCGATTTGATCGTCATTAACACCTGTGCCGTTACGGGCGAGGCCGAGGCTAAGACCCGTAAGGCCGTCCGTCATGCGCTGGCCTATCCGGGCGAGCCTTACGTGGTCGTAACCGGCTGCGTCGTCAACCTGCATCCCGAGGAGTTGCTGGAGCTCTCCGATCGCGTGATCGCCGAGCCGTCCAAGATTGACGTCGCCGAGCGCGTCTGCGAGGTGCTGGGTGTCGAATCCGATAGCGTTCCCGCCTGCAGCGATGGCGAGGTGGTCGATGCGCTCGGTCGCTCTCGCCTGGGCGTGAAGATTCAGGACGGCTGCAACCATCGCTGCACCTATTGCATTGTGTGGAAGGCACGCGGCCCCGAGCGCTCCGTGCCCGTTGAGTCCGTACTCGAGCAAGTTCGCGAGGCCCAGGAGGCCGGCGTGCCCGAGGTGGTGCTGACCGGTGTGAACCTGGGCGCCTACGATGGCAAGAGCGCGACCGACGAGCATGTCGAAATCGATGAGCTGCTCGAGGCCATCATGGAGCGCACGTCTATCCCGCATGTGCGCATTTCCTCGGTCGAGCCCATGGATATCTCTGAGCGCCTGCTTAAGGTTATGGCGCGCTATCCGCAGCGTATCGCCCCGTTTTTGCACCTGCCCGTGCAGTCCGGCTGCACGGCGACCCTGCATCGCATGGGCCGTCCCTATAGTGCGAAGGCCTTTGAGGACACGGTGCGTATGATTCGCGCCATCTTGCCCCAGGCGTCCCTTTCGTGCGATGTCATCGTCGGTTTTCCTGGTGAGACGGACGAGGAGTTCGAGGAATCGCTGGCGCTGTGCCGCCGTGTGGGTTTCTCGCGTATGCACGTGTTCCGCTACAGCAAGCGTCCCGGTACCCTTGCTGCCGACATGCCCGACCAGGTGCCACCCGAGGTTATGGCCGAGCGCAGCCGCCGTATGCGGGCCGCCGCACAGGAGCTCGCTATTGCCGACGCT
The DNA here is from genome assembly GCA_900549025.1 of uncultured Collinsella sp. Taxonomy (GTDB): domain Bacteria; phylum Actinomycetota; class Coriobacteriia; order Coriobacteriales; family Coriobacteriaceae; genus Collinsella. Next base: position 44,827 of record URMZ01000004.1, read on the forward strand.
CGTCGTCGCGTGGGCACGGTCGAGCGTGCCGTGCTCGAGTATGGCGACAACCTGACGCTCGGCTCGTTCCATTATGCCCGTCTTGACGATACCTGTGGACTTACAGCCCCGTGCCTGCTCGATGTTGCTATCATCGGAGTCGATGATTCCGGCTTGGTCCATGCACGCAGGGAGGTTCATGGAAGCCTCGAAGATTAGACTTACCGTTCCCGAGGGGATTGATCCCTCGCGCGTTTTGGGCGCCGGCGACGGCGTCCTTCGTGCGCTCGAGAGTTTGGTTCGCGCTCATGTGGTCGCCCGTGGCGATAGCATCTCCGTGAGCGGCGACCCGGACGAGGTCGAACTCGTGGCGCGCTTTTTCGAGCACGCTTTTCGCGAGGCGGCCGCCGGGCGCACGCTGTCTGCCGACGATGTCTCTCGCTGCCTGGCCGTCTTGCGCGACGGTGAGCACGAGGCTACGTCGCTTCGCGATGACGTGCTGCTTTCGTATCGCGGCCGCGTCATTCGCCCCAAGACGCTCGGCCAAAAGCGCTATGTGGATGCCATCCGCACGCATACCATCACGTTTGGCCTGGGTCCTGCCGGCACCGGTAAGACCTATCTGGCTATGGCGCTCGCCGTTGCCGCGCTCAAGCGTCACGAGGTGGGCCGTCTGATCTTGACGCGTCCGGTTGTCGAGGCGGGGGAGAATCTGGGCTTTTTGCCCGGCACCCTCGAGGAAAAGATCGATCCCTACATGCGTCCGCTTTACGACGCCCTTTTTGACATGATGGATCGCGAGCGCACCGATGAGCTTATGGAGCGCGGCGTGATCGAGATCGCCCCGCTTGCCTACATGCGCGGCCGCACGCTGAGTGATGCCTTCGTGGTGCTCGACGAGGCACAAAATACCACGCCCGAGCAGATGAAGATGTTCCTGACGCGCCTGGGCTTCAACTCCAAGTTCGTGATTACCGGCGACCTGAGCCAGCGTGACCTGGTGGGTCGTCGTGGTGGCTTGGCGGATGTCGAGAAGATTTTGGGCCGTGTCGATGATGTCGCATTTTCGCACCTCGAGCGTGCCGACGTGGTGCGCCATGCCTTGGTGGGACGTATCGTCGAGGCATACGATACTTATGATGATGTGCGCGAGAAGCGCGTACGTGACCGAAAGGAGTCCCGTTGAGTGTATTGATCAGCAACGATGCCGAGCTCGATACGCTGCTCGACGCGCAGGAGGTGGAGCACATCTGCGAGGTTGTGCTTGCCGCCGAGGGCGTTGAGCGTGAAGTCGAGATTTCCCTTTCGTATGTCGACGAGGACGAGATGCACGAGCTCAACCACGAGTGGCGCGGTATCGACCGCACCACCGATGTGCTCTCGTTTGAATGCGACTCGGCCTTTGACGAGGATATTCCCGCCGACGAGACGCTCGAGCTCGGCGATATCATCTTGGCCCCGCAGGTTATTGCCCGTCAGGCCCCCGGTTTTGGCAATAGCCCCGCTGACGAGTGTCGTCTGATGCTCGTACACGGCATGCTGCACCTGCTGGGCTATGACCATATCGAGGACGACGAGGCCGAGGTCATGGAGGCCCGCGAGGACGCCATCCTGCGCGATCTGGCGCTCGAGCGCGGCGAGGACCCCAAGCTAGTCCACGTCGGCCCCATCACCAACCACGCCCACGACTAGGAGCCGTCTATGATTCCCGGATCGAACAAGGACCATCCGTCCTTCTTAAAGTCGTTTTCCTACGCCATGGAGGGCTTCGTCACCGCCGTCAAGACCGAGCGCAACATTAAGGTCATGCTCGTGGCGGGCGTGTGCACCGTCATTGCCGGCTGTATCGTGGGCCTCGACATTGCCGAGTGGGCCACGATTATCATCTGTTGCGGCCTGGTGATTCACGGCGAGCTGTGCAACACCGCTATGGAGGCTATCGTCGACCTGGCGACCCAGGAGCTCCATCCGCTGGCCAAGCGTGCGAAGGACATCGCCGCCGCCTCTGTATACATTCTTTCCATCACCGCCGCGATTGTGGGCGTGCTGGTATTTGCCCACGCGCTCGGCTTTATTTAGAAAGGGATTCCCATGTCCGACAATATGCAGCCTACCGATGAGATCCTGGACGACGAGACTTTGGACGCGGTGGATACCGAGGGGCTCGAGGATGTCGAGGAGTTCGATCCGTTTGAGGGCATGAGCGATGAGGAGCTCGACGCCCTGTGCGACGAGGACGACAACCTCGCGGGCTTTGGCGACGTTGAGCCTGGTTTTCGCAGCGGCTTCGTGGCCCTGGTCGGACGCCCCAACGCCGGCAAGTCCACGCTGCTTAATGCCTGCTATGGCAAGAAGGTCGCCATCACCTCACCGGTGGCCCAGACGACCCGCCGCCGCATGCGCGCCGTCGTCAACCGTCCCGGCTACCAGCTGGTCTTTGTCGATACCCCGGGTATTCATAAGCCCAAGGACGGTCTGGGATCCGAGCTCAACAAGAGCGCGTTGTTCGAGCTGAACGATGTCGATGTCGTCGCGTTTTTGATTGATGCCACCAAACCGATCGGCAGGGGAGACGCCTGGGTTGCCGAGCGCGTCAAGAACGCTCGTTCCAAGAAGGTTCTGGTGCTCACTAAGGCCGATGAGGCCGACCCCGCACAGGTCATGGAGCAGCTTAAGGCAGCGCATGAGCTCATGGAATTTGACGACGAGATTGTGACGTCGTCGGTCAAGAACTTCAACGTCGATGCATTTATCGAGACCGTTGCGCACTTTTTGCCTGAGGGTCCGCGTTGGTTCCCCGAGGACATGGGTACCGACGCTTCCGATGAGACGCTCGTTGCCGAGTTTGTGCGCGAGAAGGTCTTGCGCCGCACCCGTGATGAGATCCCGCACTCCGTGGGCGTGATCTGCGATGCGCTCGAGCAGACCAAGAAGGTGCTGCGCGTGCACGCCACCATTTACGTCGAGCGTGAGGGCCAAAAGGGCATCATCATTGGAAAGGGCGGCGAGATGATCAAACATATCGGCATCGACGCCCGTCGCGACCTTGAACGCATCTTTGGTACGCAGGTCTTTTTGGAGCTGGACGTGAAGGTCAAGGCCGGCTGGCGTGACGACGAGGCCCAGATTCGCCGCTTTGGCTATAACGCCGAGGACTAAGGGCGCGCGGCGCGCATGACAGGCTCCCGGACATATCGTACGAAGGTGCTCGTCCTCGATAAGACGAAGCTCAAAGAGACGGACCTGATCCTGACGATGCTTGACGAGCGGGGTCGGCAGGTTCGTGCCGTGGCGAAGGGCGCCCGCAAACCCGGTGGGCGCCTGGCCGCGCGCTGCGAGCTGTTCTGTACCGTCGATATGCTGCTCGCGCATGGACGGTCGCTCGACGTGGTTTCCCAGGCCGAGCTTATGGATGCGCCGCTCGGCGCTGCGCCCGACTACGAGACGACCTGCGCCGCAAGCGCAATCGCCGAGGTCGCGCGCGTGTGCTCGTTCGAGGATGCTGAGGACCCGTTTACCTTTGCTATAACGCGGCGAGCGCTTGCCCTGGTGGGCAGCGGGCTTGACACGACACATATGGATTTACTTGTGGCGGCGTATGTCTTTAAACTGCTGTCGCACGTTGGCTATCGACCCGATTTTTCGGCCTGCGTGCTGTGCGGAGACCCCATGCTGTCGTATTTTTCGCCCCAGGCCGGCGGTCTCATGTGCGGGTCGTGCGCGTCGAGCGTTCCGGGTGCCGAACTGGTGTCGACCGGCGAGGTCGCCTGGTTGCGCGCCCTCATGTCCATGACCTTCGACGAGCTTATGGATCAAAAGATTGACCCGCATACTGCGGCGTTTTTGCTCGGGCTTTCGCATGTCTGGGCGGCAACACATACCGATCAGCGGCTCCGTGCGATGGAATTCATGTTGGGTCGGTGATGATGCGCAGGCACAGGCTGCTTGTGGTAACATACCGACCTGTTGGTACCTCGACCTTGGTTGCTCGCTCCACCGGCGGCTTCCCAGTCCGAGGCGAATTGAGTCGCCCGCGGGCGACGTAAAACGAAAGGTGAAACAATGACTGTTTCCAAAGAGCGCAAGGCGGAGCTGACTGCCCAGTTCGGTAACACCCCGGTCGACACCGGCAACCCCAAGGTTCAGGTCGCCATCCTGAGCGAGCGCATCAAGGAGCTGACCGAGCACATGAAGTCCCACCAGAAGGACTTCCACACCCGTCGTGGTCTGCTCATGCTCGTCGGCCGTCGTCGTCGTCTTCTCTCCTACATCAAGAAGAACGACATCGTCGAGTACCGTGAGCTCATCAAGGCTCTGGGCATTCGCGACAACATCCAGTAAGGATTTGTACATGCTAAGAGCGTCCTGCGCAGCGGGGCGCTCTTTTTGTGTAAGGGCGTGAATAATCACGCTCTGAAGCGTGGCGGGGGCAGGGGGCCCGCGTCACATGAGAAGCCCGCAGGCAAGGGGCCTGTGGGGTAAAGGAGAACAATGACACTCGTATCCAAGACCTTTGAGCTGTACGGCAAGACCTACACCTTTGAGTCCGGCGAGCTTGCCAAGCAGGCCACCGGCGCCTGTCTGGTCAAGCAGGGCGATACCACGATGCTCGACACCGTGGTCGTCTCCAAGGAGCGTAAGAATTACGACTTCTTCCCGCTGACCGTCGACTTCAACGAGAAGATGTACGCCGCCGGCCGCATCCCGGGTGGCTACCTCAAGCGTGAGGGCCGTCCCAGCGAGAAGGCCACGCTCACGGCCCGTATGATCGACCGCCCGATTCGCCCGAGCTTCCCGGACGGCTTCCGCAACGAGGTGCACATCGTCGCTACCTCGCTCGTCGCCGACCAGGTCAACCCCTTCGACGTCATCAACGTCATGGGTGCTTCTCTGGCCATGACGCTCGGCGGCGTGCCCTTCGAGGGCCCGCTTGCCTGCGTGCGCATCGGCCGCAACGTGGAGACCGGCGAGTTTATCGTCAACCCCACCTATGAGGAGCGCGAGAACTCCGACCTGGACCTGGAGCTGGGCGGCTCTGCCGACTTCATTTCGATGGTCGAGGCCGGCGCCGAGGAGATCTCCGAGGACGATATGCTCGCCGCTATGAAGTTTGGCCAGGAAGCCCTTGCTGCCTTCTGCCAGGCTCAACACGAGTTCGTCGCCGAGTGGGAGCAGGTCAACGGCCCCATCGTCAAGAAGGAGTACCCGCTCGACCAACCCGTCGAGGAGGTCCAGGAGCGCATCTTCGCCCACTACGACGAGATGGCAGCCGCCCTTCGCGACGCCGACAAGCTCTCCCGTATCGGCAAGGTCGAGGCTCTGAAGGAGTCCATCCGCGCTGAGTTCACCGAAGAGGAGCAGGCTGCTTGGGAGCGCGAGATCCCCGTGGCGCTCAAGAAGCTCGAGAAGAAGGCCATGCGCACCATGGTCGTTGAGACCGGCGAGCGCGTCGACGGCCGTGCCGCCGACGAGATCCGTCCCATCATGGTGAAGGACAACTACCTGCCGCTCGTTCACGGCTCCGGCTTGTTCCAGCGCGGCCAGACCCAGGTGCTCTCCGTCCTGTCGCTCGGCATGCTCAACGAGGGCCAGCGTCTGGATACCATCGAGCCCACCGAGGGCAAGCGCTACATGCACCACTACAACTTCCCGCCGTTCTGCACCGGCGAGACCGGCCGCATGGGCAGCCCCAAGCGCCGCGAGATCGGCCACGGCAACCTGGCCGAGCGCGCCCTGCTTCCGGTGCTCCCCGACGAGAACGAGTTCCCTTACGCCATCCGTGTCGTCTCCGAGGTCATGGAGTCAAATGGTTCCTCTTCGATGGCTTCGACCTGTGGTTCCACGCTCGCCCTTATGGACGGCGGCGTGCCCATTAAGCGCCCGGTCTCCGGTATCGCCATGGGTCTGATCCAGGAGGAGGGCAAGACCGTGGTCCTGTCCGACATCCAGGGTCTCGAGGACTTCCTGGGCGACATGGACTTTAAGGTCACCGGTACCACCGAGGGCATCACCGCCCTGCAGATGGACAACAAGGCCACCGGCCTCACCTTCGACATCCTGGCCCGCGCCCTGCAGCAGGCCAAGGAGGGTCGCGCCTTCATCCTGCAGAAGATGCTCGATGTGATTCCCGAGCCGCGCCACACCACGCGCAGCACCGCTCCGCGCATCGTCTCCATCCAGGTTCCTACCGATAAGATTCGCGACGTCATTGGCTCCGGCGGCAAGGTCATCCGCGGTATCCAGGACGAGACCGGCGCCTCGGTCGACATCCAGGAGGACGGCACCGTCTTTGTCGGCGGTACCGGCGAGTCCGTCGATCAGGCTGTCGAGCGCATCAAGCTCATCATCAAGGTTCCCGAGCCGGGCGAGGAGTACACCGGTCGCGTGGTCTCCATCCAGCCCTTCGGCGCCTTCGTCAACCTGTTGCCCGGCAAGGACGGCCTGCTGCACATCTCCCGCGTCGCCAAGGGCCGCGTGGAGAAGGTCGAGGATGTCCTCAACGTGGGCGACGAGGTCAAGGTGGTTGTCATCGAGGTCGACGATCGTGGCAAGATCTCGCTCGATCGTCTTGACAAGCCCGAGGCCCCGGCTCGCGCCGAGGGTGCCTCTGAGGGCGACGGCGGGCACTTCCAGCGCCGTGAGCGTCCGCGTCGCGAGCGCTCCGAGCGCAGTGATCGCCCGCGCCGTCCCGGCGACAACGGAGGCCGTAAGCCCCGCCGTCACCACGACGCCGAGTAACAGCTCCACATAAGCAGTTCAACAAGGGCGACTCCGTACAGGGGTCGCCCTTTTGCTTGCGCCCGGGAGGGACGCATATGAAGTTTCCTGCTCTACAGTCCTGCGCAAGACGAGAAACCGGCGGGATAGACCAGTTCAGATGGGGCTTTGATGCATGGGTGGTCTGTTGTTGTGCAAATGGGTATCATACTGTGGTTACTGCGTCGACTCTGTGATGCATGTTTGTACGTTCCCGGCGGTCGGTTTGCCAGAAGCGCCCCGTCGGTTGTTCCAGACCCGTTTCGAAGAAAGGAAACAACACTCACCTATGGCAGCTAAAAAATCATCTCCCTTGAAGATCATCCCGCTCGGCGGCCTTGACGGCATCGGCAAGAACATGACGGTCTTCGAGTGCGGCGACGACATGGTGCTCGTCGATGCCGGTCTCATGTTCCCGGATGACTCCCAGCCCGGTATCGATCTGGTACTTCCCGACTACACCTATGTTTTGGAGAACGAGGAGAAACTCCGCGGTATCGTTGTCACCCACGGCCACGAGGACCACACCGGTTCGCTTCCGTATCTGCTGCAGGACCTCAACAACAAGGTGCCCATCTTCTCGAGTAAGCTGACACTTGGCTTTATCGAGGGCAAGCTTTCTGAGTTCCGCATTCGCGCACCCAAGTTCCGCGAGGTCAAGGGCGGCAGTCATGTCAACCTCGGCGGCATCTCGCTCGACTTCTTCTCGATGACGCACTCCATCCCCGGCGCTCTGGGCGTGTTCATCCGCACCAATCAGGGCACCGTTATGCATACCGGCGACTTTAAGCTCGACCAGACCCCCATCGACGGCGTCACGCCCGACTATGCCGCTATCAGCCGCTTTGCCAAGCAGGGCATCGACCTGCTGCTTTCCGACTCCACCAATGCCACGGTTCCCGGCTTTACCAAGTCCGAGGCCGAGGTTGGTCCCAACCTGTTGCACGCCATCAAGAATGCCCCGGGTCGCGTGTTCGTCGCGTCGTTCTCGAGCCACATCCATCGTCTGCAGCAGATCTGCGATGCCGCCCGCAAGTGCGGCCGTAAGGTCGTTGTGACCGGTCGCTCTATGCTCACCAACACCCGCGTCGCGCGCGAGCTGGGCTACCTCAACATCGACGATGCCGATATTATCGATGCCTTCGACATTGATAACCTGCCCGACGACAAGATCGTCGTCATGTGCACTGGTTCGCAGGGCGAGCCGCTGTCGGCTCTGTCCCGCATGGCCAATGGCGAGCACAAGACGCTTTCCATCCACGAGGGCGATACCGTTATCCTCTCTGCAACTCCTGTTCCCGGCAATGAGAAAGCCGTCCAGCAGGTCGTCAACAGCCTTGCCAAGCTCGGCTGCGACGTGTGGGATAAGAACCGCGCTCTCGTCCACGTCTCCGGTCACGGTAGCCAGGAGGAGCTCAAGCTCCTGATGGCCATGGCCAAGCCCACGTACTTTATGCCGGTTCACGGTGAGGCCGTGCACCTGCGCGCCCATGCCCAGCTGGCTCGCAAGATGGGCATCAAGGACGATCATATCTTTATTCTCGATAACGGCGACACGCTCGAGATGCGCGGCGGTATCGTCAAGCGCGGTACGCCCGTCGAGTCCGGCGTCGTCTATGTTGACGGCCTGCGCATCGGCGACACCGACCCCATCGTCCTGCGCGACCGTCAAAAGCTCGCCAACGACGGCATGGTCACAGCCGTTGCCATCGTCTCGCTCAAGCACAAGAAGATCGAGGCCATCGAGTTCTCGGGCCGCGGTGTTTCGTTTGCCATCGACGATCAATTCTCCGAGGATGCCTCCGCGTCCATCATGAAGACGATCGAGAAGGGCAAGTTTAGCTTTACCAGCAGCGGCTCCGATGCCATTCGCAAGGCCGTGCGCGATTCGCTCTCCAACTTCATTTGGAGCCGTACGCGTACCCGTCCGATGATCATCCCGGTCGTCATGGAGGTTTAGTTTGGCGCGCGGATCTGCACAAAACGCCAAAGGCAATAAAGCCAACAACCAACCGGCATCTGCTAAGGGTGCCGGTTCCCATCTGCGTGCCAATAAGGGCCATGAGGTAGACTTCGACGATTTTGAGCCCTTGGTCGAGCCTTCGGCCAATCGCGATATCGCCGGCGTGGTCATTGCCGTTTTGGCGATCGCGTCCTTCATTGCCGTTATCTCACCGGCAACTGCGCCCGTGACGGCTGCTGTTGCCGGGTTCTATCACCTGGGCTTTGGCCTGGGCGCCTACGTGCTGCCGATCGTCATCTTGCTTTTTGCCGCCACGCTCTTTTTGGGTGAGGACTCGCCGCTCAACGTGCGCTCTGTTGCGGGCGGCGCCGTGGTCTTTATCGCCGTCGTCTCCATTCTTTCGCTGATGGTGCCGGGCACGAGCGATTCGTGCGACCTTATGTTTACGCCGCAGAACCTTTCCGTGTCGGGCGGCTACATTGGCGCCTTTATCGCAAGTGCCTTGCAAAACGCTCTGGGTAAACCTATCGCCATGGTTGTCTTGCTGGGGCTTGTCGTCGTTGGTTTGGTCATTATCGGTTTTTCGGTGGGTGGCGTTTTGCGCTCCGCACGCGATCGCGCTGCCGATTTTGCCGAACGCCGTCGTGCCGATGTCAACGCCAGCCCTTGGGGTGACGACGAAGCCCTGTCGGTGCCCGGCGTTGCCCGTCCGCACCTGAGCATTCTTCGTCAAAAGGGCTCCGATGCTGCCGTGACCACGGTCATGGGCAACGATGTGGACCCGGTTTTGGACGATGATGACGAGGACGAGGACCCGTTTGTTGACGTGTCCGATGCCGTGGATGCCGAGCAGGCCAAGACAACGCTGTTGCCGCGCCGCCATGCCAAGAAGGGCAAGGCCACACCCAAGTTGAATACAAGTGAGCCCGACCCGTCTTGGTCCGATAGCGAGATTGAGCTCACCGAGGGCGATGACGAGGACGACGAGGCTCCGATTGAGACCGCAAAGACAACTTTGCTGCCGCGTCGCCATGCAAAGCGCGGCCAGGTAACCGGCCAGCTTTCGATGGAAGACGACTCCGATAAGATCGACGAGTCCGAGCCGCCGTTTGCCGTGAATCCCGTCTCGGCCGCACCTCAGATTCCCGACTTCCTGAAGCATCCCAAGGTTGCCGATGCGCCTGCCACGAGTGCTGTCGAATCGGCTGCGGCTCGTGATGGGGGAGTGGACGACGGCGCCGCAGATAACGAGGGCGAAGAAGAGGACGGCCTCAAGCTTCCGCCGCTCGAAATCCTGCATGCCAACCCGCAGTCGGCTTCCGCCGCGTCTTCGGACAAGGAGCTTGAGCAGACCGCTGAGTCACTGCAATCCACCTTGCTTGAGTTTGGCCGCAGTGCCCGCGTGGTCGGCTGGATCGCCGGCCCCACGGTGACGACCTTTAAGCTGCAACCTGGCGAGGGCGAGCGCGTGAGCAAGATTTCGAGCCTCGAGGACGATATCGCGCTTTCGCTCGCTGCCCAGTCGGTACGTATCTTTGCCCCGATCCCCGGCACCTCGCTCGTGGGCATCGAGATTCCCAATCGCAAGCGCCAGAACGTCAACCTGGGCGACGTTCTGCCCTATGTGAAGGGCGGTCCGCTCGAGCTAGCCATTGGTCGCGATGCCGAGGGCACGCCGGTTGTCGCCGATCTCGCCAAGATGCCCCACCTGCTTATTGCCGGTACGACCGGTTCTGGTAAGTCGGTGATGATCAATTCCATCATCACGACCTTGCTCATGCGCGCCCTTCCCGAGGACGTTCGCCTGATTATGGTCGACCCCAAGCGCGTCGAGCTTGCGGGCTATAACGGTCTGCCGCATCTCTATGTGCCCGTGGTGACCGAGCCCAAGCAGGCTGCCAGTGCACTGCAGTGGGCCGTGTCCGAGATGGAGCGTCGCCTGAAGGTCTTCGAGCGTCTCAACGTGCGTAAGATCTCGACCTACAACGAAAAGCAGGCCGCCGGCGAATTTGAGCATTACGATAACCCGCCGCAAAAGATGCCCTACCTGGTCATCATCATCGACGAGCTCTCGGACCTGATGATGGTCGCCGGTAAGGATGTCGAGGCCTCGATCGTGCGTATTGCTCAGCTGGGCCGTGCCGCCGGTATCCACCTTATCGTGGCCACGCAGCGCCCGAGCTCCAACGTGGTGACGGGCCTCATCAAGGCCAACATCACCAACCGCATCGCCTTTAACGTCGCCACGGGCATCGACTCGCGCGTCATCATCGACCAGATGGGTGCCGAAAAGCTCACCGGTTTGGGCGACATGCTGTTCTCTAAGGTCGACTGGGGCAAGCCCCGCCGTATCCAGGGCTGCTTTGTCTCGGATGATGAAATCAACGAGATCGTCGAGTTCGTCAAGTCGCAGAGCGAGCCCGACTACCACGAGGAGATCCTGTCTGCCGTGGCGCCCGCTTCCATGTCCATGGCGGGTGGCGGCGGCATTGTCCGTACCGGAGTCGCCGAGCCGCAAGACGATGATCCGCTCATTTGGGAAGCCGCCCATATTGTGGTGGAATCGCAGCTTGGCTCCACATCTGGCCTGCAACGTCGTCTGAAGGTTGGCTATGCGCGTGCCGGGCGTATTATGGATATGCTGGAAGAAAAGGGTGTCGTCGGCCCGCCCGACGGTTCCAAGCCGCGCGAGGTCCTGTTGGACGAGGAGGGACTTGCCGCGCTGGAGTCTGTCGACGCCGAGATGGCACGTGAAGATCGTGAGTTTGGAGGATTCTGATGGCTGCACGCTTTGGTGACATGCTGCTTGAGCAGCGTCGCCGAATGGGCCTTTCCATTCAGCAAGTCGCCAACACCATCAAAATCAGGCCGCAGATCATCGAGTTTTTCGAGACCGGTAACTTTGCTTCGATGCCGCCGCGCGGCTATGCGCAGGGCATGATTTCGAGCTATGCGCGCTTTTTGGGCCTCAATCCGCGCGAGGTCGTCAATGCCTACTTTGACGACCTGATGGCATACGAACGCGAGACGTCTCAGCAGGGCGGTCGTTTTCAGGACGCCGCCGGCTACGTCAATTCGCGTTCCTCGGTCGATAACGGGCGCTTTTTGATGGTTCAGGGCGGTCGTTCGACCCGCTATGGACAGCGTCCTCAGCAGGCCGGTTATATTACCGAGACGGGTTCGGGCGAGGAGATTCGCTCACAGCGTGACCGGTTCCGCAGCACACCGATGCCCGAGGACCGCGCACTTCCCGCTGCCCGCGGCGTGGCGCGTGACCCTCGTGCCGGCTACGGCGACGGCGGCTATTCCGATCGCGGTTACCGTGGTGTCTCTACGGGACGCTCTCGCGGTGGCTATGCGGATGCCGATACCACGCAGGTGACGCCGCGTCTTCGCTCTCAATCACAGCCGTATGGCCAGCGCTCTTCGGCTTCGCGTTCGGGCCAGCGTGGCTATCAAGGCCGCGGTGAACTTGCGCCCCGCTCGGGTCAGCGCAGCCTTCAGGGCCAGGGTGGCTATCGCGGCCGTTCCGATAGCAATCGTGGTCGTATGCCTCAGGGAGGCGTCCGCAGCAGTTCCGGTCGTGGACGCGGCGGATCCCGTACTCCTCAAAACAACGGGCTCGATCCGCGTATCGTCTACGCCGGCATCGGTGTCGTGGCGTTGCTACTGATCGTGCTCATCGTGGTGCTTCTGCGCGGCTGCGCATCTTCGACGCCCGAGACCACGCCTGAGACGCCCACTGCTACCAAGACGACGACCAAGAAGTCTTCTAAGAAGTCCGAAACGGTCGACGAGGACGAAGATGCCGATGAGGCGACGGATGAGTCGACTGACTCGGACGCTACCAAGACGACGGCCAAGAAGGAAGAGAACGAGGTCACGAAGGTCAAAGTCTCCGTTACCAAGGGAAAGACCGCGTGGATTGAGGTCAAGGTCGACGGCAAGTCGGTCTATGGCGCCCAGGCGACTGGCCCCTTTGAGCAGGAGTACACGCCCGAGTCCTCGATCGAGATCACCACGTCCAAGCCTTCCGATGTCACCGTTACCAAGAACGGTGAAAAGGTCCGTTACGATACCAAGACCTCCGGCGTGGCGCGTGTGACGATCACCGTTCCCAAGAAGGAGACGACTGATTCCGAGAATGGTGAAAGTTCTGATGGTACCGACACCACCGATGGTACCGATACCACCGACGGTACCGATGCCCAGTCCACCGACGGTACCGATACCGCAACTGACGGTCAGACGCCCACCGATTCTACCGACTATTCGTACGATAGCTACTAGGCCGCTCGTACGCGAAAGGAAACATCATGGCTAAAGATTCCAGCTTCGACGTCGTGTCCGAGGTCAACATGCAAGAGGTCGACAACGCCTTCCAGCAGACCACGCGCGAGATTTCCCAGCGCTATGACCTTAAGGATTCCGGCGCCACGATCGAGCTTTCGAAGGGCGAAAAGCTCTTTACGATCAACGCCCCGGCCGACTTTGTCTCCAAACAGATTGTCGACGTGCTGAGCTCCAAGCTCATCAAGCGCGGCATCGACCTCAAGGCCGTCTCGTGGGATGCTCCGCAGGCGGCATCGGGCGGCACCGTGCGCGTGCTCGGCCATATCGTCGAGGGTATCGACCAAGCGACCGCCAAGAAGATCAACAAGGACATCAAGGACCAAAAGCTTAAGGTCAAGGTGACCATCGAGGCCGACAAACTGCGTGTTTCCTCTGCTTCGAAGGACGCGTTGCAGACCGTGATCCAGTTCCTGCGCGACCAGGATTACGGCCAGCCGCTGCAGTTCACCAACTACCGCTAATATCAATCGAAAGGACTGCTCTCCAACATGGATACACCGTTGGGCTCCGTGCTCTACATCACCCTCGGGTGCGCTAAGAACGAGGTTGACACCGACCGCATGCGTTCTCTTTTGACCGCCGCGGGCTACGAGGAGGCATTCGACCCGCAGGATGCCGATATCGCCATCGTCAATACTTGCTCGTTCCTCGCCTCCGCAACGTCCGAGAGCATCGAGACCACGCTCGAGCTCGCCAACGAGGTTCAGGACGGCGTTCGTTCTTGCCCCATCGTCATGTGCGGCTGCGTGCCGTCGCGCTATGGCGATGACCTGCCTGACGAGCTGCCCGAGGTCGCTGCCTTTGTGAAGGCCGACGAGGAAGACGGCATCGTGGCGGTCATCGATGGCGTGCTGGGTGTCGAGCGTGAGATTGCAGCCTATATCCCGCAGGTCAAACGTACCGTCGAGGGTGCTGTCGCCTACGTCAAGATTTCCGATGGCTGCAACCGCTTCTGCAGCTTCTGCATGATTCCCTATATTCGCGGTCGCTATCATTCGCGCAATGCCGAGAGCATCATCTCCGAGGTGCGCGACCTGGTTGCCGGCGGTGTGCGCGAGATCGTGCTGATCGGCCAGGACACGGGCATCTGGGGTACCGACTTTGCCGACGAGGACGTCGCCGATGGCTCGCCGCGCAATCTGGCGCAGCTGCTGCGTGCCGTCGCCGAGGCCGTGCGCCCGCACAACGTCTGGGTCCGCGTGCTCTATCTGCAGCCCGAGGGCATGACTGACGAACTCATCGAGACGATTCGCGATACGCCCGAGGTGCTGCCCTATATCGATATCCCTGTGCAGCACTGCGACGCGCGCATCCTCAAGGCTATGCGCCGTTCTGGTTCGCGCCAGGAGCTCGAGGACCTGTTCCGCGATCTGCGTGAGCGTATCCCCGGCATCGTGATCCGTTCCACGGCCATGGTCGGCTTCCCGACCGAGACCGACGACGAGTTCCGCGACCTTATCGACTTTATGGACACCGTCGGCTTTGACTACACGAGCGTCTTTGCCTACTCGCAGGAGGAGGGCAGCCTGGCCGCTAAGATGGAGGGTCAGGTCGACGAAGAGGTCAAGCTCGAGCGCGCCCAGGAGGCCATGGACCTGGCCGAGTCGCTCGGTTTTGCCGCCACTGCCGCACATGTGGGCGAGCGCGCCCAGGTGATCGTCGACGGTATCGAAGAGACCGAGGATGGCGCCGAGCTGATCGGCCATGCCTGGTTCCAGGCGCCCGATTCCGATGGCGCGGTGCATCTGGACGCCAGCGAGGCGTCCGTGGGCGATATTCTGACCGTCGAGTTTACCGATAGCTTCTGCTATGAGCTTATCGGTCATGTTGTGGAGTAGGAGAGCGTCGTGGCTAACGAGAGCAATAAGGAACTGACGAGTGTCTGGACGCCCGCCAACATCGTGACGTGCGTTCGCATCGTCTTTATCCCGGTGTTCATGATCGTGTCGGCGCTTTCTCACACGAGTGTTGCCGGTACGGATTGGAGCACCTTCGACGGCCCGCTCGCCGCCGCTGCCTTCATTCTGTATGTGATCCTGTCGTGCACCGATAAGGTCGACGGTTATCTGGCGCGTTCGCGCAACGAGATCACCGACTTCGGTAAATTCTTGGACCCCATCGCCGATAAGCTGCTCGTGTTCTCGGCCCTGCTGCTGTTCTTGGATTTTGGCGCGGTGACCGTGTGGTCCGTGTTCATTATCCTGTTCCGCGAGCTGCTGGTGAGCGCCCTTCGCATGGTCGCGAGTGCGGCCGGTGTGGTCGTTGCGGCCGATAAGCTCGGCAAGTACAAGACGGCAACCACGATGGTCTCCATTTGCGGTTACCTGTGCGTTTTTGCTATGGCCGGCTTGCACCTTGGCCCGGTGGCGCTGACGCTCGGCATCTACTCGGTGTCGCGCTTCCTGTACGCCGTTGCCGTTGTCCTGACCGTTATCTCGGGCGCCCAGTACTTCTGGAACTGCCGCAAGATCGTCTTTTCGGTCTAGGTCCTGGTGGGTATGACGGACTCTTTTGAGCAGATTTCCGCACATAACGAGGAGCTGGCGCGTGATATTGTCGAGCGCGCGAGCGCTCGGGGCGTGACGGTTTCGACGGCTGAGTCGCTGACGGCGGGTATGATCGCCTCGACGATTGCCGATATCCCGGGCGCCTCGGCGGTGCTGCGTGGCGGTGCGGTGACCTATTGCGATGAGATTAAGCATCGCGTTCTTGGTGTTGAGCAGGAGACGCTCGACCGCTATACCGCGGTGTCGCATCAGACCGCGCGCGAGATGGCGGTGGGTTCGCTGGAGCTGTACCAGAGCGATATTGCAGTGAGCGCAACGGGTTATGCCGGCCCCGGCGGTGGCACTGAGGACGATCCGGCGGGCACTTTCTATATTGGCTGGGCGCATCGTTCCGCCGATGGGGGCGTGCCGGTCGTGGACTCTGTGCGCTGCCACTATGAGGGCGACCGTTCGTGTGTTCGTGCCCATGCGGTCGCGGAGGCATTGGGGCGCATTGCCCTTGTGCTCAACTCTATGGAATAGACGTGTTTTAAGGGGCCTCCGAGCCCCTTAATTGTGGAGATAGGGACCTTAGGCTCATTTGGCGTTTGTGCTGGTTGTAGATGTATTTTTGCCTGCCTTGTTCATATTTGGTCCTTTGTGGTCAAGCATTTGGTCAGTGTTTGGTCGGCGTTTGGTTGGGTTTTGGAAAGACCGCCTGCATATGATTGGCCTGAACGGTTGACCACGAACAGCCGTTCGTTTATTATCGATGCAGGTTGTTAAGAGGAGGGCTATTCATGGCCAAGAATTCAGGTCCCGTACGTACCGTTCATGTTCGCACGACGGGTAAAGAGCGCGATGAGATGATCGCCACCACCAAGGCCGAGATCGAGAAGAAATTCGGCCAGGGTTCCATCATGAGGTACGGCGACGGTGGTCCCGAGCTCGAGGTCGAGGCCATTCCCACGGGCGCCCTGGCCCTCGATGCCGCTCTGGGTATCGGCGGCGTGCCGCGCGGCCGTATCGTCGAGATTTACGGTCCTGAGTCCTCCGGTAAGACGACGCTTTCGCTCGAGATCCTGGCCGAGGCCCAGGCTATGGGCGGCGTTGTGGCATTTATCGATGCCGAGCACGCGCTCGATCCCACGTATGCCGCGCGCATCGGCGTGGATATCGACGAGGTGCTCATTTCCCAGCCCGATACGGGTGAGCAGGCGCTCGAGATCGTTGACATGCTCGTGCGTTCCGGCGCCATCGATGCCATCGTCGTTGACTCCGTCGCCGCGCTGACCCCGCGTGCCGAGATCGAGGGAGAAATCGGCGACACTACGGTCGGTCTTCAGGCTCGCCTGATGAGCCAGGCGCTCCGTAAGCTCGCCGGCTCGCTGTCCAAGTCCAACACGACGTGCATCTTCATTAACCAGCTGCGTGAGAAGATCGGCGTCATGTTCGGCAACCCCGAGACTACGACGGGCGGCCGCGCCCTTAAGTTCTTCTCTTCGGTGCGTATCGACATTCGCCGTATCGACAGCATTAAGCTTAAGGACGAGGTTATCGGTAACCGCGTGCGCGCCAAGGTCGTTAAGAACAAGGTGGCAGCTCCGTTCCGTTCTGCTGAGTTCGACATCATGTACGGTACGGGCATCTCCAAGGAGGGCTCGATTCTGGACATGGCTGTCGAGTGCGGCATCTGCAAGAAGATGGGCTCCTGGTTTGCCTATGGCGAGGACAAGCTCGGCAACGGTCGCGAGGCCGCCAAGGCGTTCCTGCGCGAACACCCCGATTGCGCTGACGAGATTGAGCATAAGGTCCGCCTTGCCTGCGGACTTGAGTTTGATGACGATGCTCCGTCCGAGGTCGAGCTGACCGATCAGCCTGCGCCTGAGGAGTTTGACGAGCTTTACGCCATCGATGGTTCCGCCATGCTCGATGATGACGACGAGTAGCGGTTACGCTCATGTCGTATACGGTGACCGAGGCCACGGTCGTCTTTCCCGATAAGAAGGCGGCCTCCTCGTTCTCGAGCGGGTATGCGTCCAAAAAGCCTTGCGCACATATCGATTGTGAGCTTGAGGGCGGTTTTGAGCGGTCCATTTGGATTCCCGTGCGGGTCGCGCGGCTGTATGTCAAAAACCGCCCCGATCTTCCCTGTGATTGGGACAACTTCCGTGAGGCGGTGCAGCTCATTGAGCGTAAATGTGCACTTACCATGGTGACCGAGATGTTATCGCGCCGCGACCATGCGACGGGTGAGGTCCGTGACAAGCTGGCTCGCTACGGCTTTCACCAGCCCGCAATCGATTTCGCCGTCGAGCGCGCCACCGAGTATCGCTTTTTAGACGAGAGCCGCTTTTGCTCGTACTTTATCGAGGAGCGCAAGCGGCGCGGTTGGGGACAGCGCAAAATCGAGACCGAGCTCAAGCGCCGTCATGTCGTGCTCGATGACATTCCCGGTTATCCCGAGGATTATTTTGCCGTCGAAGACGATTTGGCGCGTGCGTCAGCCCTGCTCGCCAAGCGTCGTGTTCCAGAGACGCGCGGATTCGAAAAACTGGTTCGGTTTTTGATAGGCAAAGGCTTCTCGTATCACATCGCCGCCGATGCCGTTAAGGCACGTCTCGATGCCGAACGCGAGGAATGTGCAGTTTAGGCGTATGCGCTTTGTGGCCCTGCCGTTCACCGCGTTTTAGCCGCCGTGCTGGGGCCATTTATTTGACAGTTGTTGTGGTTCAACGTACGATAAACACTGTCATTTGCTTTGTGATATGTGCTCATCTGTGATGAGTTTGTTTATATGTTTATCTGTATCCGACCCGCATAAGCTGCGCCCATATTACTCAAATGTCGCGAGCCGTTCGTAAGGACGGTTCGCTTTGTTGTGTAACGAATCCATAAAAAGGAGTGAGCATGCCTATCATCGCAGCGCTCGTTGGCATCGTTTTGGGTGCCATCGCCGCCATTGCCTACATGCGCACCGCCAAGCAGGGTAGTCTTCACGAGGCCGACGAAAAGATCCAGTCGGCACACGCACAGGCTGAGTCCCTGATCGGTGATGCTAAGCGTCAGGCCGAGACCCTCAAAAAAGAGGCTCTGCTCGAGGCTAAAGAGGAGATCATCAAGAACAAGCAGGCCGCCGAGGCCGAGGACAAGCAGCGTAAGAGCGAGATTCGTACGCTCGAGAACCGCGTGATGCAGCGCGAGGAGTCCCTTGATCGCCGAAACGACGCTCTCGACAAGCGTGAGCACCAGCTGTCCAGCCAGGCCGGTCAGGTCGAGAAGCGCTCCCGCGAGCTTGAGGAGCTCTGCGCCAAGCAGACCTCCGAGCTCGAGCGTATCGCCGACCTGACCCGCGAGGACGCCCACAAGGAGCTCCTCGATAAGGTTCGCGGCGAGGTCACCCACGAGGCTGCCACGATCATTCGCGAGTCCGAGCAGCAGGTTCGCGCCGAGTGCCACAAGACCGCCCAGGAGATTCTGTCCCTGGCGATTCAGCGCTGCGCTGCCGACCACACAGCCGAGGTCACCGTTACCTCCGTGCACATTCCCTCTGATGACCTCAAGGGCCGTATCATCGGTCGCGAGGGTCGCAACATCCGGACCTTCGAGCAGGTTTCCGGCGTCAACCTCGTGATCGACGACACGCCCGAGACCGTCGTTCTTTCGAGCTTCGACCCGGTCCGTCGCGAGACCGCCCGTGTCGCCCTCGAGAACCTCATCGCCGACGGCCGCATTCACCCCGCCCGCATCGAGGAGATGTATCACAAGGCTGCCGACCTGGTTCAGCAGCGCGTGCGCGAGGCCGGCGAGCAGGCTGCTTTCGACACCGGCATTCATGATCTGCACCCCGAGATCGTCAAGACCCTCGGTGCCCTGCGCTACCGTACCTCGTTTGGTCAGAACGTGCTTCAGCACTCCCTTGAGGTCTCTGATCTGTGCGGCGTGATGGCTTCCGAGCTTGGCCTGGACGTTGTGACCGCCAAGCGCGCCGGCCTGCTGCACGACCTGGGCAAGGCAATCGACCACGACGTCGAGGGCCCGCATGCCGTCATCGGCGCCGAGCTTGCCCGCCGTTATGGTGAGAAGCCCGTTATCGTCCACGCTATCGAGGCTCACCATGCCGATGTCGATCCCAACACGGTGCTCGATGTCCTGGTACAGGCCGCCGATGCTGTCTCTGCCTCTCGCCCCGGTGCCCGTCGCGAGTCTGCCGAGAACTACATCAAGCGTCTTGAGAAGCTCGAGGAGATCGCCAACTCCCATGACGGCGTCGAGCGTACCTATGCCATGCAGGCCGGTCGCGAGGTCCACGTCATGGTTCAGCCGGACAAGATCTCCGATGCCCAGTCCACGGTCCTGGCTCACGATATCGCCCATCAGATCGAGGAAGAGATGGAGTATCCCGGTCAGGTGCGCGTCGTCGTGATTCGCGAGAGCCGCGCTGTCGATATCGCTAAATAACATGAGCGACGCGAACGAGCTCATCTCATTTATCGCGTCGATGTCGGGGGAGGGCAACCTTCGCGTCGAGGAGAACCTTGGCGAGGGGTATGTCCGCCTCCGCGTTTCGGAGGCCGAGCGGCGCCAGGCAAAGCACGACATTCAGCATGTCGAGGATATCGTCATCGAAATGCTCCGTAATGCTCGCGATGCCGGCGCCGACAAAGTCTATCTCGCCACGACCAAGGAAGATGGCGTCCGCACGCTTGTCTTTCTGGATAACGGTTCGGGCGTTCCGCAGGATATGCAAGAGCGAATCTTCGATGCCCGCGTTACCTCCAAGCTCGAGAGTATGAAGATGGACCGTTGGGGCGTTCACGGTCGTGGCATGGCATTGTTTTCGATCAAGCAGAACACCGACGAGGCCCGTGTGGTCACGTCTGGTGTCGACCTTGGCTCGGCCTTTAAGGTGAGCGTTGCGGCCGACCGCCTCAGTGAGCGTGCCGATCAGTCCAGCTGGCCCCAGGCCGTCAAGGATGAGGACGGACGTTATGTCTGTGCTCGCGGCCCGCATAATATTATTCGCGCTGCTTGTGAGTTTGCGCTCGAGGAGTTGCGTGGTTGCGATGTCTATCTTGGTTCTCCGTCTGAGATTGCCGCGACCCTTTATGCTCAGGCGTCAAGTCGGCTCGATACGTCTCGTCTCCTGTTCATTGATGACGAGAGCGAGCTTCCAGTTGTCGACCGTTTAGGCCTTGCCTCTGATGCCGAGGACTTTATCCGTATTTGTTCGGGTTTGGGTCTTGAGATGTCCGAGCGCACGGCCCATCGCATTTTGGCAGGGCAGATTAAGCCCGTTCGCGGTGTGACCGCGCGTCTGCTGCGCGAGCGTGATTCGTCCTCGCATGCGCCGGCTCCTGTCGATCTCGCGAAGGATCGTCGCGGGCTACGTATTGCCAAGGATGACATGGCACAGTTTTCGCGTGCTGTGGAGCGCGACTTTAATGACCTTGCCGCCCGGTACTATCTCAACCTTTGCGGCGACCCAAAGATTCGTGTTTCGCGTGATCGAATCACTGTGACCTTCGATCTTGCTAAAGAGGAATAGTGCCTTTACCGAGTCCACTCGGTACGATACAGTTATTGCAGTTAAAACGTACTTTTAAACGCAGGAGTTTCTTCATGGATTGCCTGAAGGTATCAAGCAAATCATCGCCCGCGTCCGTTGCCGGCGCCATCGCCGGCATGGTCAAGGATGGTGTACCCGTCAACATCCAGTGTGTCGGCGCCGGTGCTGTCAACCAGGCCATTAAGGCCGTGGCTATCGCGCGCGGTTTTTTGATTCCAACCGGTTTTGATATTTCCTGCGCGCCCGTGTTCTCCGACATCCTCATTAACGGGGAGTCGCGCACGGCCATCCGCCTTTCTATCTACGTTCACCAGATCAATCGAGCTGCTATGGATAACGTCGTCATGGATGATGTTAAGCCTGTGGCATAGCTTCTGCTTGCCTTGTTTCGCTCCCCATCGTTAGGACTTATGCACATGGACCAGCGTTCCGTACGCGATATTCTTGCCGGTAAAACCTACTTTATCCGCACCTTTGGCTGTCAGATGAATCAGCACGACTCCGAGCGTGTGAGCGGTCTGCTTGATTCGTATGGCTGCCTCATGGCGCTCGATCCCGCGCATGCCGATATCGTTGTCTTCATGACATGCTGCGTGCGCGAGGCCGCCGATACTCGCCTGTACGGTCAGTGCAATTCCTGCAAAAGCCTGCCGCCTTCGCCTTCGGGCAAGCGTGTGGTTGCCGTGGGCGGCTGCATTGCGCAGCGTGATGGCGAGGGCCTGCTCACCAACGTCGATAACGTCAATGTCATCTTTGGCACGCATTCTATCGCACATGTGGCCGAGCTCATTGCCGAGGCGTTCCTTGATGGCAAGCGTCATATCCGCACCAATGAGCATGAGGATACGGATGCCATGAGCATGCCGTGGCATCGCGAGACCCAGTATCACGCCTGGGTGCCCATTATGACGGGCTGCAATAATTTCTGCACCTATTGCATCGTGCCGTACGTGCGCGGTCGCGAAAAGAGCCGCCCCTTCGAGGAGATTGTCGACGAGGTGACCGGTTTGGTGCGCCAGGGCGTGCGTGAGATTACGCTGCTGGGCCAAAACGTTAACTCATATGGTCGCGATCTGTTTGGCAAGCCGCGTTTTGCCGATTTGCTGCGTGCCGTGGGCGATACGGGTGTGGAGCGCATCTTCTTTACGTCTTCGCATCCCAAGGATCTGCTGCCCGAGACCATCGACGCCATGGCCGAGACGCCTGCTGTTATGCCGCAGCTGCACCTGGCCGTCCAGTCAGGTTCGACGCGGATCCTCAAAGAGATGAATCGCCGTTATACACGCGAGGACTATCTGGGCCTGGTCGATCGCATTCGCAACCGCATGCCCGATATCGCGCTCTCGACTGACATTATCGTTGGCTTCCCGGGCGAGACTGAAGAAGACTTTGAGCAGACGCTTTCACTTGCCGAGACGGTCCGCTATGCCCAGGCCTATACCTTCATCTATTCCAAGCGCGCCGGTACCCCGGCCGCAGAGATTGACGATCCTACGCCGCATGAGGTTATTCTCGGGCGTTTCAACCGCCTGGTTAAGGTTATCGAGACCACGGCACATGAGTATAACCAGGGCGAGCTTCATACTGTGGTTCCCGCGCTCATTGAGGGAACGAGTAAAAAGAACGATGCGGTCCTGCTGGGCAAGAGTCCCAAGAATCAGACCGTGCATGCGCCTATCCCCGAGGGTTACAGCATCGATCAGCTTGTTGGCAAGATCGTTGATGTTGACGTTGACGTTGCCAAGACCTGGTATTTGTCCGGTTCCGTTGTGGGCGAGCCGCGCTAATGGTTTCTCCCGGGGCAGGTCTTTCCGCTGTTGCGATCGTCGGTCCGACGGCGGTTGGTAAGAGTGATGTTGCCGACCGTTTGGCAGCTCGTCTTTCGTCCGAAGTGCTGTCGTGCGATGCGATGCAAATCTATCGCGGCATGGACATCGGTACCGCAAAGATGGCTCCCAATGAGTGTACGGCGCCGTTGCGTCTCGTCGACATTGTAGAGCCGGGTGTGTCATATTCTGCTGCGCTTTATCAGGCTGACGCTCGCGCGCATGTTGAACGTCTCCTTGGTTCGGGTTGCCTGCCGGTTTTTTGCGGAGGTACGGGGCTGTATCTCAAGGCCGCCCTCGATGAGATGGACTTTCCCTCGGGTGAACTTGAGGACGATCGCCGTGCGGGCTATCAGGAGCTTGCCGAGCGTATTGGCGAGGAAGAACTGCATGCCCTGCTTGCCGAGCGCGATCCAGAATCAGCTGCTGTTATTCATCCCCATAACGTGCGCCGTGTGATTCGTGCGCTCGAGATGTGTGATGATGGTATCTCCTATGCACAGCAAAAAAGTCAGTTTAGTGTTCCGCGTGAGCATTATCATGCCCTATGGTTTGGCCTGACGCGAAATCGCGGGGTGCTCTACGAGCGCATTAACCTGCGCGTCGATCTGATGTTTGAGCAGGGTCTTGTTGATGAGGTCCGTGGTCTTATGGACCAGGGGCTGAGAGATGCCCTGACTTCGATGCAAGCGATTGGCTATAAAGAGATTATCGATTCCTTTGACGGCGTGATTTCTATGGATGAGGCTCGCGAACTCATCAAGATGCGTTCGCGTCGCTATGCCAAGCGTCAGCTTTCGTGGTTTAAACGCGATGAACGCATCGTGTGGTTCGACATGGACGAGTTTACGATCGATGAGGTCGTTGAGGATATCCTTCACCGTATCGAGGCGGCCTAATGGCTCGATTTCCCCTCGTTCCCACGGCGCCTGAGCCCGAACGTGCCGTTCTTGTCGGAGTTGAGTGGCGCGATAACGCCTGGCCGCTTGATCGTTCGCTTGACGAGCTTGAGCGCCTGGCCCATACGGCTGGCGCCCAGTGCGTGGCGCGTTTGTCACAACGTCTGGTTAAGCCGTATCCAAAATCGTTTATCGGCTCCGGTAAGGTTGAGGAGCTTTGCGGGCTCGTGCATCGTATGGATGTCGATGTTGTTATCTTCGACGACGATTTATCGCCCTCGCAGCAGTCTTATCTGGAGAAAGCCGTGGGAGAACCGGTTAAGATTATCGATCGCACGGCGTTGATTCTCGATATCTTTGGCCTGCACGCTCAGACCCGTGAGGGCCGCCTGCAGGTGCAGCTAGCCCAATTGCAGTATCTGTTGCCCCGCTTGCGCGGTATGTGGAGCCATCTTGCTAAAGAGCAGACGCGCGGTGGCATCGGCTCACGTTTTGGTCAGGGCGAAAGTCAGCTCGAGGTCGACCGTCGCCTCATTCGTAATAAGATCGCTGCGCTTCGTCGTGAGCTCAAGCAGGTTGAACAGCGTCGCGATGTTCAATCCAAGAGTCGCATTGAGTCACCGGCGTTTCGCGTCGCGTTAGCCGGTTATACCAATGCCGGTAAATCGACGTTGCTCAATCGTCTGACCGGCTCTACGGTACTTTCGCAGGACAAGCTGTTTGCTACGCTCGATCCGACGACGCGTTCGTATCGTCTGCCCGGCGGTCGCGGCATGACGATTACCGATACCGTCGGCTTTATTCAAAAGTTGCCGCATGGTCTGGTCGATGCCTTTAAATCGACGCTGTCCGAGGTTTTGGGTGCCGATCTAATTCTCAAAGTCGTAGATGCGTCTGACGAGGATTATGAGCGGCAGCTGGAGGCTGTCGACCGCGTGCTTGATGAGATCGGCGCCGGAGAGCGTTTAACGCTGACCGTATTCAATAAAATCGATCTTCTTGATAGCGTCGATCGATTGAGTTTCCGTCGTCGTTATCCCGAAGCCGTGCTGTTCTCGGCCCAGACGGGTGAGGGACTCGACGATCTCGTCGATCGTATTGCTCGTGAGGCAGCTGCCACCGATGTGTTGCTCTCCGCTGATATTCCGTATCGCGAGGGCGCTCTCATCACGCTGGTGCATGAGCAGGGAACCCTTCTGCATGAGGAATATCTCGAGGACGGTGTTCGCATTGTGGCGAAGTTGCCGGCTCGTATTGCACCGCGGCTCGAGCGTTATCGCACCGAGTAGACGAGCTCCAAAATGCCCAGAATGATGGGCTGATGCAGCAGATAGAAGGGGAGTGCGTGGCGTCCAAGGCTGGCGAGCGCCGGCAGGGGGTTGGCGTAGGCCCAGCTAGGGACGGTCTTATCGATTCCCTGCGCTATGTGTGCGGCGAGGTATCCTGCAAGATACATAAAGATAAACGGGATGATGGGGTAGTAATCACCCGAGACAAACCCAGGGCTCGGAAATCCCAGCCACGCCAGGTAGGGGACAGGGTAGGTCGTTTTGGGGATGCTCCAGGTGAGGGCGAACAACACAAGGCATAGGGGCATGCCCCATCTCGCCGATATCTTCTTAAGGACGGGATCGGTCAACGCCACGATGCCGGTACATGCGGCCATGCAGTAGATGATGCCAAAATTAACCGAATCGTCGACTGAGACAAGTGTTGTTGCCAACCAGACGACGAGTGCTGCTAAGGCGTATTTGGCGGCACGTTTGATATTGTTGCGCGAAAGGGTACACATCCAACCCGCGATAAACAAAAATACCCAGCTGATGCTGGCGCGCCAGATGTCTTGAAAGACAGTCTGGGTAAACCAGGGCATATCCCAGTCGTACAGGTAGGCGAGATCGTAGCAAGCGTGAAAACCTGCCATAGAAATCATCGTAAACCCGCGGACGGTATCAAAGATGGTGATGCGTTTTTGCATTACGAGAACCGGCGCATTAAACCGACAACTTTACCCAAAATAACGGGGTTCGTCGCATAGATAGGCTCCATAGTGTCGTTCTCGGGCTGCAAGCGCACGCGCCCCTGCTCCTTGTAGAACGTCTTGACGGTCGCTGAACCATCAATCATGGCCACGACAATTTCGCCGTTCATGGCACTCTTTTGTTCACGGACGATGATGTAATCGCCATTGAAGATGCCGACATTGATCATTGAGCTCCCATGCACCTCAAGGATAAAGGAACCCTGATCAGTGGCGATTTCGGTCGGGATAGTAAAAGTGTCTTCGATATTCTGCTCGGCCAGAATGGGAATCCCAGCCGCGACGCGACCAACGAGCGGTAGCGAGACCGTTCCGCGAGGTGCGGTGGGCTCGTCAGATTTAGAAATTGAGACAGAGGAACCGTCCTCGTTAAAGAGTTCCAGGGCGCGCGGTTTGGTGGCATCGCGCTTGAGTAGCCCGCGCGCCTCCAGGGCAGAGAGATGGGCGTGCACGGTGCTGGGGGAGGAAAGGCCCACGGCAGAAGCCATCTCGCGCACGCTGGGCGGATAACCCTTCTCATGCTGATATTCCTTGATGAAGTCGTAAATTTGCTGCTGACGCTTGGTAATTTTGCGAGCCATCAGGGCATCCTCTCTACCCATGTCAAACAAATGTTCGAATTTTGCTTGACAGGAACAACTGTTCGAAGATAATAATAACCGAACATTCGTTCTCGCGCTAGACATTTTTGTCCGCGCGGCTTGATAAAACTGTTCTCAGCAAAACACGCGAGAGGAGAACATGATGAACGCAACGAATATGGTCCAGGGAAACCTCGCCCTTAAGCTCGAGACGCCTGCAGAACCCACTTTTACGGTTGTTCAGGGTGGCCGCTCCGGCTTTCAGCCTTTGACCGTAAAGCCTGCTCGCAATCAGCAGGCTGTAGTCGCGCCGGCCTGCGTTGCCCTGAAGGTTCCGACGATTGTCGCCATCGCCGTTACACTTACGCTCTTCTTTGTCCTCGCTACGTCGGTCTTTAGCGCTCGTCACGCCGCGTATGCCGAGTCCGTTTCC
Source organism: uncultured Collinsella sp. (assembly GCA_900549025.1). Classification (GTDB taxonomy): domain Bacteria; phylum Actinomycetota; class Coriobacteriia; order Coriobacteriales; family Coriobacteriaceae; genus Collinsella. The sequence goes on from URMZ01000004.1 coordinate 71,713, forward strand.
AACGTTACATACGAGACCATTCGCGCTCAGCCTGGCGATTCTCTTTGGTCGCTTGCCGAGGAATATCCAATCGAAGGCCTTTCCACGCAAGAGACTTCCGACATGATCCGTAACGTCAATCATCTGGAGCATGGTTCGCTCGCCGCCGGTGCGCATCTTAAGGTTCCTACTCGTTCGTAATCATTATCACGCTGCGCATGGTACCCTTGTTATCGTTTAAGAGGAGGTACCATGCGCTGTCCCAAATGCGGCAAGGCACATACCCGCGTCGTTGATTCCCGTATGCAGGAGTCAAATAACACCATTAAGCGCCGTCGCGAATGTTGCTCGTGTAATTACCGCTTTACAACGTTCGAGCGATGCGAAGACCCAATCGAGGTCATTAAGTCGGACGGAACCAAGCAGCGGTTCGATCGCAATAAGCTGCTCGTCGGTTTGATGCGCGCCACCATCAAGCGTGATATCGACACTAAGAAGCTCAATGAGATTATCGATGACATCGAGGTCGAGCTGCGCTCTCGCACGCTGACGGCCGTTACGTCCCATGAGTTGGGTGACATGGTACTCAAGCGCTTGGCCAAGATCGACAAGGTGGCGTACATCCGCTTTGCCTCGGTCTACCGCGATTTCAAAGACGTCGATGAGTTTCTGCAAGAGCTCGACAAGCTAAGGTGATTCCATGTCCAACATTACCGTCAACATAAAGCGTCTCGACCCCACCGTCGAGCTTCCCAAATACGCCCATCCCACCGATGCCGGCTTGGATTTGCGCTCCAACGAGGACTGCATTCTGAAGCCCTTCGAACGCCGTCTGGTGTCTACTGGGCTGGCCATCGCCCTGCCCGATGGCTACGCCGGCTTTGTCCAGCCCCGCAGCGGCTTGGCCATTAAGCAGGGCCTGTCTATAGTCAACACGCCGGGCCTCATCGACGCCCACTACCGAGGAGAACTCAAGGTTATCCTCATCAACCTGGATCCCTCCAACAACATCCAAATCAACAAAGGCGACCGCATAGCCCAACTCGTCATCCAAGAAGTCCCCACGGTCAACCTCATAGAAGTAGAAGAACTAGACGAAACCGACCGAGGCAACGGAGGCTTCGGCTCCTCCGGCGTCGCCTAGTTGCTTCCGTCCGCTCACCCGTGGGAGGACCCTATATATCATCCCATGCTCAAACATTCTCGCTGCGCTGCGAAACTGCGCGTGGGACGATATATAGGGCCCTCCCACGGGTGAGCTACGTTTGCATGCTTGTAACTACCGTGCCTCTTCGCTGGAAGCTGATAGCATTAATCGATTTGTAAGCCGGTGCGACAAGGGAGTTTCTCCTTTGTCGCACCGGCTTTCTAGTCGGATTGCAATTTGTTTTCAAGCAGGAAGCCTCTCGTCCGGGACTCACCCATATCGTTCCACGCGCAGTTTCGCAGCGAGCGCAGCGAAGCGAGAATGATTGAGCATGGAATGATATGGGTGAGTCCCGGACGGGTGGGATTAGTGCGCCCTGCGAAGCGAGAATGTTTGAGCATGGAATGATATGTGTGGGCGGCCTGCGCCACGGCGGACAGTCCGGTGCTAGCGGATATGCGCGGGCTTTCCTCCCCAGTAGAAGCGGCAGAAGGCTCGTTTGCGCTTTTGGGGTTTGCCAACGAGCTCCATGGTTGCGATGGCGATGTCCTCGGCTGCGTGGGGACGGCGCAGCACTTCGCCGTTGATGAGTAGCGCTTTGAGCGACTCAGGGTGGTCGTGCAGGTGACGAAGCGTCACGATGAGCTCGCGTGCGGTGGTGACGTGCATGCTGGCGCCCATGCCGGTAAGCATCGTGGTGTTGGCCTTTTCCTGACCGTATGATTTGCCCAGCAGGATCATCGGCAGATGAGCGCACAGGCACTCGGTGACGGTGAGTCCGCCCGATTTGAGGATTGCCAAGTCGCAGCCGTGCATGAGGGCCGCCATGTCGTCCACGTAGTCCAGAACCGTGACGTTGTCGAGCTTCATGGCGTCGAAGAGCGTCTTGAGTCGGGCGGCGTATTCCTTATCCTTGCCCGGTAAAAAGACAAAGTGCATGTCTTCAAAGCTGCGTAAGAAGGGGAGCGTGTGGTCCATCGCGGCACGGAAACGCACGTAAGGCTGCGGCAGACCGGCGCCAGCCATAACCAGCACGACCGTCTTGTCTGCCGGCAAATTGAACTTTTCCAGCTCTTCCTCGCGATCGTAATTTGAATCGAAACCGGCTCGGATGGGGATGCCCGTTATGCGGATCTTTGACTCGGGAACCTTGCGCGGGCGCAGCGTTTCGGCCATAAACTCGTTGGCTACACAGAATAGGTCGGTGTCCTTGTGGGGCCAAAAGCCTTCGACTTCGTAATCGGTCGGCACGCAGATGACCGGAAAATCAATACCCGTGATGACGCGGGCGCCCACAGCGACGTTGGCCGCCGTAATGTGTGTTGCGACCACGGCTATGGGCCTGCGGGTCCGGACGTATTCGTTGAAGGCGGGGAACATAATTCGTGACCATGCTGTGCCGCCGCCCCAGAGCAGATGTCCTGTAAGCGTATATCGCCAGGTCAGGTCGTAAATGGGGCGCGTGGCGCCGGTAAACGACGCTGCTGTTTTATTACCATCGAACCTAATGCGTCCAAAATCGAGGATATCTAGGACTTCGATCTCAATATCCTCAGGGATTCCCTTGTTGCCGCGGATAAGGTCAAATGCTTGTGCAATCGCGTTGGCGGCGGCTTTGTGGCCCGATCCAACCGATGCGTGCACAATGGTTACCAGGGGTTTTTGTGTAGGTGAAACGGTCATTTGCTCCGGTTGGGGAGTGGCTTGCATGGGCAGGGGAGCGCTATTGCCCGTCTGCGTTTGATCCATCGATAACTCCCCTTCAGCTTTGTTACGCGATTTAACATTGTAGTGCATGAGTGTCATGTTCACGTAAATTTGGGTATGAGCGCAAAGAACGTCAATGTATCGACGAGAGGATATTCCATGACTACCGATCAGCCGATTGATGTTGCGATTGTCGGTGGAGGCCCCGCGGGCTATGCTGCCGCCATTTACGCTGCGCGTGCCAACCTGACGACGACCGTGATTGAGCAGGGCATGTCGGGTGGACAGATCGCCACGACCAATGAAGTCGAGAACTATCCGGGCATTCCGCTCTTGAGTGGCGCCGAACTCGGCGAGCGTTTTCAGCAACATGCAGAGGGGCTGGGAGCGCAGGTTACATGGAGCATGGTTACGGGTATCGATTACGATGCCGATGCAGCGCTGTTTACGGTGCATCACGATATAGGCGATACGCTTGCCTCGAGCGTTATCGCTTGCATGGGTGCCACGCCGCGTCCGGCAGGTTTCGCTGGCGAGGATACCTATCGCGGTCGTGGCGTTTCATATTGCGCAACATGTGACGGCATGTTCTTCCGCGGCAAACAGGTCTTTGTAATCGGTGGTGGCAATTCGGCATGCGAAGAGGCACTGTTCCTGTCAGACATTGCCAGCAGTGTGACCATCGTGCTGCGCCGCGACCAGTTCCGTGCGCCTGATGGTGTTGTTCAGAAAGTACTCAAAAAGGACAATATTACAGTTAGGTACCAAACTAGTATTGTTGAGCTTTCTGGTGAAGCGATGCCCACGACAATTACGTTCAAGGACAATGCAAGCGGTAAGACGCATGCTGAGACCTTTGAGCCCGGCTCGTTTGGCATCTTTGTCTTTACCGGAACGCAACCTCATACCGAGCTTGTTGAGCATTTAGTCGATCTGACGCCTGATGGCGGCATTCTGACTGATGAATCCATGGCGACCCGCACGCCAGGTCTATTTGCTGCTGGCGACATCCGTTCCAAGCGCTTACGTCAGGTTGTGACCGCCGTTTCTGACGGAGCAATTGCAGCAACGAGCGCATACGCGTTTCTCCGCGGATAAGTACGATAATATATCTTATGTAAGGTTGCTATCTTTAAAACAAAGTGGTTGGACGGTGCATCAATGTGCTGTCCAACCACTTTTACTTTCCGGCTATATAGTATGCAAAACTAGATAACCTAGAATACAATATAGCTAATGAACGGAGGATCCTTATGAACCACGCCAAACGCGTTATCCCGATGTCCGATTCGTCGGTCAGCATTAAGCCTGAGGATATTCAGCCCACTGTGCTGCCCGATGCATTTATTCAGTCCGATATCGTGCGCAAACTCAATACGTTGAGTCTGCCGCGCTATGACCAGTTGCCCAATGTGACGCTCTACCGCGACCAGGTCATTGAGTATGTTGCGCTGTGGATGGAGCCGCTGTCTATTTGCGTTGAGCAGCCTGTCATTACGCCATCGATGATCAATAACTACGTGAAGGTCGGCCTGGTGCCTGCTCCGGTCAAAAAGCAGTATGGTCGCGAGCAGATTGCCCGCCTGATCGCTATCTGCATCTTTAAGCAGGTGCTACCTATTGCTGCGGTGCAGGCGCTCTTTAACATTCAGCGTTTGAGCTACGATGCCCCGACGGCCTTCGACTATGTGGTCGATCAGCTCGAGGCATCGATTCGCTCGGCGTTTTCTGTCGAGCAGACGCCGGTTCCCGATACGGCGCATCAGGTAACGCGTGAGTCGCTGCTTGTGCGCAGCGCGGTTTCATCCTTTGTTTCGAAAGCGTACCTGATGAGCTATCTCAAGTTCAACGGGTTTAATAGCTAGTCGACGTATAAAACGGGCGGGATAAAGAGGCATCTGTCGCTTTATCCCGCCCGTATTTTTGCTTGGTTGGACTTTATTTGCCCGAAGCTACGCCCATGCCGTAGCCGATGATCAGGCCGTGCATCTCGGCGTAATAGGAATCCAGGCCGTTGCAGGGCATGATGATGGTCTTGGAGCCGGGCCAATGCTCGACTATGCGGTCAGTAAGCGCCCGGGCTCCAGCTTCGTTCTCAACGTGATCGATGATGACCTCGCCGCCCGTAAAACCCTCGGCTTCCATGGTGTCGATGATCTTGTTGAGCATCTTCTTTTCGCCACGCGTATGCCCGACGAGTTCGATTTTACCGGCCTCGCTCGCCGTGCCCAAAATGCGGATATTGAGCTTGTTGGCAATGACGCCGGCTGCCTTAGGGATACGTCCGGCTTTGGCCAGGTTTTCGTAATTGCACAAGCTGAAGAGGATTTTGCTGTTCTGCTCAAGGCTATCGAAGTATGCGCAAGCGTCCTCGAATGAGACATCCGGATTGCTTGCAAGATAGCGGTCGAACAGCAAGAAAATGAGGTCCATTTTGCCGCCAGCTGCGCGCGAATTGACTAGATGAATCTGCCGGTCGGGCTCCTCGGCAAGAACCATATCGCGAGCCGTGGCTGCTGCGTTGTAGCTGCCCGACACGCCCTCAGAGATCGGCATGCAGATGGTCTTGTCTGCCAATTTGAAGAGCTCGGCCCACTCCCCTACGCTGGGACAAGCGCTCGAAGAAGCGTTCGTCTCCGCCTGAACAGCGCAGTTGAGTTCATGAACATCGAGTGAAAGGTCATCGACGAATTCACGCTCCCCCACTCGAATTTTGAGGGGCGCAAATGCAAAGGTGGTATGGGGCGCAGTCGGTTGCCAATCGCGGAGGTTACAGCTTGAATCGGAGATAAGTGCCCAGCTCATAGAGGGTCCTTTCTAATTGTTCCTCAACAATTATAGCCATCTTGCAAACTGAATGTGCGGCTATCTAGTTTTGAATACTAGATAGCCGTCTAAGATGAGAGAGAAAAAAAGAATGGACCTCGCGACTTAAAGCCACGAGGTCCACATTCACACGCTGTGTAAGATGTCTTAGTAGCGTACGAAGATGTAGTTATTGTTCATGCCGGCGGCAACGGAGCTGATGATAACACCCGTGTTGTAGTCGGAAGCATGAATCATCTGACCACCACCGATGTAAATGCCGGTGTGGTATGAGTTGACCACAACGTCACCGGGCTGCGGATCGGACACACGCGTCCAGCCCATAAAGGTGCCCGTGGTGCCCAGGCGGCAATAGCGACCAGTGAGGCAATAGCTAACAAAACCAGAGCAGTCGAAGCTGTTCGGGCCAATTCCGCCCCAGGAATAAGCACAACCAAGCTTGCTGTATGCACGCGAGACAACAGAACCGCCATCGACGGACTGGCTCGGAGCAGAAGGCGTCGGAGCCGGAGCAGGCGTGGAGGGCTGCGGCGTCGGAGCAGGTGCCGGCGTAGGAGCCGGAGTGTTGCCGCCCTGGTAGTTGTTATTGCTGGTCTGGCCACCGTTGTTGGTGTTCTCGGTCGTACCGGCAGTCTCGTTGCTCACCGTGGCTTTCTCGGCGGTGCTGGCGTTGATGCCGGCCTGCAGCGCGGCGTTGGCTTCGGCCTCGGCGGCTAGTTCGGCCTGCAGCTGTGAATCCAGAGAGTTTACGACGTTCTGGGCTTCAGCCTGCTGGGCGTTAAGCTCGTCGACCTTCTTTTGCGTGGCGGCGACGTTCTTTTCCTGCTCGGACTGCTTATCGGTGAGCTGCTGCTTAAGTTCCTTGACCTCTTGAATGGTCTGAGCCTGCTTATCGGAAACTTTGCCGTAGTAGAACAGACGGTTGAGCATATCGCTCAGGTCATCGACACCCGTCAGAACCTGAAGTAGGCTCAGGCCGCCGGTTTTGTACTCGCCGGCGACATAGGTCGAGAGCTTGGCCTGACCATCGGCGATCTCCTGCTGCTTTTGCGTAATCTCGCCAGCAGTCTGATCGAGCGCCTGCGTCTGCGTGGCGAGCTCATCGTAAATCTGCTGGGTTTGGGTGCCGATCTGCTCGAGCTTCGTACGAGCAGCGGCAAGGTCGGATGCGGTATCGGCGTAGGCAGGAGCCGCGAGGCCCAAGCCCAAAACACAAGCGAGGGTTGCCGTAGCAGCGCAGCGTGCCATGTTTTTGTGCGTGTTTGCTGTGCGCATGTAGCTTCCTTTCCAGTAACTAAGGGTAACGGCTAGTCCACCGTCACCAGGCTAAAGAGCTCCACATCGTCATCAGACGGCGTGAGCTTCTCGCGCGGGTTGAGAAACGCAAGCTCAAGGATACAACCGTAACCGACAAGCTTTGCGCCCATATCTCGCACCAGTTTACCTGTTGCCTCGACGGTTCCGCCCGTCGCGACCAAGTCGTCCAGAATCAACACGGTATCTTTAGAGCTGATAGCGTCGGCATGGATCTCAATTGAATCGGTGCCGTACTCGAGCTCGTAGCTCTGGCTTACGGTCTCGCGCGGCAGCTTGCCCGGTTTACGTGCGGGAACAAAGCCAGCGCCAAGGGCTACAGCCACCGGTACGCCAACCATAAAGCCACGAGCCTCGGGACCCACGACCTTGGTGATTCCCATGCCGGCAAAGTGCTCGGCGAGGGCATCGGTCATGGCTTTGAGCGCCTCGGGATTGCCAAAGAGCGGCGTGATGTCTTTAAAGATGACTCCGGGCTCGGGATAGTCGGGGATGTCGACGATTTGAGATTCGAAGTCGTACATTGCATGACCTTTCAATGGGTTGCCGAAATTTCAGCAGCGGTTATTTGCCCGCGGTGGCGGTGCCGGATTGCGAAGGGGCGACGACCTTGAGCGGCTTTACGAGAGAATCCTCGTGCGAAGCCGGCGCGGCTGTCTCTTCGTTTTTGGCCTTGGTGGACTCGGAGCGAGTGATTTCCTCATCGAGTGCATCGATGTCGGCGTCCTCGACCACGGCGTTGAGCGACTCAAAAACGCGGTTCTTGAGCAGCGCGGTGTGCACGCCCTCCGTCAGGTCGTGAAGCTTCTTAAACGCACGCTCGAGCTTGGCGTCGCGCTCGTCATCGGAGGTATCCATTCCGAGCATGCTCACGAGCACCTGCTCAAACATCGAGGACTCGCGGTTGGCGGAAGACACGTACTGACGCAGGTTGCGCGGCTCGATATGGAAGCGTGACAGCTCGGAGCAGTAGCGGATGATCGGGAAATCGCGACCATCGACGAGCTCTCGGTTCTGCGGGCTCTTGATGATGCGAATGAGGTCGTTCTCGGCGAGCGAGCGGATAAACGAAATCTCGACGCCCAGCATATCGGGAATGGTCTCGATGGGATGCAGCTTTTGCTTAGTCTCCTTGGGCTCCGTCTTGAGCGGAACATCGGACAGCAAGCCCACCTCGTAGGCGAGCGTTGACAGGTCCGTGGCGTTTTCCAAGCGCTGCTTAATCACGTTGAGCGGCATGTAGCGAGTCTTCTGCAAGTGCAGAATGACCTCCAGGCGATCAACGTCCTCCTTGGAGTACTGACGGTATCCCTTAGGCGTACGATGAGGGGTAATGAGCCCCTCATCCTCTAGAAATCTAATTTTTGAGTTCGAAAGATCGGGGTATGCGCCTCGAAGTAGGTTGACGACTTGGCCGATACTCAGATAGTTGCGTTCGGCCATGCCCTACTCACCGGTTTCGATGCGCTCCGGCGTGCTCTCGTGGTAGATGAGCGTAAACGTACCGATCTGGACGGAAGAACCATCGTGCAGCGGGGCTGCATTGACGATGGCACCGTCGACCCAGGTGCCATTGAGCGAGCCCAGGTCCTCGATGCGAGCGCCGAGGCCCTCGCGGATAATGCGCGCGTGGCTGCGCGAAACGGTCATGTCGTTGAGGAAGATGCCGTTCGCGGGATCGCGGCCGATGGTGGTCACGTCGTCCTCGAGCTCAAAGGCGGCACCAGTCTGCGGACCCTTGACGATGGACAGAACGGGGGCGGTGATGCGCACGTTGGCCATGAGGTCGGGAACGGTGACGTCGCTTGAAGGCACGCGGAATACGCAGGTAGCGTCAGCAGTCTTATCATTCTGAGGCATATTGTTAACCATGTTGTCCATGACAACCCCTAACTTATCGCGGACGTGCCGCAAATAATGAACCGTACGTAATCATACCCCAACGAATCAGTCTTCGATTTCAGGGTTCAGAAAGTCGATGTCCTCGTCCTCGGGATGCGCGAGAGCCTGTTTAATGGCCACTCCGCCCTTAATGGAGTAGATGACAGCCGTGAGCATGGAGAAGATCACGCCGCCGTACACAAAGAAGATGCCGAGGGGCACCGAGCTTCCGTTGAGGCCCGGGAAGGCCGTAAGGGTTGAAGGTAAAAGTTGCAGGCCGTCAACAACGGGGAACCCGAGCAGCATGAGCGAGAATCCGGTCATGAGCAGCGCTGTGGCAATCTTTCCGGGGAAGACGACATCGATGGGGCGACGGTGATAATGACGCACGATAAGCGTGCCGATGCCCAGATAGATGTCGCGGCCAATAATGAGCACGCAGACCCAGATGGGCAGCTCTCCGCGGACCACCAGTCCCAAGACGCCGGTGAACAGCAGCGCACGGTCGCAGATGGGATCCATGACCTTGCCGAGCCATGAGACCGTCTTAGTCATGCGGGCGATCTGACCGTCCATCCAGTCGGTGGAGGCGGCAACGGCGTAGATAACGATGGCGATGACGCGGTTGTTGTCCGTCACAAACAGGTACAGAAATACCAGGGTGAGGATCAGGCGCGTAAAGGTGATGAAATTGGAGATCGTAAAGATCTTATTCGACGGGTAATCGGAAGTGCCGATAAGCTCCTTTTTGATCTTCTTTTTGATGCCCACAGGACTCCCCCGCTGGTTAACGACAAAACTTTCGATACTATACCCGTTCCGGCGATGTCTATCCAGCGCAGCCATAGAGAGTCCAGACATGTGGAGGGCGGTTCTGGGCTGTGTGGGATTCTGCATTCGTGTACATCAGCCTCCAAACAAGTCGAATAATGTCGATTTTGGTGGCTGGTGTACACGTTTTGATTCGGTGATTACATCGAGCGGGAACGTTGTTGCATTAAGCAAAATAATCATGGTGATTAAAAACAAAAAAGGTCAGGCACTAGGTGCCTGACCTGAAAACTTCTGGTCGGGACGACTGGATTCGAACCAGCGACCCCTTGACCCCCAGTCAAGTGCGCTACCAAGCTGCGCCACGTCCCGAAGCTTTTGTTTGTTGCTCTGCTCTCGCTCGCAACAGGGAGTATATTAACCCGAAACTTTAGCCTTGTGCAAGAACTTTTTTATAAATTTTGAAGCAAGTCCAAAATTGTATCTGCGAGCTGGGGTTTTGTTAGCACGGGAAGTTCTTGCGTACCCGCTGTACTCACGATCCAGGCCTTGTTGGTGTCGGTCCCAAAGCCCGAATCGGTGCGTGAGACGTCGTTGGCGATAATTACATCGCAGCCCTTGCGGGTCAATTTGCGCTCGGCGTACTCGACAACGTTATCGGTCTCGGCCGCAAATCCGATCACGCATCGTTCGCCCTTCTGGCGCGAGAGCTCGGCTAAGATGTCAACGGTCTCGACGAGCTCGATTCGATCCAGGCGCTCGTTAGCCTTTTTGAGCTTATGGTCGGCAGGGGCCGCCGGGGTATAGTCGGCGACGGCGGCCGCACAAATTGCCGCATCGGCCGTCTGGAAGGCGCTCAGGGCCGCCTGGAGCATCTCTGCGGCGGTCTGCACGCGCACGCACTCCACGCCGCAGGGCACATCGAGTGATGTCGGTCCCAACACGAGCGTGACCGCAGCGCCGCGGCGTGCGGCCTCCCCCGCCAGGGCGATGCCCATCTTGCCCGAAGAGCGGTTGCCAATGAATCGCACGGGGTCGATCGGCTCGTGCGTGGGACCGGCGGTAATTACGATGCGCTTACCCGCCAGGTCCTGTGGCGCGGGGTTGAGCACCTCACAGACAGCCTCTACGATGTCCTCGGGCTCGCTCATGCGTCCCGTGTCCACGTCGCCGCAGGCAAGGTAGCCGCTGCCCGGACCCACCACATGGACACCGCGCTCGCGCAGCGTGGCCATGTTGGCCTGCGTCGCCGGCGCCTTCCACATGCCGTTGTTCATAGCGGGTGCGATCACGATGGGTCGCGGCGTCGCAAGCAGCGTGGTGGAGATGAGGTCATCGGCGACGCCGTTGGCCATCTTGGCGATGATATTGGCCGTCGCGGGCGCCACGACCACCAGATCGGGCTCCTGCGCCAGCGAAATGTGGTGGATGGGGTCGGAGGGATCGTCGAATAGGCCCACGGCAACGGGCTCGTTGGTGAGTGCACGGAAGGTGAGCGGGCCCACAAACTCGGTGGCATGCTCGCTCATGACGACCTTGACGCGCGCACCGCGCTTTTGCAGCAGGCGCACGATATTGCACGACTTATAGGCGGCGATCCCGCCGGTAATGCCCAGCAGGATCGTTTTTCCCTCAAGTTGCATTGAATTGTTGGATGCCGCCGTCATTGCTAGGCTTCCTTGCTCGGGAGTACCAGGAGGCGGTGGCAGTACGGGCAGTGCGTAATCTCGCTACCGTCGTGGTTGAGGTCGCTCATGGACGATGCCTGCAGCGCGGTGTGGCAAACCGTGGGGATGTTGCCCTGGATGGTCTCGACGGCCAGGCCACGGAACTGCTTGAGCAGACGCTCGTAGTCGGTGAGCACGTCGGCCGGCAGCGTGGCGGCAAGCGCGGTGCGCTCCTTAGCGGCGGCGTCAATCTGAGCCTGCAGGTCGGCAGCCTTGGCGCGGGCGGCCTTGGTATCGGCCTTCACGCCCTCCTCGAACTTGGCGATGATTGCCTGCGCGCGGGCCTCGCGGTCGAGTGCCTCCTTGTGGGCGATAACGACGTCCTTGCGGGTGTGCTCGATCTTGTCCAGACGCTTGGCCAGGGTGGCGAGCTCGTTCTCCAGGTCCTGAACTTCGCGGTAGTTGGAGCCGTCGACGTGGCGCTTCTTGGCAGCCTCGATGGCGTTGTTGGTCTGAATCTCGGTGGTGTTGAGATCGTCGAGCTCAATGTCCAGATCCTTGCGCTGGGCGTAGAGCTTGGTCATCTCGGACTTGAGCTTCACATAGGTCTTGCGCTTGGAAGCGAGCTCCTTGAGCTCCGGCATATTGGCAAGTTCACTCTTGTTGCGGGCGAGCTCCAAATCGATCTGTTGCAGCTTGAGTAGCGTAGCGCCGGCGCTCATAAGTTCTCTCCTTTTGTCACAGTCCACCATTGGCAAGGGTTCAGTATTTTAATCGCATGACGGGGGTCGACCCCGGCGTCAACTGCAGAGTTCATCAATATATCAACGAACGGCTCCTCGGAGCGGTCGTGGCCGAGCAAGATCACCGGTAGCCCACGCAAGGCAAGGTCCTGCGCCACGTGATAGCCTGCCTCGCCCGTCACGACAACATCCGCACCGGCGGCGATGGCAAGTTCGCCAAACTCACCGAGGGAGCCGCCCAGAATGGCGACGGTGCGGCACGAGCGCTCGGCATCGCCCCATACACGCGGGTCGCTTCCGAAGGCCGTGGCAGCACGGGCGGCAAGATCGCGCAGCGTGCACGGGTCGTTGAGCGTCGCAAGCGCGCCAAGGCCGGTCGACTCGGGGTCGTCTACGTGCTCCAGCGAGCTCACGGGCACGGCGTCCAGCAGCTCACTTAGGCAGGCACGCGCCTCGTGCGAGCGGTCCAGATTGGTGTGGAGCGAAATAATGCTCACGCCGCAGCGGGCAGCCTCGTAGAGGGCCGCGCTGCACTGGGGTCGTGTGGCATCCGCCGGACAAAAGGCCTCGGGTGCCTTGATGTATATGGGATGATGCGTCAGCAGCACGTTGGCGCCGGCTTCTTGGGCGCGGCGAACGTTAGCCACGGTCGCATCGAGTGCGCAGGCAACGCCGGTGATCTCCGCGGCCGGATCGCCAACGGAGAGTCCTACGTGATCCCAGCCCTCGGCGTCCGCCTTGGGATAGCGTGCCAGCAGCGCGCGCTCAAGCTCGGCGACGATCATGCGGCACCCACGATCGAGAGCAGCGTCCGGGCGAACTCGTCCAGATCGCTCGGATTCACGCGGTCATCAAAGGAAATGCGCAGTGCTCCCAATGCCTGCTCGCGACCGATGCCCATCGCGCTCAAAACGTGGCTCGGGTCCATGCTGCCGCTCGAGCAGGCAGAGCCGGCCGAAACCTCAAAGCCGGCGGCGTCGAGCTTGACGATGAGCTCCTCGGAGTCCATGCCGTCGACGTAGATCGAAACCATACCCGGCAGACGGTCGACCTGCTCGTAGTCGCCCATGGTGGCATGAATGCGTGGATGGGCCGTAAGCGTGGCGTAGAGTTTGTCGGAAAGGGCTTGCAGCTTTTCGCGCTCCTGAGCCACTTGGGGCACCAGCGTGCGGGCAGCAGCGGCAAAGGCTAGCTGCGTGCGCAGGTCCTGCGTGCCGGCGCGACGTCCGGCTTCCTGTCCGCCGCCAAAGATGCGGGGGCGCAGTGGCGTGCGGGTCTTAACGTAGAGCGCGCCGGATGCCACAGGACCGCCAATTTTGTGGGCCGCGACGGACATAGCATCGACGCCCAGCTCGGTGACATCGAGTGGAATGTGCAGATAGCCCTGGATAGCATCGGTGTGGAACACTGCGCCCACGGTATGAGCGGCCGAGGCAAGCTCGCGGATGGGCTGCACCACGCCGGTCTCGTTGTTGGCGACCATAATGCTCACGAGCGACACGTCGTCGCTCAGCAAGTCGCTTAGCGTGGCAGGCTCAATGTAGCCCGCGCGGCAGGGCTGCACCAGGTCGACGGTAAAGCCGGCGGCACGCAGCAGCGGCAGGTTGTCCAGAATCGAATCGTGCTCGATGGCCGAAACGATTACACGATCGCGCTTGCGATCGCGCTGACGAGCGCCCTCGGCAAGACCGAGCAGCGCCAGCTGGTTGGCTTCGGTGCCGCCGTTGGTCAGAACAATCTCGGACGGGCGGACGCGTGCGCCAAAGCTATGGGCGATCTCGCGACGGGCAACCTCCAGGCGCGCGGCGGCCTTGCGGCCGAGCGAGTGCAGCGAGTTGGGGTTGACGCCGGCAAGCTCGCTGTCGTCGTACTCGCGCTGCGCAAAGAGCGCCTCGGCGCGCATGGGCGTCGAGGCGGCATAGTCAAGATTCACGGGTATGCGGTTTTGACCTGCGGTCATAAGGGTTTATGCCTCCTGTGCGGCCTCGTTGCCCAGCTTCTGCAGCAGCGCAACCTCGGCAGCGGGATCTTCGGACTTAAATACGGCAGAACCGGCCACGAGCACGTTGGCGCCGGCCTTGACGACCTCGGCAATGTTCTTGGAAGAAATGCCACCGTCGACCTCGATGAGGGGCGAAACGCCGTGACGCTCGCACATGGCCTTGAGCTCGTGGAGCTTAGCGATGGTGCCCGGGATAAAGCTCTGACCGCCAAAGCCCGGGTTCACGCTCATCAGCAGCACCATATCGACGACGTCGATGATGCTCTCGAGTACGCACACGGGGGTGGCGGGGTTGAGCACCACGCCAGCCTTGACGCCGCGCTGCTGCAGATGGGTGAGCGTGCGGTGCAGGTGCGTGGAAGCTTCGTAGTGCACGGTGATCATGTCGGCACCGGCGTCGGCATACCAATCAACGGTCTCGTCGGGGTTCGACACCATCAGGTGCGCGTCGACCGGTACATCGGTGGAGCGCTTGACGGCCTTAAGGATGTCAACGCCAAAGGTGAGGTTGCCGGTAAAGTGACCGTCCATAACGTCGAAGTGCACGTAGTCGGCGCCGGCGATCTTGTCGAGTTCGCCCTTGAGGTTGGCCATGTCGGCCGAAAGGACAGACGGAGCGATTTTGATGGAACCCATGGTAGAAGCCTTTCTGCGCTAGTCGGTGAGTCCGTAGAACTCTTGAGAAGGGACGCGGTCAGTAAGAATCTCGAGCGCCCTATCCAAAGTAACACCGTTGTAGAGCGTTTGTTCCACGGCAAAGGTGAGCGGAATGTCTACGCCCAGTGAACGGGCAAGCTCGCTGACGCTGCGGGCCGCGACGGCGCCCTCGACCACCATATGCGTGCGCGTCTGATACTCGTCGAGCGACACGCCGTGGGCAAACTCGTAGCCAAAGGTGCGGTTGCGCGAATGCTCCGAGGTGCAGGTGGCAATGAGGTCGCCCATGCCGGCAAGTCCCATGCAGGTCATAGCTTGACCGCCGCGGGCGTGCACCAGACGGCTGATCTCTGCCAGGCCGCGCGTCATGATGAGGGCAAGCGTGTTGTCGCCCGCACCGGTGCCGGCGGAGATGCCACATACGATCGCGATGACATTTTTCATAGCGCCGCATACCTCGACGCCGGTCATGTCCTGCGACAGGTAGATGCGGAAGGCCGTGGACAGGAGTAGGTCCTTAAAGGTCTCCCCTATCTGTGGATCTTCGCTGGCGATGACGGCGGCAGAGAGCCCGCCGCGGCAAATCTCCTCGGCATGGTTGGGACCCGAGAGGGCCGCCACACGCCGCTCGTTGCCGATTTCGCTGGCAATGACCTCGCTCATGAGCAGGCCGGACTCGGGCTCGATGCCCTTGGTGAGGCACAGGACCGGGGTATCGGCGGCGATAAAGGGCGCGGCCTGGTGGCACACGCTGCGAAGGTGCGTCGAAGGAACGGCAAAGATGATGGCCTCGGCACCGTCGAGCGCCTGCACCAGGTCCGTGGTGGCGACGACGTTGCCGGGCAGCTCGTAGCCCACAAGGTAGCGGGGGTTGCGGTGCTCGGCATTGATGCCGGCGGCCGTCTGCTCGCTATGGGCCCACATGGTCACGCGCTCGGCTCGCGCGGCGGCAAGGCCGGCGATGGCGGTTCCCCAGGAGCCAGAGCCAATCAGCGCAACATTCATGACTCTCTCCTACTGATCGTCGGGCTCGGTGACGCGCTTGGTAAACGAGAGCTTGGACTCCTTACCGGTCATGAGCTTTTTGATGTTCGCGCGATGGGCCCACACCACGGTGATGCCGATCATCGCCATACAAAACTTAAGGCCTAGGCTGCTGTACGGAAAGACCGCACAGGCTGCGATGGGAAGGCCGATGGCGGCGGCAAGCGAGCCCACCGACACGTACTTGGTGATGGCGACGGCCACGATAAACATGCCCAGCAGCGACAGGCCAATAGGCCAGTACCAAGCGAGGATGACGCCTAGACCAACCGCGATACCCTTGCCACCATGGAAGTTGAGATAGGGCGAGAAGATATGGCCCCACACGGCTGCTAGGCAAATGACACCGAGCATCCAGTCGCCGGGGGCTCCGGGCGCCATGATGTTCGGCGGAAATCCATAGCCCAAGTCGGCAATGAGCGGACGCGCGATAAGGACGCAGATGGCGCCCTTAAGGCAGTCGAGCAGCAGCGTGAGCGCGGCCACCTTGGGGCCGGCCACGCGCAGCGCGTTGGTGGTGCCGATGTTGCCGGAGCCCGCCTTGCGAATGTCCGTGTGGTTGAACACGCGGCCCAAGATCAGGCCAAACGGAATCGCTCCGATAAAGAACGAGACCACGGCGCAGATGGCGGTCAGCAGAATCGGATTATGCATCCTTTTGCTCCTTCTTTCTAAAGAAGAGTCGAATGGGCGTGCCGGCAAAGTCGAAGGTCGAGCGCATGCGGTTCTCCACATAGCGCTGGTAGGTGTCGTTGACCAAGTCGCTGTGGTTGACGAAGAACGTGAACGTCGGCGGGTTGACGCCCGTCTGGGTCACGTAGTGCATGCGCAGGCGGCGCTTGCCGTCCACCACGGTATGACCGAACTCGCGCAGGTCGGTGAGGAACGTGTTGAGGCGCGAGGTGCTGATCTTTTGCGAGCGCGTCTTTTCGGCAGCGTCGACCATTGCCCAGATCTTCTCGACGCTGCGCCCGGTCAGGGCCGAAATGCGCAGGTACTGGGCCCAGGGAGCCATGACGCCCAGACGGCGGTCGATGGTCTCCATGCAGGCCTCGCGCTTACGGTCGTCGTCGAGCAGATCCCACTTGTTGAGCAGCACAACGATGGCGCAGCCGCGCTCGATGGCCAAGCCCATGACCTTCTGGTCCTGCTCGGTAACGCCCACGGAGGCGTCGACGACGAGTAGCGCCACGTCGGCGCGGTCGATGGCGCGCAGGCCGCGGACCATGGAGTAGTACTCGATGTTCTCGTACACGGTGCTCTTCTTGCGGATTCCCGCGGTATCGACCATGCGGTAGTGCTTGCCGTTGCGCTCGACGACTGTGTCGATGGCGTCGCGCGTGGTGCCGGCAATGTTGGACACGATGGAGCGGTCGGCGCCCAGGATGCGGTTGAACAGCGAAGACTTACCGGCGTTGGGGCGGCCGATGATGGCGACGTTCAGCGCGTCGGGGAACTCATCGGCGACCTCGTCCTCTTCCTCGGGAAGCAGGGCCACGATGTCGTCGAGTAGGTCGCCCGTGCCGTGGCCGTGCAGGGCCGAGAGCGGCGTGGGCTCGCCGATACCGAGCGAATAGAACTCCCAGATGCTGTCGTTCTCGCGATCGGGATTGTCGAGCTTGTTCACCAGCAAAAAGACCGGCTTGTCGCAGCGCTTGAGCATGCGAGCGACCGACTCGTCCTCCTCGGTGACGCCGGTGCGGCCGTCGACAACAAACAGGATTACGGCGGCTTCCTCGGCGGCGGCGAGGGCCTGGTCGCGGATGGACGTGGCAAAGACGTCATCGCTCTTGAGCGGCTCGATGCCGCCCGTGTCGACGATGGTGAACTCGCGGCCGTTCCAATCGGCCGTGTGATACGAGCGGTCGCGCGTGACGCCGCGGGACTCGTGGACGATGGCGTCCGAGGTCTGGGCCAGGCGGTTAACGAGCGTGGACTTGCCCACGTTGGGGCGTCCGACGACGGCGACGATAGGTTTCATCTGCACTCCTTTAATGGGTAGGGTCAGTGGAAGTGTTAGAGTCGGCAGGCACAATGCCAAGGATGTGCTCCAGGGTATCGAGCAGCTCATGCGGCATGGTCGACACCACATGAACCTCGGCGCCGCGACTGGTAAGGCTTGCGAGTAAATCGTCACGATGATACTCGTCAAGCGTCATGCCGTCAGCGTTGAACATGAGCTTAGGCACAAAGAGCATAACCCCCGAGAGGTCCTGCGGCAGCTGTTCCAGAATGTCGCAGGCGACGATGAGGCCGGTCACGTCCACGTTGCCGCCAAAGTAGCGATTCTTGATGGCCGTGACGGTGCCGGCGAGTCCCCGGGGCGATTCCACGAAACGTGCCACGGTGTCGCGTGCGCTGGCGCCCGAGAGGCACAGCAGGTGCTGGCTGCGAGCGGCGATGGCCTCGCGGACGCGGGCCAGTCGTTCGGCATCGGCGGCAAGCACATCGTCCGTCTCGTCTAGGTATGAGCGGATCATGCCGATACCGTCGTAGTACTGCGGATAGCCGTCGTAAAAGTCCGCCTCGGGCGGATCGATGCCGGCGTCCAGGTAGAACTCGTCGCTCATCTGGAAGGTGTGGCGGCCAAAACGCTCGAAGGCGCGGTCCTGGTAGGGACGGATCATGGCAATGGTCTCGCGTGCCAGTTCGGGCTTGTCGCTGTATGACCAGCTAAAGCGGTTCTGATGCTTGGTAAAACCGAGCGGCACAATGCCCAGGCTTGTGATTTGCTCGTGCTCCTCGCAAAAGCGCAGGGTCTTTTCCAGCTCCTCGCCGTCGTTCATGCCGGGGCACAACACGATCTGCGCGTGAATCTCGATGCCGGCGGCCATGATGGCCTCGAGTACGTCCATGCCGCGCTGGGCGTTGCGGCCCATCATACGACGGCGGACGTCGGGGCTCACGGCATGGACCGACACGTTCATAGGGCTCATGTTGCGTTGGATGACGTTTTGCACGTCCTCGTCGGTGAGGTTCGTGAGCGTGACGAAGTTGCCCTGCAAAAAGCTCAGACGGTAGTCGTCGTCGCGAATATAGAGCGTGGAGCGGCCGCCCTTGGGGAGCATCGTCATAAAGCAGAACACGCAGGCGTTCACACAGGTGCGCATGCCGTCGAAGATGGGACCATCGAATTCAAGGCCCCAGTCCTCTCCCGGGAAGCGGTCGAGTTCGACGGGGGTGACGCTGTTGTCGCGCGGGTCGAAAACCTCGAGGTCGACGGTATCATCGTCGGCCTCCCAGAGCCACACAATCATGTCGGTGAGCTGCTCGCCGTTGACCGTGAGCACGCGCATGCCCGGCTCGATACCCACATCCCATGCGGGCGATTCGGGGCGCACGTTCTTAACGAGCGCGCCCTCACCCGGCTCGGGGTCGCGGCTACGCCCGTAATCGGCCACCTCGGCGGCGTATGCGGGTACGGTCTGGTCCATGATTAGCGGCAAAGCTCCTTGATGCGCGCGACGGCGCGCTCGATGTGTTCTTGCGGGGTGGAGGCTCCGGCGGTGATGCCGATGTGGTGAGCGTCGGTAAACCACGCGGCCTGGATCTCGGAAGCTTCCTCGATGTGATGCGTATGCTCGCAGGCGTCGGTACAGATCTGCGCCAGGCGGCGGGTGTTGCCCGAGTTCTTGCCACCCACGACGACCATGCAGTCGCAGCGGGTGGCAAGTGTGGCTGCTGCCTGTTGACGCTCGCTCGTGGCGGCGCAGATGGTGTTGATCACCCGCAGCTCCTGCACGCGCGGGGTGATAGCGGCCACGACCTCGGCGAGGTTCTGCGCGGTCTGGGTAGTCTGCACGACCAGACCCACCTTGCCCTTGAGCGACAGGGCATCGGCGTCGGCGGCACAGCTCACGACCTGCGCATCGTCGCCGGCGTGGCCTAGAATGCCCTCGACCTCGGGGTGCCCCGGCTCGCCCACGACGATCACACGGTAGCCCTCGCGCACCAGGCGCTCGGCCGCAACATGGACCTTCTTCACGTAAGGGCAGGTGGCGTCGACGACGTTAAGGCCACGCTCGCGAGCGGCAACGATCACCTGCGGCACCACTCCGTGCGCGCGAATGATTACGGTGCCCGATGCGGCGTCGTCCAGGTTCTCGGCCAGGCCAACGCCTGCCTCAGCAAGCTCGCGCACCACGATGGGGTTATGGATGAGCGGACCCAAGGTATGGACCTGAGTGCACTCCCCTACCTGCGGCGCGGCGGCTAGCGCCATATCGAGCGCACGCTGTACGCCGTAGCAAGTACCGGCGTGGGCGGCGATCTCGATGGTAGGCGCGGTTGCCTGGTCGGACGCAGTCGCGGCGGTGTTCGTCACATTCTCGCTCATGGCTAGAACCTGCCCGGATGCTCGGCGCACAGCTCGTCTCGCATAGCGTAGACGCGGTTCATGGCCTCGGACTCAAACCATTCCAGGCGCTCCGTGCGTTTAAGCCCGGCCGGTGCGTCGGAAAGCGAGACGGCCTTGCCGGCGCGGATCCAGCATTTCTTGGGACGCATGATCTTTTTGCCCGCGGGCGTGATGTCGGACCAGCCGCAAATGGCGAGCGGGTTCACAGGTGTCTTGCCCATCTGAGCGATGAGCGCAAAACCGCCGTGGACCTCGGGCTTGATCTCGCGCGAGCGGATGCGCGTGCCCTCGGGGAAGATCAGAACGTCCTCGCCGCGCTGCAGCGCATGCTGGGCGGCGCGCAAGCACTTCATATCGGCAGTACCACGCTCCACGGGGATGCCGCCAACGCGGCTAAAGGCCCAGCGCACAATCTTGCTCTTGGCGAACTCGGACTTAAAGATGGGACGAATGCGGCGCCCCCCAAAGAACAGCGCCGTCTCCACGGCCAAGAGCTCGGCCATCGAGGTGTGGTTGCAGATGACCACGCTGCCGCGGCCTTCTTGGCGCTCAAACAGCAGGTCGGCGTCCTCTACCTTCCAGCGCCACATGAGCTTGGAGAAGGCCCAAAGGATGGCCATGACTACGACGACGGTGCCGCGGATGAGCGTTGGAAACTCGGCGTAGGGGGCGTTGTAATAGTCCTCGGGCGTCTGCTTAAACAGGCGCATGGGCTACCTCCTTTGGTTGATGAGGTCCTCGATGATACGAACGACCTCGTCGATGGTGTGGGCGGTGGAGTCGACGTGCACGGCGTCCTCGGCGGGCACGAGCGGGGCGACCTCGCGACTACTGTCGAGCTTGTCGCGCTGCTTAAGGGCGTCGAGGGTCTCGTCGACCTCGGCTTCGAGCTGCTCGGTCGTGAGCGGCTGGGCGTCGTTTTGGTGACGCTGAAGCACGCGGCGGCGGGCGCGCTCGCGCGGGTCGGCGGTCAGGAAGACCTTGACCTGCGCGTTAGGGAACACGACGGTTCCGATATCGCGACCCTCGGCGACGATATCGCGGTCCTCGGCGGCGCGGCGCTGGTGGATGAGCATGGCGGCGCGCACGCCCGGATAGGCCGAGACCCTGGACACGTTGGCGTCGACCTGCGGGGTGCGGATGGCGGCCGAAGCGTCCTGGCCGTCAATGGTCAGGCGCGTGTCCTCGCCGGTACCGTTGGTAAAGCGAATCTCGATCTGCTCGGCGAGGGCGTCGATGGCCGCCTCGTCGTCCAGATCGATGCCGCGGTCGAGCGCGGCGAAGGTGACGGCGCGGTACATGGCGCCCGTGTCGAGCTTGTTAAAGCCCAGCTGGCGGGCGATCTCCTTGGCGATGGTGGACTTGCCGGATCCGGCGGGGCCGTCGATGGCGACGATCATGCAATGCTTCCTTTCGATGATTGACGTGCTGGTATGGTTCGCGGGCGTTGGGGCGCGGCGGGTTGCCTAACCCGTGTAGCGCTCGCGGTAGGTGTTGCGCTTGGGTGCGGAGCCGTGGCTACCGTGGTGACGCGTGCGGCTGGCGGGCGTTTCTTGGGGCTTGCCGCCGCGTATGGCGCTGGCCTGCTTGGGAGGGATGCCACCGCTTTTGAGGATCTGTACCTCGCGCTCGGTGAGCTCGCGCCACGAGCCTTTGGCCACGTCCTTGAGCTCCAGGCCGGCAAAGTTGCAGCGGTGCAGGCGGATCACCGGATGGTGGATCTTGCTCAGCATGCGCTTGACCTGGTTCTTGCGGCCTTCGCGGATGATGACCTCCACGGCGGTGGTACCGGGCTTGATACCTTGCGGAGCCACGGTCTCGGCCTCGCGCGCGGTAATGACACGGCAGATTGCCGGCTGGCACAGGCCGTCGTCGAGCTCGATGCCACGGCGGAGCGGGTCTAGATCGCGGTCGGACAGACTGCCGTCCACCAGCGCCTGGTATGTCTTGTAGACGTGCTTGCTGGGATGCAGCAGGTCCTGCGAAAGGTCGCCATCGGTGGTAAAGAGCAAAAGACCCGTGGTGTCGCGGTCCAGGCGGCCCACCGGGAAGAGCCCCGGAAAGCGGTTGCGCGGTACCAGGTCGGCCACGCAGGGGCGCTCCTGCGGGTCGCTCATGGTGGTGAGGTAGCCGGTCGGCTTGTAGAGCATCAAGTACACGGCGCCCTGGTTGAGCTTGACGGGCATGCCGTCGACCTCGATGTGATCGTGGTCGAAGTCGACCTTGGTGCCCAGCTCGGTCGCGACCTGGCCGTTGACGGTCACGCGGCCGGCGGTCATCAGGTCCTCCGAGCCGCGGCGGCTCGCCACGCCCGCACGCGCCAAAAAGCGCTGCAGGCGCATGGTGTGCGGGTAGACGGGCTGGGCGTCGGTTGCGGGTACTGCGTTGCCCACGGCGCGCGTCTCCTCTGCTTCGTTAGTCCTCGTCATGCAAATCCTCCGAGGTATCGCCAACGACCAGGGTCTCCAAGTCCTCGGCTGCCTCAACATCTTCAACATTGGTATCGAGCAGTTCGCGCTCTTCGTCTAGGTCCTCGGCCTGCTCCTCGAGCGTGGACTGAATACTGCGGCCGCTCAGGCGCTCGCGGATAAACTGGCGCGACTGCTCGTCGGGGGCAAACTGCTCCAGATCGGGCAGGTCGCGGGTGGAGCGCAGACCGAACTTTTCCAAGAAGGCGTTGGTCGTGCCGTAGATGATGGCCTGACCGCGCTGGGGGTCACGGCCGAGCTCGCGCACCAGACCCTTGTCAACGAGCGACGCGATGACGCCATCGGAGTTGACGCCGCGGATGCCCTTGACCACCTCGCGCGTCACGGGCTGGTGGTAGGCGATCACGGCCAGGGTTTCGAGCGCCGCCTGCGACAGCTTTTGCGTGTCCCAGCTCAACACATAGGCCTCGACCACGTCGTGGTAGGCGGGGTGCGTGAACAGGCGCCAACCGCCGGCGACCTCGCGCAGCCGAAAGCCGCGGTTGGCCTCCTCGTACTCAACCTTGAGCTCGGCGAGCAGCGACGCGCACTCGCCGGGGGCGATATCCAGTGCGCCGGCCAGCGCGGGCGCACTCACCGGGTCGCTCGACACCAGCAGCAGTGCCTCGAGGGCGCCTTTAAGGCTGTTTGCCTCCAGCGTGGAAAGGGTTGACATGGTTGCGGCTCCTATTCGGTGAGCTCGGGGCCCTCGCCGGGCACGTATGCCTCGGCGCCCTCGACGCGGTTGATTTGAATGGTTCCAAAGATCTCGTCCTGACTTAGCGTAAGCGAGCCGCGCTTGGCGAGCTCAAGCATGGCCAGGAAGGTGACAACGAGCTGCCCGGTGGTGGCGTCGCCGTCCAGCAGCTCGCGGAAAGTGCAGGTTTGGTGCGCCATGGTAAAGCGGTCGACCGAGGCCACCGTCAGGTCGAGTGGTACGCGATGCGGTGCCACATGCTCGGCCTCCAGCAGGAAGGTCTGGCGCTTGCCGTCCAGGTCGGCACAGATGACGGCGAGACCGCGTAGGGTAATGCCGGCCAGATAGTCGGGCATCAGGCCTAGGAACTCGGGGTCGGGGCCGGCCACACGCGGGTGCATTCGGCTTTCGGCCTGCATGCGGGCACCGAGGGCCGCAGCCGCACCTTTAAACTGCTTGTAGGCAATCAGGCGCTGGATCAGGACCTCGCGCAGGGCGTCGCCGTCGAGCGCGCTGAGCTCCTCGAGGTCTTCGTCGAACTCGTCATCGTCATCGACTTTGCGCGGGGCCTCCTGCGGCACCAGAGAGGCGGCCTTGATGTCCAAAAGGGTTGCCGCGACCAGCAAAAAGTCGCTCGCCACGTCCAGGTCCAGCGCCTCGATGCGCTCGGCCTCGGCAAGGTACTGCTCGGCCACCTCGCTGATGGAGATGGCGCCGATATCCACTTTTTGGCGGGTTACCAGCTGCAGCAGCAGGTCGAACGGTCCGCTGTAGACCTGCGTCGACACGCGATACGACATCTTCGACCTCCTTTGACGGCGCCTTCGCGGCGCGGTTTGGGTGCATGTTGCGACCGTTTTGCACGGTCGACCTGTAAGTTTACCTTAGATGCTGGCGATTGCGAAGTTGAGCAGCTGCTCAGCAAGCGGATACACGGTAACGTCGAAATAGCGGCCGATCACGTCGATGCCGGTCCACATGGGCAGCAGGTACAGCACTAGGATGAGGATGGGCATAGCGTATTGCTGCAGACGATAATAGTTGTTGAGAGCCTTGCCCTTGAGGAAGGGCACGATGATCGACGAGCCATCGAGCGGCGGGATCGGGATGAGGTTGAAGAACGCAAGCGACAGGTTGACCACGATGAACGTGGCGCCGAAGTTCATGATCTGTGACGCCAGGGCAAAGGACATGCTGGTGTAGAGGTTGCCGTACGTTGCGTGCATGAGGGCGGCCGCGAGGCACGCGAGGGCGATGTTCGACGCGGGGCCGGCAACGCTCACCAGGACCTCGTCGCGCTTGGGGTGCTTGAGGTTGTTGAGGTAGACGGGCACGGGCTTGGCGAAGGCGAATACGGGACCGCCGGCGGCAAGCATAAGCAGCGGCAGGATGATGGTGCCAAACGGATCGATATGGTTGAGCGGGTTGAGCGAGACGCGGCCGCGCGAACGGGCCGTCTTGTCGCCGAGCGCCCAGGCCGCGGCGGCGTGCGCACTCTCGTGGATGACGATGCCCACGATGACGGCGACGGCGCTCGCGAGCAGATTCATGAGGTAGCTGCTGGACATGTCACTCCCCTAGCGGACGCGACGCGAGGCGCGCGTGAGCAGGTAATCGGCCACAAACAGGATCACAGCGACGATGGCGTAATCCAGGCGGAACACGCCGCCAAAGGGCGACGTAATGACGCCGTAGCCGGCGATGGCGCTCGGCAGCGCGCGCGAAAGCTCAACGACAAAGCCCACGATCTGCAGCTTGGCGGTGAGGCCGCTAAAGCACAGCAGAACGGTCATTGCGCTCATAAAGATGCCGCAGATGCGACAGGCGATGGCGATGATGCTCATCGCAACGGCGGCGGCCTTACGAGAGTTCACGCGCGGTCTCCTCTTCGATCTGGGTGGAAAGTTCCAGCCATTCGTCCTCCAGCTTGGGTAGCTCTTGCTTAAGGCCGTTATATTCCCCCAGCGCGGCGTTGAACTTGTCCTGATCGGCATAAAGCTCTTCGCTGGCCATCAATTCCATAAGCTTGTCATAGCGGGCGCGCTTTTTGTCCAGCTCTGCCTCGATCTTCTTGAGCTGGTTGCGCACGCCCTTGAGCTTTTTGTTGAGCGCGGCGCGGGCCTGGGCCTCGGCGCGCTTTTGCTCCTTGGTCTTTTTGCCCTCGGCAGGCTTGGAAGCGGTGGCGGGGGTGTCGGGCTGGGCCGCGGTGACCTTAGCGGACTTGGCCGTGGCTGGCGCACTTTCCCCTGCCGCCTCGGCGGCGGCGCGGGCCGCGAGGTCCTCGCGCTTGTAGAGGTAGTAGTCGTAGTCGCCGTCGTAGACCGTGACCTTGCCATCGCGGATGTCGATCACGCGGTTGGCAACGGCGCGCACCAGGTGCTCGTCGTGGCTGATCAGCACGATGGTGCCGGGGAAGTTTTGCAGGGCGTTCTCGAGCATGTCCACCGAGTCGATGTCCAGGTGGTTGGTGGGCTCGTCGAGGCACAGGAGTGCCTCGGGGGCCACAAGCATCTTGGCCAGTGCCAGACGCGCCTTTTCGCCGCCGGAGAGGACGCGGACCTGCTTCTCGATGGAATCGTTGTCGCTAAACAGGAAGGCGCCCAGCAGGCTGCGCTGCTGCGGTACGGTCCACTTGGGCGTGACGGTGTCGATCTCTTGCAGGACGGTATTGGACTCGGTCATGCCCTCGAGTGCGTGCTGGGCGTAGTAGGCCACGCCCACGTTGGTGCCCAGGTCGCGTGTACCGGTGGTGGGCGGCTCCAGACCGGCGAGGATCTTCATGAGGGTAGACTTGCCGGCGCCGTTGGGGCCGACGAGCGCCACATGATCGCCACGGTAGAGCTTGAGGTCGATGTCGCTGTAGATGTGCTTTTTGCCGTAGGACTTGGAGACGCCCTCGAGCCCCACGACCATGTCGCCGGAGCGCGGCGGGTCGGGGAACTTAAAGTCGATGTGCTTGTGGCCCTCGGGCAGGATGACAAGCTCCTTTTTGATCTGCTCGATCTTGCGGATGCGCTCCTGAGCCTGGGCAGCCTTGGTGGGCTTGTAGCGGAACTTGTCGACGAAGACCTGCATGTGGGCGATGTCGCGCTCCTGAGCGGCACGCTTGGCGCGCATCTGCTCCAGGTTGTCCTCGCGCTGCTTGAGGTAGCTGCTGTAGTTGCCGGTGTAGGTGGTCACGCGACGGTTTTCGAGAGCGGCGACGTGGTCGACGCAGGCGTCCATAAAGGCGCGGTCGTGGCTGACGATGAGGACGGCGCCGTCGTAGTTCGCGATAAAGCCGCGCAGCCACTGGACGCTTTCGAGGTCCAGGTGGTTGGTGGGCTCGTCCAGTAGCAGCAGGTCGGGGTGGCGCAGGAAGAGCTTGGCCAGCGCGATGCGCATCTGCCAGCCGCCCGAGAACTCGGAGCACGGGCGCTCAAAGTCGGTGACCTTAAAGCCCAGGCCGGACAGGATCTTGCGCGCGTTGCTCTCGAGCTCGTAGCCGCCCAGGTGCTCAAAGCGGTCCTGGACCTGGCCGTACTCGTTAAGGAGCGCGTCGACGTCCTTGCCCTGCTCGGAGAGCTCGGTGATCTGGGCCTGCAGCTCGTTGGCGCGCTCGCCCATGCGGCGAATTTCCTTGGCGGCCGCCATTACCTCGGCAAGGATGGTGGTGTCCTTGTGCTCCAGGTTGGTTTCTTGCTCTAGATAGCCTACCTGGCAGTCCTTGGCGTACTGGACCTGGCCGGCGTCGGGGCTGTCGATGCCCATGATGATTTTGAGCATGGTGGTTTTGCCGGCGCCGTTGGGTCCCACGAGCGCGAAGCGCTCGCCGGGGTTGATCTGGAAGGACGCGCCGCTAAAGAGGACGCGCGCGCCGAAGCTTTTTTCGATCTTGTCGACCAGGAGGATCATTGTGCCGCCTTTGACCTTGTGTGCTTATATGAAAAAAGGCCCCAACTTGCGTTGGAGCCTCATTCAATGCTCGGGTGGAGACGAGGGGGATCGAACCCCTGACCTCTTGACTGCCAGTCAAGCGCTCT
>URMZ01000005.1 GCA_900549025.1 uncultured Collinsella sp.
CCGCGGCTCATCAGGTAGAACACCTTGTCGTCGCCGATGCGGCCGATGGTGGCCTCGTGGCCGATGTCGACGTTCTTGGCGCGGATGTCCATGGCCGGAATAGTGTCGGAGCGGCTTTGGTCGTCGAGCATCAGCGACTGGCAGCTCACGGTTGCCTTGGAGCCCTCGGCCTTGGGTGTCGCCACAATAGAGCTGCGGAAGGTCTGAATGCCGCCACTCTTGGAGATGCCCTTGGTCTCGACGGTTGCCGAGGTCTCGGGCGCGTTGAGCACGACCTTGCAGCCGGTGTCGAGGTTCTGCCCGGCGCCGGCAAAGGTGATGCCGGTAAAGCTCGAGCGGGCGCGACGGCCGTTGAGCACGCTCATGGGGTAGAGGTAGCCCACGTGGCTGCCGAAGGAGCCGCTGATCCACTCGATGTCGCCATCATCGTCCACGCGCGCACGCTTGGTGTTGAGGTTGTACATGTTCTTGGACCAGTTCTCGATGGTCGAGTAGCGCAGGTGCGCGCGCTTGCCCACAAAGAGCTCGACGGCGCCGGCGTGGAGGTTGGCCACGTTGTACTTGGGCGCGGAACAGCCCTCGATAAAGTGCAGGTCGGCATCGTCCTCGACGATGATGAGCGTGTGCTCAAACTGACCGGCGCCCTTGGCGTTGAGGCGGAAGTAGCTCTGCAGCGGGAAGTCGAGCTTGGTGCCCTTGGGCACGTAGACAAACGAGCCGCCCGACCACACGGCACCGTGCAAGGCCGCAAACTTGTGGTCGGTGGGCGGGATGAGCGTCATAAACTTCTCGCGGATGAGCGGCTCCCACTGCGGGTCGTGCAGGGCCTCTTCGATGCCGGAGTAGACGATGCCCATCTTGGACGCGGTGTCCTGCATGTTGTGGTAGACGAGCTCGGAGTCGTACTGCGCGCCGACGCCCGCCAGGTAGCTGCGCTCGGCATCGGGGATACCCAGGCGCTCAAAGGTGTTCTTGATGTCGTCAGGCACCGACTTCCAGTCGTGCTTTTGATCGGTGTTGGGCTTGACGTAGGTGACGATGCTGTCCATGTCCAGGCCCTCGATGGAGGGGCCCCACGTCGGGTCGGGAAAACGATTGAAAATCTCGAGGGACTTTAAGCGCAGATCGAGCATCCACTGCGGCTCGTCCTTCTTGGCGCTGATCTCGCGCACGATGTCGGGCGTGATGCCGGCGTCGAGGCGCTCGAATCCCTCCTCGCCATAGGTGAAGTCGTAGAGGCTGCGGTCGATGTCCGCGACCTCGGTGCGGTTCTTGGTCATTGCGTCGCCCCTTTACGCCTGCTGCTCGGCAGCGGCGGCCTCGGCCTGGGCGCGCTGATCGGCGGCCTCGCGCTCGAAGGTCTCAAAGCCGTTCTTGTCGATCCAAGGGATCAGCGAGGCGTCATCCTCGCGCACGATGTGGCCCTTCACCATAACGTGGACGCGGTCGACATCCAGGTGCTCCAGGATGCGCGTGTTGTGCGTGATAATGAGCATGGAGCCGTTGCAGCTCTTGCGGTAGGCGTCCATACCATGGCTGACGGTGGAGAGGGCGTCGACGTCCAGGCCCGAGTCAGTCTCGTCCAGGATGGCGAGCTTGGGCTGCAGCAGCAGAAGCTGGAGCATCTCGACCTTCTTCTTCTCGCCGCCCGAGAAGCCCACGCCCAGCTCTCGGTTGAGGTAGGCGGTGTCCATGTTGAGCTCGGCCGCGAGCTCCTTGACGCGACGGCGGAACTCCTTGCCCTTCATCTCCAGGCCGGGGCGGCCGGCGATGCTGGCACGCAAAAAGCTCGATAGCGGCACGCCCGGGATCTCGACCGGGGCCTGGAAGCTCAGGAACAGGCCGGCGCGGGAGCGCTTGTCGGTGGTGAGCTCGGTGATGTCCTGGCCGTCAAAGACGATGCGGCCGTCGTTGACGGTATAGACGGGGTCGCCCATGACCAGGTGGCCAAGGGTAGACTTGCCGGCGCCGTTGGGTCCCATCAGCACGTGGGTCTCGCCGGCGGCGACGTTGAGGTTGACGTTGTGGAGGATGGTCTTCTCGTCCACGGAGGCGGTCAGACCTTCGATGGAAAGCAGCGGATTTGCGCTCATGCTGTTCCTCTCTGTATATGGTGTACTCATAGGTGTACTAAACCCTAGGAATCTTCTCGGAATAAAGTTACTATGGGTTCGGCGTTAGTCAAGGGAAAACCCGACTAATCCACTCGACTTTTCTAGATGTGGGACAAATTCATCGGTTATGTATGTCCCCAGCGTTATGGAAGGGTAGGTATGCTCATTTCTTCCAAGGGCCGCTATGCCCTCCGATTGATGATCTATATCGCAGCGCTTGGCGACGCCGAGGGCAAGATTGCCCTGCGCGAGGTCGCCGACCGCGAGCATATCTCGCAAAAGTATTTGGAGCAGCTGGTGCGTCCGCTTATGAAGGCTGGCCTGCTTAAGAGCGTGCGCGGCAAGGGCGGCGGCTACATGATGGCCAAGGACCCGGCTGAGGTGCGCGCCGGCGATATCTTGCGTGCCGTCGAGGGCAGCACGGCTCCGGTGGCGTGCGACGGCATCGACAACAGCTGCACCCGCAGCGATCTTTGCTCGACCGTCAAGTTCTGGCGTGGTCTGGACGACGTGATCGAAAAGTACGTCGACGGCGTGACGTTGGCCGACCTGGCCACCGTTCCCGAGATCAACTTTGACATTAAGCTGTAGGGGTGCAAATGGCATCTCTCGACAAGGTGTACAAGCAAATCGAAGTTTTTGCTCGGGAATGTGACGCCGAGAAGGTCGTGCTGTTTGGGTCTCGCGCTCGAGGTGACAACTTGCCCAAGAGCGATATTGACATCGCCGTAGCAGGTTGCCGGGATTTCGGCCGCTTCTCATATTTGATCGATGAACGTCTTGATACTCTTTTAGATGTAGATGTCGTCAATCTCGACGAGTCCTTATCGCAGCAATTGCTCGATGAAATTGCCAGGGATGGTGTGATTCTGTATGAAAAAATATGAGAACTTTGTCAGCGCCTTGGCGAATCTTGAGGATGCGCCCAATCAGGATCTCAACAATGATTTTGTTCAGAGTGGATTGATTAATAAGTTCAATCTTCAATTTGAACTGAGCTGGAAGCTTCTTAAGCGTCTGCTCGAGTATGAGGGCGCCACGCTTGCCGCGTCGGGGTCTCCTCGCGCCATCTTGAAGGAGTCGTACCGATTCTACGACTTTATTGATGAGGCAGCCTGGCTAGATATGCTCAGAGACCGCAATACGAACGTCCATATCTATGACAACAAGCTCGCTCAAGATTTGATTCAGCGCATCTTGAACGTCTATATCCCCGCATTCTGCCAGCTGAGGGACGGGCTGATGGAGCGTTACGGCGAGCTTCTGTTGGCGCCCGACGACCAGTTTGTTTAATTCCTTAAGATTTCGCGGAGGGTTGTTGCCGTTTACCGAGGGGTTGTTGTGCAACAACGGGCGAGCTGCAATACTTATTTTTATCTTTGCAAACTGAACTATAACTACACCAATGCAGGGAGGATCTTATGCAGCCCAAGCATTCTGCTATTGTCGCGGGCCTGACGTTGGCGCTTTCGTTTGGCGCCGTTTCCGCGCCGGCACCTGTCGCTGCCGAGGAGCCCACGCCGGGCGTTGCCTCGGATGCCACCGATATCGATAAGGGTCTCTACACCCAGCAGTCCTTCTCGGGCGTGCTGAGGTCGGTCCAGGGCGTTTCGTTTGTCAACGTGACTCCCGAGATGAAGTACTTTACCAAGTACGAGAGCCATGGTAACTACAACCAGGGATTTTCGTATGGTGACGGCTATAACGCACTGGGTTACTATCAGTTTGATCGCCGCTGGTCGCTCATTCCGTTTATGAAGCAGGTTTACAACTACGATTCTGCCAAGTACAGCATGCTCAAGGATGCGATTGATCGCGGCAGCGAGATTTCCAACACGAGCAATGCCATGTATGAGAACGGCCAGCTCACCGAGTTGGGCCGTATTGCGCAGGAGGCCTTTCAGGGTGCTTACAACACCGATCCTGTTGAGTTCTCAGCACTTCAAGATGCTTATGCGTACAACTCGTACTATGCGGTGACCGAGGCGTGGCTCAAGAGCGGCCTGGGTATTGACATTTCGGGCCGCGCCGACTGCGTCAAGGGCATGGTGTGGAGCATTACCAACATGTGCGGCACTGGTGGCTGCAGGGACTTTTTCCGCTGGGCGAATCTTTCCAACGATATGTCCGATCGCGAGTTTGTGACGGCGCTTTCCAACAGCGTGGTCAATAACGTGGCGACCAAGTATTCGAGCCAACCCCAGTATCATGAGGGCTGGAAGAACCGCTACCGCAACGAGCTAAAGGACTGCTTGGTTTATATCGCTGAGGACGAGGCTGCCGCCGCGACGCCCGTGCAGCCCGAGCCCACACCGGCGCCCTCGCCGACACCTGATTCGAATGACGACTCGAGTGACGATGCCAACGATGACAGGATGGATGCGCCCTCGACCGATGCTGACGGTAATGGCTCTGCTGGTGGCACTACCAACGACGGCTCTACCTCGAACGGCTCCGATTCGAACGGCTCTGCTGCGGGCGATTCGCCTTCAAGCTCTGCCGGCAATACGGACAGCGACGCTTCTGGTTCGACCGGCGCTGACACCTCTAACTCATCTACCGGCTCGAGCGATTCGTCCGTTGACACCGGCTCTAACAACGGCTCCGGCTCTGACGCAACCCCTGATTCCGATGCTTCCAAGGACGATTCGAATAAGGCGCCGGACGCTCCCGTTACTTCGCCGGACAAGAAGCCTTCTTTCTCCGAGCAGCTTGGTTCTACGCTGGGTTCTTCGCTGATGGCTGGCGTTAATAACGGTTCGGCCCAGAACAAGGACAACTCTGATCAGGCTTCCACGGAAAAGACCGAAGCCGTAAAGGGCGACTCCAAGGACAAGGCTTCCGAGAAGACCGAATCCGATAAGGGTTCTAGCTCTGAGGAGAAGGACGACAAGTCCACTCAGAAGAAGGACGAGGGTAAGAAGTCTGAATCTGAGGAGAAGGACGAGAACAAGGACAAGACCGAGGACGGAAAGCAGCAGGGCGAGGACGGCGGTAAGAGCAACACCGACAAACAGGTCCATGAGCAAAATGACTCCAAAACGGTGACCACTACGACAACGACGACCACCACAACCAAGTCATCTGGCGGCAATATGCCCAAGACGGGCGATCTGATTGTGATGGCGAGCCTTGCCAGCGCGAGCTTGGCCACACTGGGCGCTACGTCTATCGTAAGTGGTAAGCATAAGCTCGATCAGCAGAAGAAGGCTTCTGGGGAGGATGGCTCGGAGGAGTAGCCTTTCAGATTGTTTTCAAAGCGTTTGAGACGGGGTCCGGTGCAGCCGCATCGGATCCCGTTTTTGTTGCACAACGATTTGTTATGCCCCCTCGGGGCGTCAGTTGCTACCGTTGCCCGAAACCTTTGCAAGTCGATATTGTTGCGCTCCGCCTGCTCGTTACAATGGGCATCGTGCTGCGTTAGAGGGAGAGTTTACGGTGTCTGAACAGGTGAATTGTGGTTTTATTCATGCGTTTGGTGCGCGGTTGCTCAATCATGCGGATAACGCAGCTCTACCGGTTGATGTACACGACTTTTCCGATGCAATTAATCGGTGTTTACTCATCGATAAAACCATGTTTATTGCCGATGTGTTGGACTGCGACGCGTCCGTTGTGGTGTGCTGTCGACCCGAGGGTTTTGGCAAGAGCATGAACTTGTCGATGCTCAGGGCTTTTCTGGAGCGTCCAGCGGTCGGTCGCGCCGGTCGGATCTCGTTTGCCGATGCTCAGATTTGGGATGCGGACAGCGGGCGTTATCGGGATGAGTACGCTTGCTATCCGGTGATATCGCTGGACTTTTCTGGCGCTGCGAGGCGTGGCGCCGCTGTTGCCGGCGTCGTGCGCGATGCCCTTTCGGGCGAGTGCGCTCGCTTGTTGGCGCTCTTGGAGGCCCCGGATTTAGCTCGAGATAAGGTGCGTCACATCGAACGTGTTGCGCGTGGCGCGGCGAGCGAGGACGAGGTCGCCTCGGTGCTTGGCGTGCTCATTGAGTTGCTGGAGATTGCCTGCGATGAGCAAGTTGTATTGCTCGTTGATGGGTACGACGCGGCGTGGTTGGGCCGTGCGAGCGCAAGGGGCGCTTCCGGCGCCGATCCGGCAGGGCTACTTGACCGTGTGCTGTTTGACGCCATTGCTGCCGCGGGCCATTCGCTACGCTTCGCATGTCTGATGGGGGAGTGTCCCGGCCCTGCCGAAGCGGCGCTTTCTTTGCACGGCTGCTCGTATTATCTGACGACGCCGCTTTCGACGTGGTGTGACCGTTGGTTCGGCTTTTCGGATGCCGAGGTCCAGGCTCTGTTGAATCATGCTGGGCGCGAGGAATACCTTGATGATGCGCGTGAATGGCTCGAGGGATATCGGTTTGGTAGGGATTATTGCTCGAATCCAGCGCGTGTGATCGGTTTTCTGGACCGAGGCTGCACGGCGCCCGTGTGTGCCGATCTGTATGGATATGCCGATTGCCTGAGTAAGGTAGTTGCCGGGTGGAATCTCGACCGCCTTTCGGTCTTGTTCGATTTGCTCGAGGCCCATGGGTGCGCTGAGGTCCCGCTTTGTTTGGGCACTGCAGAGCCAGATGTCTCGCCTGACGATGGCATGTGGACAGCGCTATATTTGTCCGGTTTCCTGACGACGGATATGACTGAGGAGCCAGAGCATGGCGATCGCCTCCGTGCTTTGCGATTGCCCAATAAAGAGCTTCGCCAGGCCTTGCGTCTAGTGATTGTTGAGTGGTTTGAGTGCGCTGCCGAAGACATTCGAGACGTCGATGCGTTTCGCGACGGGCTGTGCCGTGGGAACGAGGATACCGTGAAGCGGGCGCTAAGCCGCATCCTGGGGGATGCGGGAATCGGTGAGACCGACCCAGATAAGCCGCTGCCATATCATCTGCTCTTGCAGGGGCTCTGCTTTGGCTTGCCGGGCTATGCCAATCCTGCTTCGAGGCGAAAGTGTGGCGCGGGTCGCTGGGACATCCAGGTTTTTCCTACGGGCGCTGTGTTCGACATAGCCGATACGATTGGCATGCTGGACGAGCGCCCGCTTATAACGATCAATATGATGTATGACCCCGATGTGGATGCGCTGGGGTTGGAATTGCTGGCCGTGCAGTCGCTACTCGACATAGAGCGCGATGGCATCGACGAAATCCGTGTACCGCGCCCCGGCGTGGGTCGCATGCGCTGGGGGTTCGGTTTTGATGGGCAGCATGTGGCTACGGTGTGCCAGCGGCTTTAAGCGCCGAGATGTTTCCGGCTTCCGTTACTCGGTATCCTTCATGGGCGGCATGGGCTTCCAGTTGGGATCCTTGATGATCTTGCGGGCGTCCTTCATGCCGCGTCGCAGCGCCGGAATACCGGTCTTAAAGCACTTGTCAACGGCAGCCAGGCGAATGAATTCCTTGCAGAAGGTCGCGGCATTGCCCAGGCGGAACAACATGGGGTGGTAGTCACCGTAGATCTGCATATAGCGAGCGAGGAAGCCTCGGTTGCGCATGATGTAGTAGCGGTTGGTGTCGCTCGTAGAGTTGAGCTGGCGTTTGCCGGCGATATCCCAGTTAGAGACGGCACGGGCGCGCTTGAGCACCACGTCGGCGACCACGGCGGCGGGGAAGTGCTGGCTGGCTACGTAGCCGTAGCAGGCATCGTCGCCGTAGATAAAGAAGCGCGCGTCGGGCAGGCCAATCTTGTCGACCACGCGGCGCGAGAACATGCCGCCCTCAAAGCACAGCTGGTTCATGGCGCGGTAGCCCTCGGGTCCCAGGTCCCACTTGGCGATGGGGTTAGGGATGCCGAGTGAAAGGATGAGCTGGTACTGCCAAAAGAAGGCTCCGCCGTCAAAGTCCAGGCGCGAACCCTGGATGACATCGTAGCGGTCAGTCCACTTGGCAAGACGCTCGATGCCTTCGGGGATGACGAGCACGTCGTCGTCCATCACCCAGAACCATTGGGCGCCCAGGTCGTAGGCGCATTTAGTGCCGGCGGAGAAGCCGCCCGCACCGCCGCCGTTTTCGAGCTGCGGGGCGTAGATGACACGGTCGGTGCCGCCCTGCGCGTCGGGTTGCTCGGTGTCGATGCCCCACAGGTTGGCCAGGCGCTCGTTGAATGCGGAGCACATGGCCTCGGTCTCGCGCGAATTTTCGTTATCGACAATCACGATGCGCCAGGGCGCTGCCGTGAGCTCGGTCATGGAGTCGAACAAGTTGGCCAGGAGTTCCTGGCGCTTGTACGTTACGACGACGATGGCGAGCTTGTCGATGGGAGCGGGAAGGGTTGAAGGCATGGGGCAATATATCCTTTCACGTGCGGCGCGCATGCGCTGCACGGAAGCTATCGAATACGTCCTTGGGACTGTCCTATTGTAAAGGCTCGGCGCACCTTGGCGGCAAGCTTTGAATAAAACGCAGGAACCTGCCATGGGCCCGCCGCATGACGTGGGGCTGCTTTGCCCGCAAGAGGCTCCATAGATTATATAAACGCCCGCTGGCGCGCTGACCCTTTGATACCATGAAACGACAGGTATTTCCTAAGGAGCACATTTGTCTACTAACGCCTCTGGCAGCCCTGTTCTGTCGCTGCTTATTCCCATTTACAATGTTCAGCGCTACCTGCGCGAGTGCCTCGATTCCGCCCTGGCGCAGACGCTCAAGGATATTGAGATCATCTGCATTAACGACGGGTCGACCGACAACTCGCCGGCGATTATCCGCGAGTATATGGAGCGCGATAGGCGCGTCAAGATGATCGACAAGGCCAACAGCGGCTACGGCGACTCGATGAACCACGGTCTGGAGATGGCGCGTGGCAAGTACGTTGGCATCTTGGAGTCCGATGACTTTATGGCGCCCGACGCACTCGAAAAGCTTGTCTCGGCCGCCGATAGCAATAATGCCGACTTTGCGAAGGCGAACTTTGATTTCTACTGGTCTAAGCCCGAGGAGCGCCGTTCGCTGCACGAGATGTTTAAGGCCAAGGACTGCGGTAAGCCGGTGCACCCGAGCGACACGACGCAGTTCTTTAAGCAGAAACCGTCGATTTGGTCGGCTGTGTACCGTCGCGATTTTCTTGAGCGCAACGGCATCAAGTTCTTGCCGACTCCGGGAGCATCCTTTCAGGACACGTCGTTTGCCTTTAAGGTGATTGCCTGCGCCGACAAGGCCGTTTACCTGCACGATGCCGTGCTTTCGTATCGTCAGGACAACGAGAACTCCTCGGTCAATTCTTCGGCTAAGGTCTTTTGCGTCAATACCGAGTATGCCGAGATCGAACGTTGGATCCGAGAGGATTTTGCCCGCGATCACGCAAGCGATGACGTCGCGCGCATGCTCAAGTTCAATCAGCTCATTAAGTACGACTCGTATATGTGGAACTATGTGCGCTTGGCGCCTAAGTTCTATAAGGAGTTCCTGGCTCAGATGGCCAAGGAATTTCAGGCGGCCTTGGATGCCGGGGACTTTTCGCTTGACGACCTCAAGCCGTGGAAGCGCGCGAACCTCGCTGCCATCCTCAAAGATCCTGAGGGCTGGGTTGACGAGCATCCGAGTTTTGCGACGGATGGTGCCTTGGGGCGTGCTAAGTATTACGCCTCGGTTGGAGGCCCAGGTGTGGTCGCCGCCTTCCTCATCGAATCGCTGAGGGGGTAGGTCGGCATGGGAGAGGCCTCGTGTCCTAAAGCTACCATTGTCGTCCCCGTTTACAACTCTGCGCGCTCCATTCAGCGATGCGTTGATTCGCTGTTGGCCCAGTCCGAGCGCTCGATTCAGGTTGTCTGCGTCAACGACGGGTCGACTGATGATTCGTTGAACGTGTTGCGCCAGATCGCGCAGGCTGACGATCGCGTACTGGTGATTGACCAGGAAAATGCGGGTGTCTCGTGTGCTCGAAATGCCGGTATCGATGTCGCCGAGGGCGAGACCGTCTTTTTTGTGGACGCCGACGATTACATCGATGCCCAGACGGTCGAGCGCGTGCTGCATGCCATGGAGTCTGCGGATGCCGAGGCCGCCGTTTTTGGCGGCGTCTGTGAACCTGCCGATGCTGCCCCCAAACGTGTCCAGCAACTCATGAGCCCCAAAGCTGGCACCT
Organism: uncultured Collinsella sp.; assembly: GCA_900549025.1. Classification (GTDB taxonomy): domain Bacteria; phylum Actinomycetota; class Coriobacteriia; order Coriobacteriales; family Coriobacteriaceae; genus Collinsella. The sequence continues at coordinate 10,196 of URMZ01000005.1, forward strand.
TCGGCGCCCGTGATCCCCAACTGCTGTTCCATTCGAATGCGCAGCCCTATGCCTGCCGTGCGGCTTTTTCGCGCGAGCTGCTCAATCGCGAAGGCATTCGCTTCGCCCCCGGTCTGGCTTTGGGCGAGGACGTCGTCTTCCAATTTGCGGCTTATGCGCTTGCCCACAAGACCGTCGTCATGCCGGACAAGTTCTACCACTACGTGATGGAGAGCGAATCGGCGACGCACGAGTTCAACAGTGTCGAGGCTCGCGCCAAAAAGCTCGATGCCCATATGAGAATGCTCGAGGAGGTCTTGGAGGACTGGGCGGGCTACGGTCTTATGGACCTGTGTCCCGGCGAGCTGATCACCTGGTTCCTGGACCTTATCGTGTTTGATTTGGCGCGCTTGGATTCCGATGACTTCCATCGCGTGGCGGCTCGCGTCAACATGGACCTCACGACGTTTTTGGGAACGGAGTGGGCGGATATGCCTGCTAAGGGCGCCGTTCGCCGTGTTGCCCACAAGCTCGTTGCGGCGACCCCGGGCGTTTCGATGGCAGATGCCACGCTGTTCTATCTTTCGACTCGCGGTCTCAAAGCCTGCCTGGAGCGCTTTATATAATTCCAAGCGCTGCCGCCCGCCGCAACCCGGCTGCTAAAATAACCCTGTTACACGCTATTCAACAGGAGGTTCTCTTGCAGAACTCTGATACCCCTAAAGTTTCGCTGCTTGTTCCCATTTGCAATGTCGAACGCTACCTGCGCGAGTGCCTCGATTCTGCCGTGACTCAGACGCTCAAGGACATCGAGATCATCTGCATTAACGACGGGTCGACCGACAGCTCGCCGGCGATTATCCGCGAGTACATGGAGCGCGACTCCCGTGTCAAGATGATCGACAAAGCCAACAGCGGCTACGGCGACTCGATGAACCGCGGCCTGGAGATGGCGCGCGGTGAGTACGTGGGCATCCTTGAGTCCGACGACTTTATGTTTGAGGATTCGCTCCAAAAGCTGGTCGCCAAGGCCGATGCTGAGCATGCCGATGTGGTGAAGGGCGACTTTTACCTGTATTGGTCCACGCCCAGCGAACGCCGTGAGCTGTTTGGGATTATCGACGAGCATATGACGGGCGCCGCGTATCGCCCCGTCGATCGCCCGGGAATTTTCTACCGCAAACCTTCCATTTGGTCGGCTATCTATCGACGCGAGTTCCTCAACGACAATCAGGTTCGCTTTCTCTCCACGCCGGGCGCCTCGTATCAGGACGCAGGCTTTAACTTTAAGGTTTGGGCTTGCGCCGAGCGTGCCGCGTTTATTGCGGACCCCATTTTGTGCTATCGCCAGGATAACGAGAAGAGCTCCGTTAATTCGCCCAACAAGGTGTTTTGCGTATGCGACGAATATGCCGAGATGCAGCGCTTTTTGGATGAGCGCCCCGAGCTCAAGGCTCAGCTCCAGGGGATTTTAATGCGCATGAAGGTCGATACGTATCGTTGGAATGACGAGCGTTTGGTCGATGAGCTGCGCGAGCAGTTTTGGCAGAAGGCCTCGCCCGAGCTCAAGGCCGATTGGGATGCTGGTCGCTTTGATCTGTCGCTGTTCGACCCGCGTGGCGAGACCGACTTGCGCCTGATGGTCAAGTCGCCCCGCGCCTATATCGATTCGCGCTTTGACTTTAAGAAGCCGGGTAAGCTCAATACGTTTAAGCATTACTTTAAGATTGGCGGCCTGCCGCTGGTCTGGCGCGTGCTGACGTATCAGCGCACCTACGGCGACAACCCACACCCTGATGACGTTCCGGTCGCACAGTAGGAGCGAGTGACTATGGCTAACCCCAAGATTTCCGTTGTCGTTCCCATCTATAAGGTGGAGGAGTGCCTGACCTGGTGCCTGGACTCCCTGCTTGCGCAGGACATGCCCGATTGGGAGGGCGTGCTGGTCAACGATGGCTCGCCGGATGGCTCGCGCGATATTGCGGCTGCCTATTGCGAAAAGGACGCGCGCTTTACCCTGGTCGATAAGGAGAACGGTGGCCTGTCGAGTGCACGTAATGCCGGCATCGCTGCGTCCACGGCGCCTATCGTCGCGTTCTTGGATTCCGACGACCGCTTTACGCCCGATGCATGCCGCGTGATCGTCGATGCCTTTGAGCGCGAGGACTGCGACGTTTTGACCTTTGGCGCGAACCCGTATCCGCTGGAGGCGGGGTATCCGTGGCTTAACTATGTGCTGAGCCCGCGCGATGTGTCGTTTGAAGGCTATAGCTCCGATCTGCTGTTTAAGGAAGCATCTCGCCCCTTTGCATGGCGCACCGCCTGCAAGCGTGAGTTTTTGCTGGGCAACGGGATCGTGTTCGACGAAACCGTTAAGTATGGTGAGGACCAGGTCTTCGATTTTGCCGTGTACGGTCGTTCGCGCAAGACCGCGCTTATCTCGAACAAGCTGTATGACTACCGCGTGGCGCGCAAGGGTTCGCTCATGGACACCATGCGCTACGACGACGAGACACGTCTGCTGGAGCACGTGAAGATTTACTCCGCGGTGCTGGCTGACTGGCAGCGCGACGGTCTTGATGTCCAACATGCCGATGACCTGGCATATTTCCTCTGCGATCTTGTGCTGTACGATGCGCTCAGGCTTCTGGGTACGGGCTGCGGCAAGGTGTTTGCTGCCGTTGCCGCAGCGCTTGCCGGTTCTGCCGTGGGCAACGATGCTGCGCTCGCACAATGCGCTTCTTCTGTTGCTGCTATGGTGCGTGCGGCGCTTACCAGCAAGGCCCCCAATGCCCGTGCGTGCAAAAAGCTCATGTTCGATTACGACGTCTTGAGGTTTGGGCGCCTGGGTGCTTGCAAACGCATGGCAGCGAACGCCTTGGGAAAGCGAGAAGTGTAGATGAGTATCAAGCGTTTGGCACTTTGCCGCAGTCAGGGCCGTCTATTTGTGCTGCTTCGTTTTGCCGGTCAGGATGTCGCCGCGCTTATTGAGCGGGAGGGTTCTCAAGCGTTTGCCCATGCGACGACAAGCGGTTCTTGTGTGCCGTCGCTGGTGCTCCCGGTCGATCATGGCCGTGTGCTGGCGCTTTGCCCTTTCGTTTCCGATTACGAGCGCGAGCTCGCCGTTTTGGTGCTTCCGTTTTTGGATGGCTCGTCGATGGATGTCGTTTTTGCATCCGGTGGCCAAAGGTTGGGCTCTATTCGCCTCGATAGCCGCGTGGCCAAATTGGAATCCAAGATTAACTACAAAGCAAAGCCTGCGATGTGCGCGCTCGTTCGCGATGCGCAGCGCGGCGAGTGCTGCGGTCGCTACGAGATCGATGCCGTTCGTTATTTACCGGCAGATGAGGGCGCCGTCTGGCGCTATGAGGCCAAGTGGGCGGGAGATCCCCAGTGCGCCCCCGAGCTCCAGATCTTCGATACGCACATGAATGCGATTGATGCCACCGTGCATATGTTTGAGTCACAGGTCGATGTTCTCCAGCAAAACGGATGTCGCGTCAATAAAACGTATCTGAGCGTTGAGATGCCTCAGGATATACGAGATTTTGTCGCGATTGTGAGCGATCCCACGGAGCAGATCCAGAGCGGGTTTTGCGCCATGGATGGTCGCCTGTACAACGGCATGGTCGACGACAGCTGGAACCGCATGAAGGATGCACGCGCTGACGACGCAGCTTATCGACGTTGGTTTGAGCAGCATCGCGCAAAGCCGGGCGATCTGGCGTGCCAGCGTGTCGCTTCGGCGGCCTTTGCCTATAGGCCGCTCGTGAGCATTGTGGTGCCGTGCTACAAGACCGATCGGGTCTACCTGCGCGAGCTGCTGGACTCGGTGCTAGCCCAGAGCTATGACAACTGGGAATTGCTGCTTATGGACGCCTCGCCCGAATGGGATGCGGTGGCCAATCTTGCGGCAAGTGCCAACGACGAGCGCGTTCGTCGCATTGGGCTGCCCGGCAACGGCGGCATTGTGGTCAACACCAACGCAGGTATTGAGCAAGCGATGGGCGACTACATCGCGTTCTTGGACCATGACGACATTCTGGAACCGGACGCGTTATTCCAGTATGTTTCCGCGCTGAATAAGGCGGCCGAGGGCGAGCGTCCCCAGGTCCTGTTCTGCGACGAGGACATGTTCCAGAAAGCAGGGGAGTGGGGCCAGCCGGTCTTTAAGACCAAGCTTAACGTCGACCTGCTCTATAGCCATAACTGCGTGACGCATTTCCTGATGGTGGAGAAGGCGCTCATCGATTGCATTGGCATATCGCCGGAAGACGTCGCGGGCGCCCAGGATTATGACCTGACGCTTCGCTGCCTTGCAGCGGGTGCGCGCTTTGAGCATATTGCGCACATGTTGTATCACTGGCGCGTGCATCCGGGGTCGACCGCCGACGGAACCGCCGACAGCAAACCGTATGCCATCGAGGCCGGGCGCCTGGCTCTGCAGCGCCACTTTGACTCGCTGGGCGTTCACGGAACGGTCGAGGAGACCGAGACGCCGTTTGTCTACCGCATGCGCTATGCGCTGCCGGAGCCTGCGCCGCTGGTGAGCATTGTGATCCCCACTAAGGACCACGTTGAGACGCTCGATGCCTGTGTGATGTCGATCGCCCAGAAAGCCACGTATGCCAACTACGAGATCGTCTTGGTGGAGAACAACAGCGAAGACCCGGAGACGTTTGCGTATTACGAAACCCTGCCAGAGCGCGTGGCTGCAGCATCCAAAGGCAAGGGTATCGCGCGCGTTGTGTTCTGGCCGGGCGAGTTCAATTACTCCCAGATCATTAACTTTGGCGTTGAGCACGCTAAGGGCGATTATCTGTTGCTGCTTAATAACGATACCGAGGTCATAAGTCCCGACTTTATAGAAGAGATGATGGGGTATCTGCAGCGTCCCGATGCGGGCGTGGTGGGCGCCAAACTCTACTTTGCCGATCATCTGGTGCAGCATGCCGGCATTTTGGTTGGCGTGCGTGGTGCACTTGCCCACGCCAACCAGGACTTCTCGGCAAAGCGCGAGGGCTATCTTGCCCGTGCCGTGCGCCCGGGCAACTTTAGCGCCGTAACGGGTGCCTGCCAGATGGTCCGACGCGGCGAATTTGAGCAGGTCGGAGGCTATAACGAGGAATTCGCCGTCGGTTTTAACGACGCAGACTTTTGCCTGCGCGTGTGGGAGGCGGGCTACCGCACGATCTATACGCCCTATGCCGAGCTATACCACTACGAGTTCACCTCGCGCGGCAGGGAAGAGGCCAACGAGGAAAAACTGCGCCGCTGGAAGCGCGAGCAAGCGCTGTTCATTCAGCGCTGGCCTGAGTTCTTCCTCGATGGCGACCCGTGGCTCGGACCAAACCTATCCTCCGACAGTGAGTACTTCTCGTTTTAGTGCGAAGTAATGCCAAGTTCCGGCAAAGTATCTTCAAGAGCCGCAAGAGCGGTGGGGTTCAAGTACTCCTCGTTCAAGCAGCTCTTGTCATATCGAAAACGTGTGTCTCGTGAGCATTCGATGAGTTCTGCAGTAAAGAACTTCTCCCAGCTAAAGAACTTTGAGCTTTCGATATGTTCAGCGGGGTTAAGCAGCATGTCCTTAATGTGTTTGCTGTTGAATAATCCCGACTTCAACACGAGCCATTCAAACGATTCCGGTAGGAATAGCTTGATGTTCTTTCGGCGCAATAGAGCAGCTGCTTCCGCAATTTCTGGTCCAAAGGCGGCGCCGTCGGCAATCACGAGGATGTCGTTTTCCGGTGCGTCCATAATGCAGTTGCAAATGTTTGATTTTCCTCCCGCGCTGATGCACTTAATGCTGCTCTTTTTGCATAGCAAACTGAAGAATTCGTAGCCCGAATTTGTGTCCTCGACGATGACAAGCTCGGGCCTCTCGCCTCTAAAATCAGTATCACCGTAAATACGATATGTAGAGGTGTAGACACGAGAGTAAACGGGATACTTCGTTGTGGTTCGGTTGGTGTTCTTAAGACCGTAGATTTCATCAACGCTATAGGGCAGTTGACGCAGTGACTCTCTGGCGACGATTACGTAGTAGTTTGAGCTACGTTTTGCTTCATGGGCAAATTCTCTTGATCGAACAAAAGTATTGCCCTCATCAATAAAAACAATACTGCTGGAAATTTCTTGGAGATCTCTGCGCCAATATTTTCCAGATATTGTTTTACAGGGCACTTTGCAACTTACTGTTACGCCGCTTTGTGCCCCAAGATCTTCGTGAGCTGCCACCATTTCAAGCAAAGTTGTCTTGCCTGTAGCACTGTTGCCTTGGATGATGGTCAGATTTCGATTGATGGTCAGTTTAAACTGAACCCGGTTATTTTGAATAGTTACCTTGTATGATCCGCGCATCAGGAGTTCTCCCTTAGGCATTTTCCAGCTATGGGGACAAGGTCAAACATCGTGTGAACGACATCGCCTGTGTTCGCAATGGCAGCCGTGAATTTGCCGTTTCCGAAATCCATTAAATGGTAGAGATTGATTGTTAGATCCTTTTGCGCGGCGATCCTCAGAATCCAGTAGGCGCAATTATCACCGCAATTTGAGGCGTTATATATATTCTGCGGCATAAAGTACATAAGCAGTAGTGTTTTGGTGCCGCTGGATAGTTTCTCGGGAGGAATGACGCCTAGAATCTTGGTATCGATTGCATTGGGGCCTACCACGGTGCCTTTATCGATGGATTTAATGACTCTTTGGGCAAAGGAGTCTTGAAACCACTGGGGCGAATAGACGTTATCGAAGTAAACCGACGTGTTGTAGATAACGTTTTCCATATCACCATAGTGAATTGTTAGCACGTTAGCTCCTTCGGCTTGCTGATTTGGCATTTAGTGAGATTGATTATATCGCAGCACATTAGGCGGGCGTTATCGGCCCGCGGTAGATGTGATTGATGACCAAGGTTTGTATTTTGTTGCTTTATTAATCAGTTCACTCGTTTAATCAGTTCGTTCATGCGCTAAGTTTGCCTTAGAAGCTATTTAGCGTAACGGTTGAGGTGTGGCGACTCATATTTAAATTGCAGTCACAAAGACACCTTTTATCGATTTCCCGTTGAAATACTGAATTGATAGTTTAAAAATAACTTAAGAGAGCCTTAAATCTCGGAAAAAGGATGTCGTATGAAAAACCTTCGAGAAAGATGGCACGGACTAACAGTGCTGGGAGTTGTTGCATTTGCCGCTGCCTGCATGACGGTTGCCCCGGCGCCCTCATTTGCTGATATTGCTGGCGGTGGCGGAGGCGGTGGACCGATTACGGAATGGTGTTCCGACGGTCGTCCGAAGACTGGACTCGTTCGGTGCGAGGACGGCAACCTTCGCTATTTCGATCCCGAAACTGGCGCCATGGTCACGAACCAGTGGCATAACGAATACGAAGCTGTTTGGTACTATTTTGGCGCTGACGGGATCGCGGTGTCGGGCTGGCAGTCTATCGGTGGGGACAAGTATTACTTCTACCCCGAAAGCCATGATATGGCATACGGCCGAGTTCAGATTGACGGCAAGAACTACTTCCTGAACACCCCTGGTGCCAACGCCGATGGCCGCATGCAGCATAGCGGCTGGCTCTATGACTCCATCTATGGAAAGTGGTTCTATGCGACCTCCAGTGGCGAACTGCTGACCGGTTGGCATAATATCGGTGGAACTTGGTATTATTTCGACGAGTATGGTGTCATGCTGACCGGCTGGATCAACGTTTCGGGGACGTGGTACTACGCCAACGCTTCCGGTGCGATGGCCACTGGCTGGCTCAACATCGGCGGTACGTGGTACTACCTCGACGGCTCGGGCGCCATGGTCGCTAACAGCTGGCGCAGCCTCGGCGGCTCCTGGTACTGGTTCGGCGACTCCGGTACAATGGCCACTGGGTGGTTCTTGGCAGGCGGCTCTTGGTACTATGCGAGCGGTTCGGGCGCCATGGCAACCGGCTGGCTCAGCAATGGCGGCACGTGGTATTGGCTCGGAGGTTCGGGCGCTATGGCCTCTAACTCTTGGGCTAACGTTGGTGGAGTTTGGTACTGGTTCGACGATTCCGGCGCGATGGCCACCGGCTGGCGTCAGGTCGGCGGCACCTGGTACTACTTTAGCGGTTCCGGCGCTATGGCCCACGACGCCTGGGTCGGCGACTACTACCTCCGGTCTTCCGGTGCCATGGCTACGAATGCCTGGGTTGGCTCCTACTATGTCGGCGAGGACGGCAAGTGGATTCCGGGCTACGGTTTAGTTTGGTACAAGAGCGGTAGCCATGTTTACCATACGCATAAATGCCGTACCGTTGGCAAGGACGCAAAGGGCTATTCGCAGATCTCTATCCAGGAGGCCCAGAGGCGTGGCGCTTCACGAGAGTGCAAAAACTGCCAGCAAATTGGCTAGTACATTACTGAGCTAGTTTTGATTGAGGCCCCGTTGCCCTGAAGCGACGGGGCCGCTGCGTGATTGGATGCTGTGCTGCTATGAAGAAATGGTCATTCGGAGTGCTGGCTTTTTCGGGCCTCATTTCTTTTGGGCTCCTTTTGGGTTCGCCTTCGATGTTATACGCCCTTGATTCGAATAACATTGACGAAGGTCCCGCATCTAACGTTGCCATTGCTTCTGTCGAGTCAGGTGTTGATGCTCAGCGCGAATCGGCCTTCGCCGTTGAGCAGAACTCTCAGGTGGATAATGAGGTCTCTTCTGAGGTTTCGAATCAAATTGTTTGGCATCAAGGATGGATATCGCCCGAAGAGGGGGCTGGTTTTTGGCGTTGGGGCTTGTCTGACGGAACAGTCGCTGTTTCTTCTTGGAGACATATAAACGGTAGCTGGTATTGGTTCGACGACGAAGGTCGAATGGCTCAGGATGGGTTGGTTCAAGTCGGGGGTGCGACTTATGGATTCTCCTCTTCGGGTGCAATGCGTGTCGGCTGGTACCTAGATTCTACGGGCTCCACTTCTGCTTGGCGTTATTTCTCCGGTTCTGGCGCCATGTTAAAAGGCTGGCTTTCAGACGGCAACAACTGGTATTGGCTGGATGATGAAGGCAAGATGGTCCACGACTCGATGCTGCAGATCGGGGGAGCCACGTATGGATTCTCCTCTTCTGGCGCAATGCTTATCGGATGGCATCTTGATGCTTCCGTTTGGCATTATTTCTCCGGCTCTGGCGCCCTGGTAAAGGGCTGGCTCTCGGATGGGGGCCGTTGGTATTGGCTTGATCCTGCGGACGGTTCTATGGCCACCGGGCTGAATGCATGCAATGGAACCCCTTATATCTTTAACGGATCGGGGGCCATGCTCTCCTCCCAGTGGGCGCTTATTGACAACAACTGGTATTACGCTGACTCCAACGGCTTGCTGCATGGAGGTTGGTTGCTTCTAGGGAATTCTTGGTATTACCTGGATCCAGGAAGCCATATTATGCTCACGGGCTTTGTGCGAGTGGGTACAACCTCCTATTTCCTTACGAGTTCAGGTGCCATGGCAACAGGCTGGGCACTTGCTGATGATACTTGGTATTACGCCGCATCAAACGGAGCTATTCAACGAGGGCGATGGATAAAGTCCGGAAGCGCCTGGTATTACCTTGATGATGTATCCGGCGCAATGCGTACTGGTGAATATACGGTAGGCGACACGCGCTATTATTCTTATGATTCCGGTGCGATGGCATCTTCGTGCTGGATTAACTTGAGCGACGGTATGTCATGGGCGAATTCGTCTGGAGCGCTGAGCGAGCCGTTGCCTGCTTCATCTGATGGATCTCCCGTAATCGCTGATCGTGCCGACTTGTCTTCATTGCCAGGTACAATTCATATTGGAGACGCGGTTTTCTATGCGGACGCAAACGGTGTCGTTAATGTGGCATCTGGTTGGATTATGCCGAATGACGCTTCTGACGAAAACGACAATACTTGGTACTACGCATCTTCCAATGGTGTCCTTAAGTCTGGTTGGCAATATGTCAACGGTGCGTGGTATTGGATGGATCCTTCCACATTCAAGATGAAAACTGGATGGCTTAATGACGGCGGTACGTGGTACTGGCTCCAGCCATCGGGCGCCATGTTTGCTAATGGGTGGCTGAAAATCGATGGCGTTGACTACTACTTCAATGCAAGTGGTGCATGGTTGAATACGTCTGGTTCTGTTTTGGGGGTCAATAGGTCCAGTCTGGTCAATTGGCTTATGAGCCACGAAAACGACGGCTATTACCGTGGAACACGCTATGATACGCATCTTAGCCAAGAAACATGCATGTATCCAAAGGGTGATCCTCGTTGGGACGGGTATACCGGTATGAACTGCGGCGGATTTGTATCGCATGCATATATGAAAGCGGGCGGGAATTTAGCTCCCATTGCCGCCGAGCAGAGTCATTCCCCTTGGAGTGGAGGTCCCGGAAGGGGCGGCTGCGTAAACGCTTATCGTTGGTACGGCTACGCTATCGATACGTGCGCGAACGTGACTTATTTCAATTCTATTGATGAGTTACTGCGTAGTGGTTTGGCTCGTAAGGGGGACATTGTGTTCTTTAATCCTTACAACCCATATGCGGACGATAGCCACATTGGCTTTTTCTGGGGCAATTCGCCGAGCGAAAATTTGTTCTGGCATAGTGATGGTTATGGAAATCGCATCTCCGGTTTGACCGCTTTGGGCCCATCGAAAGTAATACTGATTCGTTAGAATTCCGAGTTGTAGGGGACTCTCTGGGCCCCCTACCTTTTTGACATCTGGTTTGAAAGTTTATTTGAAGTCGGTATTCTTGGGGGCAAGAGGAGGGGGCAATGAGCCTGCGGGTTCAACCCTGCCGGTAAGTTCTTCTTTTCTTTGCAGCATTGCGCCCAACTATTTATTGTCCTAGATGGCATCTTGTCCTGTTAGATGTTCGGGAATCTTTCATAGCTATGCTGTAAGCTAGACGCAATCAAGAGCGAATGACGAGGTTTACATGAACAAACATTTTAAGTTGTTTTCGGCATTGTTGGTGCTGATGCTCCTTGCGCCCGTTTCTATGTTTGTATGCCCTGCGGATGCAGGGACTGCTCAGACTCTGGTTGAGAATTCTTGGCGTTATGAGGGTGGACAATTAGTTTCAGATGATGCTTCTTCCGAAGAAGACGGAATAGCTTTATTGTCTATGGACACTCTTCCCGATGGGGTTACAGCTCAGGGCATTGACGTCAGCGAGCACCAAGGGCGTATTGATTGGGACGCAGTTAAAGCTTCTGGCATCGATTTCGCTATTCTGCGCGTTGGGTTTGGCGCTCCGTCTTTCGGCGGTCGAATTGACTATCAATTTAATCGAAATATTTCTGAGTGCGAGCGACTCGGAATTCCCTACGGCGTCTATGTCTATTCATATGCTTTTGATAATCAACAGGCAGCCGATGAGGCGTCCATGGTGATTGACTGCCTATCGGGGCACAATCCTAGGCTACCGGTGTATTACGATCTTGAGGACAAGACAATTATTGCAGATGGTCGTCAATCCGGAATTGCATCTAGAGCTCAGACATTCTGTAATAAGATTTCTAGTGCTGGATATAAGCCAGGCATTTATGCAAACCTAAATTGGTTTAACAATATATTGACCGACCCTGTATTTAAGAGCGGTTCTTGGGATCATTGGATTGCTCAATACAACTCCCAATGTCACTATACCGGCAGTTACAGCTTTTGGCAGTATACAAGCCGCGGAAAAGTTTCTGGTATTAGCGGAAACGTTGATATGAATTACGCGTATGTTGATGTCTCTCTTTATTACTGGCAGTTAAAAGAGGGCACTTGGTATTACGCAACCTCTGACGGCAAAGCGTATACCGGATGGTTGCGCCAGGGCGGAGCCTGGTATTGGCTCGACCCCGACGCGGGCGGTGTAATGGCCACCGGGCTCCACGAGTGCAACGGCTCCCTGTACTGGTTCAACTCCTCCGGCGCGATGGCGACCGGATGGGTCCTCGACGGCGGGACCTGGTACTACGCGACGGGCTCTGGCGCGCTGGCGCGCGGCCCCGTATCCGTCGGCGGCGTGCCCTACTGCTTCGATGTCCGGACGGGGGCCATGCTGACGGGCTACCAGACGGACGCGCAGGGCGTCCGCCGCTACTTCGGCAACTGCGGCCCCCTTAACGGCTGGGGCTTCGTCGACGGCTCCTGGTACTGGTTCGCTGACGGTATCGCCTCGACCGGCTGGCTTTACACCGGCGGTTCCTGGTACTGGCTCGAGCCCGACGCGGGCGGCGCCATGGCGACGGGCCTCCACGCGTGCAACGGCGCAGCGTACTGGTTCAACGCCTCCGGCGCCATGGCGACCGGCTGGGTGCTCGACGGCGGCACCTGGTACTACGCGACGGGCTCCGGCGCCCTCGCCTCCGGCTGGCTCAACTTAAACGGTACGTGGTACTGGCTCGATCCCTCGACGCACGCCATGGCCACCGGGCTCCATGGGTGCAACGGCTCCATGTACTGGTTCAACGGCTCCGGCTCGATGGCGACCGGATGGGTCCTCGACGGCGGCACATGGTACTACGCGACGAGCTCCGGCGCCCTCACCTCCGGCTGGGCCTACGTCGGCGGCGCCTGGTACTGGCTTGACCCCTCGACGCACGCTATGACTACGGGTGTTCAAGAAATCGATGGGGTGAAATACTCTTTTGCTAGTAATGGCGCTTGGCTCGGCTAGCAACTCTTCCTTAATTGCTTTTTTCTAATTACATATTGCTCTTAGCTATCCATTTGTAGACTATGTTTATATAAAAATTGGTAACTACTGGGGGCTGCACATGGCAAGGAAAAAGCAAATAACATTAATCCTAATCATTCTTTCAACTCTACTGCTCGCTGGACCCGGTGTGGTTGATATCGCGAACGCAGAACCCATAAGCTCCTCCATCCCTACTGATTTTGAGCGGCAATCCGTCCCCTCGACTCTTTCTCCTTCCGATTCAATCGATGATGGTCCTGCTCAAGAATCCGTTAAATGGAATCTGGGTTGGAATTCGTTTGACGGCAACTGGTTCTATGTGGATTCAGTCAATCCGGTCTCGTTGCATTCTGGCTGGCTCTATACCAATGGGGCCTGGTATTGGCTCGACCCCTCGACGCATGCCATGGCCATCGGGCTCCATGAGTGCAATGGCTCCGCGTACTGGTTTGACGCCTCCGGCGCGATGGCGACCGGGTGGGTCCTCGACGGCGGTACCTGGTACTACGCGACGGGCTCCGGCGCCCTCGCCTCCGGTTGGGCCTACGTCGGCAGCGCCTGGTACTGGCTTGATCCCTCCACCCATGCCATGGCTACCGGCCTTCACGAGTGCAACGGCTCCCTGTACTGGTTTAATTCGTCCGGCGCGATGGCGACCGGGTGGGTCCTCGACGGCGGCACCTGGTACTACGCGACTGGCTCCGGCGCGCTGGCGCGCGGCCCCGTTTCCGTCGGCGGCGTGCCCTACTGCTTCGACGCCCGGACGGGGGCCATGCTGACGGGCTACCAGACGGACGCGCAGGGCGTCCGCCGCTACTTCGGCAGCTGCGGTCCCCTTAACGGCTGGGGCCTCGTCGACGGCTCCTGGTACTGGTTCGCTGACGGTATCGCCTCGACTGGCTGGCTTTACACCGGCGGCTCCTGGTACTGGCTCGACCCCGACGCGGGCGGCGCCATGGCGACGGGCCTCCATTCGTGCCACGGCTCCGCGTACTGGTTCAATGACTCCGGCGCGATGGCGACCGGATGGGTCCTCGACGGCGGCACCTGGTACTACGCGACAGGCTCCGGCGCGCTGGCCTCCGGCTGGCTCAGCCTAAACGGTGCGTGGTACTGGCTCGACCCCGCGACGCACGCCATGGCAACGGGCTTTCAAACTATTGGATCATGTGAATACATATTTAATAGTTCCGGCAAGATGATGGCTAATTGCTGGTCAAACGGTGATGGGTCCTGTATGTATCATTCTTCATCCAGCGGTGCAATTGACCTTAAGGGCATAATGACCGATTCGGGAATCCAGCTGATTGACGATGGCGGGAATGTTAGAACGGGCTGGATTGAGAGTCAGGGTTCTCGATATTATTGTTCTGCTGATGGGGTAATTCTGACTGGATGGCAGCAAATAGCTGGGTCTTGGTATTACTTTAACTCGGATGGTCGAATGGCGACCGGCTGGCTTAACGATGGCGGTAACTGGTACTGGCTAGATTCCGCTTCTGGCATAATGAAAACGGGATGGCTTTCCCGTGGGGACACATGGTATTACCTTGATGCCGCACGTGGGGGAGTAATGTTGAGCAACGGTTGGTATTGGATCGGCTCTACTGACTACAAGTTCAGTTCATCCGGCGCAATGGTTGGCGCTTGGGTCGATGTCCCGTGCTATTCGCAGTACCCGGAACTTCCTACTGGCTGTGAGTCGGTTGCCCTTACAAACTTGCTTAACTACTATGGTTTCGGTTTAGGTAAGACGATTATTGCGGATTACTATTTGCCCAAGGGAAGCAATGGCAATTTTGTTACCGCTTTTGATGGCAATCCAAGGCGTAGCAGCGGGGGTCTCATGGGATGCGTCGCCCCTGCGATTACTATAGCTGGTAATAACTTTCTGCGTGCTGCTGGAAGTGGCAAGCAGGCAAAAGACGTCTCTTTCTCGTCAATTTCTTCCATTAAGAACAGACTGACCTGTGGTCAACCTGTTGAGATGTGGAATACCGAGTGGGGAAGTTGGCCAGGAGGCCGTTATGCTGCGCGTTGGTATAACGGGCATTCCTATGGCCTGTGGGGCGGTAATCATGCCGTAGTCCTTAAAGGCTATGATGACGAGCAGGGAATTGTCTATCTTTCGGATTCGATTAACGGCAATGTTACGCGAAATGCCCAGGTGTTCTTCGGTACGTGGCAACAGATGGATAGCCAGGCCGTGGTAATTGAATAGCCATGATGTTAAAAAAGGGGAGAGCTCGATGAGCTCTCCCCTTTTTACTACATTTTTAATCAAGCTACGCTGTCCTATTACGTCCAAATAGTTCGTCCCAGTTACTAGCTGCCAAAACTGTTCCGCACACAATTACAACGCAGCAGATTACGGATGCCATGTCGGGAATTGTTCCAAGCAAGATCAGGCCAAAGACCACCGACCATGCCGAATAGGAGATATTCAGAGCCATCGCACGCGCTGCTCCGATTGCCGCAATGCCCTTGTAATAGAACAGATAGGATGCAGTTCCTGCGAGCCCGGCGAGTGCAATAATCAATGTGGGCATGCTCGGGATTGCGCCCAGCGTGAAATGCCATGCTCCGAAGAGGGGAAGTACAAGCACTCCATAAACAAGCGCACTTGTAGTTTCGCGGATTTGCAAAGCCGTTTCGTCATCAACGGCATCATCTTTCATTCCCCATGCGCACAGCACCGCTTCGGATCCCCATCCAATAACGGCAAGCACCGCGCCGAGTAAGCCGAGAGGGGCATTTGCAATCTCGCTCGATCCGGCCGATAGATAGCCCATCGTCATTACGCCGCAAAGGGCAACAAGAAGGGAAAGAATCTGACCTTTGCCCATTTTCTCCTTCAGCAGCACGAACGAAAGGAATGCTCCGACTGCGGGATAGAAGGCGGAGATAATTGCCGTGTAGGCTGCTCCGATATTATTAATCGCCAATACGTATCCGGTCATTCCGATAGGTCCACCGAGCAGTGCGCCGGCGATGACGACCTTGCCAGAACGAGTTTTAAGTGCAGCGAGCGTGTCTTTTAATCTGCCTCGAACCCCCATGTATCCAAAGAGCCAGATTGCACAGAAGGCATCATGGAGAAAAGATCCCGCAATGGAGGCGCATGCAAGCGCTTCCGCCGATCCAATATAGGGCGCGAGTGCCAAACCGATTCCAAGAATTACTGTATCAAGGCCCCAAAGAAGGCCGCTAAAAAAGCCGAATTGCATCGTTACTCACCTTTCCGATAGATCTCCAGTGCCTTTTTAAGGTATTTGGCACCGTAATTGAAGTAGATATAGAGCCACTCGCCCACGAAGTCACCTTCGGCTTCTTTCAGAAGAGACCAGAGGTACCAGCACCATCCTGCAAGCGCAATGTGCGCATAGTTATGCGCAACTTCGTTGTTTGTTGCCTTGCGCCCAAAATATGCATCAAGCGCGCGATCGACTTCATCTTCGGAAAGCTCGCAGCAGACACTGCACGTTCCAAAATCGTTTGCGTAATCGCTCATGCCAGCATATTCCCAGTCAATGAGATAGTACTTGTCGTTCTCATCGATAAGGAAATTGAGGTAAAAGAAGTCATTGTGACAAAGGCATTTTGGCGCATTGTCGGCCTGAACAAAGTGCTCCAATTCATCGATTTCGGCGGCCATTTCCCTGTAGCCTGGAATGTCGATGGGACCTTTTTCCAGAAGAAGTGATTCGTAGCGCTTCGCTTCGAGGTAGAAGTCAAATTCGGTTTCGACATTTGCACCGCTCTCGTGAAGCGAACGACACATCTGCATCATTCGATTCATTTGGGCAGCATCATGCGGATCAGGCTGCTTTGCGTTGGGTACAAACTTCGAAATTTTCCAACCGCGCTTTGGGTCCTCATGAATGAACGTATCGTCAAGGCCGAGTTCCTTGGCCTTTTTAAGTGCGGCTACTTCTCCATTTCTGTTAATAAGCAGTTCGGTTCCGACTCCCGGATGGCGGTAAACGTACTCTCCATCATTGGTTCTAAAGTGGCACGATAGATTCGTAAGGCCTTGTTTAAGGGGATAAACGTCGTGAATCTCTGATTTGGAACAGCCGAGCACTTGCTCGATGTTATCGAAAATGTCGGAGTCAACGTTTTCGATAAAATGCGGATCAAAGACACGCAGCTCATCAAGAGAATCGAATTCGTTAATCTCGCCCTCAGGATACTTTTTGATCACCATATCGAGCTCCTTGATGTGCTCGATATATAGATCTTCCCAAAGCTTGTCCGTTGTTTCCGGCTTGTTATATTCCGTTTCAAGAATCTGCTTAAACGCAAGCGAGAAGGCTTTATCAAAGTAGACATGCCCGAGCATGTACCATGCGTCGGAGCCGCCAATCGTAACGTTGGTGATTCTATCCATTGCTCCCGTTTGAATGCACCATTCTTTGGTGGCGCCTTCAGCATATTGAGCAGAATAAAATGCTTTCCAAACATATGCCTCAAACGGATTGTTTAGAAGGTAATCATCGCTTGAACAAATATAGGTGTTTCCAAGCCGCTCTTTTACGCACATAAGCGATGCGTGGTTATTTTTGGATGCATATTCGTTGTTGACGACAATCGAGACGCCGAACTTGCTTTCGAGATAGAAGAAATATTCTTTTTTATAGCCGACAACGACGGTGATATTGCTGATACCTGCGTCTTGCAGCTGCCTAATCTGACGTTCGATGAGAATCTCACCACGTACCTTTAAAAGGCCTTTGGGCTTTTCATACGAAATGGGAGCAAAGCGGCTCGAAAGCCCCGCAGCCAATATCACTGCGTTTTCAACCTTATAGGGGTGAAGTGCTTCGTAACCGCTGTCGGTTAGGCTGTCCGATTCGAGAAGGCCCTCATTCGTAAGCTCTTTATTTGCTGCGTTTACCGATCCAAGTGAGAGGCCAGTGCGCTCGGCAACTTCTCGCTGGCTGGCATATGGGTTCTTTAGGTATTCGTACAGAACTGTAAAGTTACGCTTGGTCAGTTCCACTGCAGGCCTCCAATTAAGATGTTCATTGCTTAGGGAAAGAATAGAATGATTGAACGTTATGTTCAATTTAATATATTAATCTACATAGACTGAACAGACAGTAACGAAAATCAATCCTGGAATGTGGATTAAAATAAAAAAATGAGATATCTGGGAGGGTCGCTTATGTATCGATTCGAAAAGAAGGCCACGCTTGTTTGTGCTGCTGCGTCATTAATCACTGCTTGCTGCTTGCCCCTGAGTGCGAATGTCGCGTTTGCACAGGATTCCGTTGAGGCTCAGAGTATTGAGTCAAAAGCGGATTTTTCTTCTGTGGTTTCCGATGATTTGCAACCTGATAATTCTTCCGTCATAAAAGATGGCTGGCAACGAGACGAGTCGTCTGGAGTTTGGTATTACGGAAAAAACGGTAAACACCAAACCGGCTGGCTGCAAAGCGGGGGCTATTGGTATTGGCTTGATCCTGCCAATGATGGTGCAATGCAGACAGGTTATTTCAATGTGACCGATGATGGCGGTTTGACTGCTTCGTTTTATGCGAATGACGGTAATGCCGCAACGCCTTTTGGCGCGCTATATCAGAACTGCTGGCTACGTAACACAGATGGAAATTGGTTTTATGCCAATGCTGGAGGCGATTTAGCTGCTGGTTGGTTTTATCAAGATGGCACATGGTATTACCTGGATCCTGTCACTCATATAATGCAGGTTGGTTTTGTCGACCTCGGGAGTGGGAAATACTATTTAGATGCCTCGGGCGCTATGAAAACCGGCTGGATTCTCGTTGACGGGAATTGGTACTGGGCTTATTCATCGGGTGCCCTTGCTTCGTCATGGCAGACGATAGGTGGGGCTCGCTATTGTTTTGACTCACAGACGTTTATCATGTTCAAGGGTCGCCAAAAGATTGATGGATGCACCTACATTTTTGGTGACTATGGCCTTGCAAATGGATGGTACAAGGATGGATCAGATTGGTATTACTGCTCCAACGGTATTGCGGCTACTGGCTGGAAACTCGTTAACGGCGCTTGGTATTATCTCGACCCAGCTTCCGACGGCAAAATGTTCGTTGGGTATTTAGACCTTGGTAACGCAGCATATTATTTGAACCCCAATGGAGCTATGGCTGTTGGCTGGGCTCAGTCCGAGAATGGCTGGTATCTAGCCTCTCAATCTGGTGCGCTTATTTCTGACTGGTATAAAGATGGCTCGAGCTGGTATTACTTGGACCCTGTTAGCCATCTCATGAGAACGGGTTTATTTGAGGTGGGCGGCAGCGATTGTTTTGCAAACCAGAGCGGTAGGCTTGTGGTTTCAAGTTGGGTTACCGTTAATGACGGCGTTCAAAGATACGCTGATGATAATGGATATCTTTGCAAGGATGTGATTCGCGAAAACGGCACTATCCTAAAAACCGCTGGAGCTGATGGCTGGCAGGTTGCGTCCGGCTGGGTTAATGTCGCAAACCTAAGGTTTTACGCTGAGCCCGGAACGGGTGCCATTCATCTTGGATGGTTACAGATTGACGGCGATTGGTATTGGCTTGATGCTGATTCTGGCGTAATGAAGACCGGATGGGTTTTTACTGGCGGAGCATGGTATTACCTAAACGCTGACGGAAAAATGGCAACTGGTTGGAAATGCCTGAATGGAACATGGTATTACCTTGAGTCCAATGGCAGCATGCATGCTGGCTGGCTTAAAGATTCGGGTAAGTGGTATTGGCTAGACGGTAGCGGCGCTATGGCAACGGGTGCAAGAACCATCGATGGCGTTCGTCGAGTTTTCTGGAGCGATGGTCAGTGCGACAAAGTTGGCTGGCAAAAACCATCCCAGTATCCTCAGGTCAGTTCTTGGACTGTTCAGCTGCCTAGCTATTGCACCGGATACTTTACCTATGTGACCCCTTCTCGCATTTCTGTCGAAGCAACGCGGGAAGATTGCGTGAACGCCTTTATCCAGCGCGCCTATGAGTATATCGGTACGCAATATATTGAGCCTTGGTCTACCGCTCCCGGTGGAGCTGTTGATTGCTCTGGTTTTGTCTTGCAGTGCCTTTATGCTACTGGCATGGATATGGGTGTTTACAACCCTTATAACCATCGCTGGGATCCAAGCCAAACCTACAATTCCATGAATTGGTATCGAAGCAATATCTTTATGCCCGTGAGCACGAGCTCGATTCAACGCGGCGATGTAATTTATTATCGCGGGCATATCGCAATTGCACTTGGCGGCGGTATGATGATCGACTCCTGGCCTCATCAGGGTGTCGGAATTCATCCTATTAGCGCAAGGGGAAATGTAATCGGCGCAGCTCGTCCGTTTATTTAATTGATTTGCTGCAAGACGATCGATATCGGTTTGGGGGCCTGAAATGAATGTCAGGATTGAACATCGAATTTGTTGGCGAGTAATTGGCTTGATGCTATTTTCCGCCTTGCTCTCAGTTTCCGTCCCCGCATTTTCTTGCACTGCCTATGCCGTGGAAGAGGGGGCGGATAACGGTGTCGTAGAGCGCGACTCGACAGGAGGGTCGGGAGCATTTGTCGGTGGCGGTTGCTCTCAAGACTCCAGTGATTGTGCCGGCAAAACAACGGAAGATTCGAGCCTACAGGTTGTCGAAAGCCAAGACCCGTCGACGACAGAAAAACTATCTGGATGGCAATGGAACGGTTTGTCCTGGTACTACTATCTAGACGGCTGTCGTTTGACCGGAATGCAGAATATTGACGACTCGTTGTACTACTTGGACCCCGCTCGTGACGGCGCAATGAGCTGCGGCTGGATTTTTACTGAAAATAAGTGGTATTACGCGGGTCCATCAGGCGCTTTGGCAAGTGGTTGGCAGTTTATCGGAGGCCAATGGTACTGGTTTGACTCCTTTGACAGCTGTTCTATGGCTACTGGTCGACGTGTTATTGATGGGCACCCTTATCTTCTTGGAACCTATGGACTGATTAATGGTTGGTGCCTTGATAACGGTTTATGGTATTGGGGAAACAATGGTGAAGTCTTAACCGGCTGGCTTCAAACTGGCAATAATTGGTATTGGCTTGATCCCGCCAATGATGGTGCTATGTCTAGAGGAATCGTTTCTGTCGGTTCGTCTCTTTACTATTTATCGGATTCCGGCGCAATGGCTGTTGGTTGGGCGTTTGATGGGACGGACTGGTATTACGCTGACGGTTCCGGCGCACTTGCATCGGGCTGGCGTTTGGTGAACGGCGTTTGGTATTGGCTCGATGTCGCAAATGACAATAGAATGGCTACCGGCTTTTATGTCATCGGATCCAACCGGTATCATTTTTCTTCAACGGGAGCGTTGTCACTTGGCTGGTTTATGAGCGATGGAGACTGGTATTACGCTGAGCCTTCTCAAGCGTCGGGCATTATAAAGACTGAATGGCTGAAGGACGGTGGTCAATACTATTATCTCGATCCTGCCGCCGACGGTAAAATGCTTCTTGGTCATTTTTCTGTAAATGGGAAAAGCTATTATGCAAAAGCTTCAGGCGCTGTTGCTTGTCGTGAATGGGTAGATGTCCAGGACTCGGTTCAGGATGAGCCATCTAAGGCTTTTGCTGGTTCTGATTGCTCATTGTGTGGAGCATTGCGTAATGGAAAACTGTTTACATCAAACGGCGATGGCGAATTGGTCGAAGCTCACGGGTTTGTGATGCTTGGAGGCTGTAAGTTCTATGCTGATCCAACCGATGGCTCCCCCTGCGCTGGATGGAAGAACGTTAACGGAAAATGGTACTTTTTTGATGAGACCGCTGGCTATGCACGATCTGGCTGGCTGTACAAGGATGGCTCCTGGTTCTATTTAGATCCGTCCACTTATGCTATGAAAACCGGTTGGGTTGCCGTTAACGGATCTTGGTATTACCTGAATTCGTCTGGTTTCATGCAGACGGGATGGCTCAATCTGGGCGGCACCTGGTATTGGCTTGACGCTAGCGGCGCTATGGCTACTGGCTGGCGCGTTGTGGACGGGTCCTGGAATTACTTTATGGCAAACGGCGCGTGGGTGTCAGACTATATGGATGCTAAAGCTCAAAGTTATTCAAGCAATACAAATTGGCTGATACTTGTCGATACGTCGCGTTGCATTACGAGTATTTACACTGGATCCTGGAATAACTGGTCCTTAAACCGTCGATATGTATGTTCGACGGGAAAAGCTAGCACACCTACGGTGATAGGGGAGTATCAAGTCTACGGAAAGGGATATTCCTTTGGGCATGGATATACTTGCTATTACTACACGCAGTTCTATGGTGATTATCTGTTCCATTCTTCGCCCTACTACGTTAACAGCAATCGCGTGATGGATCCCACGATGGGTGTTCCATCCTCTGCGGGATGTGTTCGCCTTGAGATTCAGAACGCAAAATGGATTTACGATAATATTCCTTATGGAACAAAAGTTGTTACGTATTAAGTGATTTCTGCATCAATATCTTCAACGGAAGAATAAGTCGCATGTCTTTTGTAAGAGGGTCTAGTTTCGTACTGGTTTTATGAATGGACGATTCATCAAAGATATCTACTAAGTGGATTAATTAGTCTGGGCATTGGAGTAATTCAAGAGATGAAAAAAACCTGTTTTGTTCTTAGTGGTAATGCGTATCTATGTCCTTATTTGTTTAACTTTTATGTCGATAATACTCCCGGGGAAAAATACCTTGTCTACTGGAATAGGGATGGCGTGGAAGAGACGCTAGGGTCGATTAAGGGCATTGAATATGCTAAGCCCTGCCCAGATACTGGTTTATTACGCAGGCTTTACAGTTATTTTGCCTATATGTTGTTTGTAAATAAACAGCTATTAAATAGTGATTTTGATCACATAGTTTTACTTAATACTATTGCTGGTTATTTTGCGTTTCCTGCACTACTTATTAAGTATCGCAAACGCTATGTAATGGATGTTCGAGATTACGGAGGAGAGTTTAATCCGATTCTGGGTCTCATGTCTCGCGCTATAGTGTCCTTTGCTGGAATCGTGGTGCTTTCATCACGTTTTTATGCCGCTTTTCTCGCCCCTTCTGAATACAGTTATGTCCACAATCTGCAGCGACCGTCATTCTCTGATCTTGATGCTAGTTCATGCGTGAATAGTTTAAATGGCAATCCTTCTTTACCGATCGTGATTGCATTCATTGGTAGTGTTGGTCAGTATATTGAGCAACATGTTAAGTTGATCAATATGTTTAAAAATGATTCACGTTTCCGTTTGATGTTTGCAGGAGCTGGATCTGAAAAGCTAAAGGATTATTGTAGAAATAATCACGTAGAAAACGTCCAACTGTTAGGGAGGTTTGCACCTGAAAAAATGTACTCTTTATATACAGGAGTCAACATAATCCACAATCTGTACGGCAATGGGGATCCATTTCTCGATTACGCTATTTCTAACAAAATGTATATAGCTGCCCAGCTTCATATGCCAATTCTTGTTTGCCCGAATACCGCAATGGAAACAATGGCAAGTGATTATGGTATTGGTTTTACACTTGATTTAGATAATACAAATGTTAATTGGCCCGATTTATTGTTCGAATACTATACCGGTCTAGATTCGAATAGCTTTATTAAGGGTTGCGAGAAATTGTTAACCGATGCATATGATGACAATCAGAACTATTCGGATAGATATACTTCGTTCATTTCTTAAGGCTTGGTTTTTTAATGACGAATGAAATTCTTTCTTTTGATGCGGTGAAACACGAAGAACTGAAAATCTTGGTGGAATTTCACGATTTTTGTGAGAAATATAATTTGTGCTATTCGCTGTCGTATGGAACTCTAATCGGTGCCGTGCGTCATAAGGGTTTTATCCCCTGGGATGATGATATAGATGTTGTCATGCCTCGGAAGGATTACGATAGGTTTCTTGGCCTAGTTCAAAGCGGTAGGTTTTCTCCGTGGCTTCGCGTTCAGGCTACAGAGATTGATGGGTATTTACCTTCATTCGCAAAAGTAATTAATCCTAAGATCTCCGTTCAGACAGAGAGAGATCGCCCTTCAGTTCCAGAATGGCTTTGGATAGATGTGTTCCCAATTGACGGTATATCCGATTCAAATCTAAAGGCCACTATTATGTTTTACGAAGTGAAATTGCTTGATTTGATTTGTATTGTATCAAGGCTCAACTTCCATTATCCACATCCGATTAGCATGAAAATTCTCATGGCTATTTTTTATCCCATTTCTCTAGTACTGCCTATAGAGAAATGGGCTTCCGAACGTTTACATAAACTTTCAAGAAAATATGATATTGGCGAAACAAAGAGAGCGGGACAAATCGGATGGGGGTTTGGTCTCAGGGAGGCTTTTCCAAATAGGTATTTTACGGATGTAATGGATGCGGAATTTGAGGGTCATCAATTTAAAATCCCAACTCATTATGATGAGATGCTTACTCAACTTTATGGCGACTATATGACCATTCCTCCTGCTGATAAACAGGTGTCTCATCAATTAACTGCATCAGTTAATTCAAGAACGGAGTAATTGTTGGGTTCCGATAAAGTTCTTTCGATAAAGTCTAATATTTTATGGAGTTCTATTGGCTCGATTATCGGTTTATCTTGCCAATGGTTAATAAGCGTGCTGGTGGTTCGCCTATCCTTTGGTTTTTCTGATGCTGGCTTATACTCGCTTTCGATGTCTGTCTATGGCATTTTTTTCCCAATTGCTCAATATAGGATGTATACATATCAAGTTTCAGATGTTAATGGGGAAAACACGGTAGGGGAGTATCTTTCCTTTAGATTACTAACCATACTTTTATCACTTGCTTTGACTTTTGCTTATTCGCTATTTACTTGTCGCCCTGCTTCTGTTTTCTGCATTTTTCTCTACGGCTTATATAAAAGCGCCAACCAATTGATAGATGTCCTTCATGCTGCTGATCAGCAGTTCTCCCGGATGGATTATGTTGGAGTCTCACTTGCGCTTCAGGGAGCATTGTCTCTAGTTTTTTTCTGCGTTGCTTTATCTTGCTTTCGTTCGGTGCCGCTAGCTATATTTGCAATGTTTATTGCGGTCGTATTAGTTGGATGGATTTACGATTTGCCACGAACTACCGCCCTAACAAGCATTGTTGTTGGAATTAGCCGAAATAAGGCAAAGCGATTATTGATAACATGCTTGCCGGCTGTGGTTGCTGGCATAGCGGTTTCCGCGTCATCGTCAATTCCACGCCAATATTTATCTTCTGCATTGGGGGATTCTGCTCTTGGGGTCTACTCGTCTATTGCGGCTCCTATTGCTATCATTCAAATGGGTGTTTCATATTTGTATAACCCCCTGCTGGGTTATTTCTCGAAAAGTTATTCAGATAAAGACAGGTGTTCTTTCTTTCGCCTATGCTTTGCCTGCTTACTTGGTGCGTTAATCATCGCCGTTGTGTTCGGTATTGGTTTTGAGGTGATTGGAAATAGCTTATTTTCATTTGTATTTGGTGAGGAAATACTACCTTTCATGTATTTAGTTCCACCTTTGATAGCTTCTGCTGTTTTGACTGGACTGATGTGGCTTGTCAATGATTTGTTGATTTCATTTAGGTATTTTTCGCATACCCTTGTTGCTGGCGTGTTGATGTTTATCGTTTCGCTAAGTTCAATGAAGTATTCCGTAGAAGTATTCAATTTAAATGGTGTTACAGTGTGTAGCTTAATATCTTGTCTTTTTGGACTTGTATATATGGTGGTCGTATTGTCTATCTTGTTGAGACGTCATTTTAATAATCTCGTTTAATTGCATCATTTGATTTCAGGGCGAATTGCTCTCTCCCTGACTTCTTCCTCTGAATTATTTAAATGATTATTATTTGTTCGTAATGACTATGTGCATTTCAATGGTTTTTTAAGGGGCTGGTTCTTGAAATGAAAAAGGTAATGCTAGTTTTCGGAACTCGTCCGGAAGCAATTAAGATGTGCCCACTTGTGAATGTGCTCAAATCTCATCCGGATGATTTCAGTACCGTTGTTGTCGTGACTGGTCAACATCGGGAGATGCTTGAGCAGGTTTTGCATGTCTTTAATGTGGTACCCGATATTGACCTAGCTGTCATGAAGCCTGGTCAGACTCTTTTCGATGTTACGTGTAGCATCCTTCTTAAAATTAAGAAGGTTCTTGAGGGGGAAAGACCGGATGTCGTGCTTGTCCATGGAGATACCACGACAAGCTTTGCTGCAGCCTTAGCTTGTTTTTATCTGCAAATTCCGGTCGGTCATGTTGAGGCTGGTTTACGCACACATGATATCAGCAGTCCTTGGCCAGAGGAGTTTAACCGCCAAGCAGTTGACATCGTGAGTCAATATTATTTCGCACCAACCGAGGTGAGCAGACAAAACCTTCTCGATGAGGGAAAAAGACCCGAAAAGATTTGGGTTACAGGTAACACGGGAATTGATGCACTTCATACTACCGTGGATCCGGAGTATTCACATCATGAGCTTGACTGGGCAAAGGGTTCTCGTTTGATTCTTATCACCGCACATCGCCGCGAAAACCTTGGTGAACCTATGCATCGCATGTTCCGTGCTATTCGTCGCGTAATGGAAGATTATCCCGATACCAAGGCCATATACCCTATTCATATGAATCCTCTTGTTCGCAAGGCTGCTCATGAAGAGCTAGATGGATTTGATCGACTGCATATTATTAACCCCCTTGAAGTATTTGATTTTCATAACTTTATGGCTAAAAGCTATCTGATACTCACTGACTCAGGCGGTATTCAAGAAGAAGCGCCAAGCCTTGGTAAGCCTGTTCTTGTCATGCGTGACACTACTGAGCGTCCTGAGGGCGTTAAGGCGGGGACTTTGAAACTTGTTGGCACAGAGGAAGATGTAATTTACAACGAGTTTAGCAGGTTGCTCTCGGATGTCTCAGAGTATGAATCGATGAGTCACGCTTCCAATCCTTATGGTGATGGCCATGCAAGCGAAAGAATCGCTTCGGTTCTTTCTGACGGTCATTTACGATGAACCGTGCTAGTAGAAACTTAGCTATATTTGATTAAACAATTCATCTGTTTAGTTCTTTTCTATAAGATTCGTGGCATTTGCAAGAGGGCAGATGCAGGACACCTTGCGGCAATCACAGTGGTCACTACGCAGACCACAGATTGTCGATGGTGATAACAGCTATAGTGTTTATATGTTCTAGGACCGTTGTGGATACTGTGTTGCCTATCACGCTAGCTCCTTGCATAACATGTAGTTCGTCTTGTTGGTGCTACTTTTACTTTTAGCTAAGGATAACGGGCTATCATTGAAAGGTTGTTCATGAGCAATCCTTATAAGGTGCTAGTTATTGTGCCTGCTTATAATGAAGCTGAATCAATTTGTGCGACAGTTAAAGCCGTGATTGATTCAGGATATGATTATGTCGTGGTCAATGATGGTTCAACTGATAATACGCTTGAGATTTGTCATGCTAACCATCTCAATGTACTTGATCTACCGCAGAATCTTGGTATTGGAGGGGCTGTACAAGCCGGCCATAAGTACGCTAAAAAATATGGATATAACATCGACGTTCAGGTGGATGGCGATGGACAGCATGATCCTTGTTTTATTTCCAGTATGGTTGAGCAGATTGAAGCTGGCTATGACTTGGTTATCGGGTCTAGGTTTCTCGAGCGAACTGGGGGGTTTCAGTCTACGTTTTTACGCCGAGTGGGTATTTCATGGCTTACTAGGGTGATTAAAATGTGTACGGGGAAGTACATAGCTGATCCGACATCTGGATTTAGGGCCTGCGGACCGAAAGCTATCGACTATTTCTGTAAGAACTATCCAGTTGATTACCCTGAACCCGATTCTATTGTCTCAGTGCTTGCTCGCGGTCTGTCTGTATCTGAGATTCCCGTTGTCATGAAAGAGAGACAAGGGGGCTCATCATCCATTTCGGGCTTTTCGAGTGCCTATTACATGATCAAAGTTACCCTTGCAATTATTATTTCTGCATGTTCAAAAACGAGGTGTTAAAGTGCCGGTAACCCTTCGCGTTTCTGTCGCAGCGGCCTGTATTTTACTTGCTGCATATGTAGTTAAGCTTATTGTGAGTGGCAGGCTCCAACTTAAGTATTCTCTATTGTGGCTGGCTCTGGTCCTAGTCCTAGTCCTGTCTGCTCTATTTCCGCAGCCCCTGTGCTATTTATCGTCGGCGATGGGGTTTGCCACGCCTTCCAATTTTATATTTGTTCTGGGGTTTGTCTTTGTAATCCTAATCATGCTTTCACTTAGTTTAATTGCCAGCAAACAGGCCGATGCGATTAAGAACTTAACTCAACGAGTTGCATTGCTTGAAAAAGATATCGAGAGCATTCTGAGGGATAAGTAGTTCTATGTTTACGTGCAATGATCATACATTCGTAGTTTGCGCCTATGGCGAATCACCGTATTTGAACGACTGTATATCGTCTTTAATGAACCAGAAGCAAGCCAGTAGGATCTTTATCTCTACTTCTACTCCGAATAAGCATATTGAGCAGATTGCTTCTAGCTATAACTTGCCTGTATTTATTAACAATGGGATGCCAGGGATTGGCCATGACTGGAATTGTGCAATTTCCCATGCTCAAACTCCATTGGTCACCATTGCTCATCAAGATGATCTGTATTCCCCTAATTATTCAATTGAAATGCTTCGCTCTGTGAACGCCTCCAATCATCCCCTGATCTTCTTTTCTAATTATGGGGAGATTCGTAATGGGGAATATTTCGATGACATCTCGATTCTTAAAGTCAAAAGAATAATACTAAGAAAACTCGCTCGAGTTGGTAATTCATCTATAGTCAGGGACAAGCGTCGGACTTTGCGGTTTGGATCTGCGATTTGTTGCCCTTCGGTCACGTATGTTATGCCTAATCTCGAGACACCTTTGTTTTCGAGTGAGATGAAGTGTGACTTGGACTGGGAAGCGTGGGAGAGATTTTCGCGACTTGAAGGCTCTTTTGTTTATTCTCCCGAGATTCTTATGCATCATCGAATTCACAAAGAATCTGAGACGACTTCCTTGATCCAAGATAATACACGGAGCTCCGAAGACCTTGCTATGCTTGAAAAATTTTGGCCTAAAAAGGTTGCGAAAGTAATCCATCGACTATATTCAGTCAGCATGAATAGCAACACTCTTTAACGTCTCTGTGTTGAACGTCTCCTCTGAGTCGGTTGACGAGCGCTTCGTGTATGACTGAATTCGGATATTAGCCTCCGAAGTCGGATGCTACGGCACTGTTCTTGCGTTGATATCATCGACGCAAGCTCTGAGATAATAATTAACTTGTTGATATACTTGCTACCACTATATTTAGTTGCGCTTATGTGAGTTTTGAAATTTAAGGATTCTAGCATGACGAGTTTTGTAAGATGCAAACCTGCTTTTCTTGCTTTTGCCGGTTTATTTGCAGTCTATTCAGTATTTTGGTACTTAAATAATCCTAGATTGCTTGTTCTGCTTACAATTGCGATTTCGTTAATTATAATTCTCGCGCTCGGCAGCGTATTTGCTAGTGATAAGGATCGCCTTAAAAGTGAGTGGGTATTCTTGGTACTGCTCATATCATTTTTAATCATATTTTGCTTTATATTCCCTCCGTTCACCGCGCCCGATGAGGGCCATCATTATTTTTCGACTTATTGGTTGGTTGATAGCCTTCCATTTAATGCCCATGTGTCTAATGACGGTGCTTTTCTGGTGCGAGATATTGATTACGCGCTATACAATAGCCGCCAACCGGGCGATGCAATTAATTCAGCTTCATTTGATTCTGTTATTGATGGTTTTTCACTATTTGGAAATGGACAGCTGGTTCCTTTCAGTGAATTTTCTTTTAGTGCCGGCGGTGAGAATATTACTGCAAAACTGGGCTCTATCATTGGCTTGCAGATAGGGTTGTTCTTTGGGCTTGGAGCTTATCCCGCGTTCTATATGGGTCGAATTGGTTCGGCTCTCGTTTTTTGCTTCTGCGCTTTCCAGGCATTTCGAATCGCACCTAAAGGCAAATCGGTCATTGTATTCGTTTCATTGTTGCCCATGACGCTTCATTTGGCAGCTTCATATTCCTATGATTCTGGAATCATTGCTTATTCACTTCTGGTATTCGCATGTTTGATGCGCGGTTTTTTTGGCGAACAGCGGTCGATAGGAAAAAGAGAAATCATTATATATTTAATCATTTCGGTTCTTTTGGCTCCGTGCAAGGTTATCTATTCAGGGTTGATTTTACTTGGATTGTTCGTCCCTCTTTCGCAGTTCATTGATGAGAAGACCGGGCGTTTTAGCAGGTTCTTGTTGATCTTTTGCGTTATGCTTTCTGTATTGGCCTTACGTTTGGCATCGATGAGCAGCTTGGTTTCTCAGACTTCAGATTCCTCTCGGGGCCATGAAGCGGGGCAGTTATATTCGCTCGGCGATATTCTGCTGCATCCAAAGAATAGTTTCCTTGTTTTTTGTAGAACTCTCGACTCTCTAGGTGATTTCTATTGGGAAACGTCTTTGGGCTATTCCCTTGGATGGCTTCAAGAGAACTTGCGTTTCCCTGCATTCTATATGATTCCTTATTTGTTTTTCGGGTTTATTTGCTGCCTTGACTCTAGTGATGAGCCTTCGTTTCTTACTGCTCCTGTATCCTTTCTTTTCATTTTTGCTTTCCTTTTGGCTGCACTCGGTTCCATTGCATCAATGTGGTTGGCATGGACCTTCAACTATGAAAATGTAATACAGGGTGTTCAGGGGCGCTATTTTCTTCCGGCTTTACCAGCTTTGTTGTTTGGACTAAGAACACGATTATTTAGGTTCAACTCTACTTCCATTTCCGTTGTTACTACTGGCGTCTGTGTTATGAACTGCCTATATCTTATTCGTTTTATTAGCGTCGCCTCCTGTTTGTAGATTTATCTCGCGCGCAGTTGCTTTGGTAATTTCTTGTAGTTGGGGACTTCATCTCAGGGTTAACTAGGCCTGGTCTATCAAAGACCAATTAGATTGTATGGGAAAAGTGTAATGTTGAGAAATCGTTATTTGAGTTTTATCGGTGTGGTCTGCCTTGTATCAATTTGTTTCACCCCTCTTTTATGCCCAACGGTTGCTGTTTCATTACCCGAAGATTGTGCGGTTCTAGGCGCTGATATTTCTACAGATCAATCGGTACAGGGTCCAGTTGGGCCATCGGATGGTGATCGGTTACCTTCTGATTCGGTTAACTTCACAGCGTCTATCGATTTGTCGACATATGAATACACTGGTGATGCGATTACTCCGAGTGTGTCGGTTTTTGCTGATAGCGGTTTAAAGCTTACATGTGGGACCGATTATGAAGTCTTTTATGCGAATAATGTTGCACCTGGCTGTGCTGATATAGCTGTAAATGGGCTAGGGGACTACGCTGGCGCTACCACCCGGTTGTCGTTCCAGATTGTTCGCTCTTCTGATAACAAAATCGCCCTTCCTGGTTCTTGGGTCTGCGAAAACGGTAAATGGTGGTGGAGATATGAGGCCGGTGGTTGGCCGTCAAACTGTTTTCTGACTATTGGGGGAGCCGAATATTATTTTGATTCCGAAGGCTACGCAGCTACTGGCTGGAGATACCTGAGTGATGGATGGCACTTATTCTCTGAATCCTGTGCGCATTTGAAGGGATGGGCTGCCATCGGCGGTCATTGGTTCTTCCTTGACGAAACATCAGGTTCAATGAAGACCGGTTGGGTTTTAGACAATCATAACTGGTACTATTTGGACGGTTCGGGTGCTATGCATACTGGCTGGCTGCTCCTTGGCAATACTTGGTATTGGCTTGAGCCTTCCGGATCAATGGCTACGGGCTTTAAACTTGTAAACGGCAGTTTGTATCATTTTTCTCAATCTGGATCCATGAACACTGGTTGGTTTGTTGACGATGGGACATGGTATTGCGCCAATGGCTCTGGAGCGATTCGCACAGGATGGTTTTACTTTGATTCTAGCTGGTATTTGCTTGATTCCAATAATAATGGCGCCATGCTCGAAGGATTTCAGTCTGTAAATGGTAATTGGTATTATTTGGATTCGGATAGTGGCGGCGCATTAGAGTGCAACGCCTGGGTCTTCTCGCAAGATGGAAACGCATATTATGCGTGCAGCAGTGGTGCAATTGCGTTAAAGGGTGTCAAGGACAGCGTGGGCGCAATTAAGCTCAACGACGCCGAAGGAAAGCCCATGGTAGGCTGGTATTGGTCCTCCGCTGCTCAGACGTGGTTTTACACGGATCCAGACGGGGTGCTACAGCGCGGTTGGCAATTAATTGGCGGGAAGTGGTATCACCTCGATAACGAATCTGGCGTTATGAATACAGGCTGGTTCCGCGATGATGACGGGCTATGGTATTACCTTATGTCGTCAGGTCAAATGGCAACTGGCTGGAACAGTATCGAGAATGGCGAGTATTTCTTTAATGCTGCTGGTGCTTGGGTAGAGCCCGAGCGTTCTGCCCGTACTTCCTTTCAGTCTCAAATTGTTAGTCGCTGCTACAACGTTCCTTCTCCTGGAGTGGGATTGTGCTCGGAGTGGGTTAGCGAAGTTTTTTATCCCGTGCTGGGGTCTTATCCCAACGGTGACGCATGCGACATGTTTTGGAATTGGTGTCACAGTCGAGATATATCGTAGCTTAAGGTTGGAATGATTATTGCGGTCCCTACTCATACGCATACTAATGCGGGGGCTCGCTGGGGACACATTGCTATTTATGTTGGTAACGGTATGGTTATGGATAACATCGGTTACATTAGGGCGACATCACTGGCCTGGTGGCTGAACTACTACCACACTACCGCTACGCCTCAGTGGGGCTGGGTTTTAAATACGCCATTAGAATAAGATGCTCTCTGACTGTCGAGTGGAGGACAACTTATCACAATGGGGGAACCCACAATAGGGGAATCGAGGGTTAATCCTCGATTCCCCTATCTAGCTTAGGCACACGTTAATTTGTCCTGATTGAATAAGAGAAGAAACGCCAACTTCTTATAAATGATAATAACGATTCGCGGGTTCCCCAACGGTAAAGTTTGGATTCATATAGGGATCACCTTCGATGTAATGCTTGGCCCAGCGATAATTCATGTATGCGACCTCTTTGTGGAAGCGAATCTGCTTCTCCGTATTGTTTTCAACGCCTCTGGAAATCGACTCGTAGTGATAGAGCTCGACTTCGGGTGTGTATACGATCAGGTCGTTGATCTCGCGTAGCTTTAAGCAAAAGTCAACATCATTAAATGCAACTTGAAGCTCTTCGGTGAAACCTCCGACTTTCTCATATTCGCTACGCTTGGTCATTATGCAAGCTGCAGTGACGGCGCTGAAGTCTTGTTGTGCATCGTTGAGTGCAAAGTATCCCCAGTTATCCTTTGGCATGCTTTGGCAAAGATGTCCTGCCACGCCACCAGTGACGCATAGGCCCGCATGCTGAATGGTGTTGTCGGGATAGTAGAGTTTTGCACCAACTGCGCCAACATCCTCACGTGCGCAGATGCCAAGCATTATCTCAATCCAATTGGGCGTAATTACCTCAGTATCGTTATTCAACAGCAAGAGATAGTTACCTTTGGCGTGAGCAACGCCAAAGTTCATGAGCTTGGAGAAATTGAATTCGTGCTCCCAAGTTACAAGACGAACGATATCTGGATATTTTGCTTGCAACTTATCGTAGTAATCGAACGTCGCCTTTTCTGTGCTGTTGTTTTCGATTATGACAAGCTCGTAATTGTTGTACGTTGATTTCTCAACAATTGACTTAATGCAGTTGTCCAGAATGTCGGCGTGGTCTTTAGTCGGGATGATAATTGACACGAGTGGATGGGAATCTGGCACAGCGTAGGTTACTTTATATGTAAAGGGACGACGCGCTTGTTCGACCTTCGCATTGAGCCCAAGCCTGTCCAAATGACTCTGGACCGCTTTGATACCTGCGATAGTGGCATACGGCTTGCTATCGGCATTTGCTGCGGTGGAGGTCCCGCTTAGGCGCCAGTGATATAGAACCTTTGCAACATGATGAACTTTCCTTGCCTTTTCCACGGCGCGGAGAGTCAGATTATGATCCTGTGCTCCATCGAACTCTTTCGTGTTCGGTTCTAGAACATCAAGCAGCGACTTACGGATGGTAAGCATATGGCAGATATAGTTATTGTTTCTGAGCAGATCGATATTGAAATCCGGCTTAAAGAACGGCTGCGCTAGCTTTCCATCGGGCATGAGTTTGTCTTCGTCGCAATAAAGAAGATCGACGGCATCATTGTTTTCAATTGCCTCGGCATATGAGAACAACAGGTCCGGTTCAAGAATATCGTCATGGTCAAAGAAACTAACGAAATCACCCGTAGCGATGGCAACGCCGGCGTTTGTATTTTCGGAAATGCCCTTATTCTCGGTAAGGTTAATTGATTTAATTCTGTTGTCGTGGGCCGTCTCCTGCTCAACGCGAGCCTTTAGTTCCTGATTGTCAGGACTTGCATTAACTAGGATGAGCTCCCAGTTTGCATAAGACTGGGTTTTTACGGATTCGGCCATATCGTTAAAGAACGAAATGGGCGTGTTGTAAAGAGGGACAATGATGCTGAACTTCGGAGCGCTGTTGAAGGCGATTTTTCTCTGTTTCTCCAGAGCGCCGATGGTTGCCTTATGTTCCGTGAACCATTCGGGGTATTCAGGGTCAAACTGCGCATGGGTAAAGAGAAAGTTGGTCTCCTCAAGAAGCATGCCTAATTTATCGGGCGTTAAGCAGTCGAATGCACTGAATGATGGGTGATTTTGATCGTCAATAACAAAATAATAACGATCGAACGCCTTTGGCATACGAACCGAGAGCTGCGTTTCAAGTTGCTTTTTCTCAGACGTAAATCCAACGCTTGTTACATTCGAACCGAAATTGACGATGCTCAAATTAACTTCATTAAGGGTTCGATCGAAACAACGAAGTTTGATTTGCGAGTCGCTACGATAAGGAGTTCTCACCGTGCACCTAAGGATATAGTCGCTTGAATCTTCGATGCACTGCCAGAAATCAATCGTTGCCATGTCAAACTCTGAAACGTCATCGTAGTTTCGGAGTTTGCTGCACATGTCAGGTTTAATTTTGTAGTTAAGGCGCGACTCCCATTTGATGTTCTTGCAATTGAGCGAAAGGGAGTCGCTGCTCAGGGTGCGACCGTCTTGGCCGATTTCGCTAAACTCAATTTTGATGGTGCGAGCATCGGGATCGGGGAGTACAAGGACGTATGAGTTCGAGTCACAACTATTGTCCCGGAATTTTAGGAGGGATAAAGGTGAGCGGCGGTTATCGTCTGTAGCCGCCTGGGCTGTTACGCTGGAGCCTTTATGGATGCCTTCAATCTTAAGCTGCTGGTAGATTTTCCAGTTTCCTCTGCATACTCCGGTTGTTTCGACTCGCATTGTCTGCCTTTCGTTTGTTGGACACTGCCCATTGTACTTTTTCATTTGTTGCCTCGCTAGAAATGCAGAAAGAGTTGCGTGTTTCTGCTGTCCGATTTAAATAAGAAGACGGGGAGGTTGCTGCCGGTGCGTATAATTTAATTAACTATGCATCTGTAATCAGCGGCTTTTGCTCAACGATTGTCAATCGAGAGGATTTTTATGAAAGGCATCATCCTCGCCGGCGGGTCCGGCACGCGCCTGTACCCGCTCACGCTCGTGACCTCCAAGCAGCTGCTGCCGGTCTACGACAAGCCCATGATCTACTACCCGCTGTCCACCCTCATGCTGGCGGGCATCCGGGACATCCTGGTCATCTCCACCCCGACCGACCTGCCCAACTTCGAGCGCCTGCTCGGGGACGGCTCGCGCTACGGCGTGAACCTGTCCTACGCCGAGCAGCCCTCGCCGGACGGCCTGGCGCAGGCGTTCACCATCGGCGAGGAGTTCATCGCCGGCGAGCCGTGCGCGCTCGTGCTGGGCGACAACATCTTCTACGGCAACGGCCTGTCGCGCCACCTGACGCGCGCCGTGCAGAACGCAGAGTCGGGCCGCGCCACGGTCTTCGGCTACCACGTGGACGACCCCGAGCGCTTCGGCGTCGTGGAGTTCGACCGCGAGGGGAGGGCCGTCTCCATCGAGGAGAAGCCCGCCGAGCCCAAGTCGAGCTACGCCGTCACCGGCCTGTACTTCTACCCGGGCGACGTGGCCGCCAAGGCGCACAGGGTCGAGCCCTCGGCCCGAGGCGAGCTCGAGATCACCACGCTCAACCAGATGTACCTGGAGGAGGGGACGCTGTCGGTCGTGACGCTGGGCCGTGGCTACGCGTGGCTGGACACCGGCACCATGGAGAGCCTGCACGAGGCCGCCGAGTTCGTCCGCGCCGTCGAGCACTCCCAGGACCTGCCGGTCTCGGTACCCGAGGAGATCGCCTGGGAGAACGGCTGGATCACGACCGCAGAGCTGGAGGAGGCCGCGAAGGCCTACGGCAAGTCGGTCTACGGGCATCACCTGAAGAAGGTCGCCGCCGGCGAGATCGTCAACAGCCCGCGCGAGTACTAGCGCAAGCTTGTTTTCTTTCAGGGGTCACCGTTTATCTGGTGGCCCCTTTCGTTATGATTACGTTGACCATAAAGACAATATGATTGGGAGTGGATGTGTTAAGCGTCTACTTTGGCGATATGCCAGAAGCGATTTACAACACAGCGACATATTTCAAAAACTCTTACCGGTCTTCTTGGATTACGGATCCCTATGCAGTCTCGATAATTAAAGATGTCGATCGATCGGTTGTTGTCTCCGAAAACGTCATCGAAAGCCCTGTGCTTGGATCCATCTCCCCACTCCAGCTTTCTGGTGGCGTGAAAACGCTACTGCTTATGAGATTTGATCGTAAGCATATTTTTAACGCTTCTACCTGTGGTGACAACTGTGCCAAGTGGATTCTCGACATGGCGAAAGACCGCAAGCTCGTTGTGAATCTCTATCATGTGATGGACTTTGGCCGCGAGGATTTTAAAATCAAAGTCGTGAACAGCGGCCGAATCGTTCATAACATGGCCGAATTGATTCACGAGTCGATTCCGTATCTGTAGGTGCTGCTTATGAACGGTTCGCATCTTGTTAAGATTTCCCGCCGTAGGGGAACCAAGTACACATTTACCATCAAGCGGAACATCACTATTGTGCGTGGCGATAGCGGCACGGGTAAGACGACGCTGTTTGACATGGTCGCAGACTACATGCGAACGGGCGAGCAGTCGGGCGTTTCCTTGCAATGCGATTGTCCCTGTGTCGCCCTGACCGATTATGATTGGCGAAACCAGCTTTCGTCCGTTCATGACTCGATTGTATTTGCCGATGAGGGCTTAAAAGAGATCCATTCTGATGAGTTTGCCCATCATGTGCTGTATTCCTCGAATTATTTCGTGCTGATCTCAAGGGCTGATTTCCCCAATCTTCCGTATAGCGTGGATGAGATTTACAAGATTAAGACGAGCGGAAAATACCATTCTTTCGTCCCTGTTTATCAAGATCGCGGGAATCATCGTTATGCTATTTCCCGGTCGGCGCCAAAACAGGACTTTTCTATCCTTCTATGCGAGGACAGTAAGTCTGGTTTCCAGTTCTTTGAACGGCATTTCGCTGACAGTGAGCTTACCTGCGCTTCGGCTATGACGAACAGCGCGATTTTGGGCTGGTTGGATCAGCATTTCGACGATCGCGTGTTTGTTGTCGCGGACGGAGCGGCATTTGGGTGCTATGCGGACCGCGTCCTTAAGCTGCAAGACATTCACCGCGATACTGTTACGGTTTGTCTTCCCGAGTCATTCGAGTGGCTTCTGCTGAGCTCCGGCGTAATTTCAGGGTTAGATGTTAAGGCGGTTTTGGAAACCCCAGAAGCCTTTATAAACAGTGAGAAGTTTAAAAGCTGGGAGGACTTCTTCTATAAGTACTTACGCGATAAAACTGGGAATTCGGTCTTCCGTTACGACAAAGACTGCATTCCGGAGGCGTTTTGTAGGGGAAGTAATTCTGCGAAGGTTATGGCTCTTATCGCATGCCGAAATGTCCGATAGTTTTGTTGAATAGTGTCGCGGCGTCACTTCCTGCGGCATACTAAAGAAGCTGTACATGCTTCAGATTGGATTTTCATGTCTGAGATCTTTGAACCTAAGAACATCATCGTCACGGGCGGCTGCGGCTTCATCGGCAGCAACTTCGTGCACCACGTCGTGAACAACCACCCCGACGTGCACGTCACCGTCCTGGACAAGCTGACCTACGCCGGCAACCCCGAGAACATCGCGGGCCTTCCCGCCGACCGCGTCGAGCTCGTGGTGGGCGACATCTGCGACTCCGAGCTGCTGGATAGGCTCGTCCCCGGCCACGACGCGATCGTGCACTACGCCGCCGAGAGCCACAACGACAACTCCATCGCCGACCCGGAGCCCTTCCTGCGCACCAACGTCGAGGGCACCTTCCGCCTGCTGGAGGCCGTGAGGAAATACGGCGTCCGCTACCACCACGTCTCCACCGACGAGGTCTACGGCGACCTGGCGCTCGACGACCCGGCGAAGTTCACCGAGGAGACGCCGTACCGCCCGTCCTCGCCGTACAGCTCCACCAAGGCGTCCTCCGACATGCTCGTGCGCGCCTGGACCCGCACCTACGGGCTGCGAACCACCATCTCCAACTGCTCCAACAACTACGGCCCCTACCAGCACGTGGAGAAGTTCATCCCCAGGCAGATCACGAACATCATCGACGGCGTCCGCCCCAAGCTCTACGGCCGCGGCGAGAACGTCCGCGACTGGATACACACCGAGGACCACTCCTCGGCCGTCTGGGACATCCTCACGAAGGGCCGCATGGGGGAGACCTACCTCATCGGCGCCGACGGCGAGAAGAACAACATCACCGTCCTGCGCATGATCCTGGAGGCGATGGGGCGCGACCCCGAGGACTTCGACTGGGTCGCCGACCGCCCCGGCCACGACCGCCGCTACGCCATCGACAGCACGAAGCTCCAGCGCGAGCTCGGCTGGAGGCCGGCCCACACCGACTTCGCCGAGGGCCTCAAGGCCACCATCGACTGGTACGTGGCCAACGAGTCCTGGTGGCGCCCGGCCAAGGAGGCCACCGAGGCCAGGTACCGCGCACAGGGCCAGTAAGACCGCCTGCGCGGCATCTCGCACCGCGGGGCGCCCGCGCGGGGCCGCAGGGCATGGGGATGATCCTGCGTCCCCGCGCGGGCGCCCCCGGTTATCCAACCTCTTCGATAGGAGCTTTTCCCACATGGCAGACATCGCATTCGAGAAGGACCTCTCCGTCGCCGAGACCGGCATCGAGGGCCTCAAGGTCGTCGACCTCGCCGTCCACGGCGACTCGCGCGGCTGGTTCAAGGAGAACTGGCAGCGCGCCAAGATGACCGCCCTGGGCATCCCGGACCTCAGGGTCGTCCAGAACAACATCTCCTACAACGACAGCCGCGGCGTCACCCGCGGCATCCACGCCGAGCCCTGGGACAAGTTCATCTCCGTGGCGCGCGGCAGCGTCTTCGGCGCATGGGTGGACCTGCGCGAGGGCAGCGAGACCTACGGGAAGGTCTACACCTGCACCCTGGACCCGTCCAGGGCCATCTACGTCCCGCGCGGCGTGGGCAACTCCTTCCAGGCGCTGGAGGACGGCACCGCCTACACCTACCTGGTGGACGCCCACTGGTCGCTGGAGCTGAAGAGGACCTACACCTTCGTGAACCTCGCCGACCCCGAGCTCGCCATCGAGTGGCCCATCCCGCTGGACCAGGCCACCGTATCCGAGGCCGACCTGAACCACCCGATGCTCAAGGACGTCGTCCCCATGGCGCCGAAGCGCACCCTCGTCACCGGCTGCGACGGCCAGCTGGGCCGCGCGGTGCGCGCGCTCGCCGAGGAGCGCGGCGTGGCCAAGGACTTCGACTTTTGCGACATCGACACCTTCGACATGTCAGACCCGGCGGCCTATTCGCAGTACGACTGGTCGCTCTACGGCACCGTGATCAACTGCGGCGCCTACACGGCCGTGGACAGGGCGGAGACCCCCGAGGGCCGCGTGACCGCCTGGAAGGCCAACGCGACCGGCCCTGCCCTTCTCGCCCGCACCTGCGCCGGGCACGGCATCACGCTCGTCCACGTGTCCTCCGACTACGTCTTCGACGGCACCGCCGAGGTCCACACCGAGGACGAGCCCCTCAGCCCGCTTTCCGTCTACGGCCAGACCAAGGCCGCCGGCGACATCGCCGTGGCGGGGTGCCCGCGCCACTACATCATGCGCTCCAGCTGGGTCATCGGCGAGGGGCACAACTTCGTCAAGACCATGAGGGGGCTGTCCGACCGCGTCGCCGACCCCGAGGACGGGCTCGAGCGCATCACCGTGGTCGACGACCAGCTGGGGCGCCTGACCTTCACGCGCGACATGGCGCAGGCCATCTTCCACGTGCTGGACGCGAAGGCCCCCTACGGCACCTATAACTGCACCGGCTCCGGCGCCGTGAAGTCCTGGGCGGACATCGCCCGCGCCGTCTTCGATGCCGCCAACGGCAACGGGGACAGGGTCGTGCCGGTATCGACCGCCGACTACTACGCGAGCGCCGAGGGCCCCGTCGCCCCGCGCCCGGTCCACTCCGCGCTCGACCTGTCCAAGCTCGAGGCTGCCGGCTTCCACATGCCCGACTGGGAGGAAGAGCTGGGGGAGTACATCAAGACGCTCTAGCCGCTATTAACTTTTCGAGGGTAAAAGCCGCCGCTTGTTACCGGCGGCTTTTCTTGTTGGTGGCTATCTGCGCAGTGGTGCCAATAGTATTCTGCGGAAGATCTACCTCTCGCTTGTCTCGGTGGCGGACTTGCCGGGCTGGTCATCGTAGGCGTATTTGCTGTACACGTTGACCTCCCACTGCTTTTTTTCGACCTTTGCTACAGAATCCAGGATGAATCCGGTTGCAAGGCTCAGACCACAGAGGAACATAAACGATGCAGCAAGCATGGCAGTGGGGAAACGCGGGACCAGGCCGGTCTGAAAGTACTCAACAAAGATAGGAATGCCCAAAACCAGGCCGATAATCGCGAATAGAAGCGCGACGAGGCTGAAGAACTTCAGCGGGCGATAGTCCTTGAACAGCGTGCCGATCATCGCAACGACTTTAATGCCGTCGCTCACGGTATTGAGCTTGGACTCGGAGCCTTCCGGACGGTCGCGGTACTCGATGGGCACGTCTTTGATGCGCCAGCGGTGGTCGACGGCGTGGATCGAGAGCTCGGTTTCGATCTGGAAGCCCTCGGAAAGCACAGGGAAGGTTTTAACGAACGGGCGGCTCATGGCGCGGTAGCCTGTCATGACGTCATCGAA
Source organism: uncultured Collinsella sp. (assembly GCA_900549025.1). GTDB lineage: Bacteria > Actinomycetota > Coriobacteriia > Coriobacteriales > Coriobacteriaceae > Collinsella. The sequence continues at coordinate 51,258 of URMZ01000005.1, forward strand.
GCTGTAGCCATAGATCCACTTGATCATGGCGCGGACCAGATTGTTGCCAAAGCCGTGGAAGGCACGCTTGTTCTCCTCGGCATAGGTGCCGTTGGAAAGGCGGTCGCCTACGGTCATATCGGCCGTGCCGTTGAGGATAGGCTCGCAGAGGGCTTTGGCCGCCTCGGCGGGGTAGGTGTCGTCTCCGTCGACCATCAGGTAGCAATCGGCGTCGATGTCGCGAAACATCTGGCGGCACACGTTGCCCTTTCCCTGACGGGGCTCAAAGCGCACCGTGGCTCCGTGTTCGGTGGCGATGCGTGAAGTATCGTCTGACGAGTTATTGTCATAGACATAGACCGTAGCCTGCGGAAGCTCGCGGTGAAAGTCGTCGACGACCTTACCGATTGTGAGCGCTTCGTTGTAGCAGGGGATGATGACGGCGATGGATTCAGAATTCACTCAATGCTCCTTACACATTCAATCCTTGAAAGTATAGCCGTTTGGACTTGTCATCCTTAGATGTGGGTTAGTTCTCCAGTTTTGTTGCGCGAATCGTTTGCAGGGCCGTCGGGTCTATACTGTTCGTTTGTCAACGATTACGAGTAAAGGAGTTGCATCCGTGTCGGATCAGACAAAGCAACAAGAAACTCGCAGTCTGCCTGCGACGTTTGCTAAGAACGAATTTGAGAAGGACGCGTTTATCCTTCGTCAGCTGGTTACCAAGGATTTTAAGATCAAGTATCGCCGTAGCGTTCTGGGCGTCGCTTGGTCGGTGCTCAATCCGCTGCTGATGATGATCGTCATGGCCATCGTGTTCTCGACGATTTTTGCCCAGGGCCGCAATGGCTCAATTACGCCCGAGATGTACCCGCTGTACTTGATCGTGGGTAACGTTACCTTTGCCGTGATGTCCGAGTCCACGAACCAGGCGCTGACGTCGATTGTGGGTGCGGCTCCGCTGCTCAAGAAGGTTAAGGTGCACCGCTGGGTCTTCCCGGTGCAGAAGGTGCTTTTCTCACTCGTGAACTTTGGCTTCTCGCTGGTCGCCGTAGCTATTGTTATGCTGTGGTTCCGTGTTATGCCTTCTTGGCACCTGATTCTGCTGCCGGTTTGCCTGCTGCTGCTTATGTGTTTCTGCATGGGCCTGGGCATGATGCTCTCTGCCCTTACGGTCTTCTTCCGCGATGTCATGCATCTGTGGAGCGTCGTCATCACGGCATGGACCTACATTACGCCCATCTTCTGGACGACTGACTTTATTGCGCAAATGCCGCATCTCGTGCGTATCTTGATGTATGCGAACCCCATGTACAACTACCTGCAGTTTATGCGCGATATCTTCCTGTTCCAGACCACGCCCTCGCTTATGACGTTTGGCATGTGCGTCGCTTGGGCGGTCCTTGCGCTTGTTATTGGCTACACCGTGTTCCATAAGTCCGAGCGCAAGTTCATCCTCTACATCTAAGGAGTGCTGTGATGACTGAATCTGTTGTTGATTACAGCGAGCAGCCTCTGGCTGTCGAGGTCGACGACGTCACCATGATCTTTAACATGGCGTCCGAGTCGCTGACCAACCTCAAGGAGTACTTCATCAAGCTTGCCAAGCACGAGCTGTTCTTTGAGGAGTTTAGAGCGCTTAAGCACATCTCGTTCGATATTCATCGCGGCGAAGTTGTCGGTCTGGTTGGCACCAATGGCTCCGGCAAGTCTACGATGCTCAAGATTATCGCTGGCGTGCTTGAGCCTAGCGAGGGCAGCGTTAAGGTGCACGGTAACATCGCGCCGCTGATTGAGCTTGGTGCCGGCTTTGACCCCGAGCTGACCGCCCGCGAGAACATCTATCTGAACGGCGCCCTGCTCGGCTATACCAAGGAGTTCATCGATGCCAACTTTGACGGCATTATCGAGTTCGCTGAGCTTCAGAACTTTGTCGATATGCCGCTTAAGAACTTCTCCTCGGGCATGGTGGCGCGTATCGCCTTTGCAATCGCGACGATTACCGAGCCCGATATTCTGATCGTTGACGAGACGCTGTCCGTCGGTGATGTGTTCTTCCAACAGAAGTGCGAGGCCCGCATCCAGCACTTTATCCAGAGCGGTGACGTGACGGTTCTGTTCGTTTCGCACTCTATGGAGCAGGTTGAGCGCATCTGCCAGCGTGCCGTTTGGATTGAGAAGGGTGACCTTCGTATGGACGGCCCGGTCAGTGAGGTCTGCAAGGCGTATCGCGAGCAGTTCAACTAGGTTATAATTACTTGCGCTTGGCCGAATTGTTTGGCTGGGCGTGCGGTTATTTGCTCCATTAGCTCAGTTGGATAGAGCAGGGGACTTCTAATCCCAAGGTCGACGGTTCGAATCCGCCATGGAGCACCATCGTTTATTAAGCCCGGACCGCTTGGTGGTCTGGGCTTTTTTCATCTTGTGTGTTGCTGGAGCCGAGCGCGAGCAAGCCGCTGCTGTTTGTTGGGGTTGGCATTTTACTTTTCGAGATGCTCTTTCAGCAGCTCCAGCGCGTGGGCGTAGCCCTGGAGGCCTTCGCCGGTGATGGTGGCGAAGCAGGCCAGACGGGCGTAGCTCACCTGGCGGAAGTCTTCGCGGGTCTCGACGGCGCTAATGTGGACCTCCACAGCCGGGATGGCGATGGCTTTGAGGGCATCCAAGATGGCCACGCTTGTGTGCGTGTAGGCGGCCGGGTTGATGACGATGCCGTCGACTTTGCCGTAGGCCTCCTGGATCTTGTCGACGATGCTGCCCTCGTGGTTAGACTGGAAGACCTCGACCTCGTCGAAGCCCTGTGCAGCGCCCGCTTCCTGGCAGATCTGCACTAAGCGGTCGTAGTTGTCGCTGCCATAGATGCCCGGCTCGCGAATGCCGAGCATGTTGAGGTTGGGGCCGTTGATGACGAGTGCTTTCATGGTTGCTTCCTTTGCGATTGAAAAACCACCACAAAGGTGCCTGTCCCCTTTGTGGTGGTTTTGGTTAGAGAGCGGGTGGGAGGGTGTCGAGGAGGGCATGGGCGGTGTTGGCGGCGCAGTCGCGTGAGTCGATGATGTAGTCGGCCCAGGCGCGGTAGCGCGGCATACGCTGCTCGGCCAGCTTGTCGATGCCGTCGCGCGCGGTGATGGGGCGGCCCTTGTGGGCGAGCTCGTCGAGCTTGCGGTTGAGCATCACGATCTGGCTGTTTTGGTGCAGCAGAGGGTAGTTCTCGTCGCGCGTAACCACGCCGCCGCCGGTGGAGAGCACCAAGCCGCTGCGCTTGGAGATGTCGGCCAGCGCTGCCGTCTCCTGCTCGCGGAAGGCCGCCTCGCCGCACTTGACGATAAAGTCGGCGCAGGGCATGCCCAGGCGCTCCTCGAGGGCGCGATCGAGGTCGATGTGCTCGCGGCCCGTGAGCTGAGCGATCTGCTCGCCCACGCGGGTCTTGCCCGAGCCCGGCATGCCAATCAGGGCGATGTTCTGCTCATGGCGCGACAGGCGCTCCGTTACGTCCAGGATGCGCTCGCGCGGGGTGACCTGGCCGGTATAGCGCTCGACGGCCTGTGCCGCCTGTGCCACGAGCATCAGCAGTCCGCCGATGTAGGGGATGCCGCGGCGCTCGGCCTCGAACATCAGACCCGTGCGGGCGGGGTTGTAGACAATGTCGATGACGCCTTCGAGCGCATCGAGTCCTTCGAGCGTGCAGGGGGCGTCGGGGCAGTGGGGGAACATGCCGGCAGGCGTGCAGTTGACGAGCAGCGCGGCATCGGATTGCTGCGCGATGTTGTCGTAATTGACCTCGCTTGTGCGACCCACGGGTACGACGATGGCGCCCAGGTCGTCGAGTACCATGCTGGCCGTAGTGCCGGCACCGCCGGTGGCGCCGAGCACGAGGGCCTTCTTACTGGCAACCTCTACGCCCAGCTCCTCGACCAGGCACTGAAAACCGAAGTAGTCGGTGTTATCGCCGCGCAGGCGGCCGTCGGGCAGGCGCGTGATGGTGTTGACGTTGCCCATGCGCTCGGCGAGCGGGCTCAGCTCGTCCAGGTACTCCATGACGGCGCGCTTGTAGGGGATGGTCACGTTGGTGCCCTCCCACTCGTCGCCCGTCATAAAGGCCGCGAGGTCCTCGGGCTCGCGCTCAAATCGCACGTAATCGAGCCCAGCGAGCTCTTTGTAGATGGTTGGGGTGTAGCTGTGGCCCAACACGCGGCCCAGCACTCCGTAGGGGCGGGTTGCGGCGGTATCGGTCATCTAGAGCACCTCCGTGTAGCTGCCAAAGTAGGTGAAGCTTTCGCACACGTCGTCGATGGAATCGAGCAGGTCGTCGAGGGCCTTGCTGCCAAAGGGGCAGTCCAGATCAAAGTAGAACATAAACTCAAAGTCGCGGCCGGGGATGGGGCGGCTCTCGAGCTTGATGAGGTTGATGTTGAGTGCGTAGAAGCGCTCGAGCACGCGATAGAGGGCGCCCGGCTCGTTGGCCGTGGTGATCATGAGCGAGGTGCGATTAGCGCCGGGGTAGACGCGCGGCTCGCGGCTGATGACGACAAAGCGCGTGTAGTTGTTGTCCGAGTCTTGGATATTGGGCTCCAACACCTCGAGGCCATACAGCGTGGCACAGCTGCGCGATGCGATGGCGGCAACATCGGTGCGTTCGGAGTTGGCGACCATCTCAGCCGACATGGCCGTGTTGGGGTACTTGGTGGCGCGCAGGCCGTGGTTCTCGATAAAGCCGGCGCACTGGGCAATGGCTTGGCCGTGGCTGTAGACCTCGCGCACGTCGGCGAGCTTGGTGCCGGGCTTGACGAGCAAGTTGTGGTCGATCTTGAGGCGAAGCGAGCGCACGATGTGGAAGTCGAACTGGGCGAGCAGGTCGTAGACGGCGTTGACCGAGCCGGCGGTGGAGTTCTCGATGGGCAGCACGCCAAACTCGCAGAAGCCGTCGCGCACAGCGCGCATAACGCCTTCGAAGGTCTCGAAAAACGCGATGTCGGGCACGTCGAAGAGCTTGCACGCGGCGATTTGACTGTAAGCGCCCTCAACGCCCTGGCAAGCGACGGTGGCAGTTTGAGGGAAGGGAGTGTCGGAGGCTGCAGCCGTGGCGTGGGCCTTTTGCGAGACAGTGATGCCCTTGAGTTCGTTGATGTAGCGCTGCTGCTCGGCCTTGCTCATGCTCATGAGGAGACGGAACAGGGTGATGGTCTGCGCCTCGTAGCGCTCGGGCGCGCGGCTGGCGAGGTTGTTGAGCTTGGAGCGCTCGCGGGCGGGGTCGAAGACGGCCTTGCCCATCTCGATTTTTGACTTGGCGACTTCGGTGGCAATGTCCATGCGCTCGATAAAGCTGTTGAGGAGCGTGGTGTCGATGCCATCGATGGCCTGGCGGATGTCAGCAAGGTCCATAGGGACCCCTTTCGTGAATCATTGCCCGGGGTGGGCTGGTTAGCGCTGGGCGGCGTCCTCGAGGAGGGCGTCCCAGATGGCGAGCGCCGCGGCTGCCTCGGCTACGGGGACGGCTCGGGGGACGATGCAGGGATCGTGACGGCCGTGGACCGAGAGCTCGGCATTTTCCATGGCGTCCATGTCTACGGTCTGCTGCTCGCGGCCAATTGAGGGCGTCGGCTTTACGGCCATGCGCCACATGACGGGCGCGCCGGTCGAAATACCGCCCAGGATGCCGCCGGCGTTATTGGACTCGACTTCGATCTCGCCGGTCTCGGCATCGATGCGATACGGATCGTTGTTCTCGCTGCCGCGCATGGCGGCCACGGCAAAGCCCATGCCAAACTCCACGCCCTTTACGGCGGGAATGCCAAACGCGATTTGCGCGATGCGGTTCTCGATGCCGTCGAACATGGGGTCGCCGATGCCCGTGGGAAGCCCGTAAATGCCGCACTCCACGATGCCGCCGATGCTGTCGAGTTCATCGCGCGCGGCCAGAATCTCCTCGCGCATGCGGCCGGCTGCGGCGGCGTCAATGCACGGCAGGTCGTTCGTAAGGATCGCCTTGCGGTCGGCCTCTCGATAGACCATATCGTCCATCGGCAGGTCGGAGATGCCGCCGATCTGCGCGACGTGCGCCATGACCTGAATGCCGCGGGCCTCGAGTGCCTGTAGCGCAATGCCGCCGGCGATGCATAAGGGTGCCGTTAGGCGGCCGGAAAAATGCCCGCCACCAGCAACATCGTGCATGTTGTGATACTTCACGCGCGCGGGGAAGTCCGCATGTCCGGGACGGGGCTTGCAGCGCAGCTCGGAGTAATCATTGGAGCGCGTGTTGGTGTTCTCGATAATCGCGGCAATGGGCGCGCCGGTGGTATGTCCATCGACCACGCCGGCAATGATATGCGCGGCGTCGGCCTCGTGGCGCTTGGTTGCGGTCTCGTCGCGACCGGGGGCACGACGGTCCAAAAAGGCCTGCAGCTGCTCCTGGTCAACGGCAATACCGGCAGGAATGCCGTCGAGCGAGCAGCCGATAGCGGGGGAGTGCGACTGGCCAAAGATACTCAGATGCAAGACGTTGCCAAAGGTCGAGGACATGCTATTCCTCCTCGAGCGTGACCTTACCGCCCAGCAGGCGGTAGTGGTCGAAGAAATCGGGATAGGACTTGTTGACGGCCTCGGCGCCGTGGATCACGACCTCGCCGGTGGCGCGGCTCGCGGCGATGGCGGCCATCATGGCGATGCGGTGGTCGTTGTGCGAATCGACCTCGCCGCCGGTGAAGGCATCGACACCCTTGATGATGAGGTCATCGCCGGCAATGCGCACCTGCGCGCCAAGCGCGGTGAGCTCGCGGGTGGTGGTGACCAGGCGGTCGGATTCCTTGATACGCAGACGGGCGCAATCGCGGATAAAGGTGCGGCCCTGTGCCAGCGAGGCCACGGCCGAGATAACGGGTACCAGGTCGGGAATGTCGTGGGCACTCATCTCAAAGCCGGCGAGCTTGTCGGACTGCACGGTGGCGGCGTTGGTGGAGCGCACGATGCGGGCGCCAAAGCGCGAAAGCGCAGCAAGCACGTTGCGGTCGCCCTGTGCGGAGCTCAGCGACACACCCTCCACGGTGATGGGGTCGGAGCCGATGGCGCCGGCGCACAGCCAAAAGGCAGCGTTGGACCAGTCGCCCTCGACGGCCACGTTGCCGGGCGTGCGATACGAGCCACTGCTCACGCGGAAGTTCGTGACCTCGGGCTGACCGTCCTTGGCGGGAATGCGCTCGACGTTGACCTCAACGCCAAAGGCCTTCATGGCCTGGATCGTTAGGTTGATGTAGGGGCGGCTCTCAATGAGGCCGGTCACCTGCACACAGGAGGGCTGGGCGAGCAACGGGGCTGCCAGCAGCAGGCCCGAGATGTACTGCGAGCTTACGTTGCCCGGCAGCACAAAGGTGCCCGGGCGCATGCGGCCGCTCGTCTTGAGCGGAAAACCGCCCAGACCCTGTAGGTCGCAGCCGGCGGCGATGATCTCGTCCGAGAGCGGGGAGAGCGGGCGTGCGCCCAGACGACCCTGGCCCACAAAGGTGGCCTCTGCGCCCAGCGCGCAGGCGACGGGCAACATAAAGCGGAGCGTGGAGCCACTCTCGCCGCAGTCGAGCGTGCCGCCGGCAAGTGCCTTGAGCAGGCCAAACTCAATACTCTTCATAGTGGGATGGACCTGGAAGCCATCCTCGACGGTCTCGATGCGAGCGCCCAGTGCCGTAAGGCAACGCACCGTAGCCTCGATGTCGGCGCAGGTGGTGTTGCAGGTAACGTGCGTCTCGCCGTTGGCAAGCGCGGCGCAGATGATCAGGCGATGCGCCATCGACTTGGACGCGATGGCGGGAACGGTGCCCTTAAGCGGGGACGGGGTGATGCGGGCTAGCATGCGAATGCGTCTCCCTTCTGGCCGAGGCCCTCGGCAATGAGTTCGTGGAAAGTGGAAAGCGGCGTGCGGTCGATGCTGCAACGGCCAATGTCGTGCGGAATTACCAGGTCGATAGTGTCACCGGCGCGCTTTTTGTCGTGGAGTGCCTCGGCAAAGACGGCGTCGGCCGAAAGCTCGCAGCGGGTCTTGAGGCCGTGGCGCGCGCAGAGCTCCTCGATGCGAGCGGGAAGTTCGGCGTCGCAAATGCCGTGCAAGGCCGCGGCGCGCGTGATGATGCCCATACCGATTGACACGCAGTTGCCGTGCCCCAGCTCAAAATTCTCGCAGGCTTCGACGGCGTGTCCGGCGCTGTGTCCAAAGTTGAGCAGCTTGCGCTGGTTGGTTTCGCACTCGTCGGCGACGACGACGGCGCGCTTGATGTCGATATTGCGGGCGATGATGAGTGCTACGCGGGCCACATCGCGGTTGAGTAGCTCCAGCGTGAGCGGAGTCTTCTCCAGCTCGGCGAAAAGCTCCGGGTCGGCGATCACGGCGTGCTTGACGACCTCTCCGCAGCCGTCGGCGAACTGCTCGGGCGTGAGGGTGGCCAGGCACCCCACGTCGGCGATTACTACGCTCGGCTGCCAAAAGGCGCCGGCCAAGTTCTTGCCGGCAGCCAGGTCGATGGCGGTCTTGCCGCCCACCGACGAATCAACCATGGCGAGCAGGCTCGTCGGGATCTGCACAAACTTGCAGCCGCGCATGTAGGTGGCGGCCACAAAGCCGGCAACGTCGCCCACGACGCCGCCGCCAAGCGCCACGATCACATCGGAGCGCGAAAGCTCGTGCTCGGCCACAAACTCAAGAATGGCAACGTAGGTCTCGGCGCGCTTATGGGCCTCGCCGGCCTCGAAGGTGCAGATGCTCACCTCGTAGCCTGACGCCTCCAGGCTCTGCTTAACGGGCATCTGGTAGAGCGGGCCCACGTTGGTGTCCGTCACGATGACGGCCTTGGTGCCGCCGGCAGTGGCGCGCACGAGCGGTCCCGCCTGCTCCAGCAAAAACGTGCCAACATGCACCTGGTAGGGGCGTGCGGTGTCGATATCGATGGTAATCGCCATAAGCTTCGGTCCTTTCGACCTGGCGTGATAGGTGGTCTAGTGGGAGGCCTCGTCGTCGAGCGCGCGCTTGATGCGGTCGCCCTCGGCAAGGAGATTCTCCAGATAGCGCTGGTCGCGGTCCTTAAGGGCGCGGCTGTAGGCGCCGAGCGATTCGATAAGATGGTCGATCTCGAAGGCGAGCGCATCGGCGTCGTCGATCATAAGCTCGGACCACATCTGAGGATTGAGGTGCGCCACGCGGGTGAGATCGCGGTAGCTTCCGGCCGAAAAGCCGTGGTGGACCTGGGCGGTGGGGCTCTTGACGTAGGCGTTGGATACCACGTGCGCAAGCTGGCTCGTGAAGGCGATGACGCGGTCGTGTTCGGCGGCGCTGGTCACGCTGAACTTGCCAAAGCCCAAGGGGCGCACCATCTCGCGCACCTGGCCCAAAAGCTCCAGCTTAAGGGCATCGTCTACCGCGGGTGGCACGAGCACGAGCGGGGCGCCCTGGAACAGGTCGGCGCGGGAGTGCGCATAGCCCGAGTACTGTGTGCCCGCCATGGGGTGCGCACCCACAAAGTAAAAGCCGTGCTCGCGTGCGAGCTCAAAGGCCCGCTCACACACAATGCCCTTGACGCCCACCGTGTCGATCACCACGGGGCCCATGATGGCCTCGGTATCGGTGGCGTCGGCGAGTGCCTGGGCGTGCGCCTCGAGCCACTCGATGCAGGCTTCGGGGTAACAGGCCAGCACGATGATGTCGCACTCGCCGAGCGTCTCGTCGTTGAGCTCCCCGACGGCAGTGCCCATGCTGGCGGCCGTCATGACATCGTCATCGGGGTCCCAGGCCAGCACGCGGACGCCCGCCTGTGCATAGCCGCGGGCAAAGCTACCGCCGATGAGGCCAAGGCCGACGATGCCGGCGCACTTGGGGCCGCCCTGGTTAACACGCGCGTTTCTCACCGTACCCATGGGCTACTCCATGGTCTCTTGGCAGACAACCTCGCGGATGGCTCGGATGCGGCGCATGGTGTCGTCGAACTGATCGGGGGTGAGGGCCTGGGCGCCGTCGGACCAGGCTCGGCTCGGCTCGTCGTGGACCTCGATCTCCAAGCCGTTGGCACCGCAGGCGGTCGCGGCGAGCGCCATGGGCTCAACGTAGCGGGTGTAGCCGGTGGCGTGGCTGGGGTCGGCGACGACGGGCAGGTGCGACAGGTGGTGCAGCACCGGCACGGCGTTGAGGTCGAAGGTATTGCGGGTGCGGGTCTCGAAGGTGCGGATACCGCGCTCGCACAGGATGACGTTGTCGTTGCCCTCGCTCATGATGTACTCGGCTGCCATAAGCAGCTCGTCGATCGTGCCGGACATGCCGCGCTTGAGTAGAATCGGGGTCTGGGTCTTGCCGACCTCCTTGAGCAGGGGGAAGTTCTGGGCGTTGCGGGCGCCGATCTGCATGACGTCAATCTTCTTGTCCAAGAAGACCTGCACGTCGCGTGGATCCATGATCTCGGTGACGATCGGCATGTCGAGCTCGGCAGACGCCTCGCACAGCAGGTCGAGGCCGGCGGGGCCCATGCCCTGGTAGGCGTAGGGGGAGGTGCGGGGCTTGTAGGCGCCACCGCGCAGCATCGTGGCGCCGGCGGCCTTCACGCGGCGTGCGATGCGGATGAGGTTCTCGCCCTCGACGGAGCAGGGGCCGGCGATGACTTGGAACTGGTCGCCGCCGATCTTGACGCCGTGGCCGCAGTCGATGACGGAGTCCTCGGGGTGGAACTTGCGGTTGGCGCGCTTGAACGGCTCGGAGACGCGCTGCACGCGCTCGACGACATCCATGGACTCGAGCAGGAACGGGTCGATCTTGGTCGTATCGCCCACCAGGCCGATGATCGTCTCGTTCTCGCCGCGCGAGACATCGGTCTTCAGACCCTTTTTCTCAATCCAGCTGACGATATGGCTTACGGCCTCGTCGCTGGCGCTCTGCTTTAAAATTGCAATCATGGTGTGCCTCTCACCTCGATGGATAACTTTTGCAAAAACGGCCCGCATCGCGAGCCGTGTATATATGGTGCATGAGAGTTTATACTATCTGACTCGCTTTTGCCTTCTAAAGTGGGCCGTTGCGCCGCGTCTTCCTCGGAATTGCAAAGCTTTTTCTTTTTTTTGATAGCCCGTGGTGCACTTGGGTATAATGCCAAACGTTGGCCCTATTAGCTCAGGGGATTAGAGCGTCTGCCTCCGGAGCAGAAGGCCGTTGGTTCGAATCCAACATGGGGCACCATCGAACGTAAGACCGTCCGAACCTCGCATGGTCCGGGCGGTTTTTCTTATACCGACGCGACGTGATGGGACGTGGTATGGCAGCAACGGATATCGAGCGCGGACTCTCGACCGCCGAGGTCGAGGAGCGCATCGCCGCCGGTAAGATCAACCGCAACATGGAGCTCAAGACCAAGTCGGTCAAAGAGCTCATCATCGAGAACCTCTGCACGCTGTTCAATTTGATCAACGTGATCTTGGCGTTCCTGGTCATTTTGACCGGTTCGTTTAAGAACCTGACGTTCCTGTTTGTGGTGTTCCTCAATACCGCTATTGGCGTCATCCAGTCCATGCGGTCCAAGAAGATGGTCGATAAGCTCACGCTGCTGACCTCTAAGAAGGCCATCGCGGTGCGCGACGGTGCCGAGGTGGAGCTCGACTTGGACCAGATCGTGCTCGACGACATCATCCGCCTGGGGCGCGGCGACCAGATTCCCGCTGACGCCGTGGTGGTTTCCGGCGAGGCGCTCGTGAACGAGAGCCTGCTGACGGGCGAGAGCGACCTTATTAAGAAGCAGCCCGGCTCCGAGCTCATGAGCGGCAGTTTTATCGACTCGGGCCTGCTGCGCGCCCGCGTGATCCATGTCGGCGCCGACAACTACGTGGCCAAAATTAATAACGAGGCCAAGTACGTCAGAAAGGTCAATTCCGAGATCATGAACGCGCTTAACGCCATCGTGCGTTTTGCGAGCATCATCATGATCCCGCTCGGTTTGGCGTTGTTTGCCTCGAGTGTGAGCGAACTGTGGGATGCCGCGGGAACCCCGGGCGATAGCGCGCTTTCGTGGTGCTTCTCCGAGCTGTTGGCTGGTCATGTGCCTTCGTCGGCGCTGCTGTCCACGGTGGGCGCCCTGCTGGGCATGATCCCGCAAGGCCTGGTGCTGCTGACCTCGTCGGTGCTCGCCATCGCCACGGTGCGCCTGGCTCGCCGCAAGGTGCTGGCACAGCAGCTCTACTGCATCGAGACGCTCGCTCGCGTTGACGTGCTGTGCCTGGACAAGACGGGCACCATCACGTCGGGCCGCATGGAGGTCGAGGGCACGTATCCGCTGCCGGTTGAGGGCGTGAGCCTAGGCGCCGGCTCGGACGAGGCGGCCGTTCCCGTCGATACCACGGTACTCGATTTTGCGCTGGCTAACGTCGCGCGTGCGACTTCGGCCGATGCCAACGAGACCTGCCAGGCGCTGCTCAACTATTACGCCGATCGCCCGGTCGAGGTGTCTGAGCCGCTGTCGGTCATTCCATTCTCGTCGTCTAAAAAATGGAGTGGCGCTTCGTTTGCGCAGGGCTCCTATGTGATGGGTGCGGCGCAGTTTGTGCTCTCTGATCGTGTTTTTGCCCAGGTCGAGAACCGTGTTGCCGAGCTTGCCGATACCTGCCGCGTGCTCGTGGTGGCGCGCGTGGACGGCTTTACACCCGATGGCGATATGGTGGGCGAGGCCGAGCCCGTGGGCTTTGTGACCATCCGCGACGAGATTCGTACCTCGGCGGCCGAGACTATTGGCTACTTTAACGAGCAGGGTGTGACCCTCAACGTGATCAGTGGCGACGACCCGCGTACGGTGTCGTCGATCGCGCGCGTGGTGGGCGTGCCGGGGGCGGACGCTTATGTGGACGCCACGACGCTCGATACGCCGGCCAAGCTCGATGCCGCAGTGGACCGCTACCATGTCTTTGGTCGTGTGACCCCGCAGCAGAAGCGCGAGCTCGTGCAGGCGCTCAAGCGCCGCGAGCACACCGTGGCCATGACGGGTGACGGCGTCAACGACGTGCTGGCGCTCAAGGAGGCCGACTGCTCCGTAGCCATGGCGGCCGGCTCCGATGCCGCGCGTAACGTAGCCGAAATCGTACTCGTCGACAACGACTTTGCCTCGATGCCCGCCGTGGTGGCCGAGGGCCGTCGCTCCATCAACAACCTGCAGCGTTCGGCCTCGCTGTTCCTGACCAAGACGCTGTTCTCGATGGGCCTGGCGGCGCTGTGCATCGCGCTGCCGCCGTACCCCTTCGAGCCCATCCAGATGACGCTCATTAACTTCTTCTGCATCGGCGCGCCGGGCTTTGTGTTGGGCCTGGAGCCCAACAATGCTCGCGTGAAGGGTGCGTTTTTGACCAACGTACTCAAGCGTGCACTGCCGGCGTCGATTGCGGTCATTTTGGCTGCGGCGCTCGATATCTTTGTGGCGCGCGTGTTTGGCTTTAGCCAGCTCACGCTGTCTACGATGTGCTTGCTTACGTCGTGCGCGGCGAGCGTCAGCCTGATCTGGCGCATCTCGCAGCCTCTCACGCCCTTACGTGTGGTGCTCTTTGTGTTTGTCGTCGCCGGCATCTTGGTGGGCGTTATCGGATTCCCGGAGCTGCTGTCTATTGCCAACCTGTCGATGGGCCAGATGGTTATCTTGGCTGTCATCGTGGTCTTTACCTGCTCGGTGTTCTTTAAGCTCGCCACGATGATGGATTCGCTCAAGCCGCGTCGTCGTCATGCCGCAACTGGTTTTGGCCGTGGTGTGCGCGTCCACCTGGGTCGCGGTGGCGGCAAGGTGAGCTCGACGGGTTCGACGGCCGAGCGTTTTGCCAAGCGCGTCGCCGCCGACATGGCGCAGCGCCGCGAAGATCGCACCGCTCGCGAGGCCGAGGCCCGTGCACTCGAGGGCGTGGCCCAGGCCCAGCCCAAGAAAAAGAAGAATACCGGAGCCAGGCGCTCTCGCGTGACCAAGTCCGCCCAAGGCATCAAAGTCTCGATGCCAAGCAAAAAGAAGAAGTAGCTAGCGCCCTGCCGATGTTGAATTGGTGCCTTGTTCCTGTGGGGCCGTGGCGATGTTATGCTCTAACCTCGATTGTTTGAATTGCTTCGAAAAGAGGATGCCGTGATCTGCCCGCATTGCCTTAAGACTATCGAGGACGGCGCCTCGTTCTGCCCCTACTGCAACGCCTATGTGGGTCCGGGCGATGGCCCCGAGCACACCGAGTTCGTGTTCTGTGAGGGCTGCGGTGCCCGTCTTTCTCCGCATGATCGTACGTGCCCCAAATGTGGACGCCCTGCTCCGGGTATCCTCTCCGAGGACGCGGCCGCATCCGACCTGGCAGCGGGCCGCACGGCGGGCTTTCCGCGCCTAACACAAGAGCAGATCGATACCGAGGTGCCGCATGCGCCGGCCTCTGCCGCTGCGGTGCTTTCGGACGCCGCTGACCCCAATGAGACCTGCGTGCTGCCGGCTTTCGATAAGGATTTCGGTATTCCCAAGGTCGATATTCCCACGCCGGTTTCCCTGCATGACGATGCTCAAAAACCCAAGCGCAAGGTGCATCCCGACGAGGACGCCTATCACAAGCACAAGCGTCATATCCCCAAGCCGCTCATTATCGTCGCGGTCCTTGCCGTCGTTTGTGGCGGTGCCTATTGGTTCGTGACGGCCGATCCCATGGGTGTCATGCCTGGCTTCTATGACCAGTTTGGTCAGGCCGCGCAGACGACCTTCCCCACGCGTCAAAAGGGCGAGGCGACTGAGGACGATACCAAGCAGGACGATTCTGCCGAGGTGGTCCAGGAAGAAACCGTGCTGACCGATGATCAGCTCTATACCAGGCTCGACGGTCTGTATCAGACCATCGTGTCCTACGGTGACGAGGACCAGATCGGCGAGGTCATCGATTCCTTTAACAACGGCTATCTCCGATCGCCGCTGTCCACCCGTCAGGAGCTGTCGCAGAGTGCCTACGCCCTGCGCGACCAGATCAAAAAGACGCAAGATGAGCTCAACAACCTTAAGTATCAGGACGATACGGTCTATGCGGATGACATCGCCCACTTAAAGCAGCTTGCCGAGTGGATGTTCGAGCGTGTCGACGTGATCTGTCAGAGCTGGGACATCTCGCTGGCCATTCCCGATGGCGAGTCGATGAGTTCCCACCAAAGCGAGATCCTGGCGCCCATCGCGCAGGGCGGCAACAGCGCGCTGAACCAGTACGACGCCAACGTGGGCTCCTGGAAGCCGCAGCAGCGTTCCTAAAATTAGTTCGCCATAGTCGGCATAACCTACGTGCGCAATTGATGTAAGCGCATGCTTATTGCTACAATTCGTACAAATATGCTTTAAACGCACGAGGAAGGAACCACATGTTTGGTTTTAAGAAAGAGCTCTACACGCCCGAGTATCAGCTTGCCGGCGACGAGTGCGCCGTTATCGAGACGTCGAAGGGTACCATCAAGGTCAAGTTTGACGGCGAGGGCGCTCCCATTCATGTCGCGAACTTCTGCGAGCTTTCCACGATGGGTTTCTATGATGGCCTTAAGTTCCATCGCTATGTGCCCGGCTTTGTCATTCAGGGTGGCGACCCCAATACCCGCGATATGTCCGGCGCCGACGTCGCTGCCGGTCTTGAGGGCCCCGACGGCATGCCCGGTACCGGTGGCCCCGGCTACTGCATCAAGGGCGAGTTTGCCACCAATCCGCGCAACAGCCATGTCGATGGTGCCCTTGCCATGGCACGCTCCATGGATCCCGATTCCGCGGGTTCGCAGTTCTACTTCTGCCTGGGTGCCCAGCATAACCTCGATTCCGGTTACACCGTCTTTGGTACCACGGTCGAGGGTCTCGATGTGATTTCGCAGCTGCGTGCCGGCGACGAGATCGTCCATGTCGAGATCGTTCACGAGTAAAGGGGACTTCCTTGAATAGCCAGCTGATCCAACAGGGCCGCGCCGCTTACCGCGCGGGTGATTTTTCCGCTGCAGCCCAGATGCTTGGGGCGGCAAAGACTCCCGATGAGATTATGGGCGAGGCCGATCACCTTCGTGGCAACGCCTTGATGCACCTGGGCATGTATGCCGAGGCCGCTGAGGCCTATGCCGCCGCCCTCAACGACGGCACCTATGGCAAGCGCGGCGCGCTGCTCACCAACCGCGGCAAGGCACTCGCCGCCGTGGGCGACTACACGACGGCCGCTCAGGCGTTCTCTGCTGCTACGCAGGACGCTTCTTATGCCACGCCGTTCAAGGCCTATCTGGGCTTGGGTAACGCGCTGTTTCAGTCGGGCGACTATGCCAACGCGGGTACTGCCTTCCGTCAGGCTGCCATCGACGGCGCCAATCCGGCTCCTGCCGCCGCACTCGGCGAGCTCGGTCGTTGCTTCATTAAGCTCGGCCGTCCGGCGGATGCCGTGGAGACCTACCGCACGGCTATCGACTTTGCCGGTCCCCGCGACGACACGCGTGCGCTCAACGCCGGCATGGGTCAGGCACTTTCTGCCGCCGGCCGCCCCTCCGACGCACTCGACGCCTTTAACGCCGCTACTGCCGATGGCATCTACCAGCTCACCTCCGAGCAGGCCGATGAGCTTGCCCGCGTTCACGATTCGCTTGCCGCGCTATCCGCCCAGACGGCTATGGCCACGGCTCCGGCGCCCGCGATGGACGCTCCTGCCGTCGATCCGCTCGATCCTACGGGCGCGACCGGTCAGTTTATGCCCGATCCCTCGGACACCGGTTTCTTTACGCTGTCCGAGTCCGAGATGGTCCAGCAGGACCGTCAGGATCGTAAGCAGGCCAAGGTCCGTCGTCGCCATCGCCACACGGGTCTCAAAGTCTTCATTGTGCTGCTTCTGCTCATTTTGATCGCCGCGGGCGGTCTGGGCTTTGCTTACACGCGCGGCTTTGGCTTCCCGTCTCAGGAATCTGTGGTTACCGATCTGTTCCAGGCTGCCGGCGACGGTGACACCGCAAAGGCCGAGTCTTGCCTGGCCTCGAGCCTGTCCGAGGACGCTAAGTCGATGATCATCTCCTCGATTCCGCAGGGTGCCACCGTGTCCGTCGAGGGCATGGATCAGTCCATGACCGAGACGACCGCTAAGGTGAAGGCATCGCTGTCCAAGGGCGGCGAGCAGGAGTACACCGTCAAATTCGTGCGCTCCGACAACCATATCGGCTGGGCCGTTTCCTCGCTCGATATGGATTTCTCGGCTGCTGACAACCAGTAGTGACCTTATGGGATTTAGCTTTGCCCGGCGCTTCACCGCAAGTGAGGTGCCGGGCTTGCGCTAGTATCATGAGCTAGTAGTTTTCCAGCAATCATCCAACACATCAGGAGTTGCGTTGTTTTCTTTGATGGATATGTTCTTCGGTAGCTATGCGGGCGATCTTGCCATCGACCTCGGCACCGCAAATACGCTTGTCTCCGTGCGCGGCAAGGGCATCGTCATTCGCGAGCCCTCTGTCGTCGCCATCGACAAGAACGACGAGCGCATCCTGGCGGTCGGTATCGAGGCAAAGCGCATGCTCGGCCGTACGCCCGGCAACATCGTGGCCGTTCGTCCCCTGAAGGACGGCGTCATCGCCGACTTCGATGTTACCGAGGCTATGCTTCGCTACTTTATCGACAAGGCGTCCGAGAAGCGCTATCCGTGGACCCCGCGTCCGCGCGTTGTCGTCTGCGTTCCCTCCGGCGTCACGTCGGTCGAGAAGCGTGCTGTCTTTGAGGCCACGATCCAGGCCGGCGCTCGCCAGGCCTACCTGATCGAGGAGCCCATGGCTGCCGCTATCGGCGCCGATCTGCCCGTCGAGGAACCCACCGGCTCCATGGTCATCGACATCGGCGGCGGTACCACCGAGGTCGCTGTTATCGCCATGGGCGGTATCGTCGTCTCGCAGTCCATCCGTATTGCCGGTGACGAGTTCGATCAGGCTATCCTCACGCACGTTCGTGATGCCTACAACCTGGCCATCGGCGAGCGTACGGCAGAGGACATCAAGATCAAGGTCGGCTCCGCCGTGCCGCTCAAGGACGAGCTCGACGTCGAGGTCAACGGCCGCGACGTGATTACCGGTCTGCCCAAGACCGTGCGCATCGAGAGCGAGGAGATTCGTCGCGCGCTCAACAAGCCGCTCGACGAGATGGCTAAGGCCGTCAAGGACGCACTCGATGCCACGCCGCCCGATCTTGCCTCGGACCTTATGTACTATGGCATATTGCTGACCGGTGGCGGCGCGCTGCTGCGCGGTCTCGACGTGCGCCTGCGCGATGAGACCGGCGTTTCGGTCAACGTCAGCCCCACGGCGCTCGATAACGTCGTTAACGGCTGTGCCCGCGTGCTCGAGGCCAATGCGTTTGATGGCGGCTTCGTCCAGACCAATGCTTAATTTCCAAAAGGTGGATTCCATTTGGCACGATCTTCGGGTTTCTCCACAAATCTGAATACCAAGCGACAATCAACGGGTATGCGCCCGTTGATTGTTTTCAGCCTGATTTCGGTATTGCTGCTCACGTTTTACATCCGCGAGGGCGAGGCAGGACCGATTCATGCCGTGCGTTCGGGCGTAACGACGATTACCTCGCCGGTGCGCTTTGTGGGTTCGGCTGTGGCGGCTCCCTTCAATGCGATCGGCAACGTGTTCTCTAACCTTACGGCGTCGCAGGACACGCTTGATGAGCTTAAGAAGCAAAACGAGGAACTGACCTCTAAGGTTGCTGAGCTCTCCGAAGCTCAAAAGACCGCTGAGCGTCTGGAGGGGCTGGTCGGCCTGCAGTCGACCTACAACCTTAAATCGACCGCAGCTCGTATCGTCGGTGCCTCGGGCGATGCCTGGACCTCGACCGTCACGATCGATAAGGGTTCTGCCGACGGGCTTACCATCAACATGCCCGTAACGAGTTCGGCCGGTGTTATCGGCCAGATTATCGAGGTATCGGCCAAAACGTCGACCGTGCGCCTGATTGGCGACGAGAACTCGGGCGTGTCCGCCATGGTGCAGGACACGCGCGCCCAGGGTATGCTGCAGGGTCAGGCTGACGGCACGCTGCGTCTTGAGTACGTGAGCGTCGACTCCGATGTTAAGGTTGGCGACATCATCGTGACCTCGGGCATTGGCGGTGTGTTCCCCAAGGGTCTACCGCTCGGCACCGTCTCGTCGGTTGAGAAATCGGCAAACGACGTGTACTACACCATTGTGGTGCGCGCTCAGACCACGGCCGAGAACAACGAGGAAGTGCTGGTCATCACCTCGCTGACCGACGAACAGTCGGCCTCGGATGAGGACGTGAGCACGGCCAACAGCACGCCGCAGGGAACGTCGCGCGATGCTGCGACCAAGACGAAGGACGAGAGCTCGGATGACAGTTCCGACACGTCCGAGACGACCGATTCCGGCTCGAGCGAATAGGGGGCATGTCCATGGATCTACACGAGCAGGGGATGAGCTCCCGCACGTTTGTGATCGCCGCCATTGTGTGCGTGCTGCTGCAGGCAGGCCTGGCACCGCAGATCTCCATTGCGGGCGGTCGCGTCAACTTCATGATTATCTTGGTGTGCCTAAGCGTGTTCTCGGGCGACCCGACCCGTGCCGTCGCGTGCGGTTTTTGCAGCGGGTTGTTCTATGACCTGTCCGCTGCCGTGCCGGTGGGCGTTATGTCGCTCCTGCTGACCGTGGGTTCTTTTGCCCTGGTGCACAGCGCCGTCGGTCAGACGGGCGGTACCCCGAGTGCGCGCGGCGTCACCGTGGGCGCCTTTGCGCTCGTCATTAATGTGATCTACAGCATCATCTTGCTGTTTATGGGTTTGGAGACGAGCTTTGTCGTGGCGATCTTCGGCCATGCGCTGCCGTCCTCGATCCTGACGGGTCTGGTTGCCATTCCGTTTTTGATGTCCGGCGTCGTGCCGCAGTCCGGCTATGGATTCTCCGCACGTGGCGGACGCCAGACGGGTATGCGCTTTAAGCCCAAGACCCGCAAGCTCAAATAGGGGAGGCCCGTAGATGTCTTCCCAGATGACGGTTATTATCGCCGGTATCGTGCTGGTTGTGGCCATCGTGGTCGCGCTGGTCATCATGCGTCGTGGCGATTCCCGTTTTACCTACGATACACAGCATGGAACGGCCCCGCGCGCCACCGAGGGCGAAGGCAATACCGCGGCGACCGCCTTTAAGGGCCGCTTTTCCATCCTCACCACGGGTGTGGGCGCAATGTTTGCGGCACTTGCCGTCAAGCTGTGGGGCATGCAGATGGTCTCGTCGGACTATTACGAGAAGCAGGCCAATAGTAATCAGACTCGCACCGTTACCACACCCGCTGTGCGCGGTCGCATCCTCGACCGCAATGGCGTGGCGCTTGTCCAGAACCGTCCCTCACTTGCTGTCGTGGCCTACCGCGACCTTGCCGAGGATGAGGTTCTGGTTCGCCATCTTGCCAACGTGCTTGGAATGCCTTACGTGGCGGTCCTTCGCAATATTCAGGACAATACAGAGGGCGCCCAGAGCCTGCATACCATCGCGACGGACGTCCGTCGCTCCACGGTTGCCTATATTCAGGAGCATGCCGGCGAGTTCCCGGGCGTCAAGATTGCCGAGCGTACCGAGCGCCAGTATCCATATGGCGAGACGGCATGTCATATCTTGGGCTATACCGGCACCATTACCTCCGAGCAGCTCGAGGCCCAGAATAAGAAAACCTCTGGCGATGATGATGCTTCTGCTGGCAAGATTACGTACCAGTCGGGCGATATCGTGGGCCAGGCGGGCGTTGAGAGCTACTACGAAAACCTGCTGCAGGGTATTCGTGGCGAGCAGACCGTCAAGGTCGATGCTTCGGGCAATGTGACCGGTCAGGCCGGCGCCGTGCCCGCGAAGGCCGGCTCCGACATTAAGCTCACGCTCGACCTTAAGATCCAGCAGGCCTGTGAGACGGCGCTGGCGAGCGCTATCGAGCTTGCCAAGACCACTGGCTACAGCAATGCCGGCAACGGCGCTGTGGTGTGTCTCGATCCCAACAATGGCGAGATCTTGGGCATGGCGAGCGAGCCCAAGTTCGATCCGTCCGTCTTTATCGGTGGCGTCTCAAACGACGTGTGGACCGAGCTCAATGATGACAAGGGTTCGCACCCGCTGCTCAACCGCGCCATTAGCGGACAGTACATGTCGGCCTCGACCATCAAGCCGCTCTCGGCGCTGGCCGGTCTTGAGTTTGGAACCTACACTTCAACGCAGACAACCAACTGCACGGGCTATTGGACGGGCCTGGGCAAGGCTTGGGGCAAGCGCTGCTGGCTGACGTCTGGCCACGGCACCATGACGCTGCAGTCGGGTATCGCCAACTCGTGCGACCCTGTCTTCTACGACATGGGCAAGGCGTTCTTTTATGACGAGCAACATCCCGAGGGCCTGCAGGAGGTCTTTCGTCGCTGGGGTCTAGGCAAGACCTGCGGTATCGATCTGCCGAGTGAGGGCTCGGGCCGTATTCCCGATGCCGAGTGGAAAGAGTCGTACTTCACCGACGCCTCTGCCGAGGACCGCAAGTGGAATGCCGGCGATATGACCAACATTGCCATCGGCCAGGGCGACATCCTGGTGACGCCCCTGCAGATGGCGTGCGCCTATATGGGTCTTGCCAACGGCGGCAAACAGTACGTGCCTCACGTGTTTTTGTCTGCCGTATCGCGCGATGGTGACGGCGATGCCTATAAGTACAACGGAAAGGGCAAGAAGAAGCGCCTGGAGGCCAAGATCAACAGCGATTCGGATTTGGCTCTTGTTCGCAACGGCATGCACGACGTGATTTACACGGCATCGACGTCCCTAGCGGCTCACTTTGGCACCCTGACGCCGCAGGTATACGGCAAGTCGGGCACGGGCGAGAAAAGCGGCGAGGACGAATACGCGTGGTTCTGCGCCTATGCACCGGCCGATGACCCCAAGTATGTCATCGCTACTGTCCTGGAGCAGGGCGGCGGCGGCTCAGATACCGCGATGCATGTCGTGCGCGACGTGCTCGGCGTGATTTATGGCGAGCCCGATACCTCTTCGGCCTCGGGCGATTCTTCGGTTCGATAGGAGGTTGCGATGGATTTTTCTCCGGCGGATCTGTTCCGTTCAACCAAGACCGGCTCTCGCAGCAGCCTGGACCGTGTCAACAAGCAACTTTCGGCCTCGCGCGGCACGTTTCGCCAAAAGGTGCATATCGGTGTGCTCGTGGCTACTGTGGCGCTTGTCGCCTACGGTGCCATCATTATCTGGTCGGCTTCGCAGTTTAAGGCCGATGCCTCGTTCTCACGCCATCTGCTGGGAATTGGCATCGGAGCGGTGCTGGCGGTGCTGGTCTGGCGTACCGACCTGCGCGGTATTTCCAATTTCTCGACGGCGTTGCTCGTCATTGACCTGATCGTGATTTTCTCGCCCAAGATTCCGGGTCTGTCCTATACGGGCGGTCTGGGCATGACGGGCTGGATCAAGATTCCCGGTATCGGCTTGACATTCCAGCCGGTTGAGCTTGCCAAGCTCATCACCATCTTCTTTATTGCTACGCTTGGCTCGCAGTATAACGGTCGCATCGATACCGTTCGCGACTACGTCAAGCTCTGCGGCATGCTGTCCATTCCGTTTTTGGCCGTCGTTGCCATGGGCGACCTGGGCTCGGGCCTGGTCGTGCTGGTTTCGGGCGCCATCGTCATTTGTATGAGCGGTGCACGCCGCGAATGGGTGCTGTCGACCCTGGCCCTGCTCGTGGGCTTGGTGGCCCTCGTCCTGGCGCTCGATTCGGTCTTTGATTCGTTGCTCGGCCACGATGTGCTCATCAAGCAGTATCAGATGAACCGTCTGACGGTCTTTATCGACCCCGATAATGCCGATTCGGACGATGCGTACAATCTGCAGCAGTCGTTGATCGCGGTCGGCTCGGGCGGTTTCTTTGGTAAGGGCCTGGGGCATGCGACGCAGTCGGCCGGCGGCTTCCTACCCGAGTTCCATACCGACTTCGTCTTCGCCTTTTTGTCCGAGACCTTTGGCTTCTGCGGCTCCTTTTTGCTGCTGTGCTTGTATGTACTGCTCATCTTCTCGACGATCCGCGTTGCCTTTAAGTGCGAGTCTCTGTTCCTACGCTTATCATGCGTAGGTATCGTCGGCATGTGGGCGTTCCAGACCTTCGAAAACATCGGCATGTGCATCGGCATGATGCCGATTACCGGTATTCCGCTACCGTTTATTAGCTTTGGTTCGTCTTCGATGATGATTCAGCTGCTGACGGTGGGTATCGTACAATCCATATGGCGGCATCGTTCGGGCGCCGCGTAACCGCTGGAGGGGTTTGCTATGAAAATTCCCGTAGATAAGCTGACCCGCGCTTTTAAGATGGGCGCGTCCGTTAAGAAGGATTCCGATACGCCGGTGCGCGTCTCGGTCTATCTGGATTCGTCCGCCTCGCGCTTTCTGGCCGAGACGGTGCGTGACGCCTTTGTGCCGCAGACGACCTCGGGTATTGTGCGCGTCGAGCGTCTGGGGGAGGAGCGAATTGCTCCAAAGACCGATACCGATGTGGTGCTGGTGCTCTCGTGTGGTTCCGACCGCTTGGAGAGTGCCGTGCAGGAGCTCGTGATCGCCGGCGCGCCCGTGTGCGTGCTTGCCGAGTCTGCTGTGGAGGTGCCGTTTATCGAGGAGTCCACGCCCATGCTCGGCGTGGTAGCGGCAACCGATAAGACGTATCTGCTCGAGACGCTTGCTCGCTGGATTCTCGATCGCACCGACAAGGAAACGGCTTTTGCGGCGAACTTTGCCTTCATGCGCATTGCGGCAGCCAATCGTATCATCACCTCGTGCGCGCTCACCAATATGGCGACCGGTGCGCTGGTGTTTTTGCCGGGCGCCGATTATCCCGTTATGGCGCTGGCGCAGGTGGGCATGCTCTTTGAGCTCGCTGCCGTCTTTGGACGCGGCATTAAGCCAGAGCGTGGCTACGAGGTCGCGGGCGTGCTTGCCGGCGGTCTTGTGATCCGCGCGGTCACCCGCGCGCTCGTCAAGCAGACGCCGCATATTGGGTTTGCCGTCAAGGCGCTCACTGCCGCCGCGGGCACCTATGGCATGGGCCGTGCGCTCGTTTCGCTCTACGAGCGCGATGTCGACTACAGTCGTGCCAACGAGGTGGTCACTGCCACGTTCTCCCGCGTTCGCGATCTGGTGACCACGGTCGCGGGCGCTACCCGTCCTATGGCGTCCTACCAGGACGCATCCGATCTCGCAGCTTAGGGGTTTTCCGTTGCGCGTTGCATACCAAGACTGTTTTCATTTAATTGAGCCGCTGCTCGCCAAGGTCGAGAAACCGAGCCGCTATATCGATCACGAGTGGGGCACGCTTTCCAAGGCCGATGCCGACTACCGTTGCTGCCTGATCTACCCGGATGTGTACGAGGTCGGTCTGCCCAACCAGGGCATCGCCATCCTCTACAACATCCTTAACCAGGCCGAGGGCGTCTCCTGCGAGCGCGGCTATGTGCCGTGGCCCGATATGGGTGACGCCATGCGCGAGGCAGGCATTCCGCTGCTCTCGCTCGAGGGTGCAGCGCCGGTCGCTTCGTTTGATATCGTCGGCCTGCATGTGCCGCACGAGATGGCGGTGACGAACTTCCTCGAGGCACTCGACCTCGCTGGTATTCCGCTGTTAGCGGCTGACCGCACCGAGGACGACCCCATTATCATCGCCGGCGGCCCCTCGGTGTACAACCCCGAGCCGTACGCGGCCTTCTTCGATGCCATCCTCATCGGTGAGGGCGAGGAATCGCTGCTCGATACCTGCCAGCTGCATCGCCGCCTGCGTGACGAAGGGGTCCCGCGCGCGCAGATTGTCGAGCAGCTTGCATCCATTGCCGGCAACTACGTGCCGTCGCTCTATGAGGTTCGTCACGACGAGCCCTGCTCGCCGCATGGCTACACCGTGCCGCGTGAGGGCAAGGATGCGCCGACCGTGGTCTACAAGCGCGTCGTCGAGGATTTCGGCGCCACGAATCCGCTGTCGCAGTCGTGCGTGCCCTATGCACAGCTGGTTCACGACCGCCTGTCTATCGAGATCCTGCGCGGCTGCGCCCGCGGCTGTCGTTTTTGTCAGGCCGGCATGACGTATCGCCCGGTGCGCGAGCGCTCGGCCGACCAGATCGTCTCGTCGGTGATTCAGGGTCTGGAAAAGACCGGCTATGACGAGGTGTCGCTGACCTCGCTCTCCACGACCGACCACTCCTGCATTCGCGACGTGCTCGGCAGGCTCAACCGTCGCCTGGAGGATACGGGTATTCGCGTGTCTATTCCGTCGCAGCGCCTGGATTCGTTTGGCGTGGATATGGCCGAGTCGGTCGCCGGCGAAAAGAAGGGCGGCCTGACGTTCGCGCCCGAGGCCGGCAGCCAGCGCATGCGCGACATCATTAACAAGAACGTGACCGAGGAGGACCTGGACCGTGCGGCCAAGGCGGCCTTCGAGGCCGGCTGGAACCGCATGAAGCTCTACTTTATGATGGGCCTTCCCGGCGAGCGCGATGAGGACATCGTGGCCATCGCCAATCTGGCCGATCACGTGCTGGAGCTCGGTCGTTCCGTGGTGCCCAAGGCTCGTCGCGGCTCGATTTCGGTGTCCATCTCGGTTTCGGTCTTTATCCCCAAGGCCGCCACGCCGTTCCAGTGGTGCCCGCAGCTCGACTACGACGACGTCAAGCGTCGCCAGAAGCTGCTTATCACGAGTGTTCGCAACCGTGCCGTCCGCGTGCATTACCACGATGCCGAGACCTCGCTCATCGAGGCCGCGCTTTCCCGCGCCGGTCGTGACATGACGCCCGTCATCATCGATGCTTGGCGTTCGGGCTCTCGCTTTGACGCCTGGGTAGAGCATTTCTCGCTCGAGAACTGGAAGGAGGCTGCTGCCAAAAACGGCATCGACCTCAACGAGCTCGTACACCTGCCTTACGAGTTGGACTGGCGCCTGCCGTGGGAGCACGTGAGCCCCGGCTGCACGCGTGGCTTCCTCGAGCGCGAGTACCGTCGCTCGCTCGAGGGCGTCACGACTCCCGACTGCACCCGCACGTCGTGCACCGGCTGCGGGATCTGCCCCACGCTCCACGCCAAGAATGTATTGATGGGTGATCGCGCATGAGTGAGCGCCTGACCGACAACCCCTCGCTCTTTAGGCTTCGTGTTCGCTATGGCAAGCGCGATCGTCTTAAGTACCTGGGTCATCTCGAAGTAATCCATACCATTGAGCGCATCGTGCGCCGTGCGGGACTTCCCTATGCCGTCACGCAGGGCTTCTCTCCGCACATGCGCGTTGGCTTCTCTTCGGCGCTACCGGTGGGCACGTCGTCGACCTGCGAGTGGTATGACCTGTTTATGACCGAGTTCGTGGCGCTCGACGAGGCGTTTGGGCGCCTGGCTGCGGCGTCTCCGGCCGATCTGGCGCCCATCGAGGCGGCGTACATCGACGTGCGCACGCCGGCGTTGACGGCGCAGCTCACGCGCCTGTCGTATCGCATCGACCTGCATCTGGACCCCGAGGCGCCCGTAAGCGCCGACGAGGTGCATCGTGCGATCGACACGCTGCGCGCGGGCCATGGCATCGACTACGCGCGCGGAAAAAAGAGCAAGCGCTTGGATTTGGATCACACACTCGTGGGCTATGAGCTCACGGCGGGGGAGCGCCCGGACCATTTGGTGCTCATGCTCGACACCCATGCCGACAACGAGGGCTCCATGCGTCCGGAAATTTTGCTTTCTGCTGCTGATGTTTTGTTGCAGGGCTTGACCCCGGGCGTGGATGCACCTATTGTTTCCACCGGTATGCAAGACCTCGTGACCATCTGCTCCTACGATGTCGAGCGTCAGAATCAAGCATGCGAGGACGACGAGGGCCGACTCGTCAGCCCCATACCTGTGCGAACTTGTGGATTTGCTCCACATACTCGTTGACGGGGGTATTTTCGCCTGCTACTATATTCGGCTGTTGCACTAACTGATGCATGAAGGGCAAGTAAACATGTACGCAATCGTTAACACGGGCGGCAAGCAGTACAAGGTCGCCACCGACGATGTCATCACCGTCGAGAAGATCGAGGGCAATGAGGGCGACAAGGTCACCCTGCCGGTTATCTTCCTCAACGATGGTAAGAAGATCGTCACCGATCCCGACAAGCTGGCTAAGGCCAAGGTTACCGCTCAGATCGTTGAGCAGTTCAAGGGCGAGAAGCAGCTGGTCTTCAAGTTCCACAAGCGCAAGCGCTATCGTCGTCTGAAGGGTCACCGTCAGCAGCTCACCAAGCTGAAGATCGTGAAGGTTCAGGCTACCTCCCGCGCCAAGAAGGCTGTCAAGGCAGAGGCTGAGGCTGTTGCCGAGGCTCCCGTCGCCGAGTAGATTACACTCGTAACGAAAGAGTAGGTATACACAATGGCACACAAAAAAGGACTCGGTTCCTCCCGTAATGGCCGTGACTCCCGCGGTCAGCGCCTTGGCACGAAGCGCTATGCCGGCCAGACGGTAACCACGGGCACGATTCTCGTCCGTCAGCACGGCACGCACATCCACCCGGGTGAGAACGTTGGCCGTGGTAAGGACGACACGCTGTTCGCGCTGGTCGACGGTACCGTTGAGTTCCACAAGGGTATCAAGCACAGGGTCAGCGTACGCCCGCTCGCGAACGCGTAATTCACCCTTCATAGAGCACATATGTGGGAGGCACTTGAGTTTTAGGATTCAAGGGTCTCCCTCTTTTTTGTAGGAGGCGATTCTGTTGTCACAGTTCACCGATATCAGCCGCATTAACGTGTGCGGCGGCGACGGCGGAGCCGGATGCATGTCGTTTAGACGCGAGGCATTTGTCCCCAAGGGCGGCCCCGATGGCGGCGACGGCGGTCGTGGCGGCAATGTCGTCATCCAGGCCGATGCTCAGCTGTCTTCCCTGATCGATTACCGCTTTAAGCATCACTTCCGCGCCGAGCGCGGCACGCACGGGCAGGGTGCCCGTCGTAACGGTAAGAGCGGCGAGGACCTGATTCTCAAGGTCCCTATGGGTACCGTGGTGCGCGAGCTCGATCCCGAGACGCAGACCCCGATGTTCGAGATTGCCGATCTGGTGCACGATGGCGAGCGCGTTGTCGTGGCGCCCGGTGGTGCCGGCGGCCTGGGCAATACCCACTTTGTGACATCGGTGCGCCGTGCGCCCGCGTTCGCCCAGCTGGGCGAGCCGGCCGAGGAGCACTGGATCGAGCTCGAGATGAAGCTCATGGCCGATGCCGCGCTCGTGGGCTTCCCCTCGGTGGGTAAGTCATCGCTCATCGCGCGCATGAGTGCCGCCCGTCCTAAGATTGCCGACTACCCGTTTACCACGCTCGTGCCGAACCTCGGCATGGTGCGTGCCGGCGAATATTCTTACGTCGTTGCCGACGTCCCCGGTCTTATCGAGGGCGCGAGCGAGGGCAAGGGCCTGGGTCACCAGTTCCTGCGCCACATTGAGCGTACGGCCCTGATCATGCATGTCGTCGACATGACGGGCGGTTTTGAGGATCGCGATCCGGTTGAGGACTATCGCATCATCAACCGCGAGCTCGAGCAGTATGGCGCCGAGCTTTCGGAGCGTCCGCAGATCGTCGTTGCCAACAAGTGCGACGCGCCGGGCACGGCCGACAAGATTGCCGACCTCAAGCGCGCAGCGCTCGACGATGGACATATGTTCTTTGCCGTGTCTGCTGTTACGGGCGCCGGCCTCAACACGCTGATGCTTGCCGTGGGCGAGCAGGTGGCTAAGCTGCGCGCCGAGCTGTCGGTCTCCGATGAGCCGGTCGTTCTGCGCGACGATGAGTGGGAGCGCCGTCGCCTGCAGCGTGAGAAGCGTTTCCGCATTGTCCAGGAAGAGCCCGGTGCCTTCCGCGTGGTCGGTCGTGCCATCGAGCGCATGGTCATTCAGACCGACTGGGAAAATGAGGAAGCCGTCATTTACCTGCAACATAAGTTTGCGCGTATGGGTGTTGACGACGCGCTCGAGAAGGCCGGTTGCCGTGCGGGCGACGAGGTCCGCATTTGCCAGCGTGCCTTTGACTTTGAGGGCGCTGAGGACTTCTCGGAGTACGAGGAGCTCGAGGATGCTGGCGAGGACGTTGCCGTTGAGGCCATTGACGTGACCGATGCTGTGGATGAGGGCGTCGAGGTTGTCGATGCGGTGGATGCCGCGGACGATGCCGAGACCTCGGAGGGCGAGTAAGCCATGTCGCTGCGCGGTGGAATCGGTCTGCCCGAGCTTCCTCTAGAGGACGGGCAGGAGTTTAGGCTCGGCATTATGGGTGGCACCTTTGATCCCATCCATTACGGGCACCTGGTGACCGCCGAGCAGGCGCGTGAGTCGCTCGACTTGGACGCTGTGCTCTTTATGCCGGCGGGCTCTCCCGCCTTTAAGCTTGACAAGCCGGTGACGCCTGCCGAGGACCGTTATGCTATGACGGTCCTCGCCACCGCCGCGAACCCGGCCTTTTTGGCGAGTCGGTTCGAGATCGACCGTCCGGGCGTAACCTACACGGCCGATACGCTTCATGCCCTTCGCGACTTTTACCCGCCGCAGGTAAAGCTCTACTTTATTACGGGCGCCGATGCGATTATCGATATTGTGACCTGGCACAATGCTGATGAGATTGCCGAACTGGCAACCTTTATTGCTGCTACACGTCCCGGTTTTGACATCGATACGGCCCGGGCGCGGATTAAGGAATCGGGGTTGCCATTCGACGTGCGCTATATTCAGATTCCGGCGCTGGCGATTAGCTCGACCAACATTCGCAAGCGGGTTGCCCGCGGCATGAGCGTGCGCTATCTTACGAGCGAGTCCGTGCTCGGCTACATTCGCAAGCGCAGGCTATATGCCGATTTGGGCCAAGAGGATTTTGAGTGATGGGGGTCTACGTTGTCGGTAGAGGATCAGTTTGAGGGCGATGAGCGCGCGCTGCTCAAGCGCATTCAAGAGCTGCTCGATGTTCGCATGAAGGATAAGCGCAGGCGCTATGTGCATTCGCTGGGTGTTGCCGAGACCGCACTTCATCTGGCCGAGGTCTACGGCGTCGACCGCTTTGATGCCGCTGCCGCCGGCTTGATCCACGACTGGGACAAGGTGCTTTCCGATGACGAGCTGGTCACGCGCGCTCTGCATTACGGCATTAAGATTGCCGGCTCTCCTTCTGCCGCGACGCCGCTTTTGCATGGCCCTGTTGCCGCCTATGAGCTTCCGCAGCTTTTTCCCGAGCTGTCGCCGGCGGTCTTTCAGGCTGTCGACCGTCACACCGTGGGTGCCTGCGATATGACGCCGCTCGATATGGTGGTCTTTGTGGCCGATGCCATCGAGCCCAACCGCCACGGCGACTATGCACGTGCGCTGCGCAAGATGGTGGGGGAGTCGACGCTCGACGAGTTGTTCTTCTCCTGTTTTGCGCAGGGTTTGGTCTATGTGATTCAGTCCGGGCGCTATCTTTATCCCACGGCTATTTCGATTTACAACCATTACGCCCAGCTGCGCTAGCTCGGGCTGTCTAGAAAGAGGTATTCCATGGCCGACGAGACCATGACCGACGAGCAGATTCTTGAAGGTGTGGAGCACAAGAGCTTCGTCGCCACGTCCGACCGCACTGCCGCCTCGCTGTCTGCGAGCGGTGTCGCCGCCGAGGATGTCGCCCGCGCCGCCGCGCAGGCCGCCTACGACAAGAAGGGCGAGGACGTTCAGGTGCTCGACCTGACCGAGCTTTCCGATGTGTGCGACTATTTTGTGCTTGCCACCGGTACCAACAACCGCCAGGTCGATTCTATCGTCGACGAGATCGAGGAGAAGGTCGCCGAGGCTTGCGGCGAGCATCCGTTCTCCATCGAGGGCCGCGAGCAGAAGACCTGGATGCTCATGGACTATGGTTCGGTTGTCGTCCACGTCTTCACTCCCGAAGCCCGCGACTTCTACCGCCTCGAGAAACTCTGGGGAGACGCCCCCCAGCTCCCCCTCAACCTCCTCTAGTAGCTCATTTGAGACGGGGTTTAGCTACCCTCACGCATATCGCCGGGCAGGTGCGGTTTTCCGCACCTGCCCGGCTTTCTTTTTGCCCAAAGGCGGTTAATCGTTGAAGCGGGATTGGCGGCCGAAGGAAAGGGCGGTGTCGCCGAATTTGTCTCGGACGGCGTCGATGGCGACGGAGAGGTCGCGGCGGTCGCTGGATTGGGCTCCGCGGTCATCGATCTCGCAGAACAGGTCAGTCTGGATGCCGCCTTGGTGGTCGAAGTCGCTCATGCCGATGCCCGCTAAGCGAACATGCATGCCATCCTGCCAGATGTTGTCGAGCAGTTCGAGTGCAACCGCCACGAAGATGTTCTCATCGTCGGTCGGATGAGGCAGCCGGCGCTGTGCCGAGCGACCGCTTCCATACGAATACTTGAGCTTGAGCGTCACCGTGGCGCCCGTCAGCCCCTGACGGCGCAGACGGCGTCCCACTGACTCTCCCAACAGCGCAATCGCCGCCTCAATATCCTCACGCTCAGTCAAATCTTTAGCAAAGGTGCGTTCATTGCTGACCGACTTGACCTCGCGCTCTTCATCAAGACTCGTGACTTCGGAGATTTCGAGTCCCAGCGCACGCTGGCGCATGCGTTCGCCGTTGACGCCAAAAATAGAGGCCAAGGTGGATTCCGGTGCACGTGATAGCTCGCCGAGGGTGTAGATGCGCATGCGGCGCAGTCGCTCCTCGGCCGAGCGCCCGATGCCGCTCATGGCAGATACCGGCAGCGCGGCCAAAAAGCGCTGCTCGGTTCCGGGGCGCACGATGGTCAGCCCAAACGGCTTATCCCGCTCGCTTGCGATCTTTGCGACCGTCTTGTTGCAGCCCACGCCAATGGAACAGGTCACTCCCAGCCCTGCCACGCGGTCGCTTATACGCCGCGCAACCAGCAGCGGGTCTTCGGGCGCAAAGCGACCCGGTGTGATATCGATAAAGGCTTCGTCGATGGATACGCGCTCAACACGCGGGGTCTCGTCGGCGAGAATCGCCATGACCTGCGCGCTCACCTCGCGGTATCGGTCAAAGTACCCGTGTGTCCAAATGGCTTGCGGGCACAAGCGCCGTGCCTCGGCCGAGGCCATGGCAGAGTGCACGCCAAAGCGACGCGCCTCATACGAACACGTGGACACGACGCCACGCGAATCGGCGTCTCCGCCCACGATGAGCGGCTTTCCTCGCCATTCGGGATGATCGAGCATTTCCACGCTCGCAAAAAACGCATCAAGGTCCATGAGGCCAACCGCCGGACCCGTCCAGGGAGGCGGCGTGACGCCCATGGCATCCTCATAACCGTATGTATGTTCGCGTCTTTCCATGTCATGAGTATACCGCGCAGCTCATGTGGGGTGCGTGTATGTGCTTGCAAATCCCGAATTCTTGTCTAAGATATGGATTTGCCCTCGACTACACCGAAGAAGTTGGTCTCACGGACTTCACCTGCCCGCGTCGATGGCGTATTATGTTCAACTGTTTGTTTGTAGTTGCAGCCTAAAGCTGCTTGGTTGGAGGAGTTTCCTTTGGCAGTCAAGATTCGCCTTGCTCGTCACGGCGCTAAGAAGCGTCCGTACTACCGTGTCGTCGTCGCCGATTCCCGCGCCCCGCGTGACGGTCGTATCATCGAGGAGGTTGGCCGCTACAACCCGATGACCGCCCCCAAGACCATCAACCTCGACCTCGAGAAGATCGCCGACTGGCAGTCCAAGGGCGCTCAGCTCACCGACGCCGTCGCCGCTCTGGTCAAGGCCGCCAACGAGGGCGAGAAGACCGAGACCGTCGTCAAGAAGTCCAAGAAGCAGCTCGCCAAAGAGGCCGAGGCCGCTAAGGCTGCCGCTGAGGCCGCTGAGGGCGCCGAGGAGTAAATCGTGCCTGAGGTTGACGCTGCACAGCTCGAGGGTGAGGCAATGCTCTCAGATCGCATCGCTGATCTCGTCGAATATCTCGTTGTTCAGATCGTCGACGACCCGGATTCCGTGAGCCTTGAGGTCATCGATGGTGACGACGCCTCTACAATTGAGGTTTCGGTCGCCGAGGATGACGTCGCAAAGGTCATCGGCCGTCGTGGCCGTACCATCAAGGCCATTCGCACGCTCGCCCGTGCACTGGCCGCTCGCCTCGACACTGCTGTCGAGGTAGAGGTTCTGGGCTAGGACCTTGAGGTCCCAGTACAAAAACATCGCCCGTGTGGTCAAGCCGCACGGAAGGAAGGGGGAGGTCCTCGCGCAGCCGCTGCGGGGGCTTCCTTCTGTATTAGAGCCGGGTATGCGGGTCGCTCTGACGCCGCCGGCGCTCAAGCGCGACCGCTTTTGCACGGTCGTGTCCGTCACCGATACGGGCGATGGCGATCTGGTCTCGTTTGAGGGCATTGACGACTTGACAGCCGCCGAGGGCATCACGGGATGCTACGTGCTGGCAAATCGTGACGACTTTGAGCTCGATTCGCTCGACGCTGCCTATACCGATCTGATGGGTCGCGAGGTGGTCGACGAGCGCTTCGGTTTACTCGGCACGATCGTCGAGATTATGTCGACGCCTGCTAACGATGTTTGGGTTGTCGAGGGCGATCGGTACGGCGAGGTGCTGATTCCCGTGATCGAGCAGGTTGTGCTCGATCTTCCCGACACAGGAACAATTTCCGTCCACGTGATGGACGGCCTGATCGATATGGACAAGTAGGGAGGACAACATGCTGATCGAGACCCTTTCGGTCTTTCCCGAGATGTTTGAGCCCGTCATGTCCACGTCGATTTTGGGCCGCGCCCGCAAGGCCGGCCTTTTTGATTATAAGGCGTATAACCTGCGCGACTGGACGCACGACCGCCATCGTACCGTCGATGACGAGCCGTACGGCGGCGGGCAGGGCATGCTCATGAAGGTCGGGCCTATCGCAGAGGCCATCGAGGCCATTAGCGCAGAGGGTCCCAAGCCCACTGTGGTGTTCTTTACCCCCTGTGGCGAGCCTTTTACGCAGCATGTGGCCGAGCGCCTGCTCAAAAGTGAACGCCTGCTGTTTGTGTGCAGTCGCTACGAGGGCGTCGACGAGCGCGCGTATGCGTATGCCGATGAGCGTCTGTCGATCGGCGACTACGTGCTTACGGGCGGCGAGCTTCCCGCTATGGTCGTTGCCGATGCCGTCGTACGCCTGATTCCCGGCGCCCTGGGCGACGAGATGAGCAATGTGGACGAGTCGTTCTCGACCGCCGAGGACGGAGGCCTGCTCGAGTACGCGCAGTACACCCGTCCCGCCGAGTTCAACGGCGAGGGCGTGCCGCCAGTGCTCGTGAGTGGCGATCACGCCAAGGTCGACGCTTGGCGCCGCAAGAACGCCATCGAGCGCACCTGCCGTTGGCGTCCCGATCTGATCGAGACGGCGCGCCTTACGCCCCAGGAGCGTGCGTACGCGCAGGAGATTTTGGACGCTTCGTATT
Source organism: uncultured Collinsella sp. (assembly GCA_900549025.1). Classification (GTDB taxonomy): domain Bacteria; phylum Actinomycetota; class Coriobacteriia; order Coriobacteriales; family Coriobacteriaceae; genus Collinsella. Next base: position 85,692 of record URMZ01000005.1, read on the forward strand.
CGCAGAGCGAGGAGTGAGAATGGTTCCATCGCAGCATTCCGCGTTGAGGGGCGCTTTTGAGTGGATCGTGGTCATCGCGATCGCGCTCGTGGCCACCTTCTTGATTCGCTCGTTTGTGGTCGAGCCCTTTGTGGTGCCCACCGGCTCCATGGAGTCCACGATCGAGATTGGCGACCAGATCCTGGCACAAAAGGTGAGCCTCGAGCTCGGTCAGCCTGTCAGCCAAGGCGATATCGTGGTGTTTCACAACCCCGATGGCACCTCCGAGCATGATGTTCTTGTCAAGCGTGTTATTGCCACGGCCGGCCAGACGGTCGACCTGCAGGATGGCAAGGTGGTCGTTGACGGCCAAGCGCTCGACGAGGACTATACGACGGGCATGAGCTGGCCGCTTTCGGTCCAAGCGCCTGGCGCTCAGGTAAGCTATCCCTACACGGTTCCCGACGGGTGCGTGTGGGTGATGGGCGACAACCGCGAAAACTCTGCCGACTCACGCTACTTTGGTCCCGTCGATCGCTCTGATTTGATCGCCGTGGCACTCGTTCGCTACTGGCCGCTCAACCGCATCGGCGCTATCGACTAAAAACCGCTATAGTACAGTACCTAACCGTGTAATCGTTTCGACGAGGGGATATTAGAGGCATGAACGCTTCATCGCTTTCCTTCCAAGACATCATCCTGCGCCTCCAGCAGTACTGGGGCGAGCAGGGCTGCGTCATTATGCAGCCCTATGACTCCGAGGTCGGTGCCGGTACCTTCCACACCGCGACCACGCTGCGCTCGCTCGGTCCCGCCGAGTGGCGCACCTGCTATGCACAGCCCTGCCGCCGTCCCGCCGACGGCCGCTACGGCGAGAACCCCAACCGCATGCAGCACTACTATCAGTTCCAGGTGCTCATCAAGCCCTCGCCGGTCAACGCCCAGGAGCTCTACCTGGGGTCTCTTGCCGCTATCGGTCTGGACCCCAACGACCATGACGTCCGCTTTGTCGAGGACGACTGGGAGAGCCCGACGCTCGGCGCCTGGGGCCTTGGCTGGGAGGTCTGGCTCAATGGCATGGAGGTCACGCAGTTTACGTACTTCCAGCAGGTGGGCGGCATCGAGGTCGACCCCGTGCCCGTCGAGATCACCTACGGCCTGGAGCGTATCGCCATGTACGCCCAGGGCGTCAACTCGGTCTACGATCTGGTGTGGAGCTACCTGCCCGACGGCACGCCCATGACCTATGGCGACGTGTTCCTCGAGAACGAGCGCGAGTTCAGTGCCTATAACTTTGAGGTCGCTAACGTCGAGATGATGCGTCAGAAGTTTGACGACTACGAGGCCGAGTGCCACTCCTGCCTGGAGCGCAAGCTTCCGCTGCCCGCATACGACTGCGTCATGAAGTGCAGCCACGCCTTCAACCTGCTCGATGCCCGTGGCGCGCTGTCCGCGGTCGAGCGTGCCAACTACATCCTGCGCGTCCGCGCCGTCGCCAAGGCGTGCTGCGAGGCCTACATGGCCGAGGTCGCCGGAGTCAACGAGAATGCCGATCAGGAAGGCGAGGTGGCGTAAGCCATGGCAGACGCTAAGGATTTCCTGTTTGAGATCGGTACGGAAGAAATGCCCTCCGCACCGCTGAACAATGCCGTCAAGCAGCTTGGCACCATGATCGCCAAGGGTCTCGACGAGGCCGGTCTGGCCCACGGCGAGGTCCGTGTGATCTCGAGCCCGCGCCGCCTGGCTGCGCTCGTTGCCGACGTCGCCACCGCGACCGACGAGGTTCACGAGGTCAAGCGCGGCCCCGCGGCCAACATCGCCTTCGATGCCGACGGTAACGCCACCAAGGCCGCCCAGGGCTTCGCCCGCAAGTGCGGTGTGGCTGCCGAGGATCTGGTCCGTCGCGAGGACACCGACGGCCGTGAGTACGTCTTTGCCGAGAAGAACATCCCTTCCGCCCCGGCCACCCCGATCCTGACGGCCCTGTGCGAGAAGACTATCGCTGGCCTGCAGTGGCCCAACTACCGCTCTCAGCGCTGGGGTCACGAGCATGCGACCTTTGTTCGTCCGGTCCGCTGGATCTGCTGCCTTCTGGGCGAGGACGTTGTGCCCGTGTCGTTTGCCGACGTGACGAGTGGCAACACCACGCGTGGTCATCGCGTGCTTGGCCCCGGTGACCATGTGGTCGCCAGCCCCGCCGTCTACGAGCAGGTGCTCGAGGACGCCGGCGTGCTTTCTGCCGAGCGCCGTCGCGAGGCCATCCTTGCCGGTATCGCCGAGGTCGAGGCTGCCCGTCCCGGCTGCCATGTCGATACGCCCAAGAAGGTCTTTGAGGAGGTCATCAACCTCTGCGAGTGGCCGACGGTGCTCGTCGGTACCTTCGATGAGGAGTTCCTCAAGGTCCCGCACGAGATCATCTGCGAGTCCATGCTCACCAACCAGCGCTACTTCCCGATCTATGACGGCGAGGGCAAGCTCACGCGTGAGTTCGTGGTCGTCTCCAACAGCAAGCCCGAGAACGCCGAGCGCGTGATCGACGGCAACGAGCGCGTTGTGCGTGCCCGTCTGGACGATGCCAAGTTCTTCTACGAGGAGGACCTGAAGATCTCCCTCGACGAGTTCCGCGAGCGTCTGGCCAAGGTCGCCTTCCAGGAGAAGCTCGGTAGCGTGCTCGCCAAGTCCGAGCGCATTGAGCAACTCGCGCTTGCCATCGCTCGCGAGGCCCATCTGGGCGCCCACCTGGCCGCCGATGCCGCTCGCGCCGCGCACCTGTGCAAGGCCGACTTGGTATCCAACGCCGTCGTCGAGTTCACGAGCCAGCAGGGCGTGATGGGCGGTTACTACGCCACCGCGATGGGGGAGAACGACGAGGTCGCCCACGCCATTCGCGATCATTATCGTCCCCGCTTTGCCGGTGACGAGCTGCCCGAGGGCACCGCTGGCTGCATCGTGGCCTGCGCCGACAAGCTCGATACCATCGCCGGTATCTTTGCCATTGGCGAGCCCCCGACCGGCTCCTCCGACCCCTACGCGCTGCGTCGTGCCGCTATCGGCATCATCAACATCCTGCGCGACCGTCTGCCGATCGACCCCACATCGCTCATCGACTTCGCCCTCGAGCTCTATAGCGAGCAGGGCATTGAGTTCGACGCCGCCGAGGTCGCCCAGCAGGTTCGCGACTTCTTCCATGGCCGCCTGGTGAGCATGGCCCGCGACGAAAAGATCCCGGCCGATACCGTTGCCGCCGTCTCTGCGGTGCACATCATCGCCCCGTCCGTCTTCTTCGCCCGCTGCGCCGCCCTCGACGAGGCCCGCAAGAACGATGCCGAGACCTTTGACAACCTGGCTACGGCCTATGCCCGTGCCGCGCATATCTCCAAGCCCGAGCTGGGCGCGGAGTACGACCGCAGCCTGATGGGCGAGGCCGAGCTCGCGCTTGCCGACGCTTCCGAGGCTGCTCAGACTGCTGTCGATGCTGCCCTTGCTGCCGAGGACTACCCGGCCGCATTTGCTGCCCTCGCCGCCCTGCGCGCGCCCATCGACCGTTTCTTCGATGAGGTTATGGTCATGGACAAGGACGAGCGGCTTCGCGATAATCGCCTTAAGCTGCTCAACCGCTTCGAGGCCGTTTTCTCCGGCATCGCCAACATCGGTGAGCTTGCCCGCAAAAAGTAAGCCAGCCTGCGCGTAAGCGCAAAAGGAGCCCCGCATGGATTGCCCGGTCACCGCTCGTCCCACCGTTATCGTTATCTCCGACTCGCTCGGCGATACCGCTTGTGAGGTGGTGCTTGCGGCGTCCGGGCAATTTGATGAAGGGGCTTTTCGTCTCTTGCGCCTGCCCAAGGTGAACTCGGTGGAGCAGGTCAAGTCGTTTGTGGGTCCGCGCGTCGATGCGGACCATCGCGATATTGCCGTGTTCCACACCATTGTCGATCCGGCGCTTCGCGCCCGCGTGCTCGATTACCTGGGTATGCTGCACATTCGCTCGGTCGACCTGATTGGCCCGACGCTTGCCGTGCTGTCGTCGCTTATCGGTGTGCCGCCCAAGGGCGTTGCGGGCGTGATTCACAAGACCGATGATCGCTATTTCCATCGTATCGAGGCCATGGAGTATTTCGTTGAGCACGATGACGGGCGCGGCTGCGACGATCTGTCGGGTGCCGATATCGTGCTGCTGGGCGTATCGCGCACGTCCAAGACACCGCTGTCGATGTATTTGGCCTATCAGGGTTACAAGGTGGCCAACGTCCCTCTGGCGCACGGCATGGAGCCGCCCAAGTCGATTTACGAGGTTGACCCGATGCGCCTGTTCGGTTTGATTTCGACCGTCGACGTTATTTCTGAGATTCGCGATAGCCGCTTGGGCGATGACTACGCTCGTGCCGTTGCCGGCTCTTATGCCGAGCCCGAGAGCGTGCGCAGCGAGCTTGAGGAAGCTCGTACCCTCATGAAGCGCCTAGGCTGCTTTGTGGTGCGTACCGACGGCAAGGCCATCGAGGAAAGCGCTGCCGAGATCATTAGCCACTTGGAGGAAATCCGGGAAGCCCGTGCCCGCCGTGCCGCCCGCCGTGCCCAGCAAAGTTAACTCATGTCGGTAGCTAAAAATGCACTGTCTCTAAAAGACTACCTAAAAATAATGCACGATATTGGTAAAGCGATTTAGCAAAGAACTTGCATTTGACCTGCAACTCCCTTGCATTGGTATCTTCATAAGGTAACCACCTTTACCTACCGTTTACCGCCACATTTACTACGTTTACCAAACCCCGCGCCCTCTACGCAAGCCCGCTCAATGCCCGCCGTATAGTACCCTCACGGCCCGCATCAGGCGGGTCGATTCGTCACCACGGTCGTGCGCGAGAGCGCATGGAAGGGGAAGTATCGTGAGCGATTGCAAGAGGGTTTACCGTTTTGGAACCGACGCCCAGGGCACCTGTGTCACTGAGGGCGACAAGTCCATGAACTTCGTGCTTGGTGGCAAGGGCGCTAACCTTGCCGAGATGAGCCGTATCGGCCTGCCGGTTCCCGGTGGCTTTACCATTACCTGCCAGACCTGTGTCGAGTACTCCGGTGCCGGCAACGTCTGGCCCGAAGGCGCACTCGATGAGATCGTTGCCGCCGAGGCAGACCTCGAGGCCCGCTGCGGCAAAAAGCTCGGCGACGCCTCCGATCCGCTGCTCGTGTCGGTGCGCTCGGGCGCTCCGTTTTCCATGCCCGGCATGATGGACACGGTCCTCAACCTGGGCCTCAACGACGACTCCGTTCAGGGTCTCATTGCCCAGACGCAAAATCCGCGTTTTGCTTGGGATAGCTACCGCCGCTTTATCCAGATGTTTTCCAATGTCGTCATGGGCGTTGACGCCGACCTGTTCGAGAACGCCCTGACCCAGGCCCGTCTGGTCGCCGGCGTTCGCGTCGATTCCGAGCTTTCGGCCGAGGACCTGCAGGAACTCGTCGAGACCTTTAAGGGCATCTTCTCCGAGAACGTCGATGCCTTCCTGTATCCCGAGCTCGAGGTCGCTGACGGCAAGCCCGTTTTCCCGCACGACCCGGAGCTTCAGCTACGCCTTGCAATTCAGGCCGTCTTTGGCAGCTGGATGAACGAGCGTGCCTGCATCTACCGCAAGCAGCATGGCATTTCCGACGAACTCGGCACCGCCGTCAACGTACAGGCCATGGCCTTTGGCAACAAGGGCGCGACCTCTGCGACGGGCGTTGCCTTCACGCGCAATCCGGCCGACGGCACCAAGGAGTTCTACGGTGACTTTTTGGTTAATGCCCAAGGCGAGGACGTCGTCGCCGGTATCCGCAACACTGAGCCCATCGCCGACCTCAAGACCACCCCGGGCCTTGAGTCCGCGGGCGAGGTGCTCGAGCGCGTCTTCCTGACGCTCGAGGATCACTATCGCGACATGTGCGACATTGAGTTCACCATCGAGCAGGGCAAGCTCTGGATGCTCCAGACCCGCGTGGGCAAGCG